>NZ_CP121679.1:3020000-3620000 GCF_029760895.1 Ancylobacter sp. WKF20
CCGCATGTCGCTCTTCGGGCTGGAGTTCCTGCGCGGCGCCAAGGAGCGCTTCGGGCCGGACACCGATCTTGCCTGGCATGAGGGCGGCTATCTCATCCTCGCCAGCGAGACCGGGCGGCCCATTCTTGAAGCGAACCACCGCCTGCAGCAGGCCGAGGGCGCCGACATCGCGCTGATGGACCCTGCGCAGCTTGCGGCCACCTTCCCCTGGCTCAATGTCGAGGACATCGCCGCCGGCGCCTATGGCGTCTCGGGCGAGGGCTGGTTCGACGCCCATGCGCTGCTCGCCTGCCTGCGCACGGCGGCCAAGGCGCAGGGCGCGCACTTCATCACCGCCGAGGTCGCCGCTATCGAGCGCGCGGGCGACCGCATCGCCGGGGTCACGCTGACCGACGGGCGGCGCCTCGCCTGTGGCGCGCTGGTCAATGCCGCGGGTCCCTGGGCCGGCCGGGTCGCCGCCATGGCCGGCATCGTGCTGCCGGTGATCGGCAAGAAGCGCTGCGTCTTCGTCGTGCATTGCCGGACCGAGCTGCCGAAGCTGCCGCTGCTGGTCGATCCCTCCGGCTTCTATATCCGCCCGGAAGGCGCCTATCAGATCTGCGGCGCCCCGCCGGTGGAGGATCCCGACGCCGGCGATGATTTCGAGGTCGACTGGTCGGTCTTCGAGGAGACCATCTGGCCGGCGCTCGCCCACCGCATCCCGGCCATGGAGGAGCTCAAGCTCGTGCGCGCCTGGGCCGGGCATTACGAGATGAACCTGCTCGACCACAACGCGGTCATCGGCCCGCACCCGCAGGTGGCGAACTTCTACTTCATGAACGGCTTCTCCGGCCACGGCCTGCAGCAGGCCCCCGCCGCCGGGCGCGCCATCGCCGAATGGATAACGCAAGGCCGCTCCGTCTCGCTCGATCTCGACGTGTTCGGCTATGAGCGCATCGCCGCCGGACGGCCCCATGCGGAGCTGAACATCATCTGAGGGGGCAGAAGAGTGGCGCAAACACCGATGCGCGTCGCGGGGGTGGATGGCTGCCGGGGCGGCTGGGTGGCGGTGATCGTCGCGCCGGACGGGGCGATGAGCGCCCGCCGGCTCACGGCGCTCACCGACCTCATCGACGCGCCCTCCCCCCCGGACATTATCGCCATCGACATGCCGATCGGCCTGCCGGAGAGGGTGGAGGCGAAGGGCCGGGCGCCGGAGCGGCTGGTACGCCCGCTGCTCGGCGGGCGGCAGTCCAGCGTCTTCTCCATGCCCGCGCGCGCGGCAGTCTATGCCAGCGTCGACCCGGCGGTCGCGGAGGAGGCGCGCTACCGCCATGCCTGCGACGTGGCGCGGGCGACCTCGACCCCGCCCAAGGCAGTCGCCAAGCAGGCCTTTCACATCTTCCCGAAGATCATCGAGATCGACACGCTGCTGCGCGCGCGGCCCGCGCTTCAGACCCGCCTTTATGAGTGCCACCCGGAGGTGAGCTTCCGGATGCTGAACGGCGCGCCGCTCGATGTGCCGAAGAAAGTGAAGAATGCCCCGCACGCGCCGGGCCTCGCGCTCCGCCGCACCCTGCTGGAGGCGGCGGGCTTTCCCCCGGCCCTGCTCAGCGCCGCCCATGCCCGCGCCCTCAGTGTCGGCGCCGACGACCTCATCGACGCCGCGGCCGCCGCCTGGACCGCCCACCGGCTCGCGCGCGGCGAGGCGGTAAGCTTCCCCGCCCCGCCGGAACGCGACGCGCTGGGGCTGCCGATCGCCATCTGGGCCTAAGGCAACGGTGGGGGCCTATCGCATGGCGGCCCCATCCCTCACGCCGTCATGCCCGGCCCTGGGCCTGGCATCCACGACGTCGACCAGTGCGCGGGTGGCAAGACGTGGATGGCCGGGTCAAGCCCGGCCATGACGGTGTTCTGGGGGGATGGCGAGAGAGCCGGGAGACACCGATACGAGGCAACCAGTCGCGTGAGCGCCGCACCCTCAAGCCCCGACGGTCGCCCCCCGCCTCAGATACCCGCGTCGTCGGCGACGGGTTCGGCGTGACGGAACACGCCGGTCACCGCCAGCAGCGCCTCGATGCGGGCCGCCGCGGCGCTCTGGTCGAGCTTGTCGGTCTCGATGACCAGCTCGGGCGCCTCGGGGGCCTCATAGGGTGCGTCGACGCCGGTGAAGCCGCGGATCTCGCCGGCCCGCGCCTTGGCATAGAGGCCCTTGGGGTCGCGCGCCTCGCAGACATCGAGCGGGGCGGAGACGTGCACTTCATAGAAACCCGGCCCGACGATCTCGCGCACCCGCGCCCGCGCCGCGGCGGAGGGCGAGACGGCGGCGACCAGCACGACATGGCCGAGGCCCTTGAGCAGGCTCGCCACCTCACCGAGGCGGCGATTATTCTCGGCCCGCTCGCCCTCGGAGAAGCCGAGATCGCTGTTCAGCCCGGCGCGCAGCGTGTCGCCATCGAGCAGGGTGACCAGCCCGCCCCGGTCGAAAAGGCGCCGCTCCAGCGCGCGGGCGATGGTGGACTTGCCCGAGCCCGACAGGCCGGTGAGCCAGACCACCGCGCCACCATGGCCGAAGCGGGCGATCCGCTCGTCCTGCGTCACCGCCGAGGCGACCGGGGTGATGTTGCGGACGACTGGCGCCGCCACGCTTTCCGCGCCGAGCACGGAAATGATGAGGCCGCCGCCGGCGATGCGCCCGCCAAGCTCCAGCGCCACGCGGCCGGTGCGCGGGTTGAGCCCGTGCGGATCGGCGGCGATGGGGCGCGACAGCGCGAACTCGACTTCGCCCACCTGGTTGCGGCCGATGCGCTTGGATTCGAAGGTCGAGAGATGGCCGGGATCGACCACCTCATGCACCGCCGCGACGGTGGCGCGCGCCTCGGAGGTGGCGAGACGCACGATCAGCGGCGTGCCGACCTCCAGCGCCTCCTCGGCCAGCCAGAACAGCCGCACGCGCAGGCGGCGCGTGGCGTGCGGGCGGGCGGCGGGGGTGGAGAGGATCTCGCCGCGCTCGACAAAGATCTCGCGGTCGAGCGTCAGCGCGGCCGGGGCGCCGGCAGCCAGCGCCGTCAGCTCCCGCCCGGCGGGCGGCACCGGCCAGCTCTCGATGGTCTTGATCACCGCGCTCTTGCCGGAAGGCTGGAACACCACCTCGTCGCCGACCTTGAGGCTGCCGGTCTCGAGGCGGCCGGCGACGATGCGCCGGTCGTCGAACTTGTAGACCGCCTGCACGGGCATGCGCAGAGCAAGGTCGCCCGCCGCCCGCGCCGGCTCGAACCGGTCCAGCGCCTGAAGCACGGTCGGGCCGTCATACCAGGGCGTGCGCGTGCCATGGGCGGAAACGCCGTCGCCCTCGCGGGCGGAAATCGGGATCACCGCGCTCGCCCGCACGCCGAGGCCGGCGAGATAGGCGCTGATCTCGGTCTCGATCGAGCGGAACACCGTCTCGGAGAAATCGACGCGGTCCATCTTGTTCACGACCACGGCGACCTGCTTCACGCCGAGCAGGTGCAGCAGATAGCCGTGCCGCCGCGTCTGGTCGCGCACGCCCTCGGCGGCGTCGATCAGCAGGAAGGCGGCATCGGCCTGCGCCGCGCCGGTGATCATGTTGCGCAGGAATTCCGCATGGCCCGGCGCGTCGATCAGGATGATATCGCGCGAGGGGGTCTGGAAGCGGATCTGGCTGGTGTCGATGGTGATGCCCTGATCGCGCTCGGCCTGCAGGCTGTCGAGCAGGAAGGACCATTCGAAGGGCATGCCGCGCCGGGCGGAGATTTCCTTGAGCTGCTCCAGCTTCTGGCTGGGGATGCCGCCGGTCTCGTGCAGCAGGCGGCCGATCAGCGTGGACTTGCCGTGATCGACATGGCCGACGATGACGATGCGCACGAGCTGGCGGTCAGCGGCGGCGACGGGCGCGGGCGTGGTGAAATTGGTCACAGCAGACATGGCGTCCGACCTCACAGATAGCCGGCGACGCGCAGTCGCTCGAAGGAATCTTCGGACTCATGGTCCATCGCCCGGCCGGAACGCTCGGGCACCTTGGTGGTGGCAAGCTCGATCAGGATCTCATCGATCGTCGCCGCCGGCGAGGCGACCGGGAAGGTGATATCCTGGTCGCCGAGCGAGCGGTAGCGCTTGCCGTCCTTCGAGAAGTACAGCGGGATGACGGGAATGTTCTCGCGCTTGGTGTAGGCCCAGATGTCGAGCTCGGTCCAATGCAGGATCGGGTGGACGCGCAAGTGAGCGCCGGCCGGCAGCGTGGCGTTGAAATGATCCCAGAACTCCGGGGGCTGCTCGCGCACGTTCCAGTCGCCTTCCAGCCCGCGCGGGGAGAAGACGCGCTCCTTGGCGCGGGTCGCCTCCTCGTCGCGACGGATGCCGGCGACCACGGCGTCGAAGCCGAACTTCTCCAGCGCGAGCTTCAGGCCTTCCGTCTTGCGCGCGGCCGAGCGGGTGGCCGGCGGCAGGGTCGGGTCCATCTGCTCCAGCGGCGGGCACGGCTCGACACGCAAATCGAGGCCCCACTCCCCGGCATAATGGTCGCGGAAATCGTACATTTCCTTGAACTTCTTGCCGGTATCGACATGCATGACCGGGAACGGCACATGGCCGAGAAAGGCCTTGCGCGCCAGCCAGATCATCACGTTGGAATCCTTGCCGAGCGACCACAGCAGCGCCATGCGCTTCATGCGCGCAAAAGCCTCCCGGAAGATGTAGATACTCTGAGCCTCGAGCTCGTCGAGCCGGTCGTCGGCGGTGGACATGGTGAGCACTCTGTTTATGTTCCCGTCCCGAACGGAAACTAATTACACGTCATTTTCGTGCATTTAATTCTTTTGCACGTTCTAAATTGGTGTTATGCAGACCCAACCCATCCGTCAACAGGAAATTGGAAGCTCATGGCGGCGCCGCAGCAGCAGAAACTGAAGGTCAACGGCCCCGTCACGGTGACGGCAAACCGGCTGACGGACGGGGCTGTGGTGTGGCGCACGGCCGATGGCGGCTGGTCGGCGGACCTTGCCGACGCCGCGATCGTGACGACGTCTGACGCCGCCATCGCCCTGCTCGCCGCCGCGCAGCAGCGCGATATCGAGGCGGTCGGCGCCTATGTGGCCCCGGTCCTGCTTGGCGAGGATGGCTCGGTCCAGCCGGGGAACCTGCGCGAACGCATCCGCGTCGCCGGCCCCACTTTCGAGCTGCCGCACTGATTTACCAGCCAGCGTGACCGCACGCTTATCTGCACGACGCACAAGGCGAAGCCGACCATGTATGTCTATGACGAATTCGACCGCGCCTTCCTGGCCGAACGCGTCGCGGAATTCCGCGACCAGGTCGGCCGGCGCCTGTCCGGCGCGCTGAGCGAGGACGAGTTCAAGCCGCTGCGGCTGATGAACGGCGTCTATCTGCAGCTGCACGCCTATATGCTGCGCATCGCCATTCCCTATGGCACGCTGAATTCCCACCAGCTCCGCCGCATGGCCCATGTCGCCCGCCGCTATGATCGCGGCTATGGCCATTTCACCACGCGGCAGAACATCCAGTTCAACTGGATCAAGCTGGAGGAACTGCCGGAGGCGATGGCCGCGCTGGCCGAGGTCGGCGTCCACGGCATCCAGACCTCGGGCAACTGCATCCGCAACGTCACCACCGACCAGTGGGCCGGCGCCACGCCCGGCGAGTATGATGACCCGCGCATCTGGGCGGAGATCCTGCGCCAGTACTCGACGCTGCACCCCGAATTCACCTACCTGCCGCGCAAGTTCAAGATCGCCATCACCGCCGCCCCGCAGGACCGTGCCGCCATCAAGGTGCATGATGTCGGCCTGCGCCTCCACCGCAACGAGGCGGGCGAGCTCGGCTTCGAGGTGCTGGTCGGCGGCGGTCTCGGCCGCACGCCTTTCGTCGGCAAGCTGGTGCGCCCCTTCCTGCCGGCGCGCGACCTGCTGAGCTACATTGAAGCGATCATGCGCGTGTACAATCAGTACGGGCGCCGCGACAACATCTACAAGGCGCGCATCAAGATCCTCGTCCACGAGATCGGCGCGGAGGAATTCTCCAAGGCCGTCGAGGCCGAATGGGAGGCGATCCGCGAGGGCGCCCTCAAGATGACCGACGAGATGATCGCCGAGATCCGCGGCCGCTTCCTCTACCCGGACTTCGCCACGCTGGCCGACAACCCGCCGGAGCTGGCCGAGGCGCTGAAGGATGCGCGCTTCGCCACCTGGCACGCCAATTCGGTGCACACCCACAAGGTGCCCGGCCACGCCATCGTCACCATCTCGCTCAAACCCGTCGGCGCGCCTCCCGGGGACGCCACGGCCGACCAGATGGATGTCGTCGCCGACCTTGCCGACCGCTACGCCTTCGGCGAGATCCGCGTCGGCCATGAGCAGAATCTCTGCCTGCCCAATGTCGCGCAGAAGGATCTGCCGGCGCTGTGGGCGGCGCTTGACGCGGCGGGCCTTGCCACGCCGAACGTCAACCATGTGAGCGACATCATCGCCTGCCCGGGCCTTGATTATTGCTCGCTGGCCAATGCCCGCGCCATTCCGGTGGCGCAGGAAATCGCCAAGCGCTTCTCCGACCTCGACCGCTCGCGCGGCATCGGCCGGCTGCACATCAACATCTCCGGCTGCATCAATGCGTGCGGCCATCACCATGTCGGCCATATCGGCATTCTCGGCGTCGAGAAGAACGGCCAGGAATTCTACCAGATCACGCTGGGTGGGCGCGCCGACGAAAAGGCCCAGCTCGGCACCCTGCTCGGACCAGCCGTGTCCTATGAGCAGGTCCCGGGCCTTATCGAAGACGTGGTGGAGACCTATCTAGAACTGAGAGCGGGCCCGCAGGAGCTTTTCATCGACACCGTCGCCCGCCTCGGCGTCGAGCCCTTCAAGGAGCGCGTCTATGCCGCTCATTGAGAATGGACAGATCATCGAGGATCGCTTCCTGCGCGTGGCCGACGAGGACGCGCTGCCCGAGGGCGTGCCCGTGCTCATCGGCGCCGACCGCTTCCTGAAGGAGGCCGCCGCGCTCAAGGGTCGTCAGGCTCCTGTCGGCATCATCTGGCCGAACAACCGGCCCATCGCCGATATCGCCCCCTATCTCGACCAGCTCTCGCTGATCGCGCTCAACTTCCCGACCTTCCGCGACGGGCGCGCCTACAGCCAGGCGCGGCTGCTGCGCGAGCGGCTCGGCTGGACCGGGCCGCTGCGCGCCATCGGCCAGGTGCTGCGCGACCAGTTCCTGCTGATGGAGCGCTCGGGCTTCGATCAGGTCGATGCGGTGAAGCCGGCCGATGCCGATGCCTTCGATGAAGCGGTGCACCGCTACACCGTGTTCTACCAGCCCGCGACCCCCGACGAGCGCCCGAGTCTTCTGCGCCAGCGCCTCGGCCGCACCGTGTCCGGCGTCCCCGCGGGAGTGCCGAAATGAGCCTCGCCCAGCGCAGCGATGACAGCCTCTTCGTCAGCCTGCCGCCCGACGCGATCGAGGCGCGGCTGGCGGCGCTGAATCACGCGCTGGAAGCCGCCACGCCGGCCGAGATCATTGGTGAGGCCGCGCGCACGGTCGGGCCGGGCAAGCTGGCGCTGGTCTCCTCCTTCGGCACGGAATCGGCGGTGCTGCTCGCCTTCATGGCCGAGGTCGACCCGTCTATCCCGGTGGTGTTTCTCGACACCGGCTGGCTGTTCGAGGAAACGCTGGCCTATCGCGACACGCTCACCCGCCAGCTCGGCCTCACGGATGTGCGCACCCTGCTGCCGGATGCCGCGCGGCTGGCGGAAATGGACGCCGAGCGCGACCTGTGGTTTTCCGACCCCGATGCCTGCTGCCGCATCCGCAAGGTCGAGCCGCTCGCCCGCGCGCTGAAAGGTTTCGACGGCTGGCTGAACGGGCGCAAGCGCTATCAGGGTGGCCTGCGCGCCTCCATCCCCGTGGTGGAACGCGACGGCGCCCGGCTGAAGTTCAACCCGCTGGCCAATCTCGACCGCGCCGATGTGGAAGCCGCCCATGCGCGCTTCAACCTGCCGGCGCATCCGCTGGTCGCCAAGGGCTTCGCCTCCGTCGGCTGCATGCCCTGCACCAGCCGGGCGAGCGCGGAAGAAGGCCGCGCCGGCCGCTGGGCCGGCCGCGCCAAGACCGAATGCGGCATCCACACGCTGCTGAACACCGTCGAGAGCTGAACCGCGCGACCGTGTCCCGGCCCCGCGACGGGCAAGCCGTAGCGCCGAGCGCCTCCCACCCTCACGCCGTCATGGCCGTCCCCGGACTTGATCCGGGGATCAACCCGGCCATCCACGACTTGGGGCACGCACACTCAGGAAAGTCGTGGATCCCCGGGTCAAGCCCGGGGATGACGGCGTATCGGCTGGCACGGGCCGGGCAAGAGCGCCACCTCAGCATGACGACCGTCACTTGGGCGGCCTCCTCCACCGGAGCACCGTCATGGCCGGGCTTGGCCCGGCCATCCACGACTTCGGTTCCGCAGTCGACCGGCCACGTCATGGATGCCCGGCCCAAGGCCGGGCATGACGGCGTGACAAAGGGGACGGGTGGCTCCTCACGTCACACGACAAACGAAAGCGCTTCGCGGGTCTCTCCTGGGCCCCGGATCAGCGCTGCGCGTCGCGCCGCTTGTCCGGGGAACGTGGGCGGCGGGGATGACAGCATGCGGTACGGCGCGGGCCGCCCACGGGCAACCGTGTCCCGGCCCAGCGACGGCGAAGCCGGAGCGCCGAGCCGGGATCCAGCGCAGGACTCCGCCAAAGGCGTCTCATTTGACGCGGAGACAAGGCCGCACCGCCCCTGCGTCAGCCGGCTGCGACGCAGCATTTTCACACACCAGCCGCGTACATAAATTTAATTTCTATATCCTATGTAGTTTTTATATTGACCACGCTCCGGCGCCGTGGAAATCTCCGCCCAACGTATCGCAGGCGCCCAGGCGCCGGGGGAGAAAGTCCATGACGTTCCGTTTCAAGTCGGTGGCCGCGGCCGCCCTGATCGCGGCCTTCGCTGCACCGCTGGTTGCCCCGCTCGCCGCCCGCGCGGCGGATGTGACGCTGCTCAACGTGTCCTATGACCCGACGCGCGAGCTGTACCAGCAGTACAACAAGATCTTCGCCGACAAGTACAAGGCCGAGACCGGCAAGACCCTCGAGATCAAGGCCTCGCATGGCGGCTCCGGCAAGCAGGCGCGCTCGGTGATCGACGGGCTCGAGGCCGATGTGGTGACGCTGGCGCTCGCCTATGACATCGACGCCATCGCCGACAAGGGCTTCCTGGCGCAGGACTGGCAGAAGCGCCTGCCGGACAACTCCTCGCCCTACACCTCGACCATCGTGTTCCTCGTGCGCAAGGGCAACCCGAAGGGCATCAAGGACTGGGGCGACCTCATCAAGTCCGACGTGAAGGTCATCACCCCGAACCCGAAGACCTCGGGCGGGGCGCGCTGGAACTACCTCGCCGCCTGGGCCTGGGCGCTGAAGACCTACGGCTCCGAGGACAAGGCCAAGCAGTTCGTGCAGAACCTCTACAAGAACGTGCCCGTGCTCGACACCGGCGCGCGCGGCTCCACCGTCACCTTCACCGAGCGCGGCGTCGGCGACGTGCTGCTCGCCTGGGAGAACGAGGCGTTCCTGTCCAAGAAGGAATTCGGCGACGACAAGTTCGACATCGTCGTCCCCACCCTCTCCATCCTCGCCGAGCCGCCGGTCGCGGTGGTCGACAAGGTGGTCGACAAGAAGGGCACCCGCGCCGTCGCCGAGGCCTATCTGAAGTTCCTCTACACCAAGGACGGCCAGAAGCTGGCCGCCGAGAACTTCTACCGCCCGCGCGACCCCGAGATCGCCAAGCAGTATGAGAAGGTGTTCCCCAAGGTCGACCTCGTGACCATTGACGACCCGGCCTTCGGCGGCTGGCGCAAGGCGCAGAAGACCCACTTCTCCGATGGCGGCGTGTTCGACCAGATCTACGCCAACTGAGCGGCCGCGCCGGCTGGACACACTGGCCTGACTAGCCTGATCGTCCACCTCACTGCACTCATCGGTCACGCCGATATCGACGCCGGGCCTTTCACGGGTCCGGCGTTCGCCATAAGATGATACGGTCGGGAAAAAGCCTTGAGCGACATGACCTTGGATGCACATTCGCCGGCGGCGGCCGCGCCTTCGGCCCGGTTCCGGCGCGCGCACAGCGTGCTGCCGGGCTTCGGCCTCACGCTGGGCCTCACCTTGCTCTGGCTGTCCCTGGTGGTGCTGATCCCCCTCGCGGCGCTGTTCCTGAAGACCGCGGAACTGCCGCCCGAGCGTATCCTGGCCATTCTCACCGCGCCTAGAACGTTGAACGCGCTGAAGATTTCCTTTGGCCTCTCGCTGGTGGCGGCGAGCATCAACCTCGTCATCGGCACGGTCATCGTCTGGGCGATCGTGCGCTACGAGTTCCCCGGCCGCCGGGTGCTGGACGCGCTGATCGACATCCCCTTCGCCCTCCCCACCGCCGTCGCCGGCATCGCCCTGACCACCCTCTATGCCGAGAATGGCTGGATCGGCAGCCTGCTCGTGCCCTTCGGAATCAAGGTCGCCTTCACCCCGCTCGGCATCCTTATCGCCTTGATATTCATAGGACTTCCCTTCGTGGTGCGGACCGTCCAGCCGGTGCTGGAAGACCTCGACCACGAGCTGGAGGAGGCCGCCGCCACGCTCGGCGCCGGGCGCTGGACGACCATCACGCGGGTGGTGCTGCCCTCCATCCTGCCCGCCCTGCTCACCGGCTTCGCCCTCGCCTTCGCCCGCGCGGTCGGCGAATACGGCTCGGTGATCTTCATCGCCGGCAACCTGCCGAACGTGTCGGAAATCGCGCCGCTCCTGATCGTGATCCGGCTGGAGGAATTCCGCTACGCCGACGCCACCACGATCGCCGCCACGATGCTCGTCGCCTCGTTCATTTTGCTGTTCATCATCAATGGCTTGCAGCGCTGGTCCGAGCGCCGCAGCGGGAGGGCGGCATGAGCCAGACCCCGATCCGCAGCGAACCGCGCCTGGTCAAATGGGCCATCGTGACGCTGGCCGCGCTGTTCGTCGCCCTGTTCATCGTGCTGCCGCTGATCAACGTCTTCGCGCAGGCGCTGTCCAAGGGCTGGGAGGCCTACAGCGCCGCCCTGATCGAACCGGACGCCCTCGCCGCCATCGAGCTGACGCTGATGGTCACCGCCCTGTCGGTCACCGCCAACACGGTGATGGGCCTCGTCATGGCCTGGGCGATCACGAAATTCTCGTTTCCCGGCAAGAGCTTCCTGATCACGCTGATCGACCTGCCGTTCTCCGTCTCCCCGGTCGTCGCGGGCCTCGTCTTCGTGCTGCTGTTCGGCGCGCAGGGCTATTTCGGGCCGTGGCTGAGTGATCATGGCTGGCGGATCATCTTCGCCTGGCCGGGCATCACGCTGGCGACGATCTTCGTCACCTTCCCCTTTGTCGCCCGCGAACTGATCCCGCTGATGCAGGAACAGGGCACGACCGAGGAAGAGGCGGCGGTGACGCTCGGCGCCGGCGGCTGGCGGGTGTTCAGCCGCGTGACCCTGCCCAACATCAAATGGGCGCTGCTCTACGGCGTACTGCTCTGCAACGCCCGCGCCATGGGCGAATTCGGCGCCGTTTCCGTGGTGTCCGGCCATGTGCGCGGAGAAACCAACACCATCCCGCTGCAGGTCGAGATCCTCTATAACGAGTACCAGTTCCAGGCCTCCTTCGCGGTGGCCTCGCTGCTCGCCCTGCTTGCCATCGTCACGCTGCTGGCCAAGGTGGCGCTGGAAGCCCGCCTCGGTGCCCGCAGCGGGCGGCATTGAGCCCTCAGAACAGATAGAGCGCGATCAGGAACCCGCCGACGATGGTCACCGCCAGCAGCGCGGTGACGAAGCCGAGCCGCTCCTCGATGAAGTGCCGCGCGCGCGGGCCCATCCAGTGCAGCAGCCCGGCCACCATGAAGAAGCGCAGGCCGCGCGTGATGACCGAGAGAACCACGAACCAGAACAGGCTGTAATGCGCGAAGCCTGAGGTGATGGTCACCACCTTGTAGGGGATCGGCGTCAGTCCCTTGATCAGGATGATCCAGTGGCCATAGTGCTGGTAGGCCTGCGTAAACGCCTCGACCTTGTCGCCATAGCCATAGAGCTGGATCAGGAACAGCCCGACGCTCTCATAAAGCAGCGCCCCGATGGCATAGCCGAGCAGCCCGCCCACCACGGAGGCGGCGGTGCAGATGCCGGCATAGAACCAGGCGAGCTTGGGCCGCGCGAGGCACATCGGCACCAGCATCACGTCGGGCGGCACCGGAAAAAACGAACTCTCCGCGAAGGAGACCCCGGCGAGCGCCCAGGGCGCGGACGGGCGTTCGGCGAGGTCGATCACCCACTGGTAGAGACGGCGCAGCATGAGGGCTCCTGAAGGGCGGGACGAGGCCGCCGTCAGCGGCGGCGATTGCCGCGCCGGCCGGGATCAGCAGCCTCGCCGAGGTCGCCTCCCTCATGCAGGCTTAGGGCCAGAAGGTCCAGCGTTACCGCGTGCGCCCCGTCGACGGGCGAGCGTTTCGGCAGTTTTTCCGCGAGGCCAAGCAGCGCCTCGCGCCGGTCCATCTCGGCCCAGACATCAGCGGGGAGGATCCCCAGTTCCACCCACAGCACGACCAGATTGTAGATGAGATCGGCGCTTTCGCGGATCGCCCCGGCAATGTCGCCCTGAACCGCATCGAGCGAGACCTCGACCGCCTCCTCCGCCACTTTCTTGGCGATGAAGTGCCGCCCCTTGGCGAACAGGCGGGTGGTACGCGGGGCGACAAGGCGCCCGCGGCGCGTCGCAACCACGGCATCATGCAAGCGGTGGATCGAATCGCTCATGGCATCAGCCTAGGACGACATTTGTGAAGCCGTTGTGTCGCCACAAGCGCGTGCGAAGCTTGCGTGAATAAGACAGGGCCTCCCGGCCCTGGCCAACGGACGAAATGAGCGGCGCGACCTCGCGCCCTTATGATCGGACGCTCCCCGCGGCCGGTCCGTCGTTTTTGATCCGACGCCGCAAACGGTTTATGCAAGAATTTCGGGTAGCGGTTGTTCTACCGCCGGTCGACGCTGGAAAACGGAACCTAGACGCGTGACGCATTCTTCCCTCTCCCGCGCCCGCCCCGCGCGCCTTGGCGGCTTTGCCTTCCCCCTGATGCTGGCGCTCGCGCTGGCGCCGCTAGCCTTTGCCACGGCAGCCCGGGCCACGCCCGCGCTGGTCGTTGAGGTCGACAGCGGCAAGGTGCTGATGGCGGAGGATGCAACCAAGCCGTGGTATCCCGCCTCCGTCACCAAGCTGATGACCGCCTATGTGACGCTGAAGGCGATCCGCGCCGGCCGCGTCACTCCGCAGACGCTCGTCACCGTTACCGAAACCGCCTCCGCGCAGCAGCCGTCGAAGATGGGCTTCAAGGTCGGCACGCAGGTCACCGTCGACAACGCGCTCAAGATGATGCTGGTGAAGTCGGCCAACGACATGGCGGTGGTGCTGGCCGAAGGCGTCGGCGGCAATTACGCCAGCTTCATCGCCGAGATGAACGCCAGCGCCCGTGAACTCGGCATGGACGGCACGCATTACGCCAACCCGAACGGCCTGCCGGACCCCAACCAGGTCACCACGGCACGCGATCTCGCCATCCTCACCCGCGCCATCCTCACCGAGTTTCCCGAGCAGTCGGAGCTGTTCCGCATTCCGGCGATCAAGCTCGGCAACGCGGTGATCCGCAATTACAACAAGCTGATCGACCGCTACCCCGGCGCGGACGGGATGAAGACCGGCTTCATCTGCGCCTCCGGCTTCAATCTGGTCGCCACCGCGCATCGCGGCGACAAGCGGCTGATCGCGGTGGTGCTCGGCACCAATTCCGGCAAGGACCGCACGGAACAGGCCGCTCTCCTGCTGGAGAAGGGCTTCCAGCATTCATGGAAGATCTTCGGCGCGGTGTCGCCGACCGTGGATTCGCTGCGCAATGAGGGCGGCACCCCGACCGACATGCGCGCGCAGGTGTGCGGCGGCAAGCGCAAGAACACCGCCTCGGAAGCCGATGATGATAGCGGACCCGCGGCCACCAGCTTCGTCGCCGCCGGCATGGGCAGCCTCGGCGACAATGTGACGGGCGCGAGCCTCCTGCAGAAGCTGCCGCCCTCCATGCCGCCGGTCGAGGTTTTCGTCGGCCCCTTCCCGAGCGCGGAGGCGCTGGCGGCCGCTTATCCCCCGCCGCCGGAGAAGAAGAAGCCGGTCGCCGCCAAGGACAAGCCCGCCGCCAAGAAGAAACCCGGCCCGACCACGGCGGTGATCGACGCCAGCCCCCTGCCCGCGCCCAAGCCTGCCGGGAAGCCGGCGGCGGCAAAGCCCGCGGCGAAGCCGGCCAGCAAGCCGGCCGCCGCGCCATTGCCGAATCCCGCCGCGGCGACTACCTACCCCACCGTTCCCCCGCCGCCGCAATAGTCGGCCACCGCCTCGCCGGCCCTCATCACAAGGCCGTCTGGCCCGGGCTGGCAAGGATGAAGACATGAGCGACGCCGCGCGCCAGCCGCCCGAGCCTATTCCGGTCACCCTGCTCACCGGCTTTCTCGGTGCGGGCAAGACCACGCTGCTCAACCGGCTGCTGCAGGATCCCGGCCTCGCCGACACGGCCGTGCTGATCAACGAGTTCGGTGAGATCGGGCTCGATCACCTGCTGGTGCAGCATTTCGACGATGCCACCGTGCTGCTCGCCTCCGGCTGCCTGTGCTGCACCGTGCGTGGCGATCTGGTGGAGGGGCTCGAGCAGCTCCTGCGGCGGATGGACAATGGCGTGATCCCGCCCTTCCACCGCGTGGTGATCGAGACCACCGGCCTCGCCGATCCCGCGCCTATCCTGCATGTGCTGATGATGCATCCCTATCTGGTGATGCGCTTCCGGCTCGACGGCGTGGTGACGGTGGTCGATGCGGTGAACGGTCTGTCCACGCTGGACGAGCACCCTGAATCCGTGCGTCAGGCGGCGATTTCCGATCGGATCGTGCTGACCAAGACGGACCTGCTGGACAGCCCCGAGCGGGTGGCGGGCGCGAACGCGCTGCGGGCTCGGCTACGGGCGCTGGCGCCCGGCGCCCCGGTGCTCGACGCCGCACGCGGCGAGGCCAGCGCGGCCAATCTGCTAGGCGCCGGCCTCTACGATCCCGCGAGCAAGATACCCGACGTGTCGCGCTGGCTGGCCGATGAGGTGATCGCCGCCGCCGAGGCCGAGAGCCGCCTGCACGCGCATGACCATAACCGCCATGACGACCGCATCCGCGCCTTCACCGTCGCCACCGAAGCGCCGGTGTCGGCGGCGGCGATCGACATGTTTCTGGAGCTGGTGCGCGGCACGCATGGCTCAAAGCTCCTGCGCCTCAAGGGCATCGTGAAGCTGGCCGAGGATCCCGAGCATCCACTCGTGCTGCATGGCGTGCAGCATGTGCTGCACCCGCCGAGCCAGCTTCCGGCCTGGCCGGACGAGGACCGGCGGACCCGTCTCGTCATGATCGTGCGCGATGTCGAGCCGGCGGTCATCCGCCGGCTGTTCGACGCCTTCATGGGCCTGCCGGCGCCGGACCGTCCCGACGCCAAGGCGCTGACCGACAACCCTCTGGCGCCGGCCACGCTGCGCCGCTGACCGCCTATTGCGGCGGCAGCGCCATCCCGTTCAGGTTGAGCGTCGTCGTGCCGATGGCCGGCGCCGGTGCGGCGGCCGGGGTCGCGGGCGTGGCGGGAGCCTCGGCGCGCGGGTCCGGCACCGCGATGACCATCGCCCAGTAGACGCTGTATTTGGAGCGCGGCGCGCGCACTGCCGCGATGCCGAGCCGCGTCGCCTTGGGCAGCAGCATGTTCTTGTTGTGCGAGGGCGAATCCCGCCAGCCGGAGAAGGCTTCCGCGAGGGTGTGATAGCCCGCGCCGACATTCTCCGCCGCCGAGAGCCCGGTGAAGCCCGCCGCCTTCAGCCGCACGGTGAGGCCGCGCCCGCCAATATTGTGCGAGAGCTGGTCGGCGCTCGCCATGGCCTTGGCCTGCCGCTCGGCCACCGCCATCAGCGTCGGGTCGATGGTCACGGCGGGCAGGCCGCGCGCCTGGCGATAATCGCTCAGCAGCGAGGCGGCCGCCTGCGGGTCGAGAACCCCGCCCTTGGAGATGTCGGCATAGAACGTCTCGCTCACCGGGATGGTCGTTGGCTCGGCCGCGCAGCCCGCGACGAGCAGGCTGGCGAGAAGAGCCGCGGCGAGGCGTTTCGGCGATGACAGAAGCATGAAGGCTCGCGGGTGAGGGAGAGCAGGATGGGTGAAAAGCGTCAGTCGCCCTCGGCCTCATCCGGCGGGCCGAGGCTGCCGCCGCGATAGATCGCCCAGGGCGTATAGGGGATGCCGATCTTCGCGGCCTTCAGCCGCTCGAGAATGGCGAAGTGCAGGTCGCTCTTCACGGTGAGCGCGTAATCGACATTGGCAACCACGCAGCGCAGCTCGAACTGCAGGTAGCTGTCGGCGAACTTCATCAGGAAGACGCGCGGCGGCGGGCTGCGCAGCACCTGCGGATGATCGCAGGCGCAGCCCACCAGCAGGTCGCGGATCTCGTCCGCATCCGCGTCATAAGCGACGTTGACGCCGACAATGACGCGCCCTGTCGTGTTGGCGTGGGTGAAGTTCTTCACCAACCCGGTGATGAGGTCGGAGTTGGGGATCAGCACCGAGGCGCGGTCGAAGGTCTCGATCTCCGTCGCGCGCACGCTGATGCGGCGGACATAGCCCTCCTCGCCCTTGACCGCGATGGTGTCGCCCACCCGGATCGGGCGCTCGGCGAGCAGGATGAGGCCGGAGACGAAATTCGAGACGATGGACTGAAGGCCGAAACCGATACCGACCGAGAGCGCACCGGCGACAAGGGCGACATTTTCCAGATTGAGCCCGATGCGCCCCATCGCGATGGCGATCACGGCGATGGAGCAGACATAGCCGATGATGGTGGCGATCGAATTCTGCAGGCCCGGATCGAAGGAGGTCTTCGGCAGGATCGCCACCGAGAACCAGCGCTGCACGGCGCGGGCAATGACGATGCCGACCGCCAGGAACAGCAGGGCGCTCAGCACATCGCCCAGGGTGATGGTCGAACTGCCGATGCTGAAGCCGAAGGTGACGCGGCTGAGAAGATCCTGGATGTCGGCGGTCGAGGTGCCGAAGGTGCCGATGATGACGATGCCGATGACGACAAGCGCGACCACCTTCAGCACGCCCGCGACCAGCACCGACAGGAGCTCGACACTGGCCGGACGGACGCCAAGCGCCTTGGCTACATGCCGCGCGCGGGGCCCCGAAGCGATGCCGTCGACGAACACCGCATTGATGAGCGCGATCAGCAGATAGGCGGTGCCGGCCATCACCACGGCGATGAGGGCCCGCGAGGCGAGGAAGGCGCCGAAGCTGACATAACCGGCGACCAGCGAGCCGATAATGACGGCGTTGAGCACCCAGAAGGGCAGACGGACCCATTGCAGCGTGCCGGTCGAGCTCAGCCCGCCTTCGGGCGTCTCTTCGCCGGGTCGGGCCGGCGTCGCGTCATCCGCCTCGTCATCTGATCCTTCCACCAGCCCGCGCATGGTGCGCATGGCGACGAGGGTCAGGGCGATCGACATGGTGGCGGCGGTCGCCACCGTCAGCGGCACAGGAACGACGAGGGCACGATGCAGGCTGTTGAGAAAAGCCGCGGTGCCCATGATCCATAGGCCGATCGTGGCATTGTTATAGATGAGCCTCGCCATCTCATCGGAGATCGGCAGAACGCGCCGGCGCGGTTCGCTGGGGGCCAGGGCCCCCGTCAGCAGACCATTGCCGACCGCCACGACGATGACACCGATCACGAGCCCCTGCGCGATCTCCTGCACCCTGTCGGGCATCACGTCGAAGGCGTTGAGCAGCGCGATCACGGCAGTCGTCGCCGCCGGTGCCGCCGATATGCGCACGATGGCGAGCAATGCCGAGAGCAGGCAGGCCTTCAGCCGCGGCAGGTGCTCCCCGCTCGCGCCCAGATTGAGCCGGCGCAGCGGCCGGCTGAAGATCTGGCGCAGCACGAACACGCCGGAGATGATGAGGATGGCCCCCAGCAGCAGCAGTAACTGCCCGTAGAGCGGCACGCGGGCATCGGCATAGGCGCGCCAGTCGCGCAGCAGATAGCCAATGCCGCGCAGTTCCTGCGGAATGGCGGCGGCGGCCGAAATCCACAGGGCCGGATCGAGCACCGAATAGGACCGCGCAAAAAGCTGGTCCGTGAACATGGCCCGGCGACGGCTGATGATGCGGTCGGAAAGCTGGTCGGCCCGGACCTTCAGCAGTCGGCCCTGCTTCATCACAGCATCGAGTTCGCTGGCGCGGGCCATGAGCGTCTCGCGCTCGCTGGCGACCGCCGGGTCTTCCGGCGCGGCACCGGCCTCGGGCTTGGGGCCGATCTCCTGCACGCGGCGTGTGAGCTCGGCGAGCAGCGGCTCCAGCACGGAAACGCCCGAGGCAAGCTCCGTGCGCACCGGATCGAGGCGGTTGCGCAGGTCATCGAGATCGACCGAGCGCAGGCCCTCGCGCCCCAGAGCTCCCTCGACGCCGTCGACGACCGCGCGGAACCCGCTCAGCTTCTCCTGCAGCGCCTGCTGCTCAGGGAGCACCGTCTGGGCCAGGGCGGGTGCCAGCGCGCCGGTCAGAAAAGCAAAGGCGACCAGCAGGACGGCGAGAAGCCCCCGGAGGGCCTCGACGCCGAAGCCGGGCCGCGGGAGCGCGATCGCGCGGTGTGGCGGAAGTGCGTGCTGAACCATTGATCTCGGGCGGATTCGGGCCGGAGAGTCACTCTGTCAGGTGCGATATGGGCCAAGTCAAGGCGCTCGGCGATCGTGCGGCCCGCACGCGGCGCAGCGGTGCCGGGTCTCGCTCGAGCGGCGTCGGTGCTCAGCTGCCGCGCATGGAGGGCGGAAGCGTGCGCTCCTGCAGATCGAAGGCTGCGGACCAGACGGCCGCGACATCGCCCATGAATTCGCGCAGACGCGAGAAGAAGGTGGGGTGCGGTGCGCGCACACGGCCGACGACTTCCTCGTCATCGACCGAGAAGTCGGCGGCGTGGTTGACCGCGAGGTGCTTCATCCGCCCGTTATTGGGCAGGAACACCACCTGCAGTTCTTCAATGTCACGATTCTGGGCGAGCAGGACGAGCTGGCGCATCAGCGCCGAACCGATGCCCTTGCCCTGCCAGGGCCGCTCGACGCTGAACGCCGCCTCGGCCGAGGACAGCTTGCCGGCGACCTTCGGCAGCGGATGCAGTTCCGCGACGGCGCGCAGATCGCCCTCAAGGAAATAGCCGAGCGCACAGCCATTGCCGGTCACCACGCGGTTGGCATGGCGGACAATGGCCGCATCCGACACGACGCCGCCGAAGCGCATGAAGCGGCTCAGCGGATCCAGCCGGAGCAGATGATCGACCAGAAGATGACGCTCCGCCGGCAGCAGCTTGCGGATCTGCCCTTCGGCCTCGCCGCGCACCGGGCCGGCGACAGCTCCATCCCCGCCGGAAGAGGCGGTGGAGGCGAAGGTCTGGCGGTTCATCTCGGTCACGGACATGGGTCAGATCTCGTCAACCGCGGGATCATATTGCGGCGCAGCAGAAATATGCGCACTGCACACGAAGACAACTCACGCGGCTGCATGGCTCACATGCGCATCCCGGGCGCTCTGAGCCAGCCTCGCGCAAGCTTGCTCTGCGCCGGCCCATCCCGCAATGCGTAAGGCTACGCTAGTCGGCGGCGGCGCTCAGCGGCTGATGCCGGCTCACGACTTCCATGATGGCGCGCCGCAGCCCGCCCTCGGCGGTTACTCCGAAATTATAGTGGCTCGCCGAAAACGGGCCGGGCTCGCCGGGATGGGCCGAGCGGAAGCCGACATAGACCCCCTGAAAGCTACCATCCTCGCCAAGCAGCGCCGCACCCGACGCCCCCCCTTCGGCATCGCAGTCGATCGCCACCTCGCGCAGGCCATCGGGCGCGCGGGCGGTCTGCATGCGGGCCTGGCAGCGCTGAAGCGAATGCGCCTCGACACCGCCGGTGCGTGCCGCCGCCGCCAGAACCAGCGGGCCGGGCACCTTGAGCACCGAACCGAGCGGGTAAGGCCGCACGCCGGCCACGAAGCGGGTGAGCGGCACCACCGCCCAATCGCGCATGGCCGCGTCGGCATAGGGTTCGCGTGAGCCGCACAGCGTGTCGGTCACGCGGATCGGGACCACCTGGCGCTCGCCCGGCGTGTCGATCTCGAAGGTGCAGGCGCCCGCCGCGTCGCGCGGGCGCCCGTTGGGGGCGAATAGCATGTGAGCGGCGGTGACTATGACATTGCCAGCCCCAACGAGCTGCCCGGTGCCGACCGCGCCGCCGCAGCGCACGAGGCCGGTGGCGCCGAAGCGCGAGGCGAGTTGCGGACCGGAAAGCCCCATCGTGCGGGCGAACTCGGCCGGGGTGAGGCGATCGTCGGTGTCGATCATCACCGCCGAGGACGGCAGGTCGCGCGCCAGCGCGGCCGGGCCGACGGCGACAACCGCCAGCTGGATGACGGCGGCCACGGTGCGTGAGCGGATCGCCCGGCAAGCCCGCATCGGCTCCCCCTTTTGTGATGGAACAAAGGAGCCGCAGGATGATGTCGGGTTCGTGGCACGTAGAGGTAGCCCGCCCCTCCCGCGAAAAATCGCTGCATTTTACCAGCGGGCCATGCGCTTCCCGCACCCCTGCCCATACGCCACCTTCGTCGCAGAAAGCCCCACGCATGCTTGCCGAGGCTCGATGCCGGGGCTAAGGCGTGCGGTGCAATATGGGAGTGCTCCCGATCATGGCGGACAGATCGGCGGATATGACGATTTCGGCAGAGGCCGGCGGCTCGGTGCTGGCGGCGCGCTATGTGGCGCGCATGGCCTCGGGCGACATCGCCCCCGATCCCGGCCAGGCCAAGGTCGTCGCGGCGCTTGCCCAGCTCGAGCAGCGCATCGCCGCCCGGCGCCTCGCCCGCAAGACCTCCGCACTTGGCTGGCTGTTCGCCCGGCGCGAGGACACCATCCCAAAAGTGCGCGGCCTCTACATTCATGGCTCGGTCGGGCGCGGCAAGACCATGCTGGTCGACCTGTTCTATGAGTGTGTGGCGGTACGCAAGCGCAAACGCCGGGCGCATTTCCACGAATTCATGGCCGACGTGCACGCCCGCATCTTCCAGATTCGGGCCGAGATGAAGGCGGGCCGGATCAAGGAGTCCGATCCCATCACCCTCGTCGCCGCCGCGCTCTACGAGGAGGCGTGGCTGCTCTGCTTCGACGAGTTCCACGTCACCGACATCGCCGACGCGATGATCCTCGGCCGGCTGTTCGAGAAGCTGTTCGACCTCGGCGTGGTCATCGTCGCCACCTCGAATGTGGCGCCGGAAAATCTCTATGAGGGCGGCCTCAACCGCGCGCTGTTCCTGCCCTTCATCGCCATGATCCAGCAGCACATGGATGTGGTGCGCATCGAATCCCCGACCGACTACCGCATGGAGAAGCTGGGCGGCGTGCGCACCTGGTATGTGCCGCGCGCCGATCAGGACATGACGGACATCGACCGGGAGATGGAGAAGGTCTGGCACCGCGTTGCGGGCGTCGATGGCGGCGCGCCGACCACGCTGCTCTCCGGCGGGCGCAGCATCCCGGTGCCGCGCGCCGGCGGAGGCGCCGCGCGCTTCGCTTTCCACGATCTCTGCGGCGTACCGCTCGGCGCCAGCGACTATCTGCGCATCGCCCGCAGCTACCACACCGTGCTGATCGACCATATCCCGGTGCTTGACCAGGACCGGCGCAACGAGGCCAAGCGCTTCATCACCCTGATCGACGAATTCTACGAGAAGGGCGTGAAGGTCGTCGCCTCGGCCGACAGCGATCCCGAGCATCTCTATGTCGGCACCGAGGGCGCGGAAGCCTTCGAATGGGCCCGCACCGTGTCGCGCCTGCACGAGATGGGCTCGTCGGACTACATCGCCCGCCCGCATGGCCGGGGCGATTCGCAGGCGAGCGGCAATACGACGGGCCTTGTCGAAACCTGATCACGCCGGGGCACGGCAGACTTGATGCTGACATATGCCGCGCGACTATGGACGCGGACCGACCGGACAGCCGCATCATGAGCCGCACCCACCATCCCAGAACCAGCACCCTGCCCCATGTCTGCGCCCTCACCGGTCAGGTTCTGACCGACAGGAACGGCGTGCGGCTCGACATGCTGCGCCCCACGCTCGCCGAACATATTCGCGCAGCGCATCCCGGCCTTGCGCCAGACGCACACATCTCCCGCAAGGCGCTGGCCCGCGAGCGTGCCGCCTATATCGCCGCGACCCTTCAGGCCGAGCGCGGCGACCTCACCCAGCTCGACCATGATGTGATCGACAGTCTCGCCGAAAACGACATCCTGACCGAGAACATCGAGGCCGAGATCGACAGCGGCCGCACCTTCGGCGAGCGCGCGGCGGATGGCATCGCCAGCTTCGGCGGTAGCTGGGTCTTCATCATTTCCTTCATGGCGTTCATCGTTGTCTGGATGAGCCTGAACGTCGCCGGCCTGCTCGGCGCCTTCGACCCTTACCCCTTCATTTTGCTCAATCTTGTGCTCTCCTGCATCGCCGCGCTGCAGGCGCCGGTCATCATGATGAGCCAGAAGCGGCAGGAGGCGAAGGACCGGCGCCGCTCGGAGAACGACTACCGGGTGAACCTGAAGGCGGAGCTGGAGATCCGCCACCTGCACGAGAAGATCGACCACATGCTGACGCGCCAATGGGAGCGACTGGCGGAGATACAGGCGATCCAGATCGAACTGATGGAAGACTTGGCGGAACGCCGCCGATAGGCATCCAGTATTTCGTATACCATTGGAATTGGTAGCAAAGTTGTAGGTGGCGCCGACCTTTGGACGGCGCTCATCGCTTGAACCGGGCGGCGAGACGGGCTATCGGAAGCGCGCGCGGCGGAGCGCCGCACCCTCCCTCGGAAAGTCAGGAAATCTCATGGCTCGAGCAAAGATTGCACTGATCGGGGCCGGCCAGATCGGCGGTACTCTCGCCCTTCTCGCGGGTCTCAAGGAACTCGGCGACGTCGTGATGTTCGACGTGGCGGAAGGCATTCCTCAGGGCAAAAGCCTCGACATTGCGGAATCCTCCCCGGTGCTGGGCTTCGACGCCAAGCTGACCGGCACTAATAGCTATGAGGCGATCGCCGGCGCGGATGTGGTGATCGTCACCGCTGGCGTGCCGCGCAAGCCCGGCATGAGCCGCTCGGACCTGCTCGACATCAATCTCAAGGTCATGCAGCAGGTCGGCGCGGGCATCGCCCAGTACGCCCCCAACGCTTTCGTGATCTGCGTCACCAATCCGCTCGACGCCATGGTGTGGGCGCTGCAGAAGGCCTCCGGCCTGCCGACCCACAAGGTGGTGGGCATGGCCGGCGTGCTGGACTCGGCCCGCTTCCGCTACTTCCTCGCCGACGAGTTCAACGTCTCGGTCGAGGACGTCACCGCCTTCGTGCTCGGTGGCCATGGCGACGACATGGTGCCGCTGGTGCGCTACTCGGGCGTGGCCGGCATCCCGCTGCCGGACCTCGTGAAGATGGGCTGGACCAGCCAGGAAAAGGTGGACGCCATAGTTGATCGCACCCGCAAGGGCGGCGGCGAGATCGTCAACCTGCTCAAGACCGGCTCGGCCTTCTACGCCCCGGCCGCCTCGGCCATCGAGATGGCGACCTCCTATCTGCGCGACAAGAAGCGCCTGCTTCCCTGCGCCGCCTTCCTCACCGGCCAGTATGGCGTGAACGACCTCTATCTCGGTGTCCCCGTCATCATCGGCGCGGAAGGCGTGGAGCGGATCGTCGAGATCAGCCTCGACAGCTCCGAGCAAGCCATGCTCGACAAGTCCATCGCCTCGGTGAAGGAACTCGTCGCCGAGTGCCAGAAGATCGCTCCCGCGCTCGGCGCCTGAGCCGTCCGGCAGCCTATGAACCGCGCCGCCCGGGCCCGCCCGGTCGGCGCACAAGTCACCCGCCGCACCCGTGCGGCGGGTTGGAAGCCGCCTTCGGACACGCGAACCTTGGGGGATTGCGCTGACCTTGGGTTACTTCCAAGTGACAAGTTGCCATTTTGCATGACGGTGCCGCATTCCTGCGGCATTCATGAAGTCAACACGAGACCTATATACTCGCTGATTAAGCGCTTTCGCTCCGAGCCTCGGAGCACCGGACCCTAGGCCGCCCCCCGCCGGGCACCGACGACCGGCTGTAAAGCGTCTCCACCGGACCGCAGCGGTCCCCCAGGAGCCGACGATGTCGCGCGCGGACTTGAACGAAGTTTTCCTGAACACCTCCTTCCTCTACGGCGCCAATGCGGCCTGGATCGAGGATCTGTACGCCCGCTACGAGGCGGATCCCTCCTCCGTCGACGCGCAGTGGCAGGCCTTCTTCGCCGGCCTCAAGGATGCGCCGGCCGACGTCGAGAAGAGCGCCCGCGGCGCCTCGTGGAAGAAGCAGGGCTGGCCGATCCACGCCAATGGCGAGCTGGTCTCGGCCATGGACGGCAACTGGATCGAGGTCGAGAAGGCGGTCGGCAAGAAGGTCGAGGCCAAGGTCGCCGAGAAGGCCCAGAAGACCGGTGTCGAGCTCAGCTCCGCCGATGTCCAGCAGGCCACCCGCGACTCGGTCAAGGCGCTGATGATGATCCGCGCCTACCGGATGCGCGGCCATCTCCATGCCAAGCTCGACCCGCTCGGTCTTGAGCCGGAGCGTTCCGCGCCCGAGCTCGACCCGGCGTCCTACGGCTTCCAGGAAGCCGATCTCGACCGGCCGATCTTCATCGACCACGTGCTCGGCATGGAATTCGCGACCGTCCGCCAGATGGTCGCCATCCTCCAGCGCACCTACTGCCACACGCTCGGCGTCGAGTTCATGCACATCTCCTCGCCCGAGGAGAAGGCGTGGATCCAGGAGCGCATCGAAGGGCCCGACAAGGAGATCACCTTCACCCGCGAGGGCAAGCGCGCGATCCTCAACAAGCTGGTCGAGGCGGAAGGCTTCGAGAAGTTCCTCGATGTCCGCTACACCGGCACCAAGCGCTTCGGCCTCGATGGCGGCGAGTCGCTGATTCCGGCGCTGGAGCAGATCATCAAGCGCGGCGGCCAGCTCGGCGTGCAGGAGATCGTGTTCGGCATGGCTCATCGCGGCCGCCTCAACACGCTGACCCAGGTGATGGGCAAGCCGCACCGCGCGCTGTTCCACGAGTTCAAGGGCGGCTCCTGGGCCCCCGACGAGGTCGAGGGCTCCGGCGACGTGAAGTATCACCTCGGCGCCTCCTCGGACCGCGAGTTCGACGGCAACAAGGTCCATCTGTCGCTCACCGCCAACCCGTCGCATCTCGAGATCGTCGATCCCGTTGTGCTCGGCAAGTCGCGCGCCAAGCAGGATCTGCTCGGCGATATCGAGCGCACGCAGGTGCTGCCGCTGCTGATCCATGGTGACGCGGCCTTTGCCGGCCAGGGCGTCGTCGCCGAGTGCCTCGGCCTCTCCGGCCTGAAGGGTCACCGCACCGGCGGCTCGATCCACTTCATCATCAACAACCAGATCGGCTTCACCACCTATCCGCGCTTCTCGCGCTCCTCGCCCTATCCGTCGGATGTGGCGAAGACCATCGAGGCGCCGATCTTCCACGTGAATGGCGACGACCCGGAAGCCGTCACCTTCGCCGCCAAGATCGCCATCGAGTTCCGCCAGCGCTTCAAGAAGCCGGTGGTGGTCGACATGTTCTGCTACCGCCGCTTCGGCCACAATGAAGGCGACGAGCCCGCCTTCACCCAGCCGCTGATGTACAAGGCGATCAAGCAGCACCCGACCACGCTGGAGCTCTACGGCAAGAAGCTCGAAGCCGAGGGCGCGATCGAGGCCGGCGAGTTCGATCGCATGAAGGCCGAGTGGCGCGCGCGTCTCGACACCGAGTACGAGGCGGGCCAGGCCTACAAGCCGAACAAGGCCGACTGGCTGGACGGCCGCTGGGCCGGCCTCAAGGCCGCTGCCTCCGAGGACGATCCGCGCCGCGGCAATACCGGCGTGGCGATCGACGTGCTCAAGGAGATCGGCGACAAGATCACCACCGTGCCGGAGGGCTTCCACCTCCACCGCACCATCCAGCGCTTCCTTGACGCGCGCCGTAAGGCGATCCTTGAGGACGGCGCGGGCATCGACTGGTCGACGGCGGAGGCGCTCGCCTTCACCACGCTCCAGCTCGAAGGCCACCCGGTGCGCCTCTCCGGCCAGGATTGCGAGCGCGGCACCTTCTCCCAGCGCCATTCGGTGCTGATCGACCAGGAGACCGAGGAGCGCCACACGCCCTTCAACTATCTCCGCGAGGGCCAGGGCCGTTACGAGGTCATCAACTCGATGCTCTCGGAAGAGGCGGTGCTCGGCTTCGAGTATGGCTACTCGCTCTCCGAGCCCAACGCGCTGGTGATGTGGGAAGCGCAGTTCGGCGACTTCGCCAATGGCGCGCAGGTCATCTTCGACCAGTTCCTCTCCTCGGGCGAGCGCAAGTGGCTGCGCATGTCCGGCCTCGTCTGCCTGCTGCCGCATGGTTATGAGGGCCAGGGCCCGGAGCACTCCTCCGCCCGCCTCGAGCGCTTTCTGCAGATGTGCGCCGAAGACAACATGCAGGTCGCCAACTGCACGACGCCGGCGAACTACTTCCACATCCTGCGCCGCCAGCTGAAGCGCGACTTCCGCAAGCCGCTGATCCTGATGACGCCGAAGAGCCTGCTGCGCCACAAGCGCGCCGTCTCCACGCTCGCCGAGTTCGACGCCGGAACCAGCTTCCACCGCGTGCTGTGGGACGACGCGGATCGCGCGCACACCAACCAGCCGGCCGAGGCGGTGAAGCTGAAGGCCGATGGCGAGATCCGCCGCGTCGTGCTCTGCTCGGGCAAGGTCTATTACGACCTCTATGAGGAGCGCGAGCGTCGCGGCATCGACGATGTCTATCTGATGCGCGTGGAGCAGCTCTTCCCGTTCCCGCTCAAGACGCTGGCTCAGGAGATTTCCCGCTTCAAGCAGGCGGAAGTCGTCTGGTGCCAGGAAGAGCCGAAGAACCAGGGCGGCTGGGCCTTCGTGCAGCCTTATCTGGAGTGGGTGCTGGAGCAGGCGGGCTCGGCCTCGTCGCGCCCGCGCTACACTGGCCGTCCGGCGTCCGCGGCAACGGCGACGGGCCTGATGTCCAAGCATCTCGCGCAGCTCAAGGCGTTCCTCGCGGACGCTCTGGGCTGATATTCCGACTGAACTGAGGGAGTGCCGGTCCAGGGGCCGGCAAAGGGTGAGGAACAACGAGCATGGCCACCGAGATCCGCGTTCCGACGCTGGGCGAATCGGTCACCGAGGCGACCATCGGCAAGTGGTTCAAGAAGGCCGGCGAGGCGGTCGCGGCCGACGAGCCGATCGTCGAGCTGGAGACTGACAAGGTCACCATCGAGGTTCCCGCCCCGGCGGCCGGCGTGCTGTCCGAGATCGTCGCCAAGGATGGCGAGACGGTCGGCGTGGGCGCGCTGCTCGGCTCCATCGGCGAGGGCGGCGCGGCCGCCAAGGCCGCTCCGGCCGCGGCCCCCGCGCCCGCCAAGGCGGAAGCCCCGAAGGTCGAGGCTCCCAAGCCCGCCGCCCCGGCGCCCGCTGCGGCCCCCGCCGCCGCGCCGGCTGGCGCCAACGGCCCCGCCGTCGCCAAGCTTGCCGCCGAGAGCGGCCTCAACCCGGCGATGCTCGCCGGCTCCGGCAAGGATGGCCGCGTGACCAAGGGCGACATGCTCGCGGCTATCGCGACTGCCCCGGCTGCGGCCGCCGCCCCTGTCACCGTGCGCGCCCCCTCCGCGCCGGACGATGCCGCGCGCGAAGAGCGCGTGAAGATGACCAAGCTGCGCCAGACCATCGCCAAGCGGCTGAAGGACGCGCAGAGCACCGCGGCGATGCTCACCACCTTCAACGATGTCGACATGTCGGCGGTGATGAGCCTGCGCGCCCAGTACAAGGACGTGTTCGAGAAGAAGCACGGCGTGAAGCTGGGCTTCATGGGCTTCTTCACCAAGGCGGTGATCCAGGCCCTCAAGGACGTGCCCGAGGTCAATGCCGAGATCGACGGCAATGATCTGGTCTACAAGAACTATTACCACATCGGCATCGCCGTCGGCACCGACAAGGGCCTCGTCGTTCCGGTGGTGCGCGACGCCGACAACCTGTCGATCGCCGGTATCGAGAAGACCATTGCCGGCCTCGGCCGCAAGGCGCGCGACGGCAAGCTCGGCATCGAGGACATGCAGGGCGGCACCTTCACCATCACCAATGGCGGCATCTACGGCTCGCTGATGTCGACCCCGATCCTCAACGCGCCGCAGTCGGGCATTCTCGGCATGCACCGCATCGAGGAGCGCCCGGTCGTGGTGAAGGGCCAGATCGTCGCCCGCCCGATGATGTATCTCGCGCTGAGCTACGATCACCGCATCGTCGACGGCAAGGGCGCCGTCACCTTCCTCGTGCGCGTCAAGGAAGCGCTGGAGGATCCGACCCGCCTCGTGCTGGATCTGTGATCCGGACCGGGCTCCGGCGGAGGGGAGAATGACCTACGTCAGCGAATTCGCGGCCCTGATGGCCGTGTTCGCCGTGGTGATCGTCGCGCCGGGGGCGGATTTCGCCCTCGTCGTGCGCCAGAGCGTCGTGCATGGACGCAAAGCCGCGCTGGTCACCAGCTTCGGCATCGGCGCCTCGCTGCTGTTCCACATCTCCTACACCATCCTCGGCATCGGGCTCATCGTCTCCCAGTCTCTGGCGCTGTTCGCGCTGATCAAGTGGCTGGGCGTCGCCTATCTCGTCTATCTCGGCATCCGCTCCTTCTTCGAAACGCCGATGAATTTCGACGAGCGCGCCCTCACGGCCGATGCCGGAAAAGCGGGGCGCGTCTCGCTGCCCGCCTGCTTCGGCATGGGCTTCCTCACCAATGCGCTCAACCCCAAGCCGGTACTGTTCTTCCTGTCGCTGTTCTCGGCGATGGTGAGCCATGAGACGCCGGTGCCGGTGATCTTCCTCTATGGCATCGGCATGGCGAGCGCGCTCATCGCCTGGTTTGCCGGCGTCACCTTGTTCTTCACCAATCCCGCCGTGCGGGCACGCTTCGCGGCCGGCGGCCGCTGGTTCAACCGGGTAACCGGCGCAACCTTCGTGCTGCTCGGCCTTCGCCTCGCCGTCCAGAAGGCAGGCTGACCACCTTCGAATTCAGGGAAGCTGCGTCCATGTCCTACGATCTCGTCGTCATCGGCACCGGCCCCGGCGGCTATGTGTGCGCCATCCGCGCCGCCCAGCTGGGGCTCAAGGTCGCGGTGGTCGAGAAGCGCGCCACCTTTGGCGGCACCTGCCTCAATGTCGGCTGCATCCCCTCCAAGGCGCTGCTGCACGCCTCGCACCGCTTCGAGGAAGCCGGCCACAGCTTCGCCAAGATGGGCATCAAGGTCGGTGCGCCCGAGCTGGACCATGCCGCCTTTCTCGGCTTCAAGGACCAGGCGGTGGAAGGCAACGTCAAGGGTGTCGCCTTCCTGATGAAGAAGAACAAGGTCGACACCTATCACGGCACGGCCAGCATTCCGGCCGCCGGCAAGGTGGACATCGCCCTGGCCGACGGTTCGGCGCAGACGCTGGAGACCAAGGCCATCGTCATCGCCACCGGTTCCGACATTGCCCGTCTGCCGGGCATCGAGATCGACGAGACCCGCATCGTCTCCTCCACCGGAGCCATCGCGCTTGAGAAGGTGCCGGGCAAGCTGGTCGTCGTCGGCGCCGGCGTCATCGGCCTCGAACTCGGCAGCGTGTGGCGCCGCCTCGGCGCCGAGGTGACGGTCGTCGAATATCTCGACCGCATCCTGCCGGGCATGGATCTTGATGTCGCGAAGTCCTTCCAGCGCATCCTGCAGAAGCAGGGCTTCGCCTTCAAGCTGGGCTCCAAGGTCACCGGCGTCGACACCTCCGGCGCCACGCTGAAGGTTTCTGTCGAGCCCGCCGCGGGCGGCGCCGCCGAGACGCTGGAGGCCGATGTGGTGCTCGTCGCCATTGGCCGCGTGCCCTACACGCAGGGCCTTGGCCTTGAGGCGCTGGGCGTCGAGACCGACAAGCGCGGCCGCGTCGTGACTGATCATTACTACCGCACCAACGTGCCCGGCATCTTCGCCATTGGCGACGTGATCACCGGCCCGATGCTCGCCCACAAGGCCGAGGATGAGGGCGTGGCCATTGCCGAGCTGCTGGCCGGCCAGGCCGGCCATGTGAATTACGAGGTCATTCCGGGCGTGGTCTACACCCACCCGGAAGTCGCCTCCGTCGGCAAGACCGAGGAAGAACTGAAGGACGCCGGCGTCGCCTATAAGGTCGGCAAGTTCCCCTTCCTCGCCAATGGCCGCGCCAAGGCCAATGACGAGACCGATGGCTTCGTGAAGGTGCTGGCGGATGCCGCGACTGACCGGGTGCTCGGCGTCCACATCATCGGCTCCGAGGCCGGCGAGCTCATTCACGAGGCGGCGGTGCTGATGGAATTCGGCGGCTCCTCCGAGGATCTCGCCCGCACCTGCCACGCTCACCCCACCCGCTCGGAAGCGGTGAAGGAAGCGGCGATGGCGGCGGAGAGTCGTTCCATCCATATGTGACGGCACCGCCCGCGGGCGACATCGCATGGCACGCAAAAAGGCCCGGAGGTCGTCCCTCCGGGCCTTTCGCTTGTTCAGGCGGAAAGGCTCAGGAGCCCTTCACCGGCGTCTGTGTCTGGGTCGTCGAGGCATGGGCGGGGCAGTCGGCGAGAGCCGCGCCGGAAATGGCGGCGGTGAAGGCCAGGGCACAGAGGGCGGTCGCGACACGCTTCATCAGACACTCTCCTGTCGTGGTTCACGATGGGGAAAGTGTCGCCCAAGCTCGCCCCGCTGAAAAGTGCGGCAGCGGCACCGGAGTGCCGCAAAAGCCAGCAATCGCGTGATCTCACGCAGGCGTGTAGGCCAGCGTCTCACCGCGCGCGGGGATGGGCAGCCTTCCACGCCGCCATCAGCGTCTGCGAATCCACCGCCGCATAGATCTGCGTGGTGGACAGTGAGGCGTGGCCGAGAAGTTCCTGGATGGAGCGCAGATCGCCACCGCGCCCGAGGAGATGGGTGGCGAAGGAATGACGCAGCGCGTGCGGCGTCGCACTGTCGGGCAGGCCGAGGCTGCCGCGCATCCGCTCCATCGCAAGCTGCACGATGCGGGGCGAGAGCGGCCCGCCCTTCACCCCGCGAAACAGGTGCTTCTGCGGCTCCAGCTCGAACGGGCAGGCACGGGCATAGGCCGCCACCATCTCCAGCACGGCGCGCAGCACCGGCACCATACGCGTCTTGCCACCCTTGCCGTGAACGAGGATCTGGTCGCCCCTTCCGGGCTCCGGCATGTCGCGCCGCATCAGGCCCAGCGCCTCGGAGATTCGCAGGCCCGAGCCATAGAGCAGCGCCAGCACCGCCGCGTCGCGCGCCAGTACCCACGGCTCGCGCGCCTCGCCGGCGCGCGTGTCGGGGTCCGCCACGGCTCGGGCATCGGCCGGCGAGAGCGGGCGCGGCAAGGTGCGGGGAATGCGCGGCGCGCGCACCGCCGCGAGCGCGCCGACCTTGCCCAGCCCCTCGCGTTCCATGTGCCGGCCGAAGGAGCGGGCGGCGGCGAGAAAACGCATCTGCGTGCGCGCCTCGATCCCCTCGGCCCGCCGGGCGGCGATCACCGCGCGCACATCGCGCGGGGTTAACGCAGCGAGGGCCGGCAGGTCCGGCTTCGCGCCGAGATGATCGCCAAGCAGCAGCAGGAAACTGGTCATGTCGCGCGCATAGGCCTCGCGCGTCTTGGGCGAGAGGCGCCGTTCATGGGCGAGGCGCCCGAGCCAGCCGGTGAGCGCCGCCGCCACATCCGGCGTGGCGCCGGCCAGCAGCATCTTCTGCGCCCGTTCCGCCTTCTGTCCGTCGCTTGCCGCCATGGTCCGATCCCGGCCTCGCCTGTTCGCAGGATCATGCGCCGCTGGGGTTAAAATTCGACGTGACGGGCAGGGAGCACATCCCCCTTCCCTCAGATCGTCATCCCCGGGCTCGGCCCGAGGATCCACGACTTCTCCGCTCCCGGCGTCATGGCGGGACACTTGCCTTCCCGTTGCACGCTTTCCCTCCCGGCCCGGCGATGCGCTATGAAGGACGACCATGGCCGCCTCCGATTCCCCCACCCTCTTCGCCACGCCGGTGCGCGTGGTGGATGTGCTGCTGCCGGTGGCAATCGGCGCGGCCTATTCCTACCGCGTGCCGGAGGGCATGGAGGTGGCGCCGGGCGATATCGTCGTGGTGCCGCTCGGCCCGCGCAACATGCTCGGCTGCGTCTGGCCGCGCGCGGCGGATGCGCCCACCGTCGACCCCGCCAAGCTCAAGCCGATCCAGCGCCGCTACAACGTGCCGCCGCTGCTTCCGGAAATGATCGCCTTCATCCGCTGGATCGCCGACTACACGGTGACGCCGCCTGGCATGGTGCTGCGCCTCGCTTTGCGCCATGACGAGAGCGCCGGCTTCGCCCGCGAGCGCACCGGCGTGCGCCTCACCGACCGGCGCCCCGAGCGCGCCACCTCCGCCCGCGCGCGGGTGCTGGAGGCGCTGGCGGATGGATTCGTGCGCGCCAAGGCGGAAGCCGCGCGCGAGGCGGCGGTCTCTCCCTCGGTGATCGACGGGCTGATTGACGACGGCGTGCTGGAAACCATCGTCCTGCCCCCCGAGCCCGCCGCCGAGACGCCCGATCCCGACCACGACACGCCGGCGCTGCTTCCCGCCCAGCGGGAGGCGGCTGACACTCTGGTGGCGGCGGTGAAGACTCGCGCCTTCGCCCCGCATCTCATCGATGGCGTGACGGGCTCGGGCAAAACCGAGACCTATTTCGAGGCGGTGGCCGAAACCATCCGGCAGGGGCGGCAGACGCTGATCCTCATGCCGGAAATCGCGTTGACGCAGGCGTTTCTCGACCGCTTCGCCCGCCGCTTCGGCGTGCGCCCGGCGGAGTGGCATTCGGCGGTAAGCTCGAAGCGGCGCGGGCGCATCTTCAAGGGCGTCGCGGCGGGCGAGGTGAGCGTGGTGGCCGGCGCGCGCTCGGCGCTGTTCCTGCCCTTCACCGATCTCGGCCTCATCATCGTCGATGAGGAGCATGACGGCGCCTACAAGCAGGAGGACGGCGTCCATTACCACGCCCGCGACATGGCGGTGGTGCGCGCCCGGCTGGAGGCGGCGCCCGTCGTGCTGGTCTCGGCGACGCCCTCGCTGGAGACCGAGGTGAATGCCCGGCGCGGCCGCTATACAAGGCTGCATCTGCCCGAGCGTTTCGCCGGCACCCGCGTGCCGCGCCTCGAGCCCATCGACCTGCGCAAGGAAGGCCCGCCGCGCGGGCGCTGGATCGCCCCGCGCCTCGCGCAGGAAATGGAGAGGACCATCGAGGCCGGCGGACAGGCGCTCCTGTTCCTCAACCGGCGCGGCTATGCCCCGCTCACCCTCTGCCGAGCCTGCGGGCATCGCATACGCTGTCCCTCCTGCTCGTCCTGGCTGGTCGAGCACCGCTTCCGTCGGCGGCTCGAATGCCACCAATGCGGTTTCGCCACGCCCGTGCCGAGCGACTGCCCGCATTGCCATGAGCCGAACAGCCTCATTCCCTGCGGCCCCGGTGTCGAGCGGCTGCATGAGGAAGCGGCGAGCCTCCTGCCGCATGCGCGGCTCCAGGTGCTCTCCTCCGACCTTGCCGGCGGGGTGGAGCGGCTGCGGGCGGAATTGAAAGCCATCGAGGATGGCGAGGTGGATGTCGTCATCGGCACCCAGCTCGTCGCCAAGGGCCACAACTTCCCCGGCCTTGCCATGGTCGGCGTCATCGACGCCGATGTCGGCCTTGGTCATGGCGACCCACGCGCAGCGGAGCGCACCTTCCAGCTCCTGCACCAGGTCGCCGGCCGCGCCGGGCGGCACAGCGTCGAGGGGCGTGCCTTCCTGCAAACCTATATGCCCGAGCACCCGGTGATGCAGGCGCTCGTCGCCGGCGACCGCGACGCTTTCTATGACCGCGAGATCGCCATTCGCGAGGAGGCGCATCTGCCGCCCTTCGCCCGCTTCTGCGCGCTGATCGTCTCCGGTTCGGACGCCCATGCCGCGCAGGCCCATGCTCGGGCGCTGGCCGCGTCCTCTCCGCTGTCGAACGAAGTGCGCGTGCTCGGCCCGGCCGAGGCCCCGCTCGCTTTGGTGCGCGGGCGCCACCGCTTCCGCCTGCTCGCCCGCGCCGAGCGCGGCTTCGATCTGTCGGCCTATGTACGCGGCTGGATGGCGGCGGCCCCGCGCGCGCGCGGCGACCTCAAGGTCGAGATCGACATCGACCCGCAGAGCTTCCTTTAGCCGGGCGACTCCACCCCCAAGGGTGCCGTTAGGTAATCGGCTAAATTCATGGGATGGACCCGATTGGATCCATCAGCTAACGAATCTTTCAGAGTGTCATGAGACCGTCCAGTCGGGCTGCTTGGGTGCCGGCGTGCGTCACGCAGGCTGGGTCGCGCGGAAATGATGAGCCTGCCTTTTCTTGGACTGTTTGCCGCGCTCATCTTCGTGTCTGTCGGCCATCGACGGCTCGCCATTCTGTGCTGGCTCACCTCGATGCTCATCCTGCTGGTGCTGTTCCGCGGTCACGCCGCCGACACGTTGCGGATGATCCTGTAGCGCCATGCCGCCGTCCCCTAAGCCCACCCTGCCGAAAGGCGGCTCGTCCTCGGGCTCCCCTCAACAGACGTCATCCGGCGACGCCGGCGCGCCACCCGATTTGGCGCTGGAAATTCTGCCCCGCCTGTCGCTGGAAGCGTCGCGGCGCCTGAATGCCGGAGGCATCCTGGTACTCGGGCTGATACTCGCCCTGACCACGGTGGATCAGGCGCACAGGCATAACGTGGCCTGCACGCTCTGCATCATGCAGCGCATCGCGTTCATCGGCATTGCCGTCGGTCTCGCCCTCAATCTGCGCTTCGGGGCGCGGGCGAGCCATTATGTCATCGCCATCCTGTCGGCCGTGGCCGGGGCGATGATCGCGGCACGCCAGGTGCTCATGCAGATCACCCCGGATCTGCGGACCCATTCAGCCCCCCCGCTTGAGCCCGTCGCCTATAGCTGGGCCGTGACCCTTTTCGCCAGCCTCATCGCCGGCGGCGCCCTGCTGATGCTGATCGACCGCCAAAAGACCAGCTTCCACCGGCGCCGCCGCCTGTCCCTGACCGGGATCGCCGCGCTGTTCGTCATCTGCGTGCTGACGATGGTCAACGGCCTGTCGACCCTCGTCGAATGCGGCGCGGGAAGCTGCCCGGAGGAGCCGCCCGCCTTCCGGCTGCTGCATGAGGTGCCGGCCCTGCCGCCTTGGCTCGACCATTTGGCAATGCTGCTGCCCCATTGACGGCGCCGCACCTGCCGGCCTAGTTTCCACACCATGTTCGAAATGACGACCCAGAGGGCGCCTGTGCGCGCGGATCGGCGAATTCGTCGCCCGGCCGACTTGATCGGCCGGGAGTTCTGACGCGCCTGTTCCCTGCCCTTTTCGTCATCGGAATTTGCCATGACCGCCGGTCTTCTTCGTCATCGCCTCGTCGTCGAGGCGGATGCGCACCCCAATCTCATGCTCCGCCTGCTGGAGCCCTTCGCGATCCACGATGTCCAGCCCACCCGCGTGCGGCTCGACGGCCCGGAGGATGGCCGGATCGACCCCGCCCATCTCGGCGACATGCGGGCGGAGATCGCCTTCGTCGCCCCGGTCGAGGTGGCCGAGCGGCTCTGGGCGCGGATCGACGTGATGGTGCCGGTGCGCAGCTCGCATCTGGTATCCAGCGCCGCCGTCGTCGCGGCAGCATGACGCGATGATGCTCGCTCAGCTCAGCGCCATCGCCTACATCGTGGCGCCGGTCTTTGGGCTGATCGGGCTCGGCTATGTCGCCTCGCTTTCCGGCCATCTGCGCGAGCGGGCGGCCGACGGCCTGTCCGAATATGTCTTCGGCCTCGCCGTGCCGGTGCTGATCTTCAAGACGCTGGCGGAAGCGCAACTGCCAGCGGAAGGTCAGCCCTGGGGCTACTGGATCGCCTATTTCACCGGTGCCTTCATCGTCTTCGCCCTCGGGATGACGGCGGCGAAGCGGCTCTTCGGGCGCGACCATGTGGAATCGGTGATCCACGGCTTCACCTCCGGCCAGGCGAACACGGTATTTGTCGGCGTGCCGCTCATCCTCCAGGCCTTCGGGCCGGAGGGGGCGGTGCCACTGTTCCTGCTCATCGCCATTCATCTGCCGGTGATGATGGTGGTCGCCACCGTGCTCACCGAAGGCGCCAGCGTCGGCTTCTCGCTCAAGGGCCTGTCGAAGCTCGGGCGGATGCTGGCCTTCAACCCGATCCTGCTCGGTATCTATGCCGGCGCCATCGCCAAGATTGTCGGCTATGCACCTGCCGGCGTTCTCAAGCAGACGCTGGACATGCTCGCCGCCTCGGCGGTGCCCTGCGCGCTGGTCTCGCTCGGCCTCGCGCTCCACCGCTACCCGATCCGCGGCGACCTTGGCCCGGCCGTCGTCATCACCGCACTCAAGCTGGTGGTGCATCCCGGCATCGTCTACGGGCTCACCCGCGTGCTCCCCATGCCGCCGGTCTGGGCGGATGTGGCGGTGGTGTTCGCGGCCATGCCGAGCGGGGTGAACGCCTATCTGCTCGCCCAGCGTTACAAGGCCGGCGTCACCGCCTCGGCCAGCGCGGTCTCGCTCTCGACCGCGCTGAGCCTGTTCACCGTCTCGGTCTGGTTCCTCATCCTCGGCGTCGGCTGAGGCGCAACCTCAGTTCAGCTTCAGGCAGTTGGCGTAGAAGGTCGTGGTTGCCGGCCAGTCGGAGAACACGCCGATCACGCCGATGTCGCGGGCGAGCACGTCGAGTAGCGCCAGCATGTCGCCGTCGCGGTCGATCACCGGCTTGACCGACTGGTAGTAATAGCCGCCGCCCGTGTTCAGCGGGCCGGAACGCTCCAGCGACCAGCTGATGAGGCCGAGCCCGGCCTTCTTCGCTTCCTCGGCATAGACGGAGGGCACGATCTTGCCGTCCTTATGGGTCACCAGCATCCAGAGCGGCGGGGCGAGGATCTTCACGCCCTTGTCGGCCAGCTCCTTCATGGAAGGCTGCCAGGTCTCGGGCTTCATGTTGTCGAAGCCCTTATTGCCCTCGTCGCGGCCATCGAGATAGACCGCCTGCGCGCCGAAGGCCGGCTCGGCCTTGAGCCAGTAGAGCACGTCGTCCAGCCGGAACGACTGAGGGTAGACATTGCGCGGATCGACGCCGGCCGCCTTGTACTCGTCGATCATCTGCTGGGCGTAATGCTCCTGCGTGTAGCCGCCTTCGAAGGGCATGGCGACCTCCGGCGTCTTCAGCTCGGGCGTGAATTTCAGCCCGAGCGATTTCACCAGCTCGATATATTCCTTATGCGAGACCAGCGTCGCCCGGTTCACATAGAGGTCGGTGCGCCAGCTCGGCGTGCCGTCCATATATTCCTCGACCGTCACCCCACGCGGGTTGAAGCCATCCATCTTCGGCCGCAGCGACTTGAACTCGGCGAGCGTCAAGTCGCTGGTGCAGCATTTAGCGCTGGCCTTGCGGCCGGTGACGGGATCGGCCGGCTGGAAGCCTTGCGTGCATTTCGAGGCCAGCTCCGGCCGGGCGAGAATGTCGGTCGTGGTGTGCAGGTCGCACTGGGCGTGACGGCAAACCAGCTGGCGATCCTTGGTGAAGGCGACGTCGCATTCGATCACGCCCGCCCCCATGCGCGCGGCCGCGATATAGCCCTCGCGCGTATGCTCGGGGAATTGCAGCGGCGCGCCGCGATGGGCGATGGAGAAGTTCTTCGCCGTGAACGGCCCCTTGCACTGGGCCAGTTGATCCTTGAGCGCGCCGTCCTTCATCTCGCCGACGAGATAGAACGGGCGCGGGCCGATCTCGATCTCGGTGATCGGCGCTTCGGCGAGGGCGGGCGCGACAAGCGCCAGGGCGAGGAGGGCCGTTGCGATGGGCCGGCAGGCGGGACGCAGGACGGCGCGCAGGGCGGGGAACGGGATCACGGGGCTCTCCTGTCGGCTCGGGCGGAGCGGATGGACCTCGCTAACTCGGCGCGGTGACAGCGGTTTGACGAAACGTCAGCCGTCATGAGCCGCCGACGGCACCCCGGCCAGCTGGCGCACCTCGTCGGGCGTCACGCCCTTGGCCCGCAGGTCGCGCAGGCTCTGCGAACCGATGGATTTGGAGAGCTTGCGCCCCTCCTCGTCCAGCAGCAGCGTGTGGTGGGTGTAAAGCGGGGCGGGCAGGTCGAGAAGCCGCTGGAGCAGGCGATGCACAGAGGTCGCGGCCTGAAGGTCGGCGCCGCGCACCACATGGGTGATGCCCTGCCGCGCGTCATCGACCACCACGGCGAGGTGATAGGAGGTCGGCACCTCCTTGCGGGCGATCACCACATCGCCCCAGGCCCGCGGATCGGCGGCATGGGTGACGCTGTCGCCGGCCTCACTCACCTCCTGCCAGTCGAGCGGTCCGGCACGATCGGCGGCGCGGGCCATGTCGAGGCGCAGCGCATAAGGCTCGCCGGCCGCCATCCGCCGGGTGCGCTCGGCATCGCTCATGGCATCGCGGGGGAAGAGAAACAGCGGCGCGCCATCGGGATCGACCGGCCAGCCGGGCCGCGCCTCCACCGCGCGACGGATCTCCGCCCGGCTCTCGAAGCTCGGATAGACGAGGCCGAGCGCGTCGAGCCGCGCCAGCGCGGCCCGGTAGGAATCCATATGCTCTGACTGGCGGCGCACCGGGCGTTCCCAGTCGAGGCCGAGCCAGGCGAGATCCTCATGGATCGCCGCCTCGAATTCCGGCCGGCAGCGCGTGACGTCGATGTCCTCGATGCGCAGGAGCAATCGCCCGCCGGTGGCGCGCGCCATCGCGTCGTTCAGCAAAGCGGAGCGGGCATGGCCGAGATGCAGCAGGCCATTCGGGCTCGGCGCGAAGCGGAAGGCGGGGCGGGCGTCGCTCATCGCCCGCCTCTTGTAGCGCGTCAGAACTGGCGCGCCACCATCATCTTCTTGATCTCGGCGATCGCCTTGGCCGGGTTCAGCCCCTTCGGGCAGGCCTTGGCGCAGTTCATGATGGTGTGGCAGCGATAGAGCCGGAACGGATCCTCGAGATGATCGAGCCGGTCGCCGGTCGCCTCGTCGCGGCTGTCGATCAGCCAGCGATAAGCCTGGAGCAGCGCCGCCGGGCCGAGATAGCGGTCACCATTCCACCAATAGCTCGGGCAGGAGGTCGAGCAGCAGGCGCACAGGATGCACTCATACAGCCCGTCGAGCTTCTCGCGGTCGCCGCGCGCCTGCTTCCATTCCTTCTCCGGCGCCGGCGTCTCGGTGTGCAGCCAGGGCTCGACCGAGGCGTGCTGGGCGTAGAACTGGGTGAGGTCCGGCACCAGATCCTTGACCACCGGCATGTGCGGCAGCGGGTAGATCTTCACCGACGAGGCCGTCACGTCGTCCATGCTTTTCAGGCAGGCCAGCGTGTTGGTGCCGTCGATGTTCATGGCGCAGGAGCCGCAAATGCCCTCGCGGCAGGAGCGGCGGAAGGTCAGCGTCGGGTCGAGCTTGGTCTTGATCCAGATCAGCCCGTCCAGCACCATCGGCCCGCAATCGTCGCGGTCGACATAATAGGTGTCGACATGCGGGTTTTTCCCGTCATCCGGGTTCCAGCGGTAGATCTTGTACTCGGTCAGCCGGTTGGCGCCGGTGGGCTTGGGCCACACCGTGCCTTCGGTGAGCTGCGAGTTCTTCGGGAGAGTGAGCTGGACCATGGCGAGAAATCGTTCCCGGCTCAGTACACGCGCTTGCGCGGCTCGATGTACTGGATGTCGTTCGACAGGGTGTAGGTGTGTACCGGACGGTCGTCGAGCCGCACCGCGCGCTTATCGAAGTCGACGAAGGCAAGCGTGTGCTTCATCCACGTGGCGTCGTCGCGCTCGGGATAATCCTCGCGCGCATGGGCGCCACGGCTCTCGGTGCGGGCGGCGGCGCTTTCCATCGTCACGCTCGCCTGGGCGATCAGGTTGTCATACTCCAGCGTCTCGATGAGATCGGAGTTCCAGATCAGCGAGCGGTCGGTGACGCCGATATCGTCGGTGCCGGCGAACACGTCGGCGATCAGCTTGCGGCCTTCCTCCAGCACCTCGCCGGTGCGGTAGACCGCGCAGTTGTTCTGCATCACCTTCTGCATCGACAGGCGCAGTTCCGCGGTCGGCGAGCTGCCATGGGCGTTGCGGAAATGATCGAGCCGCGACAGCGCCAGCTCCGCCGAGTTCGACGGCAGCTCGGGCTGCTTGTCGCCCGGCGTGAGGATGTCGGCGCAGCGCAGCGCCGCCGCGCGGCCGAACACCACGAGATCGGTCAGCGAGTTCGAGCCGAGGCGGTTGGCGCCGTGGATCGACACGCAAGCGCATTCGCCCACCGCCATCAGGCCCGGCACCACATGGTCGGGGTTGCCGTCCTTCTTGGTGACGACCTCGCCGTGGAAGTTCGTGGGAATGCCGCCCATGTTGTAATGCACGGTCGGCAGAACCGGGATCGGCTCCTTGGTCACATCGACGCCGGCAAAGATCTTCGCGCTCTCGGAAATGCCCGGCAGGCGCTCATGCAGGATCGCCGGGTCGAGATGGTCGAGGTGCAGGTAGATGTGGTCCTTGTTCTTGCCGACACCGCGTCCCTCGCGGATCTCCATGGTCATGGAGCGGGAGACGACGTCACGCGAGGCAAGATCCTTGGCCGAGGGGGCGTAGCGCTCCATGAAGCGCTCGCCCTCGGCATTGGTGAGATAGCCGCCCTCGCCGCGCGCGCCCTCGGTGATCAGGCAGCCCGAACCGTAAATGCCGGTCGGGTGGAACTGCACGAACTCCATGTCCTGCAGCGGCAGGCCGGCGCGCAGCACCATGGCGTTGCCGTCACCGGTACAGGTGTGGGCGCTGGTAGCGGAGAAATAGGCCCGGCCATAGCCGCCGGTGGCGAGGATCACGGTCTGCGCCCGGAAGCGGTGCAGCGTGCCGTCATCCATCTTCAGCGCGACAAGGCCACGGCAGCGCCCGTCATCATCCATGATGAGGTCGAGCGCGAAATACTCGATGAAGAACTCGGCGGAGTGCTTGAGCGCGGCGCCATACAGCGTGTGCAGGATGGCGTGGCCGGTACGGTCCGCCGCCGCGCAGGTGCGCTGCGCCGGGGTCTTGCCGTAGTCCACCGTCATGCCGCCGAAGGGGCGCTGGTAGATCTTGCCCTGCTCCGTGCGCGAGAACGGCACGCCCCAGTGCTCAAGCTCATACACCGCCGCCGGAGCGTGGCGCACGAGGTACTCGATGGCGTCCTGGTCGCCCAGCCAGTCCGACCCCTTGACGGTGTCGTACATGTGAAAGCGCCAGTCATCCGTGCCCATATTGCCGAGCGAGGCGGCGATGCCGCCCTGCGCCGCGACCGTGTGGGAGCGAGTGGGGAACACCTTGGTCACGCAGGCGGTGCGCAGCCCGGCTTCCGAGCAGCCGACAACCGCGCGCAGGCCAGCGCCGCCGGCGCCGACGACGACCACGTCATAGGTGTGGTCGGTGATGGGATAGGCGGCCCCGAGCACGCCGGCAGCGGACCCGTTCGCCGCGCCATTGGCACCGTTCGTAGCGGCCATGGCTTCAGCCTCCGAAACTGATCTTGAGGATGGCGAAGGCGCCGACGGCGAAGACGGCGATGGTGAAGAAGCTGTTGGCGATCAGCGCCAGCACCTTCGACCCCTCCGCATGGACATAGTCCTCGATCACGATCTGCATCCCCAGCCGCATATGCGTGGTGATGGAAAACAGCGCCAGAACCAGCACGACCGCGGCGAGCGGGTTGCGCAGCAGCGCCACCAGCGCCTCATGTCCGTCACCGGCTACGCTGATTACGAGCGGAATGCTGATGAGGATCAGCAGCAGGTTGGAAATGGCGGTGACGCGCTGCAGCCAGAAATGGCCGGTGCCGGAGCGGGCCGAGCCGAGGCCCGACACGCGGCGGCGCGGGGTGCGCATGGAGGAACCGGATGAGGAACTCATCGCTCAGCCTTTCACCAGCCAGATGGTGACCCAGAGCAGGATGGTCAACGCGATCGAGCCACCAATGGTGATGCGGGCCAGCAATTCGCGCGATTCCGGGCCGAAGCCGGCGCCGGTATCCCAGATGAAGTGGCGGATGCCGCCAATGGCGTGATGAATCAGCGCCCAGCTGAAGCCGAAGAGGACCAGCAGGCCGATCCAGCTCCCATACACGGCGTTCACCGTCGCGAAGGCCTCGGGCGATGTGGCCGCGGCCACCAGCCAGATCACCAGCAGCAGCGTGCCGAAATAGAGGCCGACGCCGGTGACGCGATGCACGATGGACATCATCATCGTCAGCATCGGGCGGTAGATTTGCAGATGCGGGGAAAGGGGCCGCTCGGCCGCTCCTGGCATGTCGCTATCCTTGGGTCCTAAGGATCGTCAGAGGTGCGTAGCGGAAACGATTGCGAATCGCAATCATTCCAAAGGCGACGCCTATCGTTCGGGGATGAGGGCCTCACGCACTGCGTCGCAGCATGCGCAGCCTAGCGCAAGGTGCCGGTGCGATACATCCCGCATTCGCAGGTTCACCCGGCTTTTGCTTCCGAAACGGCAGGATCGCGGTGCTGACGGGCTGTTAACCATCTTTGCCTTCTAATTGACGGAAATGAGCGGTCTTTACGCCTTGTACGCAAAGCCGCACCTTCGAGGTCGCGCCGAACTATGCATTTCACGAAACCCTGCCTCCTGATTGGCGCATTGTTCCTGGCGCTGCTCGCCCCCGCTGCGGCGCAGCAAGCCGCGAGCGGCGAGCGCACCCTCGTCTCCGGCGGTCTCACCCGCGAATTCATCCTGCACATACCGAAGGACGCGCCGCCGGGCCCGAAGCCGCTGGTCATCGCCCTGCACGGCGCCTGGCAGCCGGCCGGGGTGATGCAGCGCTATCTCGATCTCGACAAGATCGCCGACCGCGAAGGCTTCATCGTCGCCTATCCCAAGGGGCTTAACCTGCTCTGGAATGACGGGCGCGCCACCGTCGCCGGCATCATGCCGATCCTCTACCCGCGCGACGACGGCCGCTTCGTCGTCGACGTGCTGGAGAGCCTCGAGGCGGAAGGGCTGGTCGATCCCAGCCGCGCCTATCTCATGGGCTTCTCCAATGGCGGCTTCCTCACCGCCTTCGTCGCCTGCCGCTATGCCGACCGCTTCGCCGCCTATGCGACGATGATGATGACGGTGCCGGTGGGCTATTCGGAGAGCTGCAAGCCCTCGCGGCCCCTCCCGATCCTGATGATGAACGGCACCTATGATCCCATCGTGCCGATGTTCGGCCGCCCGACGCCCGGCGCCCGGCTGATGTCCGCCAGCGAGAGCGCGGCACTGTTCGCGCGCATCGACGGCTGCGGCACGCCGGTGGAGACCAGCGCGCCGCACGCCCGCATCCTGCGCTGGGAAGGCTGCGCCAATGGCTCGGCGGTGGCCTTCTACGAGATCGCCGGTGGCCACCAGCCGCCCTCGCAGTCGACCGACGCGGCGGATGCGCTGGCCGCCCTGCTGCTCGGGCCGCGACGCTCGGGCCTCGACGCGCCCGAAGAGGTTTGGTCCTTCTTCAAGCAGTTCACTTTGCCCCTGCCGGACGCACCGGATGCCGCGCCGCTGCTCGCCGGCACCCCCGTGGTGGCGCCCGGTGGCGGCGAGACATCCACGCGCGCTTTGGCCCTCGCCCCGACCGCCCAGCCTGCGGTGATGGCAACGGCGGCACGCGCGAGCGCGCCGGCCACCGCCGGAACCACCCGGCCGATCCTGCAGAACCCGGATTCGCTGGCGACTGCCTGGCAGGGCATCGCGCCGGAAAACGGGACGGGCGCGAGCGCGACGGCAACCTCCGCGACGACAAGTCCGGCGTCGGCGACGGCCGCGCCGCGCCTCGCTTCCGTGCCGCTTCCCACGCCCTCGCCGCTGCGCCCGCGCCGGGCCACGAGCGCGCCCGCCCTCCAGTCGGTGAGCCTGCAATAGGCCGCGGCGGGAAAGCCTCGGGCAAGCCGCGCCATGCTTTTGCCGTGAGACCCAGCTTTACATCGCCGCTCGGATCGGGCGGCGCAGGATGGCCGCGCCGCGCCGCCTCGGGTTGACGGCACCGGCCGCAGACGGCATCGTCCCGGCCGCCCTCGTCAGAGGGTACCGACCAACCGCCGAATCGTTGCGCCCGCCTTGGCGAGCGCCGGTATGAACCAGAGCGAACAAGGCGTCGCCCACCGCCGCGAGGCGGAAGGCAAGACGCCGGACATTGAGTGGGGATTGGCCTGTTGGAGACTCGTCGCGGACCAAACGGCCTACGTCACTCGCGTGGCGCGGCGTTCGATCTGGGTGATGAGCCGCCGCTCGGTGTCGATGGCGATGCCGAGGAGCCGATCAACCGTCGTCGCATTTCCATTCGCTGGCTGATGGCCACGCTGCTCACCGGCATTTGCGGCGCCGGGCTGATGGGCGGGGCGGTCTATGCCGCGCTTGATGGCGAATACCGCTTCGCGCAGATGCCGGAGACCGTGCGCTCGGCCCTGCGCGGCGCGCTGGCGGCCGGCGAGCGCCCGTCCAACACCGCCCGCAAGGGCGACCGCATGTCCATCCTGTCGGAGACCTTCAGCGCCAAGCAGACGCTGCGCATCTCCACCACCAGCAAGGATGGCGACCGTGAGGTCATCAAGGTCCGCCCGGTCATCAAGGTCGCCTCGAACCTCGCCCAGTCGGTCACCGCCGCCTCGGTCGACGTGCCGCGCTTCAACCCGGCCAAGCTGATCGCCGATTCCACCGCCGACGACGACAATGACGCCCCGCAGGCGGAAGCGACCGGCGACATCACGCTGGTCATGCGCGACCTCGCCACCATGCCTCCCAGCACGAAATTCGCGGCCGAGCTGCCGATGGAGGACGTGCTGATGAAGGTGCGCGAGAGCGCCGAATTCAGCCTGCCGACCGACAGCCGCACCCCGGCGCTGGCCAATTTCGGCGGCGCGCTGGGCTTCCCCCCCGCCCCCGGAGCGGACCCGGCGAGCGCCCTCGCCCAGCCGGACAATTATTCCTCCATCGACAAGTCCGGCGACGACGCCACCGGCGGCAATGACTGGAGCGAGCGCGCGGTGGTCGCCAAGAAGGGCGACACCATCGTCTCCATCCTCGTCGGCCTCGGCGTGCCGGAAGTCTCCGCCAAGGCCGCCTCCAGCGCCTTCGTCGCCCGCGAATTGCAGGGCCCGCTGGCGGAAGGCATGCGCCTCAAGGTGCTGCTCGACGCCAGCAGCAGCGCGGTGATCCCGGTGCGCGTCGCCGTGTTCAACGACAATGGCCACCAGGGCACCATCGCCTATTCCGACACCGGCCGCTTCCTCGCCGTGCAGGAGCCCGCCGACACCCAGGTCGCCGATATCGGCCCGGATGACGCCGATGGCGATGCCGATGGCGGCGGGCGCGGCGGCATCACGCTCTATGAGAGCATCTGGGAGACCGCGCTGCGCCATGAAGTGCCGCGCCCGGTCATCGAGAGCATGATCCGCGTCTATTCCTTCGACGTCGATTTCCAGCGCCGCGTGCGTGCGGGCGATGCCTTCGAGGTGCTGTACGAGCCCGACGAGGCGGGCGGCGCCGGCGGCGTGATGTATGCCGGCCTCACCGTCAGCGGCGAGGAGCGGCGCTATTACCGCTACCAGACACCCGATGACGGGCTGGTCGATTTCTATGACGACGCCGGCAAGAGCGCGAAGAAGTTCCTCGTCCGCAAGCCGCTCTCCGGCGGCATATTGCGCTCGGGCTTCGGCATGCGCCGCCACCCGATCCTCGGCTATAGCCGCCTGCATTCCGGCGTCGACTGGTCCGACCGCGTGGGCACGCCGATCTACGCCGCCGGCAATGGCGTCATCAAGAAAGCCGCTTGGACCTCCGGCTATGGACGGCGCATCGAGATCCAGCACGCCAATGGCTATGTGACGACCTATTCGCACCAGTCCGGCTTCGCCAAGGGCATCCGCGAGGGGCTGCGCGTGCGCCAGGGCCAGCTCATCGGCTATATCGGCTCTTCCGGCCTCTCCACCGGCGCGCATCTGCATTACGAGGTGCTGGTGAACGGCCGCTTCGTCGATCCCATGCGCATCCGCCTGCCGCGCGGGCGCGCGCTCGACGGCAAGATGCTGGCGAGCTTCGAGGATGAGCGCGAGCGCATCGACACGCTGCTGAACCACAACGCCCTGCCCAAGGTCGCCTCGGGCGGCACGGCCAGCCTCGACGATTCCAACTGATCCAGGTCTTCATCTGATGCTTGACGGCCCGCACCTCGCCCCCCGCTCCGGCCGTCCGGCGACCTCGCTCGTCGTGCTGCTGCACGGCTATGGCGCGGATGGGCGCGACCTGATCGACCTCGGCCAGATGTGGGCGCCGCTCCTGCCCGACGCCGCCTTTGTCTCCCCGCACGCGCCGGAGCCGCTCACCATCGCCCCGGTCGGGCGGCAATGGTTCGGCTATGTCGAGCGCAACGATGCCGAGCGCTGGGCGGGCGTGCAGAGCGCCCATGCCGCGCTCAACGGCTTCCTCGACGCGGAACTTGCCCGCCTCGGCCTTACCGGCGACCGGCTCGCGCTGGTCGGCTTCAGCCAGGGCACGATGATGGCGCTGCACACCGGCCTGCGCCGCAAGGTCGCGCCGGCCGGCATTGTCGGCTTTTCCGGCATCCATGTGCTGCCGGGCGAGCGCGGCATCGCCGCCTTCGATGGCGAGATCACCGCCCGCCCGCCGGTGCTGCTGGTGCATGGCGACCGCGACGAGATCATCGCCCCGCCCTATCTCGCCCGCGCGGTGGAAAGCCTGTCGGCGCGCGGCATCGCGGTGCGCTCGCATCTTGCCCCCGGCCTCGGCCATGGCATCGACCCGGTCGGCCTGCGCCTCGCCGGCGCCTTTCTCGCGGAAGTCCTGAAGGGCTGATCGCGCCGAGGCCGAGCCGGCCTGCGCGCGGGTGTGACCCCGCGCCCGCTATTCGCCGCTTCACAAGATTGACACGCTAAGAATAGACTATCGCCGTGCGTCAGACGGCGCCGAGTCGTCGAGCTGGCGCCCTTTTGCAGGGAGCGAGTGTTGACGGCGACATTGTCTCCGGGTGCCTGGCCTGCCCTCGTGCTCAACGCCGATTATCGGCCTCTGAGCTATTACCCCCTCTCGGTCTGGTCCTGGCAGGATGCGATCAAGGCGGTGTTCCTCGACCGGGTGAACATCGTTGAATATTACGAGCGCCAGGTGTCCAGCGCGACCTTCCAGATGCAGCTGCCGAGCGTCGTCTCGCTCAAGGCCTTCATCCGTCCGTCGCGCCAGCCGGCCTTCACCCGCTTCAACGTGTTCCTGCGCGACCGCTTCACCTGCCAATATTGCGACTCGCGCGACGACCTCACCTTCGACCATGTGATTCCCCGCTCGCGCGGCGGCCAGACCACCTGGGAGAATGTCGTCGCCGCCTGCTCGCCCTGCAATCTGCGCAAGGGCAGCCGCATGCCGGTGGAAGCCGGCATGATTCCGCGCCAGCGCCCCTTCCAGCCCTCGGTGTTCGACCTGCACCAGAACGGCCGGCACTTCCCGCCGAACTACCTGCATGACAGCTGGATGGACTATCTCTACTGGGACACCGAGCTCGACCCGTAGGCCCGGCGCATCCTCACGCGGCGCGCGAAGAGATCGTGTCAGCGCGCCGCCGCCCCGCGCAGGGCGACCAGCGTCAGCGCAACCGCGATGAAGGCGTTGTAGCCGGCCAGCGACAGGCCGAAGAGCCGCCACGGCGCCTCGTCGCAGCGCACCACCCGCGCCTGCTGCAGGCTGTCGAGCAGATTGCCGCCGCCAAGCGCCGGCCCGCTGCCCGAGCACGCCGTCGGGCCTTGCCAGAAGCCCCATTCGACACCGGCATGATAGATGGCGAGGCACGCCGCCAGCGCCATGAGCATGGCGGTCAGCGACAGCGCCATGCGGGCGAAATTCGCCTTGCCCGCGCTCGCCAGCGCCACCGCGACCAGCGCCAGCGGCACGCCGACATAATAGGGAATGCGCTGTTCCAGGCAGAGCGGGCACGGCGCCAGCCCGACCACGAGCTGGAAGTACCACGCCCCCGCCAAAGTCCCCGCCGCCGCGAGCGCCACGATGAGCCCGGCGGCGATCTGCGTGGAACGCAGCGAGGGCGAGGCGGCCGGAGCGGTGGCAGATGGGGCAGCGCTGGTCATGACGGCATCCGTGAGTTTCTGCTGCGGTACAACTAGCCGCCCGGCGCGCCGTTGCAAATCACGAGTGAGCGCCCGGGCGGAAGCGCTTCGCGCCGAGAAGAGCAGAAGAGCTTCGCGAGTCTCCCCTGGGCCCCGGATCGGCGCGGCACCTACGTGCCGCTTGTCCGGGGAACGGGGTGGCTCGGCGGCGTGTGGTGCTGCGGCGTGTGCCGCCATGCGTGTCCCGGACCAGCGGAGGCGAAGCCGAAGCGCCGAGCCGGGACCCAGCGCAAAGCTTCGCCGAAGGCGACAACGCATCTCAGGACGACCGGGCGGGACCGCCCCCACCCCTTACAACGTCATCCCCAGGCTTAACCCGGCAATCATGACGTTGACCGGTGCGAAGTCGTGGATGGCCGGGTCAAGCCCGGCCATGACGGCGTGTTGGGCAAGCACCCGTCAACTTTAGGCGGCACAACCACCGCAGGCGCCGCTCCGGTATCGCCACCCCCACCCCTCGCGACGTCATCCCCGGGCTTGACCCGGGGATCCATGACTTAGGGGAATGCCGGCACGCGCCCATTCGTGCTGCGCTGCGGCAAGCTGAGGGCATCAGAGAGTGACGCGTTTCGCGAATCTCCGCTGGGCGCGGATCGGCGCTGCACTTATGTGCCACTTGTCCGGGGAACGGTGCGGCGGGAGGTCGTCTGGCGCCGCGACGTATCCCGGACCAGCGGAGGCGACGCCGAAGCGCCGAGCCGGGACCCAGCGCAAAGCTCCGCCGAAGGCGGCACTCATCTCGGGACAACCGGGCGACCGCCTCCCTCACGACGTCATCCCCGGGCTTGGCCCGGGGATCCATGACTTTGGACCGATGCACGCGGAAGGGAAGGCGTGGATGGCCGGGCCAAGCCCGGCCATGACGGCGTGTTGGGGCAAGCACCATTCGAGTTTAGGCGACGCGACCACGGCAGGCGCCCGGCCCGGGACTGGCGTCGTCCCTCACCCCCCGCGCAGAAAGCGCAGGGCGCGCGCCATCGCGGTGGGAAGAACCGAGGCGTGATCCTCGCCGGCCAGCAGGGTGAAGCGGATATCCGCACCAGGGCCCAGCTCGGCCGCCGCGGCGGCGGCGAAGGCGGTGGCGCGGGTGACCATGCCGCGCGCGGCGCGGCGGGCGGCCATGTCCGCGCTCAGGGGGCCGCCCTGCTGCCAGGGCGCCATCGCCTCCTCCCATTCCCCGACCATCATGGCGAGCCGCAGCGCGGTGCCCGCCTCCCGCCGCGCAACGAGCCCCTCTCGCAGCCGGGGCTCGTCCCACCAGAGCGATGGGCTCACCGCGACATAGGCGGCGAAGGCGGCCGGGTCACGCAGCGCCACGTCGAGCGTGAACCAGCCGCCGAGCGAATGGCCGAACAGCAGGTGGCGGCGCGGATCGAGCAGCAGGTCGGCGGCGAGGCGCGGCTTGAGCACGCTCTCGATGAAGGCGAGAAGCGCATCGCGCCCCCCCGTCGGACGTGATGGCGCGAGCCCCTCCCGCATCTCGGCGCTGGGACCGGCGGTGTAATCGAAGGTCCGGCGCCGGCGACTATCATCGTCCTCGGGGTAGCCGATGCCGACCAGCACCGCCTCCTCGATGCCCGTGGCCTGCGTCCGGCCGGCGCCGCGCCGCATCACCTCGGTAAAGGTAGCGAAGGCGGCATTGGCATCGAGCATGACAATCAGCGGGAAGCCGCCGGACGGGGCGGGGCCGCGCGGACGCGCGAGGAAGATGCGCCAAGGCGCGCCGCTACCGGGGGGCGCGAGATCGAACCATTCGGCATCCGGCACGATGACGGCGGGCATCGGGGCTCCCTTGCGCCTCCCGCGCCGGCAAGCCCGGCACGGCCCCTGCTCTAGACCATGGCGCCGCGCGCGCAAGAGGGAGGGCGCGGCAGGAAGCGGTGTCGGCGTCCCGCGCGGGCGGTCGTGACGCAGCGGGCGGAAGGGCGGGACGCGGTGGGGGACGCGGGGGACTTCCAGACTGAAACGATTCTAAGGAATTTGCTTTCCCGTGCAGAGGCTTGACCCCCTCCGGCCCCTCATGCAGAACCGCTAGACCCGTCGCGCGGCCCGGCCCGCGGAGACCCGCATGACCGAGACCTCGCCCCCCATCGCGTCCCCTGCCCTGCCCCCCGCGGCGCCCGAGACGGCCCCGCACGCCGCCGCCCTCGCCGCCTATGCGCGGCTGGTGCGCCGGCGCGTCGCCATCGTCATCGGGCTCGGCACGCTGATGCTGGTGGCGCTGCTGTTCGACATCGCCACCGGCCCCTCCCGCCTGCCGATCGCCGATGTGGTCGCCGGCATTCTCGACCCCGCCTCGCTCGACGGGCCCGCTCGCGTCATCATCTGGCAGGTGCGCCTGCCCTATGCGCTGATGGCGGTGCTGGTCGGCGCGGCGCTGGCGCTGGCCGGGGCGGAGATGCAGACCATCCTCAACAACCCGCTCGCCAGCCCCTTCACACTCGGCGTGTCCTCCGCCGCCTCCTTCGGCGCGGCGCTGGCGCTGGTGCTGGGGGCGAGCGTGCCGCTGCTGCCGGGCGAGTGGAACCTGCCGCTCTTCGCCTTCCTCTTCGCCTTCGGCTCGGTGCTGCTGCTGCAGGTGCTCGCCGGGCTGCGCGGCACGGGGGTGGAGACGCTGGTGCTGTTCGGCATCGCGCTGGTCTTCACCTTCAACGCGCTGGTGGCGCTGATCCAGTTCGTCGCCAGCCAGGAGGCGCTGCAGCAGCTCGTCTTCTGGAGCATGGGCAGCCTGTCGCGCGCCACCTGGGGCAAGCTCGGCGTGCTCACACTGGTCACACTGGTCACAACACCGTACTCACTGGCCGCCGCCTGGCGCATGACCGCGCTGCGCCTCGGCGAAGACCGCGCGCGCTCTTTCGGTATATCGGTCAAGAGGTTACGCTTCTTCTCCCTGCTGCGCGTCAGCCTGCTGGCGGCGACCTCCGTGGCCTTTGTCGGCACCATCGGCTTCATCGGCCTGGTAGCCCCCCACCTCGCCCGAATCCTGGTTGGCGAAGATCACAGATTCTTCTTGCCTGCCAGTATGTTAGCGGGGGCGACGGTGATGTCGCTGGCCTCGGTGGCATCGAAGACCGTTGTTCCCGGCACGCTGTTGCCGGTCGGCATTGTCACCGCACTGGTCGGCGTGCCCTTCTTCATGGCGCTGATCTTTACCCGTCGGGAGCGACTGTGATGGCCCTGCATGTGGAGGGGCTGTCCGTCGGCTACGGCAAGCGCCATGTCATTGATAAACTTGATATTCCAGCGATCGAAGGCGGGCAGGTCACCGCGCTGATCGGACCCAACGCGGCGGGGAAGACGACGTTGTTGCGGGCGTTGGCGGGGTTGGTCAGTGCAAAGGGAACAATCCGGCTCGAGGATATCGAGCTGACGGCACTGTCCATCGCCGGCCATGCGCAGCATGTTACCTACATGCCGCAGGCGCTGCCCCAACGTGTCGCGCTGACCGTGCTGGAGGCGACGCTGAGCGCGCTGATGTCGGCGAGGGGCGAGGCCCTGCCCGCCGCGCAGGCGCGTCTCAAGGCCATGCAAGCCCTTGAGCGGCTTGGGATTTCGGATCTCGCCCTGCGCGGGCTCGACGAGCTCTCCGGCGGCCAGCGCCAGCTCGCCAGCCTCGCCCAATCCATCGTGCGGGAACCGCGCGTGCTGCTGCTGGACGAGCCGACGAGCGCGCTCGACATTCACCACCAGTTGCGGGTGATGCAACTGGTGGAGGAGCTGGCGCGCGAGCGGGGCATCATCGTCATCATCGTACTGCACGACATCGCCCAGGCGGCGCGTTACGCGCAGCGGATTATCCTGCTGGAACAAGGCGCTATCGCCGCCGACGGTACGCCGGCACAGGCCATCACCCCGGCGACGCTGGCCCGCGTCTACAAGGTCGAGGCGCGGGTCGAGCCCTGCTCGCGGGGCTTCCTGCAGGTCATCGTCGACCGCGCGCTTTAGCTGTCGGATCAACCACTTAGCCGCGCAGCGTGGCGCCGCCATCGACATAGAGATCGGTCATGGTGATGTGGCTGGCGCGGTCGGAGAGCAGGAACACCACCGCCTCGGCTACCTCATCGGGCGTCGCCAGCTTGCCGAGTGGAATGCCGGCCTTGAAGATCTCCGGCGTGCCGGCGATGACGCGCGCGGCGCCGTTCTCATCCGCCCACATGCCGGTCTGCATCGGCGTCAGCGTCGAGCCCGGAGCGACAATATTGCAGCGAATTCCGTGACTTGCGAGCTCCAGCCCGAGGCAGCGGGTGAACATGGTGGCGGCGGCTTTGGAGGCGGCGTAGGCGGCCATGGCGTGGCGGGGAATGCCGGCGGCGTTCGATGATACCGTCACGATCGCCCCGCGCCGGCGCGCCTGCATGACCTTCGCGACCTCCCGGCTGACGCGAAAAACCCCGCCGGCATTGATACTTAGCACCCGCTCCCACTCCGCATCGGTGAGCTCCGTCACCACCGTGTTGGAGAGCACGCCGGCAACGTTGGCGAGGAGGTCGATGGGGCCGATGTGGTGGACGATCAGGCCGATGAGTGCAGTCACATCCATGCTGGAGGACACATCCAGCCGGAACGGGGTCACCGCCCCGCCGAACTCGCTGGCGAGCGCCTTCACCCCGTCCTCGTCGAGATCCGTGGCGACGACGCGGGCGCCCTCCTCCACCAGGAGCCGCACCACCGCCGCGCCGATGCCGCCAGCGGCGCCGGTGACGAGGGCGAGCTTGCCGTTCAGACCGCTGTCGCGCATGTCGGCTCCTTGAAATCCTGCCCCGCCAGCAGGCGGGCGAGCGCGGGGGCGATGTGCGCAGTCGCCTCCGGCCCGGTGAGATGGGCGTGCAGCGCCGGCACCTCGATCACCGCGACGTCACGGGCATAGGCCAGCCACTGCTCGGGGGAGAGATCGCGGCCCTGATGGTCGAGCCCGGCGCGCATATGGGTGATCGTGCCGTCATAGCGGCGGTGATGATGGCCGCGCACGAGCCGGTTATTGCCGGCGACCACCCGCACCACGCCGTCGAGCGCGGCATCGGGCAGGCGCCCGAGCGGGCTGTCGGAGGCGCGCAGGAAGGCAAGCACGGAGGCACGGTTGAGCGCCAGCGCCGGTAGCCGGTCGGGGTCATGACCGGCAATGGCGATCAGCGCCTTGAGCGCGCCGTCCTCGCCGGGGTCGGGCTCGCCGCGCCAGACATCGCAGGGGTAGGAATCGAGCATCACCACCAGCCCGACCTCGCCGCCGAGATCGCGCAGCCGCACCGCCATGGCCTGCGCGATGATGCCGCCGACCGACCAGCCGAGCAGGTGATAGGGGCCTTCCGGGCGGATGGCCCGGATGCGCGCGACATAATCGGCGGCGAGCGCTTCCAAACTTTCGGGCACCGTCCCGTCCGGCGCCAAGGCGGGCGCCTGGAGCCCATAAACCGTGCGGCGTGGATCAAGCGTGCGGGCGAGGCGGCCATAGCACCAGGAAATGCCGCCGGCCGGGTGGATGGCGAAGAGCGGCGGCAGAGCAGGATCGCCCGCCACCAGCGTGATGAGCGGGTCGAGACCTGAATCCTCGCCCTGCCCTTCCGCGTCGATCAGCCGGGCGAAGCCTTCGACGCTCGGCTGGGCGAACAGCGCGCCAAGGCCGGGATCGCGGCCGAACGCCTCGCGGACCCTGAGCAGCAGCGCGACGGCGGCGAGCGAATCCCCGCCCAGCGTGAAGAAATCATCTTCCGCCGCGATCGGCGTGGCGAGCTGAAGCTGGTCGGCGAACAAGGCTGCGAGGCGCTGCTCGGTGGGCGTTTGCGGCGCGCGCTGGCCGGTCCCCGCGAAATCGGGGGCGGGCAGCGCAGCCCGATCCAGCTTGCCATTGGCGTTCACCGGTAGCGCCTCGAGGGCTACGAAGGCGGCGGGCACCATATAGTCCGGCACCTTGGCGGCTACGCGCGCCTTGAGAACGGCAAGGTCCGCGCCGGGCTCGGGCACGACATAGGCGACGATGCGCTTGGTGCCACGATCCTCGCGCGCGACGATGCCGGCCTGCCGCACAAGACCGGAAGCCATCACCGCCGCCTCGATCTCGCCGAGCTCGATGCGCAGGCCGCGTATCTTGATCTGGTGGTCCGAGCGGCCGAGATAGACCACCGCGCCATCCGGGCGCAGGAGGGCGAGGTCGCCCGTCGCATAGATGCGCTCGCCCGGCAAGTGAGGGTCAGCGACAAAGCGCTCGGCGGTGAGGTCCGCCCGGCCGAGATAGCCGCGCGCGAGCTGCACCCCGCCGAGATAGAGTTGCCCGGGGACATTCGGCGGCTGCGGGCGGCCCTGCTCGTCCAGCACATAGAGTCGGGTATTCCACACGGGGAAGCCGATGGGCACGGGCAGCGAGCGATCGTCGCGCGCGGCGGGCCAGTAGCTCACATCCACCGCAGCTTCCGTCGGCCCGTAGAGATTATGCAGCTCCGCCTTGAGGGTGCGGTGGAAGCGGTCGCGCAGATCCGCCGGCAGTTCCTCGCCGGAGCAAAACACGCGGGCAAGGCTCAGCCCCTGGGCGCTCGGCTCGGCGAGGAAGGCGGCGAGCATGGAGGGCACGAAATGCGCGGTGGTGATCGCCTCGGCGCGGATGAGGCGGGCCAGCGCCACGGGATCGCGATGCACCTCGGGCGGGGCGACGACCAGCAGGCAACCGGTGAGGAAGGGCAGGAAGAACTCCCACACCGACACGTCGAAGGTCGCCGGGGTCTTCTGCAGGATGATGTCGGCGGGCGTGAAGGCGTAATGCGCCCGCATCCATTCCAGCCGGTTGACGATGGCGCGGTGCTCGATGACGACGCCCTTCGGCTCGCCGGTCGAGCCGGAGGTGTAGATCACATAGGCCGTATCGCCCGGCTGCGGGGCGGCAAGACCGGTGCCCAGTGGCTCGCGCGGCCAGGCGGCGGGGGGGAGCACGGGAACGCCGGCAAAGCGCGGCGCATCGCTGTCGCCGGCCAGCACCAGCTTCGGGGAGGCGGAGGCGAGGATGCGGGCGAGCCGCGCATCCGGCTGGGCGAGATCCACCGGAAGATAGGCGGCACCGGCGCGGATGATGGCGATGAGCGCGATGACCAGCTCCAGTGAACGCGGCAGCGCCACCACGACGATGTCTTCACGACCGATGCCGCGAGCGGCCAGCGCCTCGGCCAGTGCGCGCGAGCGGGCGTCGAGCGTGGCGTAATCCAGCGTCTGGCCCTCGAAGCGCAGCGCCGGGGCATGGGGCGTCTCCCGCATCCGCGCCTCGATCAGCGCGGCGAGCGTGGTGTCGGGCACGGGGTGATCGGTCGCGTTCAGCGTGACGAGCGCCCAATGGGCTTCCTCGGGCGTCGCGGTCGGCACCGCCTCAAACGTGTCGGCGGCGCTGGCGGCGGCGATGAACTGCGCGAGGCGCGCGGCATGGGCGGCAACCTCAGCGGCGTCGTAAAGCGCCGGGTTGGCATCGACCTCGAGCCGCAGCCCATCTGTGCCGTGCAGGCGGAAAGTGAAGGTGATGTCCTCCACCGGCCCGGTGCTCAGCACCTCCAGCCGGCTCTCCAGCCCGGCAAAGCGGGGCTTCTCGTCGAAAGGCAGCAGGTTGATCAGCGGGCCGTGCAGGCGCCGCTGGCCGCCAATGAGCTTGAGGTCGCGGCGCAGCTGCTCGCTGCGGTAGCGCCCATGCCGGCGGGCGCGGGTGAGGCTTTTGGCGACGCCCACGAGATAATCCGGCAGGGAGGCACCGGCCGGCACGGCGACGCGCAGCGGCAGCACATTCATCAGCATGGCCGGCACGCGGGCGGCCGCGCTGCCCATGCGCGCCATGAAGGGCACGCCGACCACCACTTCGGGAGTGCCGGTGTGGCGCTGGACATAGGCGGCGGCGAGCGCGGTGACGACATCCGGCCACGGCACATTGACCTGATCGCCCAGCGCCCGCAGCCGGGCGAAGGCGGCGCGGTCGATCTCCACCGCCCGGCGGTGGAAGGTGAAGGCGCTCATCGGCGTGCCCGGCGCGAGGCTCGCCACTTCCGGCCGGTCGGCGAACAGACCCTGCCAATAGGCGCCGTCGGTCGCGCGCTTTTCCGAGGCGCGGTAGGCGGCGTCCTCATCAAGCGCCACACGCACGGAGGGCGGGGGATTGCCGGGGGCGTTCCCGGCGCAAGCGGCGTTGTAGAGCTCCGCGACGCGCTGGGTGAGCAGGATCATGCCATAGCCGTCAATGGCGAGATGGTGGACGCGCTGCTGCCAGATATGACGGTCAGGACCGAGCACGAACAGCCGCTCGGCGGCGAGCCTGTCGCGCACCGGGTCGACCGGGGTCGCCATGTCGCGGGCGATGTCGGCCGTCGCCGCGGCGAAGGGATCGGGGGCGGCGGAGAGGTCGATCACCTCCAGCACGGGGCGGCGGGCGGGGTCGATCATCTGGTGCGGGCCGGCGGGATCGTCGATCAGCGCCAAAGCGAGCGCATCCGCCTCGACGACCGCCTGCGCCAGCGCGGCCTCAAAGGCGGCGCGGTCGAGCGGGCCGGTCAGTTCGATGTACTGGCCGGTGTTGAACAGCGGATTGGCCGGGTCGAGCCGCTGCGCGTACCACAGCCCCGCCTGCGCCTCGGCGAGCGGGAAGGTCTCGCCCTCGGTGCTCCCGCTCATGCTCAGGCCCGAGCCGCCTGTTTCGCGTCGACCAGCGCCCACCAGCCGTTGAGCGTCGGGGTTTCCGCGAAATCGGAGAATTCCAGCTCCAGCCCGCCCTCGCTCCAGGCCAGCACGAGATTCATCGCCCGCATGGAATCGAGGCCGAGATCCATCAGGCTGTCATCGCCGCCGATCTCGTCCGGGTCTTCATGCAGCATGCGGGCAATGTCGGCGCGCATCCGCTCGCGGGTGATCGGGGCCGCGGGGGTGACGATGCGGCGGATATCGCCGGGCTCGATGGCCATCACAGAACCTCCAGAACATCCGCGCTCATCAGCGGCACCGCGCACACATCCGCCGCATAGGCGAGGGCGAGGTCGTGCTTGGCGCGGGAGAAATCGGCGAGCGCGTCGGCCACCAGGAAGGGCTCGATGTCGCGCATGAAGGCATCCGCCGCGGTCAGCGTGCAGCCAATATGGGCGTAGACGCCGCAGATGATCAGCTGGTCGCGCCCGCGCGCGCGCATCAGCGTCTCCAGATTCGAGCGCTGGAAGGCGCTGTAGCGGTGCTTCACCAGGACGAAGTCGCCGGGCTGGGGCGCCAGCGCGGGATGGACCGGCTGATGCTCGGGCGCCGCGCTCATGCCGGGGCCCCACAGATCAGCCTGAAGCCCGCGGTCGCGCCGGTCCTGATTGCCCTCCTGCGCGGTGTAGAACACCGGCACGCCCGCCGCTCGCGCCGCCTGCGCCAGCTGCGCGATATGGGCGATCACCGGCACGAGCGGGGAGGCGTCGGGAGCGAAGACGCGCAGGAAATAGTTCTGCATGTCGTGGATCAGCAGCGCCGCGCGGTCGCGCTCCAGCGTCCACGGCCCGCGCGGGGTGGGCAGTTCCTCGCGGCGCGGCAGGTCGTAGGCGGGAATGGTGGGAAGACCGGGTTTCGCGCTCATCGGGCGGCCTCCTGTTCGAGGAAGCGGCGCCGCAGGCTCGCGCGCAGTTCCTTGCGCGAGACCTTGCCGACCGCCGTGGTCTCGAAGGCATCAACGAAGACGATCTGGTCCGGCACCTTGAAATCGGCGAGTCCGCGCGTGCGCATCCACGCCTTCAGCGCCGCAGCTTTCGGCTTCTCGCCGGAGGCGATGATGAAGGCGCAGGAGCGTTCGCCCAAAAACGCGTCTGGCAGCGACACCACCGCCGCGTCGAACACGCTGGGATGGCCGAGCAGATGGTCCTCGATCTCCTCGGCGGAAATCTTCTCGCCGGCGCGGTTGATGTGGTCGCTGGCGCGGCCCTGCACCACGAGATAGCCCTCAGGCGTGCGCTTCACCACATCGCCGGTGCGGTAATAGCCGTCGGGCGTGAAGGAGCGGGCATTCGCCCCGTCGTTGTTGTGGTAGGCGCGGATCGTGTAGGGCCCGCGCGTGAGCAAATTGCCAGCCTCGCCCTCGGGCACGGGATGGCCGGCATCGTCGAGGATCAGTACCTCGTCGGCGGCGCTGATCGGCCGGCCCTGCGTGTCGGTGATGATGTCTTCCGGGTCGTCGAGGCGGGTGTAGTTCACCAGCCCCTCGGCCATGCCGAACACCTGCTGCAGCGTGCAGCCGAGCACCGGGCGCACGCGGCGGGCCGATTCCGGCAGGAACTTCGCCCCGCCGACCTGCAGCACCTCCAGGGACGACAGGTCGTGCGCGGTCCCCGGTGCCGCCTGCAGCCAGAGCAAAGCGAGCGGCGGCACGAGGCCGGTGATGGTCACGCGCTCGCGGGCGATCAGCGGAAAGGCGACTTCCGGGCTCGGCGAGGGGGCGAGCACGACGCGCGATCCCGCATGGAGCGCGCCGAACACGCCGGGCGAGCTCATGGGGAAATTATGCGCGACGGGCAGCGCCGCGAGATAGACGCTGTCGGGCGTCAGGCCGCAGATCTCGGCGCTCGCCCGGAACGAATAGATGTAGTCGTCATGGGTGCGCGGAATGAGCTTGGAGAGCCCCGTCGAGCCGCCGGAAATCTGCAGGAAGGCAACCTCCGAGGGGTCGGCATCCTCGGGGAGCACCACACCTTCACCGGAGGGCAGCGAGGCGAGCGAGGGGAACTCACCGCCCTCCCCGCCCTCCCCGACCACCACGACATGTTCCACGGCCGGCACCTCGGCGACGACCTGCGCGGCCAATGCGCGGTAGTCGAAGCCGTCATGGCTGGCGGCGATGAGGTAGCCGCGCGCCTCGGCCGTGCGGGCGAAATGGGTGATCTCAACATGGCGATGGGCCGGCAGCGCATAGACCGGGACCAGCCGGGCGCGAAACAGGCCGAACACGACGGACAGGAATTCCGGGATGTTGGGGATCTGCACCACCACCCGGTCGCCGGGTTGAAACCCGATCGCCAGCAGGCCACGGGCGATGCGCTCGGCGCGGGCTTCCAGCTCGGCGAAGCTCCAGCGCTGGTCGCCGCCGACCACGGCGATATGCGCGGGCATCTCCCATACGCGCTGGCGCAGGAAGGAGGTGAAGGTTTCCCCGCGCCAATAGCCGGCGGCGCGGTAGCGCGCGGCAAATTCCGGCGGCCAGACCTGTCGAAGCGGGATCACGCGAAACTCTCCCAAACGCCCTTACGCGCCCGCGTCCAGCGGGCGGCCATCCTCGTCGATGCCGAAAGCCTGCAGCAGCGCGGCGAATTTGGCGGAGGTCTCCTCCCCCTCGGCGGCCGGATCGGAGCCCGGCACGATTCCGGCCCCGGCATAAAGCCGGGCTTCGCCGCCGGCAATGCGCGCGCAGCGAATGGCGACGTGCCAGGCGCCGTCGCCCGCCGCGTCACACCAGCCGACCGCGCCGGCATAAAAGCCCCGGTCATAGCCTTCGAGCGCGGGAATGGCGCGGGCCGCCACCGCGCGCGGCGCGCCGCAGACGGCGGGCGTCGGGTGCAGCAGCGCGGCGAGTTCGAGGCTCGACATGGCGGGATCGCGCAACCGGCCGGCGATGCGCGTGCCGAGGTGCCACATGGTGGCGGTGGAGGTGATCTGCGTGCCCTCCGGCGTGCCAAGCTCGGCGCAATAGGGCGCGAGCTGATCGAGGATGGCCTCCACCACGGCGCGGTGCTCCCGCCCGTCCTTCTCGGAGACGGCGAGCGCCTCAGCCGCCGCGCGGTCATCGCCCGCATCGGCACGGCGGCGGGCCGAGCCGGCGAGCGGGTGGGAGAGAAGGGCCGCGCCGGTCTTGGATATCAGCAGTTCCGGCGTCGCGCCGATGAACACGCCGCCCTCCTCCGTGCCGGCCAGCGGCACGCAGAAGGTGGTGACGCTTTCATCGCGGGCGAGCGCCTGAAGCAGCGCCCCGGCGTCGATCGGCCGGTCGGCGGCAAGCCGCAGGCTGCGCGAGAGCACGATCTTGCGCAGACGCTCGCCGCTCGCATCCGTCTGGCCGCGCGCCATGGCGTCGAGCGCGGCCGTCACCGCCGCGCGATAGGCGGGCAGCGTCGGCTCGGCCATGACCCGCCATTGCGGAGCGCCGGCCGGCGCCAGCGGGCGCGGACCGCTTGCGCGCGGCAGCAGCCCGGACAGGTCCGGACGGCCGGCCTGGCGCGTGAGTTCCGCCGGCTGCAACAGATGGGCCGGCGCGTCCATGTCATAGGGCAGCGCGCCGACCAGCAGGCGCGGACCTTCCGGCCGCGCGGCGAAGTAAGCGCGCACCCGCGCCTCGACCGGCGCCGGGCCTGCCTCCAGCCGCCCAAGGCAGCCCTGCCCGATCAGCGTGTCCTCCCGGCCTGCCAGCACGAAGGGCAGGGCCGGGGCGGACATCGCCGCCGGGCGGATCGCAGATGCCACGCGCTCAGGCCGCGCGGCATCGGTGAGACGGGCATTCATCGGCAGACCCATTGACGGTCCATCCATGCGAGGTGGGCGCCGCTCAGGGCTTGATGAGGGTGACGGTGTCGCCGAAGGGATCGACCATCGGCACCGGACGGCCACGCTCGCCGCCGGGACCACCCGCAGGCGGCGCACCAGCCGGAGCACCTGCCGGAGCACCTGCCGGGGAAGCACCGGCCGGCGCGGCGGCAACCGGCGTCGCACCCGCCGGGGGAGCACCCGCCGGAGGAGCGCCCGCCGGCGCGGCGGCGCCCTCGGGCGGACGCGGACGCGGCACGCTCTTCACCTTGTTCGACACATAGACATTGCCGCTCTCGGCATCGACCGCGATGGTCTGCGGCATGGAGCCGGTGACGACATTGGCGATGGGGTCGAGCGTCTTGGTGTCGATCAGGCTGACGAAACCGCCGGTGCGGTTGGCGACATAGAGGATGCTGCGCTTGGCATCGAGCGCCACGCTCAGCGCGCCGCCGCCGGTCGGGATTTCCTTGATCAGCTTGCCGTCCTTGGCGTCGAGCACGGTGACTTCGCCCGAGCCCTGATTGGCGACGAAGACCTGATCGCCGCTGGCGTCATAGACGAGGTTGATCGCGCCCTCGCCGCCGGTGGGGTAGCGGTTCGTCACCTTCTTGCTGGCGAGATCGACCACCACGACCTCATTGGCCTGCAGCGCGGAGAGGAACAGGCGGTTGTTCTTGGCATCAAGCGCGATGCCGGCAATGCCGCCGGTGAGGTCGTCAATGCTGTCGACGATCTTGTTGGTGGCGCCGTCGATGATCCACACGGCGCTCGGCGTGTCGCGCATGCCGAGGACGGTGACATAGGCGCGGTTCTTGGCCTCGTCGACCGCGACCTCGCGCACATGCGCCTTCTCGCCCTTGGCAAGCTTGGCGACGACCTTGCCGCTGGCGAGGTCGATCACGCCGACCGAGCCGTCGCGGGTCTGCGTGCCGTAGAGCGTCTTGGTCTTGGTGTTGATGCCGAGCCCGAACATAGGGTCATCGCCGGTGGGAATGGTCTCGCGGGTTTCCAGCGTCGCCGGATCGAGCGCCAGAACGCTGGTCTCGGTGGCGCCGCGCGCGCCGGCGGCGGCGACATAGACGCGGTTGGTCGAAGCGCCGAACACGATCTCGTAGAGGCCCTGGCCGGGCTTCACCTGCTTGACGAATTCCGGGTCCGCGAGCGCCGCGCCACCGAGCGCCACCAGCGCCGTGGCGGAAAGCAGGGCCGAGCCCAGAAGGCGGAAGGACAGGCGGGCTTTAGGCCGGGAGGGCGTCGCGTCGATGGTCATGGCGGTACTCCGTTGAGGATGTCGTTGGCGGCGTGCGAAGCTCCCGGCGAGCGACGCAGGTTTCAGTCGAGCGCAACCCAGTTCGGGCCCTCGATGGGCACGGCAAGGAAGCGGGCATTGACCTCGGCGACGGTGGCGTCGACATCGAGGGCGCCGAAGCGCTCGGGGTGGATCCATTTGGCGAGGATTTCGACCGCGAACAGGTCGAGCGCGGAATTCAGCATCTGGTGCGACAGGCCGTAGACCCGCTTGTCGCGCACCGCCGCCAGCCCTGCGAATCCCGGCCGGGCGATGACGCGGGCCAGCGTCTCGCGGGCGCGCTCCGCGGTGTATTCCGGCCCGATCAGCAGCCCGCCCGTGCCTTCCATATGGCTGCCGCCGGTCGCGATATAAACCTGCGGATCCTGGGCGATGACATATTCGAGGTTGAGCTTGCCGAAGGCGCGGGGAATGACCGCCGCGCCGATATTGGCGCCGCCCACCAGGTCGATGATCTCGCCGACATTGCCGCGCCCCGGCGAATTGCAGCAATCCGCCGTCATCGCCGCGTGCGGCTCGAGGAAGACGCGCGGGCGCTCGGCGGGGGACAGGTTGGCGAGTTTGCTGGTCACCGCCTCGAGATGGGCGCGGCGATAGGCCAGGAAGGCCTCGGCCTTCTCGGAGGCGCCGGTGGCGGCGCCGAGAAGGCGCAGGCTCGGCTCGGTATTGGTCAGCGGGTGGGTGAAGAAGTCGATCACCACCACCGGGATGCCGGCGGCCTCGATGCGGGCGCGCTCCTCCTCGCTCGGCTGGGAGCCGAGGGAGAACACGGCGAGGTCCGGGCGGGCGGCCACCACCTGCTCGACCGAGAGCGAGCCGGCCGAGCTCGCGACCTTGGCCAGCGTCTCGATGGCGGGGAATTTCGCCCGATAGGCGTCATAGGTGTTCTTGCCCAGCCGGTTGATGTCGCGCGGCCAGGCCGCCAGCACGCTCACCGGATCGGGCTGGATGAGGGCAAGGGCGACGAGGAAGCGGCCATCGTCGATCAGCAGGCGTTTGGCGGGGGCGGTGAGCGTCACCTGCCGGCCGGTGAGGTCGGTCAGCTGCACCTCCGCCCGCGACGGCAGCACCAGCGTCGTCCATGCCAGCAGGCCGGTCACCAGCGCGACCAGCAGCCGGGCGGGAGCGAGGCGCGGGCGGCGCGCCGGAAGGGCCGGAAGAGTGAAAGCCATCGCGAGGTCTGCTTGGATCAACGGGCATCGGATGCTGGCGTCATCCGCCTCGGGGACAGACGTGTCAACTAAACAATTTGTAACAGCTTGTTTTTAATTACTCTAAATAAGAATAAATACGGTAATTGTCGCGATACTTCCGAAACTATACGCGACATTACTGCCCCTGCGTCATCACGAGTGGGTCAACCGCGCGCGCTTCTCGGCAGGCTTGGCACGCCCGTCCAAAATGCCGCAGTGCAACCAGAAACGGTATCAGATGGGTGTGCCGCTCTCGCCGCCCGGCAGCGAATTTGCTAGGTACGCCACGCGCCGCCCTGCGGGGCCGGTGCTTCGGCATCTGGGGGATGGGATCACTTCATGCGCGTTGCAATGATCGGTACCGGCTATGTCGGCCTTGTTTCCGGTACGTGCTTTTCGGACTTCGGCCATCACGTGACCTGCATCGACAAGGATGCCGGCAAGATCGAGCGGCTGAACCGCGGCGAGATTCCGATCTATGAGCCGGGCCTCGACGATCTGGTGCGCCGCAATGTCGAGGCCGGCCGGCTCGACTTCGCCACCGACCTCACCCAGGCGGTGAAGGAAGCCGAGGTGGTGTTCATCGCCGTCGGCACGCCCTCGCGCCGCGGCGACGGCCATGCCGACCTGTCCTATGTCCACGCCGCCGCGCGCGAGATCGCGCAGGTCGCGGAAGGCTTCACCGTCGTCGTCACCAAGTCGACCGTCCCGGTCGGCACCGGCACCGACCTCGAGCACATCATCCGCGAGGCGGCGCCCGAGGCGGACATCGCCGTGGTGTCGAACCCGGAATTCCTGCGCGAGGGCGCGGCGATCGAGGACTTCAAGCGCCCCGACCGCGTGGTGATCGGCACCAGCGACCCGCGCGCCCGCGAGGTCATGGCCGCGCTCTACCGCCCACTCTCGCTCAACGCCGCGCCGATCCTGTTCACCGAGCGCAACACCTCCGAGCTGATCAAATACGCCAGCAACGCCTTCCTCGCGATGAAGATAACCTTCATCAACGAGATGGCGGACCTGTGCGAGAAGGTCGGTGGCAATGTGCAGGAAGTCGCGCGCGGCATCGGACTCGACGGGCGCATCGGCTCGAAGTTCCTGCACGCCGGCCCCGGCTATGGCGGCTCCTGCTTCCCGAAGGACACGCTGGCGCTGATGCGCACGGCGCAGGAGGCCGGCTCCCCGGTGCGCCTCATCGAGACCGTCACCACGGTCAACGAGACGCGCAAGGCCGCCATGGGCCGCAAGGTGCTGGAAGCGCTGGAAGTGGCGCCGCGCGGGGCCACCGTCGCCGTGCTCGGCCTCACCTTCAAGCCGAACACCGACGACATGCGCGACAGCCCGGCGATCAACATCGTGCAGTCGCTGGTCGATCGCGGCGTCACCGTGCGCGCCTATGACCCGGAAGGGATGCACGAGGCCCGCAAGGTGCTGCCGCCCAGCGTAGTCTACACCGCCGGCGCCTATGAATGCGCCGAGGGCGCGGACTGCCTGGTCATCGTCACCGAATGGGACGCCTTCCGCGCCCTCGACCTCGACCGGCTGAAGGCCGTGCTCAAGAGCCCGATCGTCGTCGACCTGCGCAACATCTACCCGCCCGTCGACCTCCTCAGCCGCGGCTTCAAATACACCGGCATCGGCCGGGGGAATGTCGTTCAGGAGTGAGGAAGGCGGATGCGGTGCTTGTTACTTGGAACGAGCAACAGGCACCGCATTACGATACCTAACAGGCATCGGAGCCGCCGGGCGGACGCGAACCGGCGGCTGTGACGGCTGAGCCAGGAGAGCAAATCCTCCGGCGGCGGACAGCCAGAAGATCGGCGCGGTGGCGAGACCGAACGAGTCGCTCATCTGGTTGAGGATTATGTAGAGCGCCGCACTCAGAAAGAGCCCAAGAGCGACAATCGACCCGCCCGTTGGCCGCAGCCAGAAACGTATCGCCGCGCTGACCAGACCTGTCAGAACACAAAGAAAAACGCCCGTAATACCGATGACTCCCCAGAGCCCCATCCCCCGCGCATAATCAAGAAAGACATTATGCGAGTGGGTAAGCCCGTCGACCATCGACCCAGCACCTACGCCTGTGAGGGGATGCTCTAAGAAAAGCTCAATCGAAATGTCCCACACCACCATTCGAGACTCGACCGATTGATACTCAGCAATATCGGTTGCAAAAAGAATTGCATTAATCTTATCGTAGAGTAGAGGATTCCAGCTATCCAGCGAATTGTACACATACAATACAACAAAAAACGCAACAACAGACATACCAAAAATCTTAACTACAGCAATAGCCCCATCGCGACGTAGTAGCACAAAACAAAAAAGAGCAAAAGAAACAACCGGCGCAACACCAAGCGCGAATTTTCCGCCGCTAGCTAACAGCGAATACATCAAACCAAAAACGCCTAGGGCAGTAATTAGCTTACTCCCGGATTTTATATCGTTTTTTGCAAGTAACAGACTAACCAAAAATGGCACCGGCGTAGCCGACAGGATCGCCATCTGGATCGGTCCATCGAGAAATCCTTTGAACCGATACGATCCGTAAAACATAGCTGCGATCTGGGAACTAAGCTGCGAACCGATGATCAAGGCCATATTTATGGCCACGCCGATGAGCACCACGCGCCGTACAAACATGATGCAAAAAATGCTTCCATAGAGGCGCTGGGCAACGAAGAAAAACGGAACAAGCACGAGGCCAAAAGCCTGCGCCAGAACGACGCGAAATATTCGAAACGGCTCAGGTGACTCGATCAGCGAGATCACAGCAGCTAGCACCACGAAGCTCGACGCAAACAGCGCGACGAGCGGCAGAACCGGCATGCCGTCAGCCAGGATATGGCGCCCATTATAGCGCATTAGCAAAATCGGCGCCGCCATGAGAGGCAGGCAGATGACCATAAACGGAGCGGGGCCGACCTGGAGAAGGCCAGACATCCACAGCAGTGGCCCGAGAATGAATGCCAAAGCCGACACGGCGCCCCCCCCTTATCTGCCAGCGCGCGAGGCGCGGTCCGAACGCCGGAACCACCTCAGCAACGGCCGCTCAAGGAGAAGATATACCACATGACCAGCCGAGATCGCCGCGATCACAGCGCACCCCGCATACGCCCAGCCAACCCAACTAGCGGAAGGCAGAAAATGCGTGAAGGCGATCTGCAGTGGACGCTGAACGAAGCGATGCGACAGATACAGCGAGTACGAACTATTTCCGAGTTCAACGAGTATGCCGGGCAACCGCTCTTCACGATCCGCTGGCCACAAGAGCACGCCCGCTCCAACAATCAGTAAGGCCGGCAGGCCAGCGGTGATGAAGCGACTCAAGTCGAAGGGCAAAGGGGGAGTATTCAGCCACAGGAGAAGCCCGATACCCACGGCGAAACAGCCTAGCGCCATACCGACATTGGCAAACGACTTCCCGACCCGCTGGTAAACCATTGCCAACGCAACGCCCATGCCAAACTCGATGATGATGCTATTCGTGATAAAATGCAGGGGGCTCGTCGGATCCGGGTCAATAATCTGACCGATCACAGACACTGAGACCAAAGCTCCAATAACGGAAGCGCCGAGATACCGCGGCGGCACCGCGACAAGAAGAATACCGAAAAGCAGATAAAACTGCATTTCATAGTTCAGCGTCCACCCCAGCGCCAACAAAGGAGCCAAGGCGCCCTCAGGGTTCGGATATGGAACGAATAAGTACGATGATATTATATGAGCTACACCATTAACCCCCTTATTGAGGGTTTTAGGAGAAATAATTGCAGTAAACAAATATATTGTCGTAAAAATATAGTACAGAGGAACAACTCTTACAATGCGCAGATAAGCAAACCTGCGCACACCTAAGAGATACTGACCACGAGAAACGCTGGAATAGTATATAATAAATCCACTTATTACAAAAAAGATATCAACCCCCTTGCCGAGGGCGACAAGACTGATGGGCAGGGCGAGGTGAAAAACCGATATCGCTTCCTCAAAGCCATGCGCGATTGTTACCATAATGGCGGCCAAGGCTCTGAGGCATTGAACCGAAAGAAGTTGCTTGCTTGGCATCGGAAGATCGCGGCTTTTCATAAGACGAATATCTGGCACAGGGTGCCCGCGCCCTGACGCCAACTGAAGCCAGCGTTCCGCGCGAGGCCCTTGTCGACCAAAGACTCGCGCGCCACGCTGCCCGACAGAAAGCGCCGGATCTGCGCCGCGCAATCCCCCTCATCGTCGCTGCGAAAATACAGCGCCGCGTCGCCGAGCACTTCCGGCATGGCGGAGGAGTCGGAGGACAGCACCGGGCAGCCCAGCGCCATGGCTTCCAGCGGGGGGACGCCGAACCCCTCATAGCGCGAGGGAAAGAGGAACAGCCCGGCATTCTCGTAGAGCGCGCGCAGTTCGCCATCGCTCACCCGGCCGAGACGGGCGACGGAGGGGTGATCCTCCACCACGCCACCGGCGAAGATCCGGTCCGAGCCGCCGCCGGCCACGGCGAGGCGCCAGCCTTCGGGAGCGGCGCGCACGAAGGCGCGGATGGCGAGGGCGATGTTCTTGTTCGGCGTCTGGTTGCCGACGGTGAGGCCGTACTGGCCGGGCGTCAGCCCATGCCGGGCAAGGATCGAGGCGTCCGGCTCGACCGAGAGGATGTGCTCGGCGCTGTCGGGAATGATGGTGAAGGCGCTCTCCGGCACGCCGCAATAGCGCGCCAGCTCCCGGCGGGAGAATTCCGAGATGGTCACGAGCCGGCGCGCCCGGCGCGCGAGGCGCGGGCGCAGGAAGCGGTGCAGCGCGCGATAGGCGCGCGAGAAATGCTCGGGATGGGCGAACACCGCCGCGTCGTGCATCACCAAGATGGACCGGGAATGAGCCAGCGGGCCGGCGGAGATGAGGTTCAGCAGCACCCCGCCCCGCGCGGCGAGGGCGAGCTCGATCTGCTCCCAGGCATGGCCCTTGAGCCGGCCAACCTCGCGCACCGGGATATGCCGCCAGCCCGGCGCGCGCCGTTCGCCCGGCGGCACGAGGGCGACGGGGCGCAGCCGGGCGCGCAGCTCCGGCTCCGCGTCGAGCTTGGCGTCGAGCGCCCCCACCAGCTCCTGCGCATAGCGCTGCATGCCCGACAGCGGCTGCGTCAGGAAGCGGCCATTGATGAAGACGGGAAGACTGCCCGCGCTCATGCCGCAAGCTGCCGATAGACGCGCTCGATGCCGGCGCACATGTTCTCGACCTGCCAGCTGCTCATGTCGGAGGCACGCGCCCCCTCGGTCAGCCGGGCGAGCAGCGCCTTGTCCTCGATCAGCCGGATCGCGGCCTCAGCGGCGCCCACCATGTCGTCGGCGCCGGTGACGATGCCGTTGCGCCCGTCCTGCACCACCTCGTCGAGACCGGGAATATCAGAGACGATGCAGGCGCGCCCCGCGGCGAGATACTGCATGACGACGCGCGGCAGCCCCTCGCGGGTGGAGGTGAGCATGCAGAAATCGGCGAGCGCGATGAGCTTTTCCGGGTCGGTGCGGTAGCCGAGCAAGAGGGCATTACGGCCAAGGCCGAGCGCCGCGATCTTCGCCTCGACCTCGGCCCGGTGCGGCCCCTCGCCGGGCATGAGCAGGCGCACCTGCGGGAAGCGCGCGACCACGGCAGGGAAGGCTTCGAGGAACTCGCAATGGCGCTTGCGCGGCTCCAGCGCCGCCATCATCACGATGACCGGCGGCTTCTCCTCCTCCGGCCCGATGCCGAGGAGCGCGCGCCAGTCCTCCGGCGGCTCGCCGCCGGCGAAGCGCTTGAGGTCGAAGCCGGAATGGATGACGTGGTGCTGGTCGGGTCGGCCGACCTTGGCCTCGACGCAGACATCGCGCATGCCGCGCGAGACGTCGATGAAGGCATCCGTCACCCGCGCCGCCGCGCGCTCGGCGGCCAGATAGATCAGCCGCTGGGCTTTGCCGACATTGATGAAGGGCACGATGTGCACGCCATGCACGATATGCTTCACCCCGGCCGCGCTGGCGGCGAACCGCCCGACAATGCCCGCCTTGCTCTGATGGGTATGGACGATGTCCGGCCGGATGGTACGGAAAAAGCGGCGCATCGCGGCGAAGGCCTTGGCGTCGGCGACAGGATCGAGCGGATGCACCAGCGAGTCGATCTTCACCAGCTCAAGGCCCGGCATCGGCGCCGCGTAATAGCGCGGGTCGAAATCCCGGCCGTGCACGAGATAGACCTGATGCCCGGCCTCGATCTGCCCGCGGCAGGAGGCCAGCGTGTTCTCCTCGGAGCCCGCGCGCAGCAGGCGTGTCAGAACGTGAACGATGCGCATGCCGCCCCCCTTACCCCAACCGAACCATGTCATTCCCTGGCAGCGGGCTCATGTAAAACGCCCTTCGCTCGCCTGCTTCCAGGCGACCAGCGCGCTCTCAATGTCGGTCTGGTAGGTGTAGCCGGCCTCCACCAGCGCGGTCGGCAGGATGTTAGTGGAGCGCACCAGCTTCCAGACCCGCTCGCGGTTGATCGAGGTCTTGAAGCCGAACTTGCCGAGCACCTCGAAGCCGAAGCCGGCGAGTAGCATCAGCTTCAGCGGCACCACGCGCGTCGGCGCGGCAAAGCCCGCCACCTTGGCGAAGGCCTGACAAATGGTCTCGGAGGTCGTGCGCTCGGGATAGGAGAGATTATAGGTGAACTCCCGGCGGCCGAGGCCACGGGCGAACTCCATCGAATTCACCAGCTCGCCGACATAGCCGCACGACTTGATGGTGTCCTTGCGGCCCGGATAGACGAAACGCTTCTTGGCGAGCAGACCCGCGAGGCGGGTGAAATTGCCCCCCTCCCCCGGCCCGAAGATGACGGCGGGACGGACGATGACCAGCCGGCGGTCGGCGCCGTTCTCCAGCCAGCTCCGATGGATGCCTTCTGCCTGGAACTTGGAGCGGCCATAGGCCGAGACCGGGGCGGGCGGGGTGCGCTCGTCCACCGGCTCCTCGGTCGGGCCATAGACCGAGATCGAGGCGGTGAAGAGCAGGAATGAGGTGCCGATACGGCTGGCGAAATCGCACACATGGGTGGCGCCCAGCACATTGGTCCAGAAATATTCCCAGTCCTCATGGCCCGGCGTCGTGTGCACCGCGGCGAGATTGTAGATTTCCGCGCCCGCCAGCTCACCCGCCAGACGGATCGGCTCGCGCACGTCGCCGATTATGTAGTCCACTCCGGCAACCGGGCGCTGCGGCGCGCGGATATCGTAGGAGATGAGCCGGCTATAGCGGCTGGTGGCTTTGAGATGGGCCAGCAGATGCGTGCCGATAAAGCCCGCACCGCCAAAAACAATGGCACAAAGACCATGACCATGAACGTCAGTAGGCACTCAATTGCCCTCGAAAAAGTCAGCGCAACGCTGAAGGATTAAGGTGGGGAAGGCCGCGATATCTTTGGATTCCGGTTGAAAGCCGAACATCCGTCACTCCGATGACAGAGCCGAGACGGCATCCGGGCGAGCCAATCCATGCGACTCATCGAACACCCTCCTTCGATGGGCATTTTAGCCACCTGTGAAAACGAATTGGCAACATTCATGCCAGCCGCGTTGAACGCGGCCGTTCCGGGGCGCTTCCCCCGCGCGGCAGGTTCAGGGCGTCGGTGATCATGTCCCGCACCTGCGTCCAGCGGGGCGGGGGCGCCACAGGCTGGGTCGCGAGATCCATCTCGAACGCAGTAGCGTAGGCCGCCGCGATGGAGGCCTCATCGTCGGGATCATAGGGGATGATGTGCGCCATCCCGGCCCGTTGCTGGATGTGGCGTGGCGCGATGATCTTCTTGCCGAAGTAAGTATACTGGATGATCTTGTTGCTTGTTTCCGCCAGATATTCACTGCCGATACGCGGAATATAGGGCGCCAGGGCGATGTCGCAAAATGCCGAATAGGCGGCCGCCTGCTTAAACGGCAATTCTCCATGATAGATGATGTTGGCCAGCGCCACCCGGCTGGCGGCGCCGACATCGCCAATGACATGGAAATCCAGATCGGGGCGCACCTTCGCCGAGATGTGGATGAAGTTCGCATCGAACAGCGTCGATCCCACGGACACCATCTTGGGGCGGGCCCGATCCGGGAAGGGATCCTGGAAGACGCCATCCGCAATCGCGCCGGGAATACCGTGACGGTGATGGCGCGCCTGCGGGAAGGCGGAAAAGCGCCCCTGAAGCATGATGTTGGAGGGCAGGCTGATCAGATCGAAGCGGGAAATGATCCGGTCTTCCTGCCGACGGATGACATCGCTGACGGGAATGACGCGCAGATCATCGGATACGCGGTAAACGGTTTTCGCCGCCGGGGCGATCTTCCTGACGCGATCGAAGAACATCAGCGCCGCGCTCGATTCGAAGATCACGACATCGGCGCGTGCAAGGGTTTCCTCGACATCCTGGCTGAGACGCCGCCCATAGGATGCAAAGGCAATCGGCTCGAAAGCGGCCAGCTTGGGATGCGTCCGCACCGGGTGAACCAGCGGCATGAAAATGTGCGAGCGCACGCCATCGGCGCAGACCGTCGTGCGGTTGAGGTCCTCCTGCGCGACACCCAGGAGGCGGCGGTCGCGGCGCAGCTTCGACAGCCAGCTCAGCCCGGTGGTGACGAATGTCACCTGCCAGCCGCCCTGCACGAAGGCGTCGGCAAGTTCATGGAACCCAGCACGCCGCCGGCTGGTGTAGAGCTGGTTCGATAGGAATACGACTTCGCCCGCCATCGTGCCCTTCCAGCCCCCCGACCTGAGCGCGAATGGTGGCGCGTCGAGACCGTGAACGTTGAATGCACGAGATGCAGGGTCGTCGCAACCGGCTACCGCCCGACCGCTCCGAGCGACACTCTTACCGCCCTGTCGAAGTTTGGTTATGTTGCGAACGGGCAACTAGCCACCGCGATGAGGGGTGGGCTTACCCCCCCCGAGGACGCCCGCGGGCAGCGCGCGCGTGCGTTCAGGATAGCAAGCATGGCCGGACGGTCGACATCGCCGGCGGCGACGCGGCTTTCCCGCTCGCGGTGACGCGGCTGGAATGATCGGACGGAGAGAAAAGCCAGCGCGGTGGGATGGTGGAGCCGAGGGGATTTGAACCCCTGACCTCTGCAGTGCGATTGCAGCGCTCTCCCAACTGAGCTACCGAACGCTAAGCAGAAGGGTCGACCACCCGAAGACCAACTAAACCCTGTCAAACCAACGGTTTACGCCGTGTATATAGCGCCGGCCGGCCGGTGTGACAAGACTGTTTCCGCTTCCGCTTTCGTCCCCGGCACCCGCCCCGGTGTGACCAGAGTGTGACAAGAGCGGCATGGGGGCACCCCCGGCTTCATTCAATAGGCGGCGGGAGGGGCACGGGGGGACACCAGTGAGGGCGGTCTAGAGATTGGGCCTCTCAGATTTTTTCGCCAAATTTGGACGGCGCAGACGCGGATATCCGACACGTCGTTCATTGCGCTTTTCCGCAGGTCTCCGCATACGCCGGCAACGGCTGCAGGCGTGTCGTTCGTAATTGCCTACTCAGGCGGCCTCAAGCCTCATCATCTGCCGAGAGCCATCGATCTCGAATCCTTGTAATTTCCCGCTGATAAAAGTCCCGTACCGCTTCGCTTGTTCGCCGTGCCTCCTGCCCAGAAGCATCGCCGGAGTCCGCCAAGTTCCACAGCTTCGATGCTCGCGTCAGTTCGGCAAGAATACGTTGAGGGACAGGCTCTGGGGTCACCCGTAAGCGCTGAGGATATACACCCGTGATAACGTAAGGACGGCGGTTGCTGTTACCGTATACAGCGGACTGTGCAGCCCAAAGGGCGTGCGGCATCATTTTGCCGAACTGTTTTCCGAGTAGCTGAACGGCAACCGCTTCAGCTTCTGCATCTGTGACGGGGAACAACGTACCGACATATACCCGAGCACCGGCAAAAGTCAGCCGTTGGGCCAATTCATGCCAAGAGACGCAGGCATTATTAATGATAATAGGGGTGCCTGTTGAAGCTAAGGAGCGATGCAATGCCAAATAATTATGGTCCGCCATACGCATAGCCGCTGAACCAACTACGCGTGAAACGCTATCCTTTCTGACGGGTTTAATTGCGTCCGCCTCTATAAGAGACATGAAGTCGACTATAGCATTACCAACGTTGTAATTTTTCTTGGCTTCAGAATCAGTCCAATCTATGCCATCTAGAGAGTGAAACCGCATGAACTGATGAACTTTGACAATATTTGTTTCGTCCGTGTCAGACAAGCCTATAGCGATATCAACAACTAGCTCTCGCTCATATCCATCACTATCTTGAAAATTATAGGTCCATCTATGGCCACTAGCATCCCCACAGTGCGTAGAAATAATTAGTATATCGTACGGAAAATATTCAACCATGTCGCTAATGTTACGCACTGTCGCTACTTGACCACTATATCCTCGCACGAATATTCGCCGGCCTGATAGTAACGTCGCCGCCGTTTTGATTTCTGGTGCGCTGACCTGCTCTGGGTCCACCAAGACCGCAATATTGGTACCTCTAGCCCCTTCCCGCTCTGCGGCAAAGCCATTTGCGATACTAACCCCTAGGGCCGGGTAGCTAAAAAGGTGCGTCGATGGCAACTCAGGGAACGCGACACCAAATGGAAGCGACCTGCTGATGAAGGTAAGTGAACCACCCGCCGGCAATTCAACGTCTCCGCACATCTCCCTTAGCCGAGAGCCCAGCCGTGATCTAAGTTCAGTAGGGTTCTTGTTAGGATCGTCAATGCTATAATACGCCTCCAACATTTCTTCGCACTCGGCATCATCCACTTTATTTATGATGTGAAGGCCCGCGCCAAGTGAGAACGCGTAATTAGCGGCTATTATCTCTGAAAGCGGCTCGCCAGCCTCGCATATAACAAGGTGATTTGACTTCGGCTTCACACTATAACTTGGCGAAACCTTATCAGTGAAGTCAATAATTTCCTTCTCATAGAGCGCTTTTAGCAGACCAACTCCAATATTGTCTCGACCCCATACTAGCTTTCTTCTTGATTTATCATTGTTCGACATAAATAAACTTGGAATATCTCCTCGCGAGACATGCCGCACTCGCCTATTGGGGAGAGCTTCAACTAAGGCGTTGCGCCCATCAGCATCCAGTTCTCCGATAATTATTTCTTGAACATTTGAGCGAACGATCGCATTGCGCCTCTGCACAACCTCGCTGACGTGGTCTTGGCGTGTCATGCGTGGGCCGTCGAATATTGGTAGATAAACCCCGCGTTGGGCTAGGGCGCATGAAAGGCCTGCAGCAAGCCACTCGCTGTCTGTAACGATGGCAACACTTGCTATGGCTGGACAGCGAAGCTTCATGTTCACAAAAACCGCAGGTGCTTAAGATCCGGGATAGAGTGATATATTCCGCATGGTACGGATTATTTAGGTCAGGTTGAGGGGCTGGCCGTGTTTTTCACCGCAAGAATTACAGCCCTCGACAAATTGCATCTCCGATTCGTCTCCATGCCTCATTGACTTGCAGGGATGAGCCGGGCCGCACCGTGCTCCCCGAAGGCATGACATTGCGTTTCCGCCTGTGAGCGGATTTGCATGGCGATGGGGTGTGTCGGGGGAGGCCCGGCGTTCCGGGGGGTCTCAGGGATAGAAGCTAAAGGGCGTCAGAAGTCGTAAGGGTCGGGGGCAACCGCTTCGCTCGCGGCAAGGGCGAACTCCTGCATCACCTCGTCGAACAGCATCGCCGGAGACACCCAGCGACCATGCTCTGATGGCTCGCTCGGCAGATAGTAAACTGGGCCGGTGTCATCCTCTGCCAATGACGGCTCTTGGAAAGCATCGGGATCAGCCTCAGGCGGCGCCTCAGGGGCCAAGCTGATGTGGGGCGTGAGGTGGTCAGCCGTTGGCGCCTTAGCCGCAGGGGCTGATCTGGCTGCCTCCCTGCGCTGGATCATTTCCGCCGCGCTCGCGCAGTCGAGCCACTCTTCAAGCAGCCCCCGCATCCGCTCTGAAGGGAGAAGCAGATTGATGGGCAAACCGTCCCTGATCCGGCTGCGCCAAATCCACTGCAGCATTTCGGAGAGGGCAAAGAGGTCTCCGTGCAGGGATATACCCTTATCCTCAAAGTAGCCTGCAATGTAAGGGTTGTAGTGTATGTTACACATATACGCTAAGGAGGCCTTGTGCTTGTGGTCATTCGTGGCCTTAGCGTTGCACGGTATGAACCCCTTAGCGTAGCCGGCACCACTTAGTTTCGGCCTATAGTCCTTGTATGTGGTCCATGCGTTTAGCTTAGCCTCTGTCTTAGCGTGTTTTTTAAACCAGTTTTGGATTGTTGCTCTAATTGCCTTTAATTCTTCGTCAGTTTGACGCTTGTACCAAGCCGATGACAGCGGCTGTTCCTTGCTGGCGATGCGGCCGATATTGTTAGCACTACCCTTATAGACATTAATGAGTGACCTCAGTTGTTTTTTGTATTCGAGCTCATTGCTAAATAGGTGCCAGTTCTTAATCTCCCCCTCATGGATCGTCAGTAGCTGATAATTGACACCCTTAGACTTGAAATAGGCCGCCATAGGTTGACCCTCAAACATGTAGGTCAGGACATAAGCATCACCTAGGATTCGAAAGAAATCTGGGGGTAGTGTCCAAAGTATGGTCTTGTTTCGATACATGAAGAGATTGCCGTTATCGCAAAACGACTTGATGTCAGCTAGCCGACCTCGATAATCCTCACCCTCAGTAGCTGCCCAGCGTAGACGCTTAGACTCATCATCAACGCATAAGATGCCGCGCTCGATGAGCATCGTACGGTCACGTTTGGTCAGGCCTTCGAATATTCGGACACATTCCATAGCCTCATCAATGATGACCACATACCCCTTCTTCCGAATAGAAAGCAGTGTCTCTGTGGTGATGGCCTCAAACAAGACGTGGGTAGTTGCTATGTTCTGCCCCTCATCAACAAGAGCTTTGAAATGGTTAGCCTTAGACCGTATCACCTTAGGTAGACGAAAATGGAGGTCGGGGCAGGCTTCAGCGATACGATCAGCTTCAGACAATAGCGGCGTAACGAATATGAAGCGGGGAGGTTGGACCTCAGGCTGGCTGAAAGATTGACCAACATAGTTAGTGTACGCGTCATTCATCAGTTTAATGATAGCATTAGTCTTTCCTGACCCCATGACAGAGTCGATAACCTTTATACACATCGTTTAACCTTGTTGTTGCTTGTGTTGGTGATACCTCCCCCTGTGAGACCTAGCCGTCTGGCGACTATGGGGTGTGACCGTCAGGCTTGACGCTATGTGCCACACACCATCCACCCTATCCTCTCTCTAAGGGAGGAGGCTAGAAACCTAGGTTTTACAAAGGCTTGCGGAGGGTTTGGTCCAATTTTTCTGGCTCTGGATTTGGACCCGAGCGACTAACCACCGGCTTCTCGGACCTGAAGCGGACGGGGTAGATGGAGTGTCTGAGGAGCCAAGGGGCTCAGGTAGGGTCTCAGCAGTTGGTGTTACAAGGCGTCACCCCGAAGGGTTAGGCGTGAAGGCCTCTGACCCAATCGCGTCACTCTAGGTGGGGGCCTTAAAGCTGTGTCACGTTCGGCTGTTTGATCGCGTCACGCAGCGGATCGGATGTGAATGATTACCGCACTAGCTAGGATAGCACTACCTTAGTCCATAAGCAGTTGTGGCCCGATACTAAGTCAGCTTAGGAGGATGTCGCGACCTCTGTTATTGGTGCACTTTTTTCGACGATTAGCTGTTTGCTTAGTCATCGGGTTCCCGCCTCTTCCATAGTGGGAGCCATAACGCATGGATGAGACCTGCTTGTCGGTGGCCTTACCCTGCTTACGCATAGGGGAGCTGGAAGCCGTGACGCTGTCGTTCTTAGTGGGGCACTTTTTTCTAGGCTGATTGCAGGGCACCACTTGTGGGGCGTGTCATGAGCGAACTGAAAGGTGAGGCGACTGCTCATGATCGCTAGGATGGTCGCTAGGGCCGCTTTCTGTTGTCTGACCCAAGAACCCAGCCTGACGAGTGCCGGGCGCTGGCGGGCTCTGTGGGATGCTGAAAACGATGATGTTTGCCAGTCGAAGAGCGCAGGCTTGGCCGGGGCCTTAAGCCGGGCCTCCATCCGGTTGAACTGGTCGATGTAGCGGACCTTGAAGGCGAGCGCGGTCTTCCCGGCGAGACCCATGGCAAGCAGCGTGAAGCCATCGCGGGTCATTTCGTAGGCGGGGAGTGTGCGGCCGGTGCTGTCCTGATATTCACTCGATCCAAAATTGGATGCAGTGGACGGGGCGTCCGCGATTAGCGCTCGGATGTCGCGGAGGACGTGGGTGTGCTGCTTCCCGAAGAACGCCGCAACGTCCCGGCTGGAAGCGAACACGGTGCCATCCCGTGAGTAGACGCGGATAACGTCGGCCCGAACCTGCTTTGCCCATTCGGTGCGGGACAGGAGACACACCAGCAAAGCCTGTTCCTCATTGAGGTAGTAGGCCATGCCGGGGCGTCCCCGCTTCCCGGTATTAATCTGGCGGCGGCAGACTATTCCGAACGCTTCCAACTCGCCCATGTTCGGGCGGATCACATGGGTACGGATGTTTTACGGCTTTGCCATCCCGAGCTTTTCGGCAAGGTCCGTGTCCAGAACGCGGGGTTCATCGTCAATCTGGGTGATAGTGAGGGCGCTGGAAAGGCTGAAGCCTAGCATCAGCTAAGACCCCAGCCCGTCATGAACGTATCCCCAGCCTTCACCTGACTTACTGCATGTTTTTCAGCAGGTTTAACGCCTCCACATCAACAGTTGTCTCATCAATAAGCTCAGCTATAAGCTCATTGGCTCGCTCACGGCTCGCCTCAATGATCTCAGACAGGGTGTTGATGAGCTGCACCTTGGTAAGGCCGTGGTTCGGATCGACGTGAATCCGCTGACCGTCGAAGCTAAACATCAGCTTGGACATGAGTTTTTACTCTCAGTTCTAAGGGGTAATGGCGTGGTGGGTGATAGTGGGTTAGCCGGTAATGGCCTGCGCCAGCTTCTCAGCCACTCTCTCAGGGCGAAGATGGGTGTACCGGCTCAGCATCCGGGTATCGCGATGGCCACTGATCAGGGCGACCTCAGGCACGGATAAGCCGTACTCAAAGAAGCGGGACACGGCTTCATGCCTCAGGTCATGCATCCGCAGACCCTCAAGCCCAGCACGTTTCCTCAGCCGAACCCATGCAAGCCGGACCGCATTGGGAGAGATTGAAAATACCCGCTCACACGAACGATCAAGTGTGGCGAGCAACTCAACCGCCTTGGGTGTCAGCGGGATCGTGCGGGGGTATCCGTTCTTGGTCTTGGCGATGTGGATCGTACGTGCCTTGAGGTCCACGTCCTTCCACCGAATTGACAGCAGTTCCCCCCGGCGCATACCCGTCTCGATCAGCAGCAGCACGAAAGGACGCAGATAGGCCGTAGCTGGGGTTGTCATGGCGTTCAGTAGGGATGCCCCGTCTCCGTCCTCCAAGCGCCTATCCCGGCCCTTCGAATCAGGTGGCATCGTGACCTGCTTAATCGGGTTGGTCTTGAGAGAGACACCCCATTCCTTCATGGCGGTATCGAAGCAATGGCGCAGGATGCTGAACTCGCGCCGGATGGTCGCGCCCCTCACCCGCTTAAGGCGTTCATCACGATAGGCGGCAAACTCGGCTGTGGTCGCCTTGGACAAAACCAGCTGACTAAGCCTGTGCCTCAGGAAAGCCCCAAGCACCAAAGCCTCAATGTGGCCGCCCCGCTTCCTCGGGACAATCTCCGCGATATAGCGCTGAACGATGTCGGCAACCGTCGTCTGATTCGCCACCTTGGCATTGACCGGCAAATCGCCTCGGTCAGCTTCTAGCTCAACCTGCCGTGCCCATGCTTGGGCGTCTGACTTCTGGATGAATGAACGGGCAAGGGGCGGGCATCCTTTACGTCGGACTTGGACCTGCCATTTCGCACCGCGTTTGCGGATAGTGGCCATCTCGCGAACCTCGACTGTGACCAGTGAGTGACGAGTTGGTCTGCAACGGCTTTGGATGGTGCCCGACGAACTAGGCTAAGCCTTTGAGCTTAAACCTGTTCTGAATGGTGGAGCCGAGGGGATTTGAACCCCTGACCTCTGCAGTGCGATTGCAGCGCTCTCCCAACTGAGCTACGGCCCCACGCGTCAGGCCGCGCCTTGTACGGTTGCCGCCGCCCCGCTGTCAAGGCGCCCCGCCAAGGATCGTCACGAAGCTGTGCGACGACCGGCCGGGCTGTTGAAAACCCCGGTCAGACGCGCCCCGGCGAGCCGTCGCCCCACGCCGGGCGCACGCGCGCGGGCCCGCGTCACTGGATGGGGTTGCCGCCGGGCGGCGGCGCCTTTAAGCATCGTGCGACACGTATCGTCCCGACACGTCCTGCCCTGCGCCCCGCTTCGAGGCTCGCGATGTATTCGCTTCTCTGGCTTTTCGACACGATCATCACGCTTTACGTCTGGATTCTCATCGCCTCGGCCATCCTGTCCTGGCTGGTGGCGTTCAACGTCGTCAACCCGCACAACCAGGTCGTGCGCAGCATCGGCGAGTTCCTGTGGCGCGCCACCGAGCCGGTGCTGGCGCCGCTGCGCCGTATCCTGCCCAATCTCGGCGGCATCGACATCTCGCCGGTGGTGCTGATCATCGGCCTCTATTTCATCCGCAATCTGGTGTTCGAGCTGTTCGTCTGAACGGCCGGCACGCCCCGTGAGCGCCGGATCGCCATCCGCCTGGTCGGTGGCGGCGGATGGCCTCCTCGTGACCGTGCGGGCAACCCCGCGCGGCGGGCGCGACGCCATTGACGGGCTAGTGGACCTCGCTGACGGGCGGCGGGCGCTGAAGGCCCGCGTCAGCGTCGCGGCGGAGGACGGCAAGGCCAATGCGGCGCTTGCCCGGCTGCTCGCCAAGGGCGCGGGCATCGCTCCTTCCAGCGTCGAACTGGTGAGCGGCGCGACGGCGCGGCTGAAGACCTTCCGGCTCAAGGGCGACCCCGCCACCCTCACCGCCCGGCTTCAGGCTCTAGTCGGGGCGTGAGGGGCGGCTTGCCGCGTCTCCGCCGCCGCACAACGTCATCCCGGACGGCCGAAGGCCGATCCGGGATCGCATCCCATTCGACGACGCCCCTCTGCCACAACGGCCGACGATCCCGGCTCTCCGCTACGCTACGGCCGGGATGACGGGAGGGGTGCCGGGAAGCATTGGGGCGGCGTGCCGTGTTTGCGAAAACGGCGCTGGGATGACGTCAGCGATGCCCCCTCGGCGGGGCCGTCGTCAGCGCGAGAAAATAAAGCCTCAGCCGTTCCAGCCGAAGGCGAGCTTTTCCAGCGTGCGGCCGCCGAAACTCTCGGACGAGCGGGCCACCCGCATGCCGCCCAGTGCCTTGTAGAAGCCGAGCGCGGGCTCGTTGTCGGCAAGCGCCCAGACGGCGAGCCCATCAAAGCCGGCGCTCACCAGCTCCTTGCGCGCATCCTCGAACAGGCGCCGGCCGAAGCCCAGCCCCTGATATTCCGGCCGCAGATAGAGCTCGTAGATCTCGCCCTCATAGGGCAGGCCGCGCGCGCGGTTGCGCCCGACATTGGCATAGCCCGCCACCGCGTCGCCGAAGGTCAGCACCAGCACGCGCGAGCCGCGCTTGATCGCGGTCTCCCACCAGAGCGGGCCACGGCGCTGGACCATCTTCTCCAGCTCCATGCCCGGTATCAGGCCGCGATAGGTCGCGCGCCACGCCGCATCATGGATATCGGCGATGTCCGCGGCGTGGGCCGGGCGCGCCCGGCGGGTCTCGATAAGGAGCGTGCTCATCCCCCCGATGGGAGCAAAACCGCTCCTCCGGATCAAGGGGCTTGACGCGTGAATGCACGAAGCATTTGCGTGAGCGTGGCGCGGGCGCCACGCCGGCACCGCCGGAGCGGGGAAAGAGAGGGCGTCAGACGCCCTCGGCCTCCTTGCGGCGCTCCTCGCGCTTGCGCTCGTTCGGGTCGAGGAAGCGCTTGCGGATGCGGATCGACTTCGGCGTCACCTCGACCAGCTCGTCGTCCTGAATCCAGGCCAGCGAGCGCTCCAGCGTCATGCGGATCGGCGGGGTGAGGCGCACGGCCTCGTCCTTCGAGGTGGTGCGGATGTTGGTGAGCTTCTTGCCCTTGAGCACGTTCACCTCGAGGTCGTTCTCGCGGTTGTGCTCGCCGATGATCATGCCCTGATAGACCTTCCAGCCCGGCTCGATCATCATCGGGCCGCGATCCTCGAGGTTCCACAGCGCATAGGCCACCGCCTCGCCCGCCTCGTTCGAGATCAGCACGCCGTTGCGGCGGCCGGGGATCTCGCCGCGGTGCGGCTGATAGGCGTGGAACAGGCGGTTCATGATCGCCGTGCCGCGCGTGTCGGTCATCAGCTCGCCCTGATAGCCGATGAGGCCACGGGTCGGGGCGTAGAAGACGAGACGCTGGCGGCTGCCGCCCGACGGCTTCATCTCCACCATCTCGGCGCGGCGCTCGCTCATCTTCTGAACGACCACGCCGGAATATTCCTCGTCGACGTCGATCAGCACTTCCTCGATCGGCTCGAGGATCTCGCCGGTCGCCTCGTCCTTGCTGAACACGACGCGCGGGCGCGAGACGGCGATCTCGAAGCCTTCGCGGCGCATGGTCTCGATCAGCACGGCGAGCTGGAGTTCACCGCGGCCGGACACGAAGAACGAGTCCTTGTCGCTGGATTCCTCGATCTTCAGCGCGACATTGCCCTCGGCCTCGCGCAGCAGGCGGTCGCGGATGACGCGGCTGGTGACCTTGTCGCCCTCGGTGCCGGCAAGCGGCGAATCGTTGACGATGAAGGACATGGTGACGGTCGGCGGGTCGATCGGCTGGGCCTTGAGCGGCGCATCGACCGAGAGGTCGCAGAAGGTGTCGGCGACGGTGCCCTTGGAGAGGCCGGCAATGGCGATGATGTCGCCCTGCACGCCTTCCTCGATCGGCTGGCGCTCGATGCCGCGGAAGGCGAGGATCTTGGACACGCGGCCCTGCTCGACCAGCGAGCCGTCCTGCGCGAGGACCTTGATCGACTGGTTCGGCTTGATCGAGCCGGAGGTGATGCGCCCGGTGATCATGCGGCCGAGGAAGGGGTTGGCTTCCAGCAGCGTGCCGATCATGCGGAACGGGCCGTCATCGACGGTGGGCTCGGGAACGTGCTTGAGCACGAGGTCGAACAGCGGGGCCATGCCCTCGTCCTGCGGGCCCTCGGGCGAATGCGCCATCCAGCCATTGCGGCCCGACCCGTAGAGGATCGGGAAGTCGAGCTGCTCGTCGCTCGCGTCGAGCGCGGCGAAGAGGTCGAACACCTCGTTGATGACTTCCTGCGCGCGGGCGTCGGAACGATCGACCTTGTTGATCGCAACGATCGGGCGCAGCCCGACCTTGAGCGCCTTGCCGACCACGAACTTGGTCTGCGGCATCGGGCCCTCGGCGGCGTCGACCAGCACGATGGCGCCGTCCACCATGTTCAGGATGCGCTCGACCTCGCCGCCGAAATCGGCGTGGCCGGGGGTGTCGACGATGTTGATCCGGGTATCCTTCCAGACCACCGAGGTGGCCTTGGCGAGGATGGTGATGCCGCGCTCCTTTTCGAGGTCGTTCGAATCCATCACACGCTCGGCGACGCGCTGGTTCTCACGATAGGAGCCGGACTGCTTCAGCAGCTCGTCCACCAGCGTGGTCTTGCCGTGGTCGACGTGGGCGATGATGGCGATGTTGCGCAGCTTCATGAATAACACCAAAAAGCGGGCCCGAAGGCAGTTCGGACCCGCGCCAGAATTTTGCGGCGCACTATACTCAGAACCGCCCGGATATCAATGTCGCTGGGCCAAACGGCCCGCGAAGGGCCGCGCGGACGCGAGGTCAGCCCGCCGCGCGCAGCTCCCACAGGCGCCGAATCTGCGGCAGCTTCAATATGTTGCCCTCGCTGTCGCGCAGCCAGGCGAGTTCGCGATCGGCCGGCGACTGGGTCATCGCGAAGGCCACCGCGTCTTCCACGCTGTCGAATTCATAGCTGTCGGGCCACGGGTCGGGCGCATCCACGGTGCGGGACGGCGGCCAGTACTGCAAGCGGACGGGTTCCTGATCGGGGGTCATCAGCCTACCTCCTCGGTTGCGGGACGGTTGACCGGCCTTCGCGACCGGTCGGAACCGGCGCGCCGCGCGCGCTTGGCGCGGCGTGTGCGGGGTAACGCCGACGCAACGTTACCGGTTCCCACCGTGCGAAACGCGGAGCTCGGCGCCTCGGCGGCTTGAACCCGGAGGCAGGTTGCCCAGTTGTCTCGGTACAGATGAGGGAGATTGCACGATGAGCCATCCGCGCGACGGCGAGCCACGCCCCGCCCCGGCCTCCAACCCGAGGCCGGGCGAGAGCACCGATTATTCCGACCGCGAGGTCGACACGACCATTGAGGACACCTTCCCGGCGAGCGACCCGCCCTCCTTCAGCGGCACCACGGGGGATGTCCCGCCCTCCGATGGCGGCGTGCCCGGCGGCACGCAGGTGATCCGGCCGGGAGAATCTCAGCCGAATGAGGCGGATGTCGACGAGGCGCTCGATGAGAGCTTCCCCGCCAGCGACCCGCCTGCCTTCACCCGGGTTACCGGCGTCCGGGAGAGCTGACCTGCCCTCCCTTCCGCCTCAAGCCGTGGGCTTGCGGGCCCACGGGCCGAAGCGGCCCTCCGGTTGGGCGGCGCGCAGCATCATCATCTCGCCGACATTCTCCGGCGAGAGCAGCCCCGCGAGCCGCCCCTCGCCATCGACCACACCCACCAGCGGCGCGCCGCTCTGGGTGATGAGCTTCAGCGCCCGGTCGAGCGGGGCGCGCATCGGCACGGTCGGCACTTCGCCCATCGCCTCCAGCACGGAGGAAGCCGGCCCCTTCGCCTGCAGCGCCCGTATCATCGCGTCGCGCGTAAGCACGCCGCGAAGATGCCCGGCGCCATCGACGATGGGGAATTCCTTCTGCGTGGTGCGGATCAGCGCCTCGGCGGCGTCCCCGACGCTCGATTGCGGGCCCAGCGTCTCGAACTGGGTGATCATCGCGTCCTGCACCAGAAGGCCCTGCGCCACCTGCTTCATCTGCACCTGCCCGGCCTCGCCCGAAGCGGCGAGGAAGACGAAGACGGCGATGATGATCAGCATCGGGTTGCCGAAGATGCCGAGCAGGCCGAGGCCGACCGCCAGCGCCTGACCGATCGAGGCGGCCGCCTGCGTCGCCTGGGCATGGCCCATCTTCATGGCGAGCAGCGCGCGCAGCACCCGCCCGCCATCCATCGGAAAGGCGGGGATGAGATTGAACACGACGAGGAAGATGTTGGCGGCGGCGAGCTTGGCCATCAGGCTCGACTGCGGGTTCTCGATCTTCTCGATGTGCTCCATGCCGACATCGCCGCCGAGCAGCACCAGCAGCACCAGCGCGATCACCACATTCACCGCCGGCCCGGCGAGCGCCACCACCAGTTCCTCGGACGGCTTCTCCGGGATGCGCTCCAGCCGGGCGATGCCGCCGAACGGCCAAAGCGTCACTTCCGGCGTCTTCACGCCGTAGCGCCGCGCCGCAAAGATGTGGCCGAACTCGTGCAGCAGCACGCAGAGGAAGAGCAGCGCGACGAAGGCAACGCCGTTCCACGCCGCCCCAACCCCGCCCTGCTGGTAATAGGCGGCCCAGATCCAGATCAGGAACAGCAGGAAGGTGACGTGGATACGCACGGCCGTGCCATAGACATAGCCGACGGTAAGCGACCAGGGCATGCGGGAACTCCTCCAAGTATTGCCCCAACAATAGCCGGGCCGTGCCAGAACACCATGACATCGCGCAGCGATGACTGGCTCCGGCCGGAACCCTCGCCCCCGCCACGGGTTGCCTCTTCCGAAACAGGAGGCATTCATGGACCACAGCGACAAGACGACATCGGAAGCCATCGACACCGTCTGGGCGATGATGACGGAGATCCGCACCTGCATGCTGGTGACGAAGCAGGGCCTGACCCTGCGCGGCCGGCCGATGCACGCCTTCCCCTCGCGCGAGGAAGGCTGCATCTGGTTCCTCACCGACCGGCGCGGCCATGTCGATGACGAGCTGGCGCGCGACCCGCAGGGTTGCCTGAGCTTCGCCAAATCGTCGAGCGCCGACTTCCTCTCGGTCTCCGGCGAATGCGAGGTGCTCGACGATCGCGCCAAGGTGGATGAGCTGTGGAACGACGCCGCCCGCGCCTATTGGCCCGACGGGAAGGACGACCCGAACATCCGCGTGCTGCGCTTCCTGCCCTCCGACGCGGAATATTGGGACGGCACCGGCTCCTCGATCCTCATCACTATCAAGATGCTCGCCGCCCGCATGACCGGCGAGCGCGCCAATCTCGGCGAGAACCGCAAGGTGCCGCTGGACTGAGGACGACGGGGAGGCCCTCCCCGCCCCTCCCTCCGGCCCCTTACGCGTCATGGCCGGGCTTGGCCCGGCCATCCACGCCTTCCCTCACGCCGCGCGCCCAAAGTCGTGGATCCCCGGGCACGCCCGGGAATGACGTGGCTCTGGGAGGTAACAGCGCTCCCCTCGCGTCATCCCGGCCGAAGCGTAGCGGAGAGCCGGGATCGTCTGCGACAGCGGCCGAGGCGCGACGTAGGACGGGACACGATCCCGGATCGGCCTTTGGCCGTCCGGGATGACGCACTCGCCCTAACGCGAACACCTCCCACACCAAAAGTCGCAGTTGATAGTAAGCCTACCTTACTATATGTCCGACTTATCATGATGGACATTCCTCTCGGCTTCATCCTCGTCGACGCCGCCCGACTCTACCGGGCGCGCATGGACCGCGCCTTCACCGACGCCGGTCTCGGCATCACGGCGGGCGAGGCGCGCACGCTGCTCCACCTCAAGATCAATCCCGGCCTGCGCCAGGGGGCGCTGGCCGAGCGCATGAGCATCGAGCCGATGACCATGGTCGGCTATCTCGACCGGCTGGAAGCGCTGGGCGTGATCGCCCGCGATCCCGACCCGAGCGACCGGCGGGCCAAGATCGTGCGGCTCACGCCCGACGCCGCGCCCTTGCTGGAGCGCATCCTTGCCGCCGCGGCGACCGCGCGCGAAGAAGCGCTGGACGGCGTCGCCCCCTCCGCGCGCGACGCGCTGCGCCACGCGCTCCAGCTCATCCGCGCCAATCTCTGCGCGCCCGGTCGGGGAGAAAGCGCATGAACGCCCCCCTTCGCCCCGAGGCCGTGCCGGTGATGAGCGAACGGCGCACCGCCATTATCGGCGCGCTCATCATCGTCATTGGCCCCTTGAGCATGTCGCTCTACACCCCGGCCATGCCGGAGCTGGTGACCGCCTTTGGCAGCACCGCCTCGACATTGAAGCTGACACTCTCCGTCTATTTCGGCGCCTTCGCCTTGGCCCAGCTGCTGTGCGGGCCGCTGTCCGACGCCTATGGGCGACGCCCCGCCGCCATCGGCTTCTTCACCCTCTATGTCGCCGGCAGCCTGATCGCCGCCACGGCGCCCAGCGTCGGCTGGCTGATCGCCGGGCGCGTCCTACAAGGCATCGGCGTCGCCGCCGGGCCGGCCATCGCCCGCGCCATCGTGCGCGACCAGTTCATCGGCCAGCCCTCGGCGCGCATCCTCAACCTCATCGGCACCATGCTGGCGGTCGGCCCCGCGGTCGCACCGACGCTGGGCGGGGCAATCCTCGTGGCCTTCGGCTGGCAGCCCATTTTCTACGTGATGGTGCTCTATGGCCTCGCCGCGCTCGGCCTCATCCTGCTCGCCGTGCCGGAGACCAACCCGCAGCCCGACCCGGCGCAGGCGCGTCCCCGGCGCATCCTCGGCAATTACGCCACGCTGCTGCGCAACGCCGGCTTCATGCGGGCGAGCCTGACCATCGGCTTCTCGGTCGGCGGCATCTACGCGCTCGGCGCCATCCTGCCCTTCGTGCTGATCGACGCGGTCGGCCTCACGCCCACCCAGTTCGGCCTCGCCATGATCTGCCAGACCGGCGCCTATATGGGCGGCACGATCCTCGCGGGGCAGGCGATGAAGCGCATCGACGCCAACCGGCTCATCCCCATCGGGCTTGGCATGGTGACACTGGCCGGCGCGGCGATGGCGCTGTTCCCGCTCGTGCTGCCACTCTCCTTCGCCACGGTGATGGGGCCGGTCGCGGTCTGGGCCTGCGGCATGGCGCTGGTGATGCCGGGCGCGACCACGGCGGCGCTCTCCGGTTCGCCGGCCATTGCCGGTTCGGCGGCGGCGCTGATGGGCTGCCTGCAGATCGGCGGCGGCTTTGCCGGCTCGGCGGCCGCGAGCCTCTTTCCCTCGCCGACACTGGCGATGAGCGTGGTGATGCCCGGCATGGCGCTGATCGCGCTCGCCGCGCAGCTGCTGATGCGCCCGGCGCCGCGCCTGAACGCGCCTGCCGCCATCGACGAGACCGACCTCGAACTCGCCAACGACCCCGCCGGCATCATCGGCGCGGCGGGCGACGAGATCGAGGTGGGGGTCTTCAGAAAGTCGGCGTGAGGCCGTTCGGATCGCTCCAGCGCCTTATCGGGCCGGCGCTTTCCGGCCTCTGGCTCCGCCTCACCAAAACCCTGCCACCAAGGGATTTTACGGTGGATCGCGAGGCTGCGTGCGCAGGGGGGCGGAGGACAATCCAACCAAAAATCGACACCTGGGTACCATAAATATGGCACCCACGGTTTGCGGCCCCGCTGCTAGGTGTAACCAGTGGTAATACCTGGGGGATTGGCGTGAGTCTGGGGCATCGCATCGGGGGCGAAAGCTCTCTCATTCTGTCGTGCAACCTTAGCACTCCGGGCGGCCGGCGCCGCGCCGCGCTCCTTGGCTCCCTCGCCGGCACGCTGGTTGTCGCCGCGCTGCTCGCGCCCCTCGCCCCCGCCCGCGCGGCGGATGGCGATGGTGGTGCGGGTGGCGTCTCGGTTTGGGTCGGCGCGGGCGTCGGCGGTTCGTCCAGCAGCACCGCGACGGGCGGCGATGGCGCCGCCGGATCGGATGCGCAACAGACCACCGGCGGCGGTGGCGGCGGTAGCGGCATGTTCGGTGGTGACGGCGGCGCCGCCTCGCCGGGCGGCGGCGCTGGCGGCGGCGGTGGCGAGTGGGAAGGCGCCGGCGGTAACGACGGCGAGTCCGGCGGCGACAACAATTCCGGCGGCGGCGGCGGTGGCGGTGCGCATGGCTTCGTCGGCTTAATTGGCGACCTGACCAATTCCGTCACCGGCGGCAATGGCGGCAATGGCGGCGAGGCCGGCTTTGCCGGGGCGGGTGGCGGTGGCGGCGGCGGCGGCTTCGGCGCGGTGATCACCGGCCTCACCGGGACGACGGCCACGATCGACGCGGCCAATGTCAGCGCGATCACGGGCGGCACTGGCGGCAACTATGGCTGGGCGGCAACAGGCGGCAATGGCGGCAGCGGCCTCGTCATCTATCAGCCGACGGGCGACAACACGCTCACCATCGGCGCGGCGCTGGCCGGCGGTAATGGCGGCTCCGGTATTGGCAGCGCCTCGAATCAGGGCGGCAACGGCGCGAGCGGCTTTGTGCTCAACGGCGCCACGGGCGACAACAGCGTCATTTTTGAAGGCACAGTGACCGGTGGCGCGGCTGGTGCGGGCGACTTTATTGGTGCGAATGGCGGCGCGGCCATCCTCCTGACCGGCACCAGTGGCGATACCACGCTGGTCATCAAAGCCTCCGTCACCGGCGGGTCGGCCACGGACGGCTTTTTCACCGGCGGCATCGGCGGTGCCGGCATCGACGCCACGGGCAGCACGGGGGCGACGACGATCCTCGTCCAGTCCTCCATCACCGGCGGCGCGAGCGGCACGGGGGCGAATCCGCAAGGGGGCGCCGGCATCACCGGCGCCAACCTCGGCATCATCCTCGACGGCGCTGCGGGCTCCATCATCGGCGGCACGCAGGGTTCGGGTAACGGGGCAGCCATCGCCTTCACCGGCGGCACCAATGTGCTGGAAATGCGGGCCGACAGCTCCGGCGACCTCGGCACGATTACCGGCGCCATCACCGGCGCCGACGGCAATGACATCCTGGTGCTCGCCGGCAGCAACAACGCCTCGGTGGACTTCACCGGCGCGCACGGCACCATCGCCGCCAGCGGCTTCGGCACGCTGGAGAAGGCGGGCACCTCGACCTGGACCGTCACCGCTGGCGATGTCGGCAACGGCATGTCGGTCCTCGTCAGCGAGGGCACGCTGGCCCTGACCGGCGGTGCCTCACTGGCGGGCGCCACCCGCGTCACGGTGAACGACACGCTGGACCTGTCCGGCCTCACCAGCGGCACGACGCTTAACAACCTCTCCGGCGCCATGAGCGCGACCATCGACGCCGGCGCGACCGATCTCACCCTCAACCAGGCGACGGCCGGCACTTACACCGGCAGTATCACCGGCACCGGCACGCTGACCAAGACCGGCAGCGCCACGCTGACGCTGGGCACCGACCTCGGCTACACCGGCGGTGTCGTCATCAGCGAGGGCACGCTGAAGGTGACCAAGGCGACCACGCTCGCCGACGCCTCCAGCGTCACCGTGAACGGAACCTTGGGTCTCGACACCAATGGTGAGAATGTGACGATCGCCAACCTGTCGGGAACCTCGACCGACGCGGTGATCGACTATTACGGCGTCTTGACGGTCGCTCAGTCCGTCGACGGCACCTATGCCGGCGGGTTCAGCGGCTACGTCCAGCTGACCAAGACCGGCAGCGCCGAGCTGACGCTCACAGGCGACCTCACCAGCGTCAGCTATGTCTCCGTGCGCGAGGGCGAGCTTGCCGTGCGCTCCAGCGCGAATGCCGCCGATGGCACCGGCATCGGAACAAACGGGGCGACGGCCACGCTGACGGTCGGTCTGCCCGAGGGCGCCACCGCCGGCGATACCGTGACCTATTCGACCTACTCCATGAGTATGGATGGGAACGGCGCCACGAACACGGTCAACATCGAGGCCGGCGCCACGTTCGAGGTCGAGGATACGTTCTACCTGGACGGAAATGGCTCGACCCGCCATGTCTTCAACATCAGCGGCGATGCAACCTATGGCAGCGGCGTGCTGGAGACGGCGGGCCTCGCTGTTTTCGGCGGCGTCGCCACGATGAATCTCGACGGCGGCACCCTTCGCGCCCGCGCCGACACCGAGGGTTTCCTGTACGGCTTCGGCACCGGCAGCGTCACGCTCGGCACCGGCGGCGGCACGATCGACACCAATGGCTTCAACATTGGCATTGACGGCGTGTTCACCGGCAGCGGCGCGCTGGTGAAGGATGGCGCGGGTACGCTCACCCTCTCCGGCACCAACAGCTACACCGGCGGCACCGTGATCGAGGCGGGCACGCTGGCCATCGCCGAGGCCACGGCGCTGCCCTCCTCGGGTTCGGTGGCGCTGAACGGCGAGACGGCGGTGCTCGATATCTCCGGCGTTCCCGGAACGCCGGCGTCGGTTGCGTTCGGCTCGCTGTCCGGCACGGCGTCCGGCGCGGTGGTGACGACGGGTCTCACCAATTTCACCGTCAACCAGAGCACCAACGCCACCTATGCCGGCAGCTTCTCGGGCGAGGGCGATTTCAACAAGGCGGGCAGCGGCACGCTGACGCTCACCGGCACCTTCGACTATGACGGCTATCTCGTCTCGAGCGGCGGCGGCATTGAGATCCGCACCACGGACGGCATCTCCTTCAAGGGCATTTCCCTTGGTGCCACCAGCGGCGTCGCGTCGCTGACCGTCGGCTCCAAGGACGGCGGCAACGTGGTGTCCGAGCTCAGCACCAGCTTTGCCGGCATTGATGTCGGACTCAACGGTGCGGGGTCGCTGACCATCGAAAAAGGCGGCCTTGTCACCACCTCGGCGGTCGTCGTCACGTCCTTCGAGACGGATACCGGCACGCTCACCCTTGAGGGCAACGCGACGGACGGCCGCGGCGTGCTGGCGACAGGCATGCTGATGGGCGGTGACGGCACGATGAACGTCACCTTCAACGGCGGCGTGCTGCGCGCCACGCGCAGCGAAGATTATTTCATCTATCTGTTCGACGCCGACAGCATCACCCTGGCAGCGGGGGGCGGCTATATTGACAGCAATGGCTACGACATCGGCACCACCGGCGTGTTCACCGGCGTTGGCGCGCTGGTGAAGCAGGGCGAGGGCACGCTTACCCTCTCCGGCGCCAACAGCCATTCCGGCGGCACGGAAGTCGCCGGCGGGACGCTGGAGGTGACCGATGGCGGCGCCCTCGGCACCGGCGCGGTGAACCTCTCCGCCAGCACGGCGGTGCTGGAGCTGAACAATGTCGCGACCGACATTTACGGCCTCAACGGCGTCGCGGGCAGCGAGGTCTCGCTGGTGCTGGCCGGGTCGATCCACCTGATGGCGGACAGCGGCACCTATGACTTTGCCGGCTCGATCACCGGCGGCGGCGGGCTGAGCCTGCTCGGCTCGGTGCTGCAGATGGGGACGGGCACGCAGATCCTCAGCGGCGTCAACAACTTCACCGGCTATATCGGCGTGACCGCCGGCACGCTGGTGCTGGCCAATGATGCCGCCGCCACGGCCAATAATCTGGTCATCCTTGCGACGGGCACGCAGCTGACCATCGACAATGTCGACGTCACCATCGCCGGTCTCCAGGGTGACGGGGACGGCTTCGCCAACGTGCTGATCGATGGCGGCAGCCTGACGCTGGGCGGCGCGGGGCCGGCGGTCTTCGCCGGCACGATCACCGGCACCGGCGCGCTCATTGTCGATAGCACGACGACGCAGACCCTCACCGGGGTGAGCGACTATACGGGCGGCACGACCATCCTCGCCGGCACCCTGGCTCTCGCCGGCAATGGCGCGCTCGCCAGCAGCGGCGCGCTGGCCCTCAACGGCGACACCGCCGTGTTCGACATCGCCAACGCCGCAAATCCCGTCACCATCGGCGCGCTCTCCGGCACCGCCACCGGCGCGACACTCGCCCTCGGCAACCAGATCCTCACCACCACGGTGGATGTGGCCAGCGTCTATGCCGGCGCCATCACCGGCACGGGCAGCTTCACCAAGCAGGGCGACGCCACGCTGACGCTGAACGGCATCTCCAGCTTCGACGGCCTCGTCACCGTGGCCGCCGGCAAGCTGGTGGTCGGCGATGCCAGCCATGCCGATGCGAGCATCGCCGGCGCGGTCTTCGTCGCCGACGGCGCGACGCTCGGCGGCATCGGCACCACCGGTGCGGTCACCGTCGCCAGCGGCGGCACGCTGTCGCCCGGCAACTCCATCGGCACCATTCACGTCACCGGCGACGTCACCTTCCTGACCGGCTCGACCTATCAGGTGGAGCTGGCGGGCGACGGGACGAGCGACCTGATTGCCGCCACGGGCCAGATCGCCATCAATGGGGCGACGCTGAACCTCGTCGCGCTCGACCCGGAGGTGAGCTATGTCGCCGGCCAGAGCTACACCATTCTGGAAGCCACCGGAGGCGTGACCGGCTCCTTCGCGGCGGTGACCACAGACTCCCTCTTCCTGCGGGCGCAGGCCGAGGACTTCGCCACCGGGGTGAATGTCGTCATCGCCGTGGCCTCGCCCGATGCCTTCACCAGCGTCGCGGTGACGCCGAACCAGATCGCCACCTCGGCGGCGCTGGGCACGCTGCCGCAGACCGGGGCGTCGCTCGCGCTGTACAACTCGGTGCTGTTCCTCACCTCGGCCGGCGAGGCGCAGTGGGCCTATGACCAGCTCTCGGGCGAGGTGCATGCCTCGACGCAGAGCCTGTTCATGGAACAGTCCTCGCTCATTCGCGGCGCGCTGAATGACCGCCTGCGGGCGGCGCAGGGCGGCGTCGGGGCCTCCGCCGGTACGGTGGTCAATGTGGTCGAGACGTCATCGGGGGCGCTCGCCTATGCGGCGCCCTCGCCCGTGAAGGTGGCGGCGGATCTCAGCATCCCCGTCAAGGCGGCCCCCGCTCTGGCCCCGGTCGAGCGCTTCGCGCTGTGGTCGACCGCCTTCGGCAATTGGGGCGACATGGACGGCAACTCGAACGCTGCCGGCGTCTCCGATTCCACCGGCGGCTTCCTGATCGGCGCGGACACATTGGTGGGTGACGGCTGGCGCGTGGGTGTGGCCGGTGGCTACAGCTACACCGACTTCTCGATCTCGGGCCGCAACTCCTCCGGCTCGAGCGACAACTGGCATATCGGCGTCTATGGCGGCAACGCATGGGGCCCGCTCGCGCTGCGCACCGGCCTGGCCTATACGTGGCAGGACATCTCGACCAACCGGAGCGTGGCCTTCACCGGCTACACGGACAGCCTGTCGGCCGATTATGACGCCGGCACGGTGCAGGCCTTCGGCGAACTCGGTTACCGCATTGACGCGGCCGGCATCGCCTTCGAGCCCTTCGCCAACCTCTCTTATGTCAGCCTGCACCAGGACGGCTACACGGAAGAGGGCGGCGCGGCGGCGCTGACGGGCGACTCGCAGACCATGGACACGACCTTCACCACGCTGGGCGTGCGCCTCGCCAAGGAGGTGGCGTTCGGCTCGGTGGACGCCACGCTGCGCGGCGCGCTGGGCTGGCGGCATGCCTTCGGCGACATCGACCCGACGGTGACGCAGGCCTTTGCGGGCTCCGACGCCTTCACCGTCACCGGCGCGCCGATCGCCGAGGACGCGGCGGTGGTCGAGGCCGGGCTCGACGTGCTGATCAGCGCCACCGCGACGCTCGGCATCGCCTATACCGGGCAGTATGGCGACGGGGTCAGCGAGAACGGTTTCAATGCGCGGCTGAGCGTCAGGTTCTGAGCATCCGGTTCTGAGGGGAGGGCCTGTCGCCCTCCCCTCACCGTCCCGCACAAACGAAAACCGCCCCGCATCGCTGCGGGGCGGTTTGTTTTTAGGTGACGCTGAGGCCGAGCGATCAGCCGGCGCGCCCGGATCTCAGCGGCCGACCTTGCGGTCGCGATTGGCGAGGGTGCGCAGGCGGAGCGCGTTGAGCTTGATGAAGCCCGCCGCGTCGCGGTGGTCATAGGCGACCGCGCCTTCCTCGAACGTCACGAGATCCTGATTGTAGAGCGAATAGGGGCTCTCGCGGCCGACGACGGTGACATTGCCCTTGTAGAGCTTCAGCCGCACCCGGCCGGTGACCAGCTCCTGGCTCTTGTCGATCAGCGCCTGCAGCATCTCGCGCTCGGGCGAGAACCAGAAGCCGTTATAGATCAGCTCCGAATAGCGCGGCATCAGTTCGTCCTTGAGATGCGCCGCGCCGCGGTCGAGCGTGATGCTCTCAATGCCGCGATGGGCCGCGATCAGGATGGTGCCGCCGGGGGTCTCGTAGACGCCGCGCGATTTCATGCCGACGAAGCGGTTCTCGACGAGGTCGAGCCGGCCAATGCCGTTCTCCTTGCCGAGCGCGTTGAGCCGCGTCAGCAGGCTGGCCGGAGACAGCGCCTCGCCGTCAATGGCGACGGCATCGCCCTTCTCGAAGTCGATGGTGATGTAGGTCGCCTTGTCCGGCGCGTCCTCGGGCGCGATGGTGCGCATATAGACCATCTCGGGCGCCTCAAGCGCCGGGTCTTCCAGCACCTTGCCCTCGGAGGAGGAGTGCAGCAGGTTCGCGTCGACCGAGAACGGCGCTTCGCCGCGCTTGTCCTTGGCGATCGGGATCTGGTGGCTCTCGGCGAAGGCGATGAGCTGCTCGCGCGAGCGCAGATCCCATTCGCGCCACGGCGCGATGATCTTGATCTCCGGCTCCAGCGCGTAATAGCTCAGCTCGAAGCGCACCTGGTCGTTGCCCTTGCCGGTGGCGCCGTGGGACACGGCATCGCCGCCGACCTTGCGGGCGATCTCGATCTGCTTCTTGGCGATCAGCGGGCGGGCGATGGAGGTGCCCAGCAGATACTGGCCCTCATAGAGCGCGTTGGCCCGGAACATCGGGAACACGTAGTCGCGCACGAATTCCTCGCGCACATCCTCGATGAAGATGTGCTCGGGCTTGATGCCGAGCATCTCCGCCTTCTTGCGCGCCGGCTCCAGCTCCTCGCCCTGGCCGAGATCGGCGGTGAAGGTCACCACCTCGCAGCCATAGGTGGTCTGCAGCCATTTCAGGATCACCGAGGTGTCGAGACCGCCCGAATAGGCGAGGACCACGCGCTTGACGTCAGCCATGTCGAAGGATTCCGCACGAGAGAGAGGCATGAGCTTTAAAGGCGCGCGGACTATAGGCATGGCGCGCCCGCGCGCAAGTACCGCGCGCCGTGACCGGTGGCCTGGCAGGGCAAGCCGCCGGGCTCAGTCCTGCGGCGGGATGCGCGGCGGCGGGGCACCGGAAATGTCGTGCGGCGAGGCCACGGGATAGGCGCGCCCGATCGGCTTCCAGAAACCGGCGCTCCAGCCTGCCACCGCCCAATAGGCAAGGCCGCCGGCCAGCCCCGCGCCGACAATGTAGAGCAGGCCGTCAAACGGCACCGGCGTATCGGGGAAGGGCGGGAAGATCTGCGAAGCGATCCAGGCCGAGAGCGCGCCATTGGCGGTATGGAAGATCCACGAGCGCACCGCGAAGGCTTCGGCGAACAGGATGCCGATCAACGCGATGCCGCCCATCACCAGCACCACCGCCATCATCACGAAGGCGGCGGCAGAGAGAGCCTCCATCAGCGCGAGGAACTCCACCTCGGGCGAACCGGAGAGCACATCGCCCAGCTGCCAGTAGCCGACCATGATGACGATCAGCGCCGCCGTCATGCCGACAACACCGCCGAGCGGCACGAGGACGAGGCGCAGCAGGAGCCGCAGCAACGAATCCATGCGCCCGCCTATTCCGCCGCCGCCGCCATCGCCCTAAGGGCAAGGCGCTCACGGGCGGTGAGCTTCTCGGTCTCGCTCTTGAGCTGGCCGCAGGCGGCGAGGATGTCGCGCCCGCGCGGCGTGCGCACGGGGCTGGAATAGCCGGCGCGGAACACGATGTCGGAGAAGGTCTCGATCGTCTCCCAGTCCGAGCACTCATATTTGGTGCCCGGCCACGGGTTGAACGGGATCAGGTTGATCTTGGCGGGGATGCCGGCGAGCAGCTTCACCAGCGCCTTGGCGTCGGCCGGTGAATCGTTCACGCCCTTGAGCATGACGTATTCGAAGGTGATGCGCTTGGCGTTGGAGGCCGGCGGATAGGTCCGGCAGGCCTCCAGCAGCTCCTTCAGCGGGTACTTCTTGTTGATCGGCACCAGCACGTCGCGCAGTTCATCATGCACCGCGTGCAGCGAGATGGCGAGCATCGGCCCGACCTCGCGGCCGAGCTTTTCAATTTCCGGCACCACACCGGAGGTGGAGACGGTGATGCGGCGCTTGCCAATGCCGAGGCCCTCGCCATCGGCCAGCACCTCAATGGAGGTCGCCACCGAGTCATAGGCATAGAGCGGCTCGCCCATGCCCATGAAGACGATATTGGTCACCAGCCGGTCGCCCTCGGTCGGCAGGCCGGGGCCGACCGCGCGGGCCATGCCGGGATAGTCGCCAAGCCGGTCGCGCGCCACCATGACCTGCGCGATGATCTCGGCCGCCGTGAGGTTGCGCACCAGGCGCTGCGTGCCGGTATGGCAGAAGGAGCAGTTCAGCGTGCAGCCGACCTGAGAGGAGACGCACAGCGTGCCGCGGTCGCTCTCGGGGATATAGACCATCTCGACATCATGCGGCTTGTCGCCGGCGATGTCGGGGGGCAGGCGCAGCAGCCATTTGCGGGTGCCGTCATTCGACACCTGCTCGACCACCACTTCCGGCCGGGCCAGCGTGAAGGCGTCGGCGAGCTGGGTGCGCAGGCCCTTGCCGACATTGGTCATATCGTCGAACGAGGTGACGCCGCGCAGATAGATCCAGTGCCAGAGCTGGGCGACGCGCATCTTGCGCTCGCGCTCGGGCACGCCGATCTCGGCCAACGCCGCGCCAAGGCCGGCGCGGTCGAGCCCGGCGAGGGAGCGCTTGGCAAGCGGGCGGTCGGCGGGAGCCGTCGTCGCGATGCCGGCCCCGGCGGCAGCGGCCGCTGTGGTATCGATCAGGTTCATGGCTTTATCGAAGGTGTCCGTTTGCGCGCCTCATAGCACAGGGGAGCCGGCATGGCGACTGCGCCCCGCGCGGGGTGGCTGTGCAGCGATGGCGGCGAGCGTCATCCCGGCCGAAGCGCAGCGCAGAGCCGGGATCGCTGACCCGTATCGCCGTACGCGATCCCGGATATGGCCTGCCGGCCATTCCGGGATGACGATCTCCGCGGAGCAACGATCTCGTCAGATCCTCACTTCAGCGGCACCCAGATGTCGATCACCAGATCGTCCGGCGGTGTCGTGCGGGGGTCGGAGCGGTATTCCTCGACATAGAGATCCTGCGCTTCCAGATCCTTGGCGTCGAGCAGGTTGGCGATCTGCTCATAGGTCGGGTCCATCGCGTCATAGGGTCCGCGATGGGTGAAGCGCAGCGCCTTGCCGGCGGGCGAGGCGGAGAACACCACGCCATTGCCGGGCTTTTCCGTCGTCGCCCCGGCGAAGGGTACGGCAACCTCGTAGTCGAAGCTCTCCTCGCCGGTCGCGGTGTAGATGACGAAGGGCGCGCCGTTCGGCTTCAGGCCGAGCCGCGTCACTTCCGCGTCCACCTGCTTGAGCGTCGCGACAATGCTGGTGAAGGCGTCGTCCCAGCCGCTCTTGGAAGCCTTCATCAGCACCGGCACGGGCTTGAGCTCGGCGACGTCGCCAAAGCCATCCGGGCGCTTCAGCGGATCGTCCGCCGGGACGACGGCCTGCGTCTCCACCGATTTGGGATCGATCACCGGCGGGGCCACCATGTCGTCATCGTCGAGCGGCGCGCTGTCGGTCCCGCCGGTCGCCGGCGGGGTCGCGGGAGCGGCCGGCGGAGTGGAGGGCGCGGGGCTTTGCGCCTGCAGCGGTGCGAGGGGCGCGGCGGCCAGAATGAGCACCAGCAGCACCGCCAGCATCGAGACGAGCCGGCACGGCCGGGCGCGGGCGGAGAGAGGCGAGAACGTCATCGGATCACCGGGGCGCGAGAGCCCCTCCTTCTAGCATCCCCGCCCCCGCTTCGCGACGGGCGCAACGGCGCCGAGCGCATGTCGCACGCAAACGTGGCCGTTTCGCCGCACCGGCCCGCGCGCCCCGATGCGGGCATTGCCGCTGGCCATTTCCCGGCGCTTCGCCATATAAGAGCGGCACTCCGTCCACAGACGCTGACCAGCCCCATGCCCGCGCTCGACAACCGCCCCTTCGTGAAGATGAACGGCCTCGGCAACGAGATCGTGGTGCTGGACCTGCGCGACGCGCCGGTCGCGGTGCCACCGGAGGAAGCGCGCGCCATCGCCCGGCCGGAGGTGGTGCCGTTCGACCAGATGATGGCGCTCTACCCGCCGAAGACGCCGGGCACGAGCGCCTTCGTGCGCATCATCAATTCGGACGGCTCGGAATCCGGCGCCTGCGGCAATGGCACGCGCTGCATCGCGCTCTATGAGGCGGGCCGCACCGGGGTGGACCATCTCGTCTTCGAGAGCGTGGTCGGCCCGCTCGACTGCCGCGTGAGCGGGGCGACGGTGACCGTCGATATGGGCGTGCCGCGCTTCGGCTGGCACGATATTCCGCTCGCCGGCCCGGTGGACGACACCCGCGCCATCGAGCTTCAGGCCGGCCCGCCTGAAGCACCCGTGCTGCGCGGCCCTTCCGTCGCCAATGTCGGCAACCCGCACGCGATCTTCTGGGTCGAGGACATCGACGCCATCGACCTCAGCCATTACGGGCCGGAGCTGGAACATCACCCGATCTTCCCCGAGCGCGCCAACATCTCGGTGGCGCAGCTTGTCGGACCCGATCACATCCGCCTCAAGGTCTGGGAGCGCGGCGTCGGCCTCACCCGCGCCTGCGGCACCGCCGCCTGCGCCACCGCGGTCGCCGCCGCCCGCAGCGGCATTACCGGCCGGCGCGTCACCATCACGCTCCCCGGTGGCGATCTCGTCATCGACTGGCGCGCCGACGACCATATGCTGATGACCGGCCCGGCCGAATTCGAGTTCGAGGGCCGTCTCACCGCCGCCATGCTGGGCGCGACCGCCGGGTGAGGCGGGTGCGATCATGACGCTGGACGTCGTCTCCTTCGGCTGCCGCCTCAACGCGCTGGATGCCGCCACGGTGAAGGCCCTCGCCCGCGACGCGGGGGTCGAGCGCGCCGTGGTGGTGAACACCTGCGCTGTCACCAGCGAAGCGGTGAGCCAGGCGCGCCAGACCATCCGCCGCCTGAAGCGCGAAGATCCGGCCCGCCGCATCCTCGTCACCGGCTGCGCGGCGCAGACCAGCCCGGCCGACTTCACCGCCATGGCGGAAGTCGACCGCGTGCTCGGCAATGAGGAAAAGCTGTCGCCAGCCGCCTGGGAGGCTACCCGCGCGGCGCTGGATTTCGGACTCAGCGAAAGCCCCAAGGCGCTGGTCGGCGACATTATGAGCGTGCGCGAAATGGCGCCGCACCTTCTCGACGGCGCGGGCGAGAGCGTCGAGGGCCATAGCCGCGCCTTCGTGCAGGTGCAGACCGGCTGCGACCACCGCTGCACCTTCTGCATCATCCCCTATGGACGGGGAAACTCCCGCTCCGTGCCGATGGGCGCGGTGGTGGAGCGTGTGCGGGGGCTGGTGCAACAGGGTTTCGGCGAAGTCGTGCTGACCGGCGTCGATCTCACCTCCTATGGCGCGGACCTGCCCGGCGCGCCGCGCCTCGGGGCTCTGGTGCGCGCGCTGCTCCGCCACATACCGGACCTGCCCCGGCTGCGGCTTTCCTCCATCGATTCCATTGAGGCCGATGGCGACCTCATCCGCGCCTTTGCTGAGGAAGAGCGGCTGATGCCGCATCTGCACCTCTCGCTTCAGGCCGGCGACGACCTCATCCTCAAGCGCATGAAGCGCCGGCATTTGCGGGCAGACGCCATCCGCTTCTGCGGCGAGATGCGCCGGCTGCGGCCGGACATGGTATTCGGCGCCGATCTCATCGCCGGCTTCCCGACCGAGACCGAAACGCAGTTCCGTGCCTCGCTCGATCTCGTCGACGAATGCGGGCTGACGCATCTGCACGTCTTCCCCTACTCGCCCCGTCCGGGCACGCCGGCCGCGCGCATGCCGCAAGTGGCCGGCCCGCTGATACGCGAGCGCGCCGGCCGGCTGCGCGCCAAGGGCGCGGATGCGCTGCGCCGTCACCTCGCCGGCGAGATCGGTACGCTGCGCGACGTGCTCGCCGAGCGCGGCGGCATCGCCCGCACCCCCGGCTTCACCCCCGTGCGGCTCGCCCGCCCCCTCGCTCCCGGCGCGCGCGCCCTCGTGCGCATCGCCGGCCATGACGGAACAAGGCTGCTCGCCGCATGAACGACACCCCTGACGACACGACGGGCTCCAGGCCCGGCTTCTGGAAGCGGCTGACGCAGGGGCTCACCCGCACCGCGTCCAGCCTCTCCACGGGGATCACCGACCTCTTCACCAAGCGCAAGCTCGACGCGACGACGCTGGAGGATCTCGAAGACATCCTCATCCGCGCCGATCTGGGCGTGGAGACCAGCGCCCGCATCGCCGAGGCGGTCGGCAAGGGCCGCTATGAGAAGGGGATTGACCCGGAAGAGGTGCGCGCCCTCGTCGCCGCCGAGATCGAGGCGGTGCTGACGCCCATCGCCACGCCGCTGAGCTTCGAGACGGCCAGCAAGCCCTTCGTGCTGCTGATGGTCGGCGTCAACGGCTCGGGCAAGACCACCACCATCGGCAAGCTCGCCTCGACGCTGCGCGCGCAGGGCAAGAAGGTCGTGCTGGCGGCGGGCGACACCTTCCGCGCCGCCGCCATCGAGCAGCTCAAGGTCTGGGCCGACCGCACCGGCGCCACCATCGTGTCGCGCGAGCCGGGCGCGGATGCCGCCGGCGTCGCCTTTGACGGCCTTGCCAAGGCCCGTGCGGACGGGGCCGACGTGCTCATCATCGACACCGCCGGGCGGCTGCAGAACCGCGCCGAGCTGATGGCGGAGCTGGAAAAGGTGGTGCGCGTCATCAAGAAGCAGGAGCCGGGCGCACCCCATGCGGTGGTGCTGACGCTCGACGCCACGGTCGGCCAGAACGCGCTGTCGCAGGTCGAGGCGTTCACCCGCGTCGCCGGCGTCACCGGCCTCGTCATGACCAAGCTCGACGGCACGGCGCGCGGCGGCATTCTGGTGGCGATCGCCGCCAAGCACCGCCTGCCGGTGCATCTGATCGGCGTCGGCGAGGGCATTGACGACCTCCAGCCCTTCGCCGCGCGCGACTTCGCCCGCGCCATTGTCGGGCTCGACAGCTAGGATCACGGACGGGGTCAGCCGGCGGGCGTTAACCGGAACGAGGGAAAATGACCCCGACGCCGCCGCCGCAAGCCCCGCACGCCGCCGGACTGCCTTATATTTTCCCTCGGCACGCCCCGCGTGAGGGTGCAGGGTCATCCGGCCGGACCATCGGACGGGCCGCGTCTCGGGAGTGAAGCATGGACAAGCGCGAACCTTCATTGGACGAGGCTCGGGACAATGCGCGGCCGGCGGACGCCCCGACCGAGGGGCGCGAGGGCGCGGCCCCGGAGGTGCGGCACAACCCGGCCGGTCCCTCCGCCCCGCCCCGCGCACCGGCCGCCTCGCCCCAGCCGGCCGCCGCCGCTCCCGCCGCACGCGCCAAGGGGCCGCCGGCTGATCCGGTCGAATTCGAGCGCTGGCTCGGCATCGAGCAGCTCAAGGTCAACATGCGCCGGCTCGAGGTGGAAAGCCGCCGGCTGGAGCTGGAGAACCGCCGCGCCGCCGGTGCCGTCGAGCCGCCCGGCCCGACCGCCGCCGCGCCGGAAGCACCCGCCCGCGCCAGCGCCGGGCGCCTGATGACCATCATCGTCGGCATTCTCGCGCTGGTTCTCGGCGCGCTCGCCGGCATCAGCGCGCAGCAGACCGCCGCCCAGCGCACCGAGGTCGCGGCGCTGCGCGGCGAAGTGACGACCTTGCGCAGCGCGCTCGCCTCGCTGGAGAACCGCGTGGCGGATGCCGAGACGCGCGCCGCCGAGCTGGCCGCCGCCCCGCCCGCCGCGCCGCAGCCCGCCCCGGCGGCACCCGCGCCCGAAGCGCCCGCCGCCGCGCCGGCCGACCCCTCGGCGGCGAGCGCGCCCGCGCCGGTCAATGGCACGACGCCCGCACCGGAGACCGCCGCCGGGCCGGAAGCGCCGGCCCGCCCGGCGCTGATGGGCAGCGGTTACACGGTCCGCCTGTTCGCGCCGGTGAAGAACCTGCCGGCGGCGCGGATCGACGCGATCACCAATATTCTCAAGGGCGCGGGCTTCGAGGTGATGGTGTCCGACACCGGCATCGCCGCGCCGACCTCCAACACGCTGTCCTATCACGCGGCGAGCACGGACGAGGCGAACAAGCTGGCGAGCCTCATCCAGTCCAAGCGCCCCTCGCTCGACATCGAGCTGCGCGCCTCGCCCTCCATTCCCGCCGCCGCGCGGCAGGTGCTGATCCTGAACCTGACCGAGGACGCGCTGCGCTGATCGCGCCGCAAGTCTAGGCCGCCGCCCGGGAGTCTTACGCCGCTGCGCGCACGTGCGCGCAGGCGCTGCGGATCGCCTGGATATTGGCGCGGTAGCCTTCCACGCCGCCCTTGAACACGGCGGAACCGGCAACCAATACATTGGCGCCCACCGCCACGCATTGCGCGCCGGTCTGCGGGTTCACCCCGCCGTCGATCTCGAGGTGAATGGGCCGCTCGCCGATCATGGCGCGCAGCCGCGCCACCTTGGGCAGCACGTCGGGGATGAAGCTCTGCCCGCCAAAGCCGGGATTGACCGTCATGGCGCAGATCAGGTCGCATTTGTCGAGCACATAGGCGACCGTGCTCTCGGGCGTCGCCGGGTTCAGCGCCACGCCCGCCTTCTTGCCGAGCGAGCGGATGAGCTGGAGGCAGCGGTCGAGATGGCGGGTGGCCTCCGCCTGCACGGTGATGACATCGGCGCCCGCCTTGGCGAAGGCCTCGATATAGGGCTCCACCGGCTCGATCATCAGATGCACGTCGAACACCTTGTCGGTGTAGGGGCGGATCGCCTTGATGATGTCCGGCCCGAAGGTGAGGTTCGGCACGAAGTGCCCGTCCATCACGTCGAGATGGATCCAGTCGGCACCCGCGCTCACCACATCGCGCACCTCCTCGCCGAAGCGGGCGAAGTCCGAGGCCAGCATGGAGGGGGCGATGACGGGCATGGGAGGTCTCCTTGCTAAAGATCGGTGGGTCCTGGCAGGCCACTTGGCGCGCCGTCATCCCCGGGCTTGGCCCGGGGATCCACGACTTTTGTGTGTGCCCGGCCAAGACGTGGATGGCCGGGCCAAGCCCGGCCATGACGGGCGCTTCTAGCTGTCACCGCGCCGGCAGCGGCGGGTAGCTGTCGATGCCGCCGGAGAACACCCGGCTCGCCAGAATGTCCTCGGCCTCGATGGTGCTGAGGTCATCAGCCGTCACCGGCTTGTCCCCGGCGAAGAGCCGGTTGGCCTGGCGCAGGCGGGCGCGGTCGAGCGCGTTGCGCACCGAGCGACCATTGGCGAAATGCGGCTGCACCATGCGCAGCGCGACATAGCGGTGGAACGCCTCCTGCGCCGCTGGGCTCAGGCGGTAATTCATCTGGCCGAGAATGCGTCCGCCAATCGCTTCCAGCTCGCCGCCGGAATAGTCAGGGAAGTCGATGTGATGGGCAACGCGCGAGCGGAAGCCGGGATTGGCGGTGAAGAAGCGCTCCATCCGGTCGGCATAGCCGGCGAGGATGACGACGAGATCGTCGCGCTGGTTCTCCATCACCTGCAGCAGGATCTCGATGGCCTCCTGCCCGTAATCGCGCTCGTTCTCCGGCCGGTAGAGATAATAGGCCTCGTCGATGAACAGCACGCCGCCCATCGCCTTTTTGAGGATTTCCTTGGTCTTCGGCGCGGTGTGGCCGATGTACTGGCCGACCAGATCGTCGCGGGTGACGGTGACGAGATGGCCTTTGCGGACATAGCCGAGCCGGTGGAGGATCTGCGCCATGCGCAGCGCCACCGTGGTCTTGCCGGTGCCGGGGTTGCCGGTGAAGCTCATATGCAGGGTCGGGCTCACCGCCTGAAGCCCGAAGCGGGCGCGGGCGCGGTCGACCAGCAGCAGCGCGCCGATCTCACGCAGGCGGCCCTTCACCGGGCCAAGGCCGACAAGATCGGTGTCGAGCTCGTCCAGCACCTCGGCGAGGCCGCTGGTGACGAATTCGGCGCGCAGATCAATGGCCTCGGGCGGCGCGAGCGGGGGCGCGGCGGCAAGAGGTTCGTCGGTCATGGCATCCATGAGGCCCTCCATTCATTCGTCATCCCGGAGGCGGCACAGCCGCCATCCGGGATCGCGGAAAAGTCCACCTGGCGGCTTGCTATCCCGGATCACGCCGTCGGCGTGTCCGGGATGACGACCCGAAGGGTGGAGAGAAAGGAAAGGGGACCGGTTCCGGGCGCGGCATTCCGGAACCGGTCCCTCGCGGCCGGGGAGGAAACCGAGGCGGCCGCGATAGTTCCGTCGGGGGAGTAGTAGGGAGACCGACGGATGGGGGTGCGCCAGCGGCGGGAGGATGTCAGGAGGCGGCCGCCGCCGGCGCGAAAGGCATCAGTAGCGCGCGCCCTCCGGGCGGTTCGCCGCATAGGCGCGCGTGGTGTAGCGCACCGAGCGCCCGTCGATTTCCTGACGCTCCAGCGTGAAGCCGGGCTCGTCCGCGGGGCGGTCGGTGATGAAGGACAGGCGCAGCGATTCCCACGTATGGGTCGCGTCGAAGGCGCTGATGCGGATGTAGTGCCGGCCCGCATAGGCCTTGCGGCACTCGTTCAGCTCGAACAGTACGCCGGCGGCGTCCTTCACGTCGAACATCGGCATGCCCCACATCTCCCAATAGGTGTTGCGGGGGTGCGGATCGTCGGTGAACTCGATGTTCACCGCCCAGCCCTTGTCGATGCAGTACTGCACCTGGCTGGCGATCTGCGCATCGGTGAGGTCGGGCAGGAAGGAGAAGGCTCCCTGGGTCAGGCGCATGGTGGTGTCTCTCTCTTCGTCATCCCGGACGGCCGAAGGCCGAGCCGGGATCGGGTCCAGAAGGAGGGCGCCCCTGTCGGCTTGCGATCCCGGATCACGCCGCTAGCGTGTCCGGGATGACGCCCTTGATTGGGTTCAGCCTTCAGTTCACTCCGCCGCGGTGGCCTGCGGCACGAAGTCGGGCGTGTCGGTGGAGGAGTAGTTGAAGGTCACGTCCTTCCACGTCTCCAGCGCCTGCTTGAGCGGCAGGCAATGCCGGGCGGCCGCCTTCAGGATTTCCGGCCCTTCATGAACGATGTCGCGGCCCTCATTGCGGGCGAAGATCATCGCTTCCAGCGCCACGCGGTTGGCGGTCGCGCCGGCCTGGATGCCCATGGGGTGGCCGATCGTGCCGCCGCCGAACTGCAGGACGACATCCTCGCCGAGCAGGTCGATGAGCTGGTGCATCTGGCCGGCATGGATGCCGCCCGAGGCGACCGGCATCAGCTTGCGGGTCGAGGCCCAGGGCTGGTCGAAGAAGATGCCGTGGGCGAGGTTCTGCGGCACGAAATCCTCGCGGCACAGGTCGTAATAGCCCTTGGTGGTGTGGGGGTCGCCCTCCAGCTTGCCCACCACCGTGCCGGCATGGATGTGGTCGACGCCGGCGAGGCGCATCCACTTGGTGATGACGCGGAACGACACGCCATGCGACTTCTGCCGCGTGTAGGTCGAGTGACCGGCGCGGTGCAGATGCAGGATCATGTCGTTGCGGCGCGCCCACTTGGCCATGGACTGGATCGCCGTGTAGCCGATGATCAGGTCGATCATGATGATCGAGGAACCGAGGTTCTTGGCGAACTCGGCGCGCTCATACATGTCTTCCATGGTCGCGGCGGTCACGTTGAGATAGGTGCCCTTGATCTCGCCGGTCTGCGCCTGCGCCTTGTTCACCGCCTCCATGCAGTAGAGGAAGCGGTCGCGCCAATGCATGAAGGGCTGCGAGTTGATATTCTCGTCGTCCTTGGTGAAGTCGAGACCGCCCTTCAGCGCCTCATAGACCACGCGACCATAATTGCGGCCGGACAGGCCGAGCTTGGGCTTCACGGTCGCGCCCAGCAGCGGGCGGCCGAACTTGTCGAGCCGCTCGCGCTCCACCACGATGCCGGTGGCCGGGCCGTCGAAGGTCTTGATGTAGGCGACCGGCATCCGCATGTCCTCAAGGCGCAGCGCCTTGAGCGGCTTGAAGCCGAACACATTGCCGATGATCGAGGCCGACAGGTTGGCGATGGAGCCCGGCTCGAACAGGTCGAGGTCATAGGCGATATAGGCGAACCAGGAGCCGGGCGTGTTCGGCACCGGATCGACGCGGTAGCACTTCGCCCGGTACTTGTCGCAGGCGGTCAGCCGGTCGGTCCACACGACCGTCCAGGTGGCCGTCGAGCTTTCGCCCGCCACGGCGGCGGAGGCCTCGATCGGGTCCACGCCATCCTGCGGGGTGACGCGGAACAGGGCGATGACGTCCGTGTCCTTCGGCTCGTAATCGGGCTGCCAGTAGCCCATCTTGCGATATTCCATGACGCCCGCGCTGTAGCGGTCGCGCGTCTTCTCGCCGGTGGTGGTCTTGTCGATGGCGTTCATCGCTCGCTCCTGTGGCGTTGCCGGGGGACGCGCCGCGCATTCGGCGCGCGCCGGTCGAGTTCCCTCTGGGTTGTTTCCTGTTCCCGCGACCCGCGCGGGTTGGTTCATTCCGCCGCTGCGCGGGCGCCGCCGATCACCGGATCGAGCGCGCCGGAGGCGTAGCGCTTGGCCATGGCCGCGAGCGGCAGGACCTTGATCTTGGAGGCCTGGCCGGCCGTGCCGAACTCTTCGAAGCGTTCGCGGCAGAGGTCGCGCATCGCGTCCATGGCCGGCTTGAGGAATTTGCGCGGATCGAATTCCGACTTGTTCGCCTGCGCCACCTTGCGGAACTGCGCGGTCATGGCGAGGCGGCAATCGGTGTCGATATTGACCTTGCGCACGCCGTGACGGATGCCGCGGACGATCTCCTCCACCGGCACGCCCCAGGTTTGGGGCATCTCGCCGCCCGAGGCGTTGAACAGATCCTGCAACGCCTGCGGCACCGAGGAGGAGCCGTGCATCACCAGATGCACGTTCGGTAGCCGGCGATGGATCTCCTCGATGATGGTCATGGCGAGGATGTCGCCGTCCGGCTTGCGCGAGAATTTATAGGCGCCGTGCGAGGTGCCCATGGCGATGGCGAGCGCGTCGACCTTGGTACGGGCGACGAAATCCACCGCCTGGTCGGGGTCGGTGAGCAGCTGGTCGTGGCTCAGCGCGCCTTCCGCGCCGTGCCCGTCCTCCTGCTCGCCGGCGCCATGCTCGAGCGAGCCGAGCACGCCGAGCTCGCCCTCCACCGACGCCCCCACCCAATGCGCGGCATCGACCACGCGGCGGGTGATGGTGACGTTGTAGTCGTAATCGGCGGGGGTCTTGGCGTCCTCCTTCAGCGAGCCGTCCATCATCACCGAGGTGAAGCCGTGCTGGATCGCCGAGAGGCAGGTCGCCTCGTTGTTCCCGTGGTCCTGATGCATGCAGAGCGGGATGTGCGGGTACATCTCCGCCAGCGCCTCGATCATCTTGGCGAGCATGATGTCGTTGGCGTAGGAGCGCGCGCCGCGGCTTGCCTGCATGATGACAGGCGCGTCCACCGCATGGGCGGCCTCCATGATGGCGAGGCCCTGCTCCATATTGTTGATGTTGAAGGCGGGGACGCCGTAGCCCTGCTCGGCCGCATGGTCGAGGAGCTGGCGAAGGGTGATGCGGGCCATGATCGCTCTCCGGCTCAGGCGCAGGTCAGAAGCTCGCAGGTCGCATCGACCACGGCTTCCGGTGTGATGTTGAACTGCTCGTAAAGGGCGGACGCCGGCGCGGAGGCGCCGAAGCCGGTCATCCCGACGAAGCGGCCACGCTCGCCGATCCAGCGGTCCCAGCCGAGCCGGGCGGCGGCCTCGATAGCCACGCGCGGGGCGGTGCCGAGCACGGCGCGGCGATAGTCCGGGCTCTGCTTCTCGAACAGCTCCCAGCAGGGCATGGAGACGATGGCAGCATCGACCCCGCGCGCTTCCAGCAGCGCCGCCGCCTTGAAGGCGATCTCGACCTCCGAGCCGGTGGCGAGCAGCGTCACGTCGCGCCGGCGCTTCGGCTTCTTCGCCACATAGGCGCCGTAACCGGTGAGGTTCTCTTGCGCGTGCTCGGTGCGGAAGGTCGGCAGGTTCTGGCGGGACAGAGCGAGCACCGAGGGCGTGCCCTCCGCATGCAAAGCGAGCTGCCAGGCTTCCAGCGTCTCGACCGCGTCGGCGGGGCGGAACACGTTGAGGTTCGGCGTCGCCCTGAGCATGGCGAGATGCTCGACCGGCTGGTGCGTCGGCCCGTCCTCGCCAAGGCCGATGGAGTCGTGGGTCAGCACATAGACCACACGCTGGCCCATCAGCGCCGAGAGCCGCATCGCCCCGCGGGCATAGTCGGAGAACACCATGAAGGTGCCGCCATAGGGGATGAAGCCGCGATGCAGAGCGAGGCCGTTCATCACTGCGGCCATGGCGTGCTCGCGGATGCCGTAATGCAAATAGCGGCCGGCATAGTTGCCGGGGCTCACGGAGACCAGACCCTTGGTATGGGTCAGGTTGGAGTGGGTGAGGTCGGCCGAGCCGCCGAGGGTGAGGTCGGTCGCGGCATTCACCACGCCCAGCACCATTTCGGAGGCCTTGCGGCTGGCGACGCTCGGGGCGGTGTCGCTCAGCTCCTTCTTGTAGGCGACCAGCTTCTCGTCGAAATCGGCCGGCAGTTCGCCGTCGATGGCGACCTCGAAGGCGCGGCGCTGGGGCGAGGCGGCAAGCCGTGCTTCCCAGGCCTCGCGGGCAGCGCGGCCACGCTGGGCGACGCTTGCCCAGGCGGCGCGCACGGTCTCCGGCACCTCGAAGGGCGGGTGGTTCCAGCCGAGCCGGGCGCGGGCGCCCTCGATCTCCGCGGCGCCGAGCGGGGCACCATGCACGGCTTCCGTGCCCGCCTTGGTCGGCGCGCCGAAGCCGATGGTGGTGCGGCAGGCGATCAGAACGGGACGCTCGCTCTCCCGCGCCTCGGCAATGGCGTCGATCACCGCATGGGGCGCGTGGCCGTCCACCGCGAGCGCGTCCCAGCCGGCGGCGCGGAAGCGGGCGAGCTGGTCGGTCGAGGTCGAGAGCGTGGTGCGCCCGTCGATGGAGATGCCGTTATCGTCCCACAGCACGATGAGCTTCGACAGCTTCAGGTGCCCGGCGAGGTCGATCGCCTCCTGCGAGATGCCTTCCATCAGGCAGCCATCGCCGGCGATCACATAGGTGTAGTGATCGACCAGTTCGTCGCCGAAGCGGGCATTCATCATGCGCTCGGCGAGCGCCATGCCGACCGCCGTGGTGAGCCCCTGGCCGAGCGGGCCGGTGGTGGTCTCCACCCCCAGCGTGTGGCCATGTTCGGGATGACCGGCGGTGATGGCGCCGAGCTGGCGGAAGCTGCGGATCTGCTCGATCGGCATGTCCGCATAGCCGAGCAGGTGATGCATGGCGTAGAGCAGCATCGAGCCATGGCCGGCCGAGAGAATGAAGCGGTCACGGTCGGGCCAGTCGGGCCGGCTCGGGTCGATGGTCATGAAGCGGCTGAACAGCGCGGTCGCGACATCGGCCATGCCCATGGGCATGCCGGGATGGCCGGACTTGGCCTTCTCCACCGCATCCATGGAGAGGGCGCGCAGGGCGTTGGCCATCTCGTGCAGCGGGGTCTCGCCGAGCGCGTCGGGCGTGGTCTGGGTCTGGCTGGTGAGCATGGTGTCCTCCCGGATCAGGCGGCGCGCCGCTTCTTCTCGACGAGGTTGAGGATCATCGGGGTGAGGATGAGCTGCATCGCGATGTCGAGCTTGCCGCCGGGGATCACGATGGAATTCGCCCGGCTCATCCACGAGCCCTGGATCATCGAGAGCAGGTACGGGAAGTCGATGCCGCGCGGGCTCCTGAAGCGGATGACGACGATGGATTCGTCCGCCGTCGGGATCCACCGCGCGATGAACGGGTTGGAGGTGTCCACCGTCGGCACGCGCTGGAAGTTGATGTCGGTGTGGGCGAATTGCGGGCAGATGTAGTTCACGTAATCCGGCATGCGGCGCAGGATCGTGTCCGTCACCGCCTCGGTCGAATAGCCCCGGTGCGAGCGGTCGCGGTGGATCTTCTGGATCCATTCGAGATTGATCACCGGCACGACGCCGATCTTCAGGTCGGCATAGCGGGCGACGTCGATATTGCCGCTCACCACCGCGCCGTGCAGGCCCTCATAGAACAAGAGGTCCGTCGGCTTCGGGATCGCCTCCCATTCGGTGAAGGTGCCGGGCGCGCTGCCATATTCCTCGGCTTCCTTGTCGTCGTGAATATAGTGGCGGGACTTGCCGGTGCCGGTCTTGGAATAGGAGCGGAAGGTCTCCTCCAGCTCCTCGAACAGGTTCGAATCGGGGCCGAAATGGCTGTAATGGTGGTTGCCCCGCCCGGCCTCCTCGGCCATGACGCGCCGCATCTCGAAGCGGTCATAGCGGTGGAAGGCGTCGCCCTCGATATAGGCGGCGGTGACGTTCTCGCGCCGGAAGATCTGCTCGAAGATGCGGCGGACCGAGGTTGTGCCCGCGCCCGAGGAGCCGGTGACGGAGATGATCGGGTGATGGATCGACATGCCCGTCTCCTTCAGGCGCGCAAGAGGCCGCGGCGCCCGAACAGCGGCGAGCGTTCGGGCATGGCGGATGCGTTGTGGTGATAGCGGGCGATGCACTCGACCTCGCTGCGCGAGCCAAACACAAGCGGCACGCGCTGGTGCAGATGGGTCGGCTGAAGCGCGAGGATCGGATCGTGACCGTCGGTCGCCGCGCCCCGGGCCTGCTCCAGCAGGAAGGCGACGGGGTTCGCTTCATAAACGAGGCGCAGCCGGCCGGTGTGGTAGCCCTGGCGCGCATCGCCCGGATAGAGATAGACGCCGCCGCGCACGAGGATGCGGTAGACATCGGCCACCATGGAGGCGACCCAGCGGGTGTTGAAATCCTTCGCCCGCGGACCGTCGGCGCCCGCCCGGCAATCATCGACATAGGAACGGATCGCCGGATCCCAGTGCCGCTCATTCGAGCCGTTGACCGCGTACTCGCCGGTCTCGGGCGCGACCTGCGCCTGCGGCTCGGCCAGCAGGAACTCCCCGCTCGCCCGCTCCAGCACGAAGATCTGCGTGCCCGCGCCCACGGTGAGCACCAGCGAGGTCTGCGGCCCGTAGATCAGGAAGCCAGCGGCGAGCTGGGCGCTGCCGGGCTGCAGCAGCGCGTCCGGGCCGACATGCGGCAGGATCGAGAAGATCGTGCCAACGGTCATGTTGGCGTCGATGTTGGAGGAGCCGTCCAGCGGATCGACCGCGACGGCCAGCGTGCCGGCCTCGTTCAGCGGCTCGGCCGCCTCGGCCTCCTCGGAACCGTATAGCGCCACCGGCGCGGCGCGCAGCGCCTCGCGCACCAGATCGTCGGCGATGACGTCGAGTTCCTTCTGGCTGTCACCGTCCTCGTGATAGCCGCGCACGGTCGCAAGCTGCCCCGCGAGGGGACCGGCGGCGAGAAGCTCGGAAATTCGGATACCAGCGCCGGCAAGGGCGCGGATCGCGGCCGCGACGTCGCGGCGCAGGGCGTTCGTCTGCGACCACCCCTCAAGGTGGTCGTGCAACGTCGGGCGTGTCATTGGCGTTTCCCCAGTGTTGTGAGGGCTTTTTGCCCTTTGGCGTGTCGTTTCCGTTGAGCCTTCGAGTGGGGGACCCGAAGCGGCGGACGCCTCTTGTTGCTGACACACTGCCCGAGTTGCTGGGCTAAGGAAATTCGAATATTCTTTGATGTCTTTTCAATTTAGCTGAAGTGTAATGTTGCATGCGTAATGCCACGCTCAAGCAGCTTCGCGCCCTCGCCGCCATCGTCGAGACCGGCACGGTCACCGGCGCGGCGCGCAAGCTCAATGTCACGCCACCGGCGGTGACCATGCAGGTGCAGCAGCTCGAGGAGCATCTCGGCCTGCCGCTGCTTGACCGCGCGGGCGACCGCTTCCAGCCCAGCGCCGCCGGGCGCGAGGTGCTGGCCGCCGTGTCGCGCATCGAGGCGGCGATGTCCGATTGCGGCGCCGCGCTCGACGCCATGAAGGGGCTGCGCTCCGGCCGCGTCTCCGTCGGGCTGGTGTCGACGGCCAAGTATTTCGTGCCGAGCGCGCTCGGCGCCTTCGCCCGGCTGCACCCCGGCATCGACGTTGTGCTCAGCGTCGGCAATCGCGAGGAGATCATCGCGGCGCTACGCGGCGATGCCATCGACCTCGCCATCACCGGCCGTCCGCCGGTCGATATGGAGGTCGACAAATACCCGATCGGCGAGCACCCGCATGTCATCATCGCCCCGACCGACCACCCGCTGCTCGGCCGGCGCATCGCCCCGGCGGCGCTCGCCAGCGCCAGCTTTCTGGTGCGCGAGCCGGGTTCGGGCACGCGCGGGCTGATGGAGCGGTTCTTTCAGGATGCCGGCATCGAGCCGCGCATCGCCATGGAGATCGGCTCCAACGAGACCATCAAGCAGGCGGTGATGGCGGGGCTCGGCCTCGCCTTCCTCTCTGCCCACACCATTGCCGCCGAGATCGCCGACCACCGGCTGGCGACACTCGACGTCGAGGGGCTGCCGGTGGTGCGGCAATGGTTCGTGGTGAAGCGCACCGCCAAGCGGCAGACCCCGCCGGCGGCCGCGCTCACCGAGTTCCTGTCACGGCGCGGTGCCGAGTTCCTCCCCGACGCCGGCACGGCCTGAGACCTGCGGCGCCGTGAGGCAGCCAAGGCCGATGAGGCTCGCCCGCACCGCCGGATCGAGCGGGGTGTGCGGCTCCGTCCCCAGCGTGGCGCGCAGCCGGGCATTGTCCAGCCGGACCGGCTCCTGCCAGAGATAGCGCATCTCCATCAGCTCGCGGAACAGCGGCACCACGGGCGAGGCGAGGCGCGCCAGCATCCAGGGGAACGCCGTCACCGGCAGATCCGGCACACGGAGCACCCGGCGGATGGCGCCGATCATCTGCGTGCCGTCCCCGTCCCAGTGCCCGTCCATGTGGAAGCGCGCGAAATCGGGCAGGTCGTCGCGCTCGACCAGCTGCGCCATGGTCTGCGCGACATCGGGGAGATAGGCCCATTGATGACCGATCCCGGCGCGGCCGGGATACTGGATCGCGCGCGGGGCCTGCCCGGCCTTCACCAGCACCTGGCTGAACCAGTTATTGGCGGCGCGCGGGCCGAAATAATCGCCGGCCCGCACGATCAGCGCCCGGCACGCGCCGCGCGCCGCCGCCTGCTCCATCTGCCACTCCAACGCCACGCGAATCCGCCCCTTGCGGGTCAGCGGGGCCTGCGGCGCGTCCTCATCAATCGAAGGCTGGCCGGGAGCGACGACGTCCGGTCCGTAATTATAGACCGTTCCCGGCAGCAGGACCCGCGCCCCGCCCGCCGCCTGCGCCGCCGCGAGCGTGTTTGCCATCATCGGCACGACCAGCTTGTCCCAGTGGCGATAGCGGGGCGGGTTCACGGCATGGACGATGACCGACACGCCCTCCGCCGCGTGCCGCACGGATGGCCCGTCCATCGCATCGCCGCGCACCCACTCGATCCCCGCGCGCAGACCGGTCGGCCCCGAGCGGGTGAGCGCGCGCACCTGCCAGCCGCGGGCGAGCAGCGTGCGCGCCATTTCCCCGCCAATCCCGCCCGTCGCCCCCAGCACCAGAACCATCTTCGCCGCCATCGCGACCTCCTCTTGGCTTGATGGGGCGATGATCGGCCGGCAAAGAGCTCAACGGAATTGTCGAAATCCGTGGCGGTGCTATACGTAAATCTATGACTGACGAGCCGGGCTGGGATCTCTATCGCTCCTTCCTCGCCGCGCTGGAGGCGGGCTCGCTCTCCGGCGCCGCCCGCCGGCTCGGGCTGACGCAGCCAACCCTCGCCCGCCATCTCGACGCGCTGGAACAGGCGCTGGGCGCGCAGCTTTTCCTGCGCTCGCCACGCGGGCTCATCCCGACCGACCTGGCCCGTGAGCTCGGCCCCCATGCCCGCGCCCTCGCCGCGCAGGCCGCCGCGCTGCGGCGCGCCGCGACGGGGGCGGCCGGGGAGATACGCGGCACGGTGCGGATCAGCGCCTCGGAAGTGGTCGGCGCCATCCATCTGCCGCCGGTGCTGGCGGGCTTGCGGGCGCGCCATCCCCGCCTCGTCCTCGAGCTGGTGTTGACCAATGCGGTGGAGAATGTGCTGGAGCGCGCCGCCGATATCGCCGTGCGCATGGCCCCGCCGGCGCAGCAGGCGCTGCTCGCCCGCCGCCTGCCGCCGCTGCGCGTCGGGCTGCATGCCCACCGCGCCTATGTCGCGCGCAAGGGCCTGCCGGCGACGCTCGACGACCTCGCCGGGCATGATCTGATCGGCTTCGACACGGAGACGCCGGCGATCCGCGCGGTGCTGGCGCGCTTTCCCATGCTGGGGCGCGCCGCCTTCGCGCTGCGCACCGACAGCGACCTCGCGCAGTTGGCGGCCATCCGCGCGGGTCTCGGCATCGGCTTCTGCCAGGCGGTGATCGCCGCGCGCGAGCCGGACCTCGTGCCGGTGCTGGCCGACGCCTTCGCGCTCGACCTGCCGGTGGCGATCGTCATGCATGAGGATCTAAAAGCCAGCGCGCCGCACCGGGCGGTGTTCGACGCGCTGGTCGAGGGCATGCGGGCGGTGGCGGGGGGCTGACCGCCACAACCCATCCCGTCGTCATCCCGGACGGTCCACAGGACCGATCCGGGATCGCGCCGTACGGAGGGCGCTCCCGGATCGCCGCTTTGCGGCGTCCGGGATGACGAGGGTGCCGGCGTGGCTACGCCTTGAAGTCTTCGAGCTTGAAGGGCAGCGAGCGCAGCCGCTGGCCGGTGGCGTCGAAGATGGCGTTGGACAGCGCCGGGGCGACGCCCGGCACGCCCGGCTCGCCAATGCCGGTGGGGGCGTTCGCGGAGGGCAGGATATGCACCTCGACCTTCGGCATTTCCGACATGCGCAGCGGGATATAGGTGTCGAAATTGGCCTGCTCGACCACGCCCTTGTCGAGCGTGATCTCGTCATGCAGCGCCGCGCCGAGGCCGAAGCCGACGCCGCCCTCGATCTGCGCCGCCACCACATCCGGGTTGATGGCGATGCCGCAATCGACCGCGCAGATCACGCGCTCGACCTTGATCTGGCCGTTCACCACCGAGACGTCGATGACGCTGCCGACCACCGAGTTGAAGCTCTCGTGGAGGGCGATGCCGCGCCCCTTGCCCTGCCCGGCCTTCGGCCCCCAATTCGCCTTCTCGGCGAGGAGCTTGAGCACGGCGGTATGGCGCGGCTTGTCCTTCAGCAGCTCCAGCCGGAACTCCACCGGGTCGCGCCCCGCCGCATGGGCGAGGTCGTCGATCATCACCTCCACCACATGGGCGGTGTGGGTGTGGCCGACCGAGCGCCACCAGAGCGTCGGCACTTTCACCTTCGGCGTGTGCAGATCGACCGCGAAGTTGCCGATGGCGTAGTTGGTGTCCGCGGCGCCCTCCACCGAGGTGCCGTCCACCCCTTCCTTCACCATGAACGCCTCGAAGGGCGTGTCGATGATGAAGGACTGGCCGACGATCCGCTGTTCCCAGCCGGCGATCTTGCCGTCGGCGGTCACGCCGGCGCGCACCGTGTGCAGGAACATCGGCCGGTAGAAGCCGCCCTTGATGTCATCCTCGCGGGTCCAGACGAGATGCACCGGGGCACGCCCGTCCGTCGCCTTGAGGATGGTCGCGGCCTCGGCGATGTAGTCGGCGGGGATGTTGGCGCGCCGGCCGAAGGAGCCGCCGGCCCACACCGTCTCGATCTTCACCTGTTCGGGCTTGAGGCCGAGAATGGCCGCCGTCACGCCCTGCTCGATGGTCTGGAACTGCGAGCCGGTGGTGATGGTCACGCCATCCGCCGTCTTCTCGATGACGCAGTTGAGCGGCTCCATCGGCGCATGGGCGAGATAGGGGAAGGCGAACTCGGCCTCGATGGTCTTGGCCGCGCCGGCCAGCCCCTTGGCCGCGTCGCCCCGGCGCGACGCCGGCTTGCCGGGCGTCTTGGCAAGGGCGCGGTACTCCGCGAGCAGCTCCGTGGTGCCGCGTGTCTCCGCAGTGGCCTCATCCCAGACGATGCCGGTCAGCGCCTCGCGGCCCTGCATCGCCGCCCAGGTATTGGTGGCGAGCACGGCGATGCCGCTCGGCACCGCCACCACATCGACGACGCCCGGCACCTTCTTCGCCGCCGCGGCGTCGAAGCTCTTTACCGTGGCGCCGAAGCGGTCCGGGCGGCGCACCACGGCGGTGAGCATGCCCGGCCGGCGCACATCGAGCGCGTAGATCGCGGTGCCGTCGGTCTTGGCGACGGAATCGAGGCGCGGCAGCTTGGTGCCGATGAGCTTGAAGTCCTTCGGGTCCTTCAGCGTTACCTCGGTCGGCACCGGCCGCTTGGCGGCGGCCTCGGCGAACTCGCCGAAGGAGCCGGACCGGTTGCCGCTCTTCAGCACACCCTTCTCGATGGTGATGCTGGAGGCCGGCACGCCCCATTTCTCGGCGGCGGCGGCGATCAGCATCTGGCGGGCGGCGGCGCCGGCCTTGCGCAGCTGCTCCCAGCTATTGGCGGTCGAGGTCGAGCCGCCCGTGCCCTGGATCGGGCCGAACAGCAGGTTGTTATAGACCTGCGGATTGGCCGGGGCGAAGGCCGCGCGCACCTGGCTCCAATCGGCGTCGAGTTCCTCGGCGACGATGGTGGCAAGGCCGGTGGTGACGCCCTGGCCCATGTCGAGATGCTTGACGAGAACCGTCACCGTGCTGTCGGGCGCGATGCGCACGAAGGCATTCGGCGCCGGCGGGATGGCCGGCGCGGCGGCGGTGGTGTTGGCGAAGGCCTTGCCGGCCTGGAAATGCACGCCGATCACCAGCGCGCCGCCGGCGGCGGCGAGACCCTTGATGAAGTTGCGGCGCGAGGGAACCGTCGCCGGCGCGAGGCTCGCCAGCATCTGGCGGTATTGATCCGGTGTGATGAGGTGCATGGCGCTCACGCGAGGTTGGAGGCAGCGTCGTGAATGGCGGCCCGGATGCGCTGATAGGTGGCGCAGCGGCACACATTGCCATCCATCGCGGCGTCGATATCGGCATCGCTCGGCTTGCGGTTCTCGCTGAGCAGGCCGATGGCGGACATGATCTGGCCGGACTGGCAGTAGCCGCACTGCACGACGTCGAGCTTGCGCCAGGCGGCAACCACCGCCGTGCCGACCTCGCCGCCCACGCCCTCGATGGTGGTGACGCTCTTGCCTTCGACATCCGCCAGCGAGGTCTGGCAGGAACGGACGGGCGCCCCGTCCACATGCACGGTGCAGGCGCCGCACAGCGCCGCGCCGCAGCCGAATTTGGTGCCGGTGAGACCGACAATGTCGCGGATCGCCCAAAGCAGCGGCATGTCGCCCGCCGCCTCGATCGTCCGCTCGGTTCCATTGAGTGTAAATTTCATGTCGCCCTCTCCTTGGGGGATGAGGACGCAGCAAGGGGGAGCCGTCGGGCATCCCGGCCCGCGGCGACTCCCGAATGTGCGCTCCCGTGCGGAAGCTAGGATATGATGACAGCCATCATCTAATCACCGTTCGGTGAGCTATATCCGAGCGTTTACAAGACCTTCCGCATTCGCACGCACCGGCACCGTTATCGGCGCGACGCCCAGCATGACCGGCACGAAATCGGCGAGATCGCGCACATCCTCGATGATGCGGTCATCGCCGCGGCTGGCCGAAGCGAAAAAGATACCGTCGAGCACGAGGCCGATGCGCCGCGCGGTCTTGGCCGTGTCGAGCGGGGGAAAGGCGCCGCTGGCGACGCCGCGCTCCAGCGCGTCCTCAAGCAGGATTTTCTCGCGCGCATAAAAGCCGGCGATCAGCGTATCGAGCTCCGGGTCGCGCAGGCCGGAGGTGGCGTAGTCGGCCATCAGCTTCACCATGCGGGTGATGGTGGGGGTGATGGCGGCGTGCGTTTCCACCCAGGCGAGGATCTGCGCCAGCGGCTCGCCGCTCGCCAGCCGGCGTGCCTCATAGCCCGCCACCAGCTCGTCAATGGCGTGGGCAAGGGCGCGGCGGACGAGGTCCTCCTTGTTGTCGAAATAGTGGTAGAGCAGCCCAACATTGATGCCGCAGACCTGCGCGATGTCGCGCACCGCCACCGTCGCGAAATGGCGCTCGGCGAACAGCCGCAACGCTTCGTCGAGGATCATGGCGCGCCGTTCGCTCGGCTGGAGGCGCTTGCGCGCGGCCTTGGCGGTCATGCTCTCTCCCTCCGTAATTCTACGGAATTTTTTGCCTCGCCCATATGCTAGGCGTGCTCAATTGTTAGGCTTGCAGGCCTAATTAAGTCAACGTTTAATAACCTGGTCCCGCCCGCCCCGCCTAGAGCGACCAGGAGCCGTCCCCATGAAGCGCATGTTTAGGGCCGCCGTGCTGTTCGCCGGCCTGACCGCCGCCCTCACCGGCGCCGCCCAGACCCCGGCCGACGCCGCCCCCAAGAAGAGTTTCAAGGTCGCCTACACCGTCTATATCGGCTTCATGCCCTTCGCCTACATGAAGCAGTCGGGCATCATGAAGAAGTGGGCCGACAAATACGGCATCGAGGTCGATCTGCTGCAGACCAATGATTATGTCGGCGGCGTCAACCAGTTCATCGCCGGCGATATCGACGCGGTCGGCGTCGCCTCGATGGACGGCCTGACCATGCCGGCGGCCGGCGGGGTGGACACCTCGGTGTTCCTCATCACCGATTATTCCAACGGCAATGACCTCATCGTCTCCAAGACCGCCAAGGACGTGAAGGAACTCGCCGGGCAGGACGTGTACCTGCTGCAATATTCCGTCTCGCACTACCTCCTCAACCGCGCGCTGCAGAAGGCCGGCATCGAGGATCCGGCCGCCGCCAAGGCGATCAACATTTCCGACGCCGAGATCGCCGCCGCCTTCATCTCGCAGGACGCGATGAAGCACGCCGTCTCGTGGAAGCCGCTCACCGAGGACATGCTGAAGGTGAAGGGCGCCACCAAGCTCTTCGACAGCGCGCAGATTCCCGGCGAGATCATGGACGTGTTCATCGGCAAGACCGATGTGCTGAAGGACAACCCGGACTTCGCCAAGGCGGTGATCGGCGCCTGGTATGAGGCGCTCGGCATCCTCAAGGCCGGCGGCGCCAAGGGCGAGGAGATGCGCTCGGTGATGACCAGCGCCATGGGCACCGATGCCGGCGGCCTGCAGGCGCAGCTCGACACCACCCATTTCTTCTACACCCCGGCGGAAGCCTATGACTTCCTGACCGCGGCCGAGAACGCCAAGATCTGGGACAGCATCCGGACCTTCTGCTTCCAGCAGGGCCTGTTCGGCCAGGGCGCGACCAGCGTCGATTCCATCGGCATCGAGGTCGCCAGCGGCGCCGTGCTCGGCGACAAGGGCAATATCAAGATGCGCATCAACCCGAGCTTCACCAAGCTGGCGGTCGACGGGAAGCTGTGAGCTGGCCGGCGGCACGCCGTGCCGCCCGCGCCCCGGACAAGCGACGCGCAGCGGAGCGATGATCCGGGGCCCAGGGTAAAGCTCGGCGAAGCCGGCAATCCCGGAGCGTGACGGCCTGATCCACCGCCAGAGGCTTTGCCGAAGAATTTTACGCTGGATCCCGGCTCGGCGCTCCGGCTTCGCCTCCGCTGGGCCGGGACACGAAAGCAGCCCCCTCACCGACCCGCTTCGCGGGCCACCTCTCCCCGTCGGGGAGAGGGAAGTAGAGGCCACACCATGCGTCGCATCATCAATTACGCACCCCGGCCCGGCGTGAAGCTGATCCTCGCGGCCCTGCCCTTCGTGGCGGTGATCGCGATCTATCTCATCGCCTCGAACGCCCGGCTCGCCATCGAGCCGAACGACAAGCTGATGCCGGGCTTCGCCTCCTTCTATGCGGCGATGCTGCGGCTGGCGACGACGCTGGATATCGCCACCAAGCAGTATTTGCTGTGGTGGGACACCTGGCTCTCGCTCTGGCGGCTGTTTGTCGGGCTCGGCATCGCCGCCGTGCTCGGGCTGGTGCTCGGCGTCACCGTCGGCTTCGTCCCTTACCTCCGGGCGATGTTCGAGCCGTTCTTCGCCGCCTTCTCGCTCATCCCCCCGCTCGCCGTGCTGCCGATCCTGTTCATCATCTTCGGCCTGGGCGAAGCCTCGAAGATCGTGCTGATCGTCTTCGGCATCGCGCCCTTCATTATTCGCGACGTGATGCTGCGCGTTGCCGCCATCCCGACCGAGCAGATCATCAAGGCGCAGACGCTGGGCGCCTCGACCTGGCAGATGGTGACGGGCGTGGTGCTGCCGCAGGTCATGCCACGCCTCATCGATTCCGTGCGGCTCTCGCTCGGCGCGGCCTGGCTGTTCGTCATCGCCGCCGAGGCGATCACGGCGGAGGGCGGGCTCGGCTACCGCATCTTCCTGGTGCGCCGCTATCTCGCGATGGACGTGATCCTGCCCTATGTCGTCTGGATCACGCTGCTCGCCTTCCTGATGGATTGGGGCCTGCGCAAGCTCGCGGCCGCCGCCTATCCCTGGGACCGGATCAAGGCGGCCTGACCCATGACCACGATCCTCTTCGACAATGTCTGGAAGGAATATGACGAGCGCATCGTGCTCGAGCAGGTCAACCTGTCGCTCGACGACCACGAATTCCTCGTCATCATCGGCCCCTCGGGCGTCGGCAAGACCACGCTGCTGCGCCTCCTGCTCTCCCAGGAAGTGCCCACGCGTGGAAGAATCCTGATCGACGGCGAGCCGATCGCCGCCGAGCCGACCGCCGATCGCGGCGTGGTGTTCCAGCGCTACTCGGTGTTCCCGCACAAGACCGTCTTGGAAAACGTGATGCTCGGCCCGCAATGGGCGGGGTCGCCGATCCTCGGCCGGTTCTTCGGCGCGAGGCGCCGGACGCTGGAGGCGCAGGCCATGGCACTCCTTACCCGCGTCGGCCTTGGCGAGCACGCCGACAAATACCCCGCCCAGCTCTCCGGCGGCCAGCAGCAGCGGCTTGCCTTGGCGCAGGCGCTCATCATGAAGCCCAAGGTGCTGCTGCTCGACGAGCCCTTCGGCGCGCTCGACCCCGGCACCCGCAAGTCGATGCATCAGCTGGTCAGCGAGCTCTGGGAAGAGAACCGCATGACCATCGTCATGGTCACGCATGATCTGCCCGAGGCCTTCCTGCTCGGCACCCGCGTCATCGCGGTGGACCGCCCACGCAAGGACCCGCAGGCGCCGGAGCGCTTCGGCGCCACCATCGTCTCCGATTACGAGGCGAAGTGCCGGATCGTGCGCGAATCCCGCGAATTCGAGGCCGAGCGCGAACGCGTGCGCCTCACCCTCGTTTCCTCCACCCCCACTCCCGCGTCACCGATCCCGTGCCGCCCCCGCGCCGGCGCGGCTTCTCGTGAAGGACTGAACGATGTCTGCCTCTGACACGGCCCCCATCCCCGCCCCCAAGCCTTTCCACCTCGCCTGGTTCATGAACTTCACGCCCGACGAGTGGCGCGAACCCTTCGGCCAGGGCGGCAATCCGTGGGACGGCCAGTTCTATATCGAGATGGCCCAGGCCATGGAGCGCGCCTGCTTCGATCTCATCATGATCGAGGACAAGCTGATGGTGCCGGAGACCTATGGCGGCTCGCGCGACATTTCGCTCAAGCACGCCATGATGGTGCCGAAGGCCGATCCCGCCCCGCTCGCGGTCGCCATGGGCATGGCCACCAAGCATCTCGGCGTGGTCGCCACCATGTCCACCATGGCCTACCCGCCCTTCATGCTGGCGCGGCTGTCCTCCACGATCGACAGCCTGACCAAGGGCCGTTTCGGCTGGAACGTCGTCACCTCGGCCGAAGACCTGATGGCGAAGAATTTCGGCATGGACAAGCTGCCTCAGCGCGAGGACCGCTACGCCATGGCCGAGGAGTATCTGGAAGTCTGCGACAAGCTGTTCAACAGCTGGGAGCCGGACGCCGTGGTGCTCGACCGCAAGAACGGCATCTATGCCGACGGCTCCAAGGTCCACACCATCGACCACAAGGGCACCTATTATCAGGTGCGCGGCCCGCTCAACACCGTGCCCTCGCCGCAGCGCCGCCCGGTCTACCTCCAGGCCGGCGCCTCCCCGCGCGGGCGTGACTTCGCCGCGCGCTATGCCGACGCCATCGTCTCGGTCGCCAATGGCGTCGAGGGCATGAAGGCGTTCCGCTCGGACATCCGCGCCCGCGCCGAGAAGCTCGGCCGCAACCCTGACGACATCAAGGTGTTCTTCTGCATCTGCCCGAGCCTCGGCGAGACCGAGGAGGAGGCCCATGCCCGCTACCGCAACGTCACCATGTCGGACAATTTCGTCACCGACGTGCTGATCTCGATTTCCGCCATCACCGAGATCGACTTCTCGCAATACCCGCTCGACAAGCCGCTGCCGGAAAAGCTCGTCACCAACGGCGAATCCGGCACGCTCGACAAGTTCCAGCAATGGGGGTCGGGCAAGACGCTGCGCGAGCTGGCGGCGGCGGGCGGCGGCGGCCTCGTCTCCTCCATGGAGCTGATCGGCACCCCCGCGCAGGTCGCCGAGAAGATGGGCGCCGCCATGGCCGAGGTCGGCGGCGACGGCTTCCTCATCACCACGCCGGTGCTGCGCGTCTCGCGCCGCTACATCACTGAAATCTGCGACGGGCTGGTGCCGGAGCTGCAGGCCCGCGGCCTGACCCGCAAGGAATACAAGCACCAGCTCCTGCGCGACAATCTGCGCGAATTCTGAGCCGCGTCGCGATTCAAGGGAGGGACGGCACCGCCGCCCCTCCTTAGTCGGCTTACAACCCATAATGCCGAAGGAGGCGCTTCATGGGACAGTGGCAGCCGGCGGGCTCCGCCGAGACGATCATTCCGGTTCCCGCAGCGGAACCGGCCCCCGCGGTGACGCGGCAGGAGTACCGCGACGCCATGGCACGCCTCGGCGCCGCCGTGAACATCGTCACCACCGACGGCCCGGCCGGGCGGCACGGCTTCACCGCCTCGGCGGTGTGCTCGGTCACCGACCAGCCGCCGACGCTGCTGGTGTGCCTCAACAAGGGCTCCTCGGCGAGCGCCGTGGTCCACGCCAATGGCGTCATCTGCGTCAACACGCTGGCGCCGGGCCATGAGACGCTCTCCAACATGTTCGGCGGCGGCAAGCCGGTCGAGGAACGCTTCGCCGCCGGCGAGTGGCGCACCTCCGCCACCGGCGCGCCGATGCTGGTAGGCGCGCTCACCGCCTTCGACTGCCGCATCACCCGCACCGTCGAGGTCGGCACCCATGACGTGCTGTTCTGCGAGGTGGTGGGCCTCGCCCATGGCGACGCGCGCGAGGGGCTGATCTATTTCAGCCGCCGCTACCACGCCATCAACGGCGCGAGCCCGGACTAGGCGCGCGCCGGCGGGCTGAACCGGCGCTCGCTTTGCGTGCATCCGGCGAGGCGCGCCGCGCGCGGACCGCAGGGCGCAGGTGACGCGGATCGCGCGCGACCAAAGCAAAGGCGCGGGGATTCATGGCCCAACGCCTTACCTGCGGCGCCCGGGCGCTGATACAGAAACAGGCGCACGCCGCCCAAAACATAGGCGTGCCTAAGAAAGCGTTTCGGCATAGCGTTTTTGCCACTTCCCTAAGCTGGCGAATGCCGTCTCACGGAAGCTAACTGTTTGCCGCTAGGCCGGTTTCGCGGTGCTAAAGATAGACACTCCCGATCCCGACCCAGCCGAGTTCACCACCGGGTGCCGCCAGCCTCATGGCCCGGCGTCGGCCCCGGAGAGTACCGGATCCACAGGGAGACCATCATGCTGACCACTGCCTTCCGCCGGTGCCTTGCCGGCGCCGTCACCGGAGCCGTTCTCGCGGTTGCCGCCGCCCAGCCGGCTGCGGCCGGCAAGATCTCCATCGGCCACACGGTGTGGGTCGGCTACGGCCCGCTCTACCTCGCCAAGGAGCTCGGCTTCTTCAAGGAGAACGGCGTCGACGTCGAGCTTCAGGTGGTCGACGATTCCGCCCTCGCCATGGCCGCCCAGGCCGCCGGCAAGCTCGACGGCACCGCCACCACGCTGGACGAGATCCTGAAGTACCGCTCGGAGAACTTCTGCTTCAAGGCGGTCGCCCTGTTCGACGAGAGCCATGGCGGCGACGGCATGGTCTCGCTCAAGGAGATCAACTCGCTGGCCGACCTCAAGGGCAAGACGGTGGCGCTGAACGAGGGCTCGACCTCGCAGTTCTGGTTCTCCTACCTGATGAAGAAGCAGGGCCTGCCGCTCAAGGATGTCGAGGTGCTCAACATGAGCGCCGACGCCGCCGCCGCCGCCTTCATCGCCGGCCAGGTGCCCGCCGCCGTCACCTGGGAGCCGAACCTCACCCTGGTGAAGACCAAGAATGTCGGCAAGGTGCTGACCGACAGCGCCGCCACGCCCGGCGTCATCGTCGACGTGCTGGAAATCTCCTGCTCGGTCATCAAGGACCGCCCGAAGGACGTGAAGGGCTTCGTGGTCGGCCTGCAGAAGGCGGTCGACTACATCAAGACCAACCCGGAAAAGGCCTATGCCATCATGGCCAAGGGCGTGGGCGGCTATCTTTCCGAGCCCAAGGACTTCGCCGACGCCGCCTCGGGCGTGAAGTTCTACGACAAGGCGATGACCATTGATTACCTCGGCACGCCCGACAAGCCCGGCAAGGTCACGGAAGTGATCGCCCTCGGCAACGAGATCTGGACCGACCTCGGCAAGATCAAGAAGCCGATCACCTATGCCGAGATCATCGACCCGTCCTTCACCCAGTGATGCCCGAGGGGGCGCCCCCTGAGGGCGCCCCTTCCTCCGCCCGCGTCCCCGACCGTTCGAGACAGCCTGAGACAGCCCTATGGCCCGCAAGCGTTCCACCCTTGATCTCTGCCTCACCCCCAAGGAGGAGGTGCCGGCGGGGCTGCGCTATCTCGTCTCGACGCTGGTCTGGATCGTGGTCATCGGCCTGTGGTCGTTCGCCACCTATGGCGGCTTCATGCAGGAGATCTTCCTGCCCTCGCCCACCGCCGTGGTCAGCGCCTTCTTCCGCCTGCTGGATGACGGCACGCTCGCCCAGCACATCTGGGCCAGCCTTCAGGTCGTCGTCATCGGCTTCCTCGTCTCGTCCGTCCTCGCCGTGCCGCTCGGCCTGCTCATGGGCACCTTCCGCGTGGTGCAGGCGGGCCTCGAGCCGCTGGTCAACTTCATCCGCTACCTGCCGGTGACATCCTTCGTGCCGCTGTTCATCCTGTGGATCGGCATCGGCATCGAGCAGCGCATCATGGTCATCTTCTTCGGCACCTTCTTCCAGCAGCTGGTGATGATCGCCGATGTCTCGCGCGGCGTGCAGAAGGACCTGCTCAACGCCTCCTACACGCTCGGCGCCTCGCGCCGCGACGCGCTGCTGCATGTGCTCACCCCCGCCGCCCTGCCCGGCATCGTCGATACGCTGCGCATCACCATGGGCTGGGCCTGGACCTATCTCGTCGTCGCCGAGCTCGTCGCCGCCTCCTCCGGCCTCGGCTACATCTCGATGAAGGCGATGCGCGGCTTCCAGGTCGATGTGATCTTCCTCGCCATCGCCGTCATCGGCCTGCTCGGCCTGTTCACCGACACGGTGTTCCGCCTCATCCGCCTGCGCCTCGTGCCGTGGGCGAGCTGAGCAACCGGGCCAACTGAGAACGAAAGGGCCTCCCATGAGCGCCGCCGAAATCCTGCGCGTTCCCGCGCCCGCCACTCCCGCCGAAGCCTCTCCCGCCGAGGCCTCCCCAGCCGTGGAGCCGAGCCTGCGCATCAAGGATGTGCGGCTGGAATATTCCACCCGCGGCAAGACCGTGGTGGCGATCGACAACATCTCCATCGACGTGCCGGACAACCAGTTCGCCGTCATCGTCGGCCCGTCCGGCTGCGGCAAGTCGAGCCTGCTCTATCTCGTCGCCGGCCTGGCCCAGCCGACCTCGGGCGAGATCCTGCTCGGCGAGGAGGAAGTGGACGGTCCCGGCCCCGATCGCGGCATGGTGTTCCAGTCCTACACCCTGTTCCCCTGGCTCACCGTGCGCGAGAATGTCGAATTCGGGCTGAAGCGCCGCAAGGTGCCGGCGGCCGAGCGCGAGGAGATCGTCAACCGCTACCTCAACGAGACGGGTCTGGCCGCCTTCCACGACGCCTACCCCAAGCAGCTCTCCGGCGGCATGATGCAGCGCGTGGCCATCGCCCGCGCCCTCGCCAACGACCCGAAGATCCTGCTGATGGACGAGCCCTTCGGCGCGCTGGACAGCCAGACCCGCAACACCATGCAGAAGCTCCTGCTGCGGGTGTGGGAGGAGAACCGCAAGACCGTCCTCTTCGTCACCCACGACATTGACGAGGCGATCCTGCTCGGTGACCGCATCTATGTGATGACCGCCCGCCCCGGCCGGCTGAAGGAGGAGATCATAGTCCCCATCGCCCGCCCGCGCTCCATGGACATGGTGATGGACCCGGCCTTCATCGCGGTGAAGCGGCAGATCCTCGAGCTCCTGAAGAACGAGATCAAGGACGACGAGCACTGAGGGGCGGGGTCAAGGAGGCTGCGTGCTTCGAGGCCGTCATCCCGGCCGAAGCGAAGCGGAGAGCCGGGATCGTGACGTGTTTCACGTCGGGATCCGATCCCGGATCGGCCTTTGGCCGTCCGGGATGACGGCCTTTGAGGGGTCGCGCGCGACGCTCCGAAACGCCATCATCCCGTCATCCCCGGATCAAGTCCGGGGATGACGGTGTTCTTTGGGCTGACCGCAGCCCAGAATGACGCTTCCTTGCGACAACGCCGACCCGAGTGAACCACCGATGACCCAGCCCCTGTTCGACCTCACCGGCCGCACCGCCCTCGTCACCGGCGCCAGCCGGGGGATCGGCGCGGCGTTGGCGACCGCGCTGGCTTCCGCCGGGGCGGATGTGGCGATCACCGCGCGTGACACCGCCGCGCTCGCCGCAACCACGGCCGCCATCGAAGCCCTCGGCCGGCGCGCCATCCCGCTGGCGCTCGACGTCACCGATGTCGCCGGCATCCGCTCAACCGTCGCGGCGGCGGCCACCGCGCTGGGCGGGCTTGATATCCTCGTCAACAATGCCGGCATGGAACAGGTCTGCCCGGCGCTGGAGGTGGAGGAGGCGCTGTGGGACGCCATTCTCGACACCAATCTCAAGGGCGCCTTCTTCTGCGCGCAGGCGGCCGCCAAGGCGATGCGCGCGGGCGGCGCAGGCAAAGGCGGCGGCGCCATCATCAATCTCTGCTCGCTCACCTCCGAGGTCGGCATTCCCACCGCCGTGCCCTATGGTTCGTCCAAGACCGGACTGCTCGGCATGACGCGGGCGCTGGCGACGGAATGGGCGCCGCTCGGCATCCGCGTCAACGCCATCGCGCCCGGCTATTTCCGCACGGCGATGACGGAAGTGTTCTACGCCGATCCGGCCTGGCAGGCGGCCATGCTGCCGAAAATCCCGCTCGGCCGCTTTGGTGAGCTCGGCGATCTCGCCGGCCTCACCATCTTCCTCGCCAGCGACGCCTCCGGCTACATCACCGGCCAGTGTTTTCCGGTCGATGGCGGCTTCCTGGCTTCCATCTGAACCCAACCGGCGGCCCCACCCGCCCGCGAATTGGGCAGGTGGCGCGAAAATTTTGGTCTCACGGGCGAGCTAATATGTATGTACATATTGCCCCGCGACACGTGATGTTGAGGGCCTGAACCATGGCGGATTCCATCTGCAACCTTCACGAGCTGGCGACGCTGGACGCGGCCGGCCGCGCCGCCCTGCTCCGCCGCTCGGAGACCGATCTGTCGGGCTTCATCGACAAGGTGCGCCCGATCATCGAGGCGGTGCGCACCGAGGGTGATGCGGCGCTGGCTCGTTTCGCCCGCGATTTCGACAAGGCCGATCTGTCGCCCGACCGCATCAAGGCAACCGAGGCCGAGTTCGACGAGGCCTTCACCAAGGTCGCCCCCGAGGTGATCGACAGCATCCGCTTCGGCATCTCCAACATCCGCACCTTCCATGAGGAGCAGGCGCCCGAGCCGATGTGGCTGAAGGAGGTGCGCCCCGGCGCCTTCGCCGGCGACCGCTGGACGCCGATTTCCTCCGTCGCGCTCTATGTGCCGCGCGGCAAGGGCGCCTTTCCCTCGGTCACCATGATGACCGCCGTGCCGGCCACCGTCGCCAAGGTGCCGAACATTGCCATCGTGACTCCCCCGACTGAGGATGGCGGCGTGGATGCGGCGACCCTGGTCGCCGCCCGGCTCGCCGGTGTCGAGACGGTCTATAAATGCGGCGGCGCGCAGGCCGTGGCGGCGGTCGCCCATGGCACGCAGACCGTCGGCAAGGCGATCAAGATCGTCGGCCCCGGCTCGCCCTGGCTGGTGGCGGCCAAGCGGCTGCTCTCCGACATCATCGACACCGGCCTGCCCGCCGGACCGTCGGAGGCCATCATCTTTGCCGACGGCACGGTGAATGGCGCGGTGGCCGCGCTGGACCTGCTGATCGAGGCCGAGCACGGGCCGGATTCCTCCGCCTATCTCGTCACCCATTCGCGCGAGGTGGTGGAACAGGCGCTGAAAGCCCTGCCCGAGCATTGGGGGCGGATGACCGAGCAGCGCGTGGCCTTCTCCAAGGCCGTGCTCACCGGCAAGTGCGGCGGCATCGTGCTGACCTCGTCGGTCGAGGAGAGCATCGACTTCATCAACGCCTATGCCCCCGAGCATCTGGAAATCCTCTCCACCGACCCCTTCGCCCATCTCGGCCGCATCACCGAGGCGGCGGAAGTGCTGATGGGGCCGCACACGCCAGTCACCATCGCCAATTTCGTGCTTGGCCCCAACGCCGTGCTGCCGACCAGCCGCTGGGCCCGCACCTATGGCCCGCTCTCGGTGACGGATTTCCTCAAGCGCTCCTCCATCGGCTACGTCACCGGCGGCGCCCACCCGGAATTCGCCGCCCATGCCCGCCGCCTCGCCCGCTATGAGGGTTTTTCCAGCCACGAGAACGCGGTGTCGGAAATCCGCGACGAATTGCTGAAGGGGTGAGCGGTGAAGGCCGTCCGCCTCCATGCCGCCGGTGATCTGCGCGTGGAAGACATCCCCGCCCCCGGCACGCCCGCGCCCGGCTGGGTGCGGCTCACCGTGACCGCGGCCGGCATTTGCGGCTCGGACCTGCATAATTTCCGCACCGGGCAATGGATCACCCGCGCGCCCTCCGTCGCCGGCCATGAACTTACCGGCATCGTCGCGGAGCTGGGCGAGGGCGTTGAGGGGCTGGGCGTCGGCCAGAGCGTCGTCGCCGATTCCCGCTTCTGGTGCGGGGCGTGCACGGCCTGCCTCGGCCAGCGCCATCATCTGTGCGAAAAACTCGGCTTTGTCGGCGAGGCCTGCGATGGCGGCTTCGCCGAACAGGTGAACCTGCCCGCGCGTCTGCTGCTGCCCGTCGATCCCGCCATCGACCCGGCGGTCGCCGCCATGGCCGAGCCGCTGGCGGTGGCCCTGCACACGCTGCGCCGCCTCGCTCTCCAGCCCGGCGAGCCGGTGCTGGTGCTGGGCTGCGGCACCATTGGCGGGCTCTGCGCCCTCTTGCTCGCCCGCCAGCATGACGGGCCCCTGCTGGTCGCTGACCGCAACGCCGCCCGCGCCCAAAGGGTGGCTGAGGTGACCGGGGCGACCATCGTCCCGCTGGAGGCGGAAGCGATCCGTGCCGTGCTCAAGGGCGGCCTGCCCATGGCCGCGATCGAGGCGACGGGCAGTACGGCGGCGCTCGCCCATCTGCTCGGCTGCCTGGAGGGCGGCGGGAGGATCGGCCTCGTCGGCATCTTCCATGGCCGGCTCGACATCGACCCCAATCATCTGGTCGAACGCGAGGTGAGCCTGATCGGCTGCCACGCCTTCACCGATGAACTCCCCACTGCACTCACTGCACTGACCGTCCACCACACTGCACTGAACGGCCTCGTGGATCAGCAGGTGGAATTGGACGCCGTGCCTGCCGCCTATGCCCGGCTTCTCGCCGGCGAGGCGACCGGATTGAAGACGATCCTGCGCCCGCAAGGGGTATCATGACACCCCAGAACCCGACGCCGAGCCGCACCGCCCATATCCGCGCTCTGGCGCTGCGCGATCCCGCGGCGGCGGAGGCACCGCTGGCCGCGCTGCTGGCCGATCTCTTCGCCATCAAGCCTTTGAATCTCAATATCAATCTCGACCAGTACAGCCTCAATTCGCTGAACGGCTTTTTCGACACGCCGGATGGTGCCTTCTTCTTCAAGTTCCATCAGGAGGAAGGCGAGGAAGGCATGGCCGGCGAATATTACCGCGCCGATATCCTCGCCCGCGCCGGCCTGCCGGTGGACCAGCCGGTGCTGATGTCCACCTTGCCGGGCGAGCAGATCCTGATCTATCGCCGCCGCGATGAGCCGCGCTTTTCCGACGTGCTGCGCACCCTCGACCTCGCCGACGACACGGCCCAGCGCGCCATCGCCGTGGCAGCGGAACGCCAGCTTTCTCAAAGACTTAGCGCCACCTATCGCGACACGCTGCACCCGATTTCACCCGAACAGGCCGCCGCCGAGCCGATCCACCGCCTGTTCCATGAGCGGCTGATCGACCGCGCCCCCTACGCCTTCCCCGGCGGGCGCTACCGCGACTTCTATGTGGGCCAGCGCTTCCCCCTGCCCGGTCATGTGCTTGAGTGGGCAGACCTTTCCACCCGCCGCTTCACCGTGAACGGCGCCACCTATGCAAGCACGCTGGGCGAACTCTTCACCGCCGCCGAAGAGCGCCTGCGCCCGGAGCATCTCGCGGATGCCGGCGGGGTGGTTGCCCATGGCGACGCGCACAATGCCAATGTCTGGTTCAGCCGGGAAGGCGACGGGGCGCGGCTCTCCTATTTCGATCCGGCCTTTGCCGGCGAGCATGTGCCGAGCCTGCTGGCGGAGATAAAGACCAGCTTTCACAACATCTTCGCCCATCCGTTCTGGCTCTATGAGCCGGCGCTGGCGAGCGAGTGGTTCAGCGCCGAAATGGCGCTGGAGCCCGGCCGCCTCATTGTCGAAACCGACTGGCGGCTCTCGCCCATCCGCGCCGAACTCCTCGCCGTGAAGGCGCGCGAGGTCTGGCGCCCGCTGCTGGCCGATCTCAAGAGCCGCAACATGTTACCGCCGGACTGGCGGCAGGTGATCCGCCTCGGCCTGTTCCTGTGCCCGACGCTGGTGATGAACCTGCGCGCCGGCGTACGCGCGCACACGGAAATCTCTTCGCTGATAGGGCTTTGCGTGGCGGTGATGGTCGGCTCCGCGCCGGTGGAGGGCGATGATACCGTCACCCGCTTCCTTGAGGCCATCGACCCCGACCGCCGGCCGGGTCTATAGGACAGCGCCCCGCCGCCGTGAGATTCTGCCGCCGTGAGACCCCGCCCATGATCGTCAATGTCGAGGATGCCCGCGCCGCCGCCAAGGCCCGTCTGCCGCGCATCTTCTTCGATTATGTCGATGGCGGCGCCTTCGGCGAGGAGACGTTGGCGGCCAACCGGGCCGATTTCGCCCGCTGGACGCTGGTGCAGCGCGTGCTGAACGATGTCTCCGCGCGCGACCTCACCACGCACTATCTCGGCGCCTCCCACCCCCTGCCCTTCATGCTCGGACCCGTTGGTTTCCTTGGGCTTTATGCCGGCAAGGGCGAGATCGCGGCGGCCCGCGCCGCCCATGCGGCCGGGGTGCCGCTGTGCCTGTCCACCTTCTCCATCGCCTCGCTGGGCCAGCTGCGCGCCGCCACCGCCGGCCCGCTCGCCTTCCAGCTCTATGTGCTCTCCGACCGCGCCATTGGCGACGAATTGCTGGCGCAGGCGGAAGAGGCGGGCGTGGAGACGCTGTTCCTCACCGTCGACACCGCCATCACCTCGGTGCGCGAGCGCGATGTGCGCAACGGTTTTCGCGCGCTCACCCGTATATCCCCCGCGCTCGGCCTGCGCCTGCTCACCCGCCCCGCCTGGTGCCTCGACATGCTGCGGGCGGGCATGCCGGAGGTGGGCGCCGTCGCGCACCGCCCGGAATTCGGAAAAGGCGTGCTGGAACAGGCCAGTAACCTCTCCCGGCGGATCGACACGCGCCTCTCCTGGGCAGATGTCGAGCGCCTGCGCGCCCGCTGGAAGGGGCGCCTCGTGCTCAAGGGCATCCTCTCGCCGGAGGATGCGCGCCTCGCCCAAACGGCGGGGGCGGACGGCATCGTCGTCTCCAACCATGGCGGCCGCCAGCTCGATGGCGCCGCCTCCACCATCGCCGCTTTGCCCGGCATCGCGGAGGCGGTTGATGGCGGTATAGAAATACTGTTCGACGGTGGGATAAGGCGCGGCGCCGACATCATCAAGGCGCTGGCGCTCGGCGCCTCCGGCGTGCTGCTCGGCCGCGCCTATGTCTATGGCCTCGCGGCCGCCGGCGAGGCGGGCGTCGCCCGCATCATCGCCCATCTCACCGAGGAGGTGAGCCTGACGTTGGGCCTGATGGGGCTGACCTCCATCGACCAGCTCAAGAAGCTCGGCCCGGCGGCACTCCGTCCCCGCTAACTCCCGCGATAAGTCGAGTAACTCCAGGGGGTTGCGACCAGCGGCACATGGTAGTGCCCTTCCGGCTCGCTGATGGAGAAGCGGATCGGCACCTCATCGAGGAACGGCTTTGCCGGCAGGTCGAGCCCGCGCGCGGCGAAATAGGCGCCGATCCCGAACACGATCTCATAGGTGCCGATGCGCAGCGGCGCGCCGCCGATCAGCGGCTCATCGGTGCGCCCATCCGCATTGGTGACGGCCTCCTTGAGCCGCGCCCGCCCGGAGGCGCCGACCTCATAGAGCGTGACGGCAACCCCTTGCGCCGGCGCGCCCTTGTGGGTGTCGAGCACATGGGTGGAGAGCCGCCCCGTAGTCTTCGGCACGCCGGCGCCGGTCACCCGCTCCACCAGCCGGAGACGGGTGATATGGCCGATCTCATCAAGCGCCATCGCCAGTTCGGCGGAGCGATCATGGGCCAGCCGGGCCTCGAAGGCATCGAGAATGGCGTCCCGCGTCTGGCGCCGCACGCAGATCACGAAGGGAAAGCCGAAGCGCGCGCGATAGGCGGCGTTCAGCCGCTCGAACCGCTCGAACTCCGCGTCGGGCAGCCGGTCGAGCCCGAGCCCCGCCTGTTCGGAGACGGAAGCTGGTGCAATATTACCCGCACGCGCCGCCTTGCCGGCAAGGTCCGGATGGGCGGCAACGAAGGCGACGCGCTCCTCCTCCGGCCGCGCCAGCACCGCCTGCATCAGCGCCTCGTGCAGCGCCGTCACGGTAGTGAAGGGGCGCCGGGCAGAGGCCCCCGCCGCCACCCAGGGCGCGTGCTCGAAAATGCCGTCCAGTGCGGCGATGAAGCCGGCCTCGTCGAGCGCGTTAAGCTGTTGCAGCGAAAGGGTTTCGGTCACGTGGCCTCCTCACGCCTCGGCAAAGACGCGAAACGGATCGCCCGCCCGCGCGCGGTCATAGACAGGGGCGCCCGCGACATAGGTCGCCCGCACCGCCCGGTCATCGCCCAGCGTCATCAGCATGAACAGCAATTCCTCGATGGAGGCGCAATAGCCGGCGCGGAAATCCATCAGCGGCGTGGCGTGCGGGTCGAGCACGCAAATATCCGCCTCGCGGCCCGGTGCCAAAATACCGATGCGGTCATCCAGATGCAGCGCCCGCGCCCCGCCGAGCGTCGCCAGATAGAAGGCCTGCACCGCGTCGAGCTTGTGCCCGGCCATGGCTGCGACCTTGTAGGCCTCGTTCAGCGTCTGCAATTGCGAGAGGCTGGTGCCGCCGCCGACATCCGTCCCAAGCCCGACCTTGACCGGCCGGCGCGGGTCAACCGCTTGAAACAACGGAAACAAACCGCTGCCGAGAAAGAGGTTGGAGGTCGGGCAATGGGCGAGGCCCGCCCCGCTCTGGTGGCAGGTGCAGAAATCGCCCTCATGCATATGGATGGCGTGGCCGAACATGGCGCGCGGGCGCACCAGCCCGGCATGGGCGTAGACGTCGAGATAGCTCTGCCGCGCCGGGAAAAGCTCGCGCACCCAGGCGATCTCGTCGGTATTCTCGCACAGATGGGTCTGGAGAAAGAGGTCGTCGCGGGTCTTGAGCAGAGCGCCCGCCGCCTCCAGCTGGGCGTCGGTCGAGGTCGGGGCGAAGCGCGGGGTGACGCAATAGAGCTGCCGCCCGCGCCCGTGCCACCGTTCGATCAAGGCGAGGCTCTCATCATAGCCGCGCTGGGCGGTGTCGAGCAGCGCCGCCGGGGCGTGCCGGTCCATCAGCACCTTGCCGGCGATCATGCGGGTGTTGAAGCGCTCGGATTCGGCAAAGAACGCCTCCACCGATTGCGGATGCACGGTGCAATAGACCATCGCCGTCGTCGTGCCCGCCCGCAGCAATTCGCGCAGGAACAGCTTGGCGACACGGGCAGCATGGCCTTCATCGGCGAAGCCCTGCTCGGCCGGGAAGGTGTAGGTGGTCAGCCAGTCCAGCAACTGTGTGCCATAGGCGCCGATCACCTGAAGCTGCGGGTAATGCACATGCGCGTCGATGAAGCCGGGCACGATGAGGTGGTGCGGGTAATGCACCGGCTCCAGCCCGTCCGGCAGGCTTGGAGCCAGCTCGGCATAGGGGCCGAAGGCGCGGATGATGCCATCCTCGATCAGCACCAGCGCGTCCTCGTGATAGGCGAGGCAGGCGCGCGAGGGCTTGTCGAAGGGATCGTCCGTCAGCGTCGCGGCGGGCCCGCGCAGGGCGGTGAGCGCGCTCATGCCGGCTCCTTCTCGATGAGAAACCTGTAGAGCCGGTCGGCGGTGAAGGGCGTCGCCCGCAGCCGCACGCCGGTGGCATTGAAGATCGCGTTGGCAAGCGCGGGCGCCACCGGGTTGAACGGGCTCTCGCTCATCGACTTGGCGCCGAGCGGGCCGATGCGGTCATGGGTGTCGGCGAAGAACACCTGCGTCACCGGAACATCGGCGAAGGCGGGGATATGGTAGCCGCGAAAGCTCGGATTGCTCACCGCTCCCTGCCCGTCCATGCGCAGCTCCTCATAGAGCGTCGCGCCGATGGCCTGGGCGACGCCGCCCTCCACCTGCCCGCGGCACTGCATGGGGTTGATGACGGTGCCGGCATCCGCGCCATGCACCGAGCGCAGGATGCGGATCTCGCCCGTGCGCCGGTGCACCGCGACCTCGAAGCCCTGCACGTTGAAGGCGACCGAGCGCGGGGTGCCATTCGCCTCGCCCACCGCCTCGAGCGGCGCGAGATCGCTGAGTGGCAGGCGCACCTCGCCCGCGATCACCTGATCGCCCGCGATCCGGCACGCCTCCACTGGCACGCCGAGCCGGGCGGCTGCCGCCTGCCGGATCATCAGGGCGAGCGCCTGAGCCGCCCTCAGCGTCGCGGCGCCCGCCACCACCGCGCCGGTCGAGCCATAGGCGCCGGTGTCATGCGTCACATGGTCGGTGTCGGACTGGCGGATGCTGATCTGACTGAGCGCTGCGTTCAGCGCACCGGCGGCAATCTGCGCGTGGACGGTGGTGGTGCCATTGCCGAATTCCGCCGTGCCGGTGGCAAGTTCGTACCGCCCCTCATGGGTGAGGCGCAACCGGGTCTGCCCGACATGGCCGCGCGGGGGAATGGTGTCGATCATCGCCGCTGCCATGCCGCGCCCCACCGCCCAGTGCGGGCCGAGCGCGGGAAGCGGCCCGCGCAAGCCCGCTTCGACGGCATCAAGGCACTGGTCGAGCCCATAGCTGCCGATCTCCACATCATCATGCCCCGTGTGGTCATCGGGGGTGATGACGTTCAGCCGGCGCAGCGCGAACGGGTCGATGCTGAGCCTGTGCGCCAGCTCGTCCAGCGCCGATTCCACCGCGAAGATGGTCTGGCTCAGCCCATAGCCGCGAAAGGCGCCGCTCGGCAGGCTGTTGGTATAGACGCTGCGCCCGTCCACTCGCTTGTTCGGGCAGCGATAGAGCGCGACGCACTCGCCCGCGCCATGGAACAGCACGCCCACCGCGTGATTGCCGTAAGCCCCGGTGTTCAGGAGCATGTCGAGCTGGATGGCGGTCAGCCGCCCGTCCCGCGTCGCGCCGAGCTTCACCGTGACCCGCATCGGGTGGCGGCTGGTGGAGGCGGCGAACTGCTCGGCGCGGCTATATTCCAGCTTCACAGGCCGGCCGGTCTTCATGACGGCGAGTGCGACGATGTCCTCGACCAGCATTTCCTGCTTGCCGCCGAAGCCGCCGCCGACGCGGGCGGCGAAAACCCGCACTTTCTCGCGCGGCAAACCCATCAAATCCGCGAGGGCGTCGCGGGTCAGGAACGGCGTCTGGGTGGAACTGCGGAGCGTGAGGCGCCCGTCGCCATCCAGCCAGCCAATGGCGCCATGGGTTTCCAGATGCGCATGCTGGAGGCGCTGGCTCTGATAGCTCGCCTCGTGGATGACATCGGCCGACGCGAAGCCCGCCGCGACATCGCCGGTCTCGCTGGAGAGCCGGGCGACGATGTTGCGGGCGGGGTCGGCAATGCGTGATTGCGGCCCCTTCTCGCCATGCAGCGCCGGCGCGCCCTGTTCCATAGCGAGCTCGGGGTCGAACACCGCCGGCAGCGGCTCGTAATCGACACGGATCAGCCCGCAGGCCGCTTCCGCCACCGCCTCGCTTTCCGCCACCACGGCGGCGACGCGCTGGCCGATATGGCGGATGACCGGATCGAGCACGCGGGTGTCGTCCACATCGTCGGTCGGGTGATGATGGCGCGCGGTGGAGAACAGGCGCTCAGGCGCGTCCTCATGGGTGAGCACGGCGACGACGCCCGGCAGCGCCCGCGCCGCCGCCGCGTCAATCGCGCGGATGCGGGCATGAGGCACCTCCGCGCGCAGGATCTTCATGTGCAGCAGCCCGGCGAGTTCCCCCTCCGGCGCGACATCCATGGTGTAGCGCGCCGCACCGGTCACGATGGCCGGCCCGGCGGGGGCGGGCACGTTGCGCCCGACCGCGCCACCCGCCGCGTCCGCATGGCAATGAGCGACGCCCGCCACCGCATCGGCGATAGCGCGGTAGCCGGTGCAGCGGCACAGATTGCCCTTCAGCGCACTGGCGAGATCATGCGTCTGGCTCTGGTCGAGCGCGGCGGCGGTCATCACCATGCCGGCCGTGCAGAAGCCGCACTGGAAACCCTGCGCGTCGAGAAAGGCCTGCTGCATCGGGTGCAGGCCGGGTTCGGGCGCAAGATCGGCCAGCCCCTCAATGGTCGTCACCGCCGCGTCCTCGGCCCGGAAGGCCGGGTAGAGGCAGCTATGCACCGGCGCACCGTCGACATGCACGGTGCAGGCGCCGCAATCGCCGGCGTCGCAGCCCTTCTTCACCCCGAACCAGCCGAGCTCGCGCAACAGCGTGCGCAGGCACTGGCCGGGACGCGGCGCGGCCTCGAACGGGCGGCCATTGACGGTGAGCTTCATGGCGCGGCTCCCGCCAGTTCGTCGCGGATTTCCTGCGCGAACAGAAAGGTCATGTGCCGCCGCCAGTCGGGCCGGCCATGGATGTCATCATAATAGAGCGCGTCGGGGATCGCCGAGCCGAGCCGAGCCGCGAGTTCGTCCCAGCCCGGCAGGTGATCGAAAGCCAGCACCACCGGGTGGCGCGTCGATGCGGTGATGGTAATATGAAACCCCTCCGCATCCCGCGTACCGATCAGCAGCACGCCCGAGCGGCCGAGCGGGGTAAGCGAGGCCCGGCGGAAGGCGGCGGCCCGGCGCAGCGCGCGGGCGGGAATGTCGATGGCCCGCAGCACCTCGCCCGGCGCCAGCGCGACATCGAGCGGCCCGCGCACGAAAGCGGCGACCGGCATCCGCCGCTCCGCCCCGTCCGGTCCCCAGATCAGCGCCTCGCCCTCCAACGCGCTGGCGAGCGAGGTCATCGGCCCGGCGGGCAGGCCGAGGCAGATATTGCCGCCCACCGTCGCCATGTTCCAGATCTTGAAGGAGGCAAGAAAGGCCCGGCAGCATTCACGCACCAGCCACCCCGCCCGCCAGTCGGCCGGGAGTTCCAACGCATCGAGCCTTGCTACCGTGGAGGTCGCGGCGATGGTGAGGCCCGCCTCGGTCAGTTCCAGCGGCGTCCAGCCGAGGCGCGTGAGGTCGATAAGGCGCCGCGCCGCCGGCTGCGGCTCAGAGAACAGCCAGGTGCCGCCGGCGAGACACACATCGCCCGGCGCCGGCGCGAGTTCATCGCGCGCGCGGGGCTTTAGAACCGCCTGTACCGCGTTGAGATCCACCCGCGCTCAGCCCCGCCCCACCGTGCATTCGATCTGGCCATGCGGCTCGTCGGTGGGCGTGAACACCTGCCCGTCGAAAGAGCGGCCAAAGGGCGAGAGGTCGATCGGCAGATAGTGCTTGTTCGGGCAGGCGAGCGAGATTTCCGCGATCTCCGGCACGGCGGCGAGTGCCGCCTGTCCCATCAGATACATGGTGTTCTGCACGCCGGGGCTGTAGGTGGTGGCGAAGACCTTGAGCGCCGCCGCGATGATGGCCGCATTGGCCGCCTCATAAGAAGCCGGCACGCCCGCCCAGAGCCAGCCCGCCTCCATGGCGGTGGCGAAAAGCCGGTCGGCGGTCGGCTTCAGCGTGGTCGCCTCGTCGAACCAGTAATCCTCCCAGCCCGATTCCGTGGTCTTCAGAAAGGTGAAGCCGCTGACGCCGGAGGTGAGCGTGCGGGCTTCGCGGGTGGCGGCGAGCTTAACAAAGGGCCGGCCATTGCCGTCGAGGGTAAAGGCGTGGTCATGGGCGGCCCCGTCGACGAGGATGCGGCTCCACTTCGTCTCGCTCGCGCTCACCTCGACGCCCGACACATGGTCGTAGCGCGCGAGGAAATGATCGGCGATGACGCCGGCGAACACCTCATTCTCCGCCCCGACATGGTCGCGGGCGAGGAAGTTGACGATGTTCTTGACCGAATCCGTGGCGACGACGGAGCGGTTGTCGCCTTCGGTATAGGCGGCATCAAAAGCACCGGTGAGCATGACCTGCACATTCAGCTCGCGCACCTCGTGCCGCGCGCTGTCGCGCTTCACCCGCATCACCCTCACGCGGCCCTTGCCATAGCTGTTGCGGATCAGCGTCATGCTCGTCTCCCCTCGGGCTCACCGCCCGCCCCTGTCCGGCCGTACCATGCGAAAGCGATGCCAGCGCCCCGGCACCGTCCCCGGCTGGCGTCGGCGCGCCCTTTGCGCCATTAGGCATGAAGCGCCGGGACGAGAAAAGCGGCCCCATTCCGAAAGCGGGTGGCGCCGCCCCCGCCGGCGCGGCACGATGCGTCCTCACCCCCCAAGGAGCTGCCCGATGTCAGACGCCCCCCGCCTCTTCGCCCTCGATGGCCGTGTCGCACTGGTGACCGGCGCCGGGCGCGGGCTGGGCTTCGAGATCGCCAAGGCGCTGGCGCAGGCCGGGGCAACCGTCATCATCAATGGCCGCGACGCCGGGCGGCTCGATACGGCCGCCGCCGCGCTCCGGGACGCGACGGGCGGCGTGGTGGAAACCTCCGCCTTCGACGTTGCCGACAGCGACGCCGGGCGCGCCGCCATCGGCGAGCTCGACCGCCGCTTCGGCCGGCTCGACATTCTCGTCAACAATGTCGGCATGCGCGACCGCCGCCCGCTGAAGGATTTCACCGACACCGAGATGCAGGCGCTGTTCGGCGCCAATCTCGTCGCCCCGGCCCTTCTGGCGCGCGAGGCGGCGGAGCTGATGGCGCGCCACCGCCATGGGCGCATCATCAACGTCTCCTCCATCGCCGCCGACGTGGTCTATGGCCATGACCCGGTCTACAGCACCGCCAAGGCCGGGCTGAACGGGCTGACGCGGGCGCTCGCCATCGACTATGCCCGCGCCGGCATCACGACCAACGCCATCGCGCCGGGCATGTTCGCCACCGAGACCAACGCCGCGATGGTCGCCAATCCCGAGATCACCGCCTTCGTCGACCTGCGCATTCCCATCGGCCGCTGGGGCCGCCCGCAGGAGCTGGGCCCCGCGGCGGTGTTCCTCGCCTCGGATGAAGCGTCCTTCGTCAACGGCCATGTGCTGGTGGTCGATGGCGGGCAGACCGTGCGGATGTAAAGGCGACGTCGAAAAAGCCAGCACCGTTTCGGAACGGAAAGTCCAAGAAGTTTGTCGCGAAATGCTCTAGAGCGGTCCCCGCCAGACCAGGGAGGACCGGATGAGCTTCAGCGAGGCACTGCGCGAGACCAACGCGGACGATTGGGACGCGGCCAAAAATCACCGTTTTGTCGACGATATCTTCGCCGGCGCGGTGCCGGAAGCGGTGATGCGCCGCTATCTCGTGCAGGACTACCAGTTCATCGACCGTTTCGTCGCCCTGCTCGGCACCGCCATCGCCACCGCTGACCGGTTCGAGGCGCGGGTGCGCTTCACCCAATTCGCCGCGATGATCACCAGCGACGAGAACACCTATTTCCTGCGCGCCTTCGACGCGCTCGGTGTGCCCGAGGCCGAACGGCACGCCCCCACCATCACCACGGCGACGGCCGGCCTGCAGGCGCTGATGCAGGAGGCGGCCGCCAGCCGCGACTATGCCAACGCCCTCGCCGTGCTCACCGTCGCCGAATGGCTGTATCTCGACTGGGCCGACCGCCCCGGTGCGGCGCTGCCCCCCAGCTTCGTCCATGCCGAGTGGATCACCCTGCATAATAATGATGGTTTTCGCAGCTTCGTTACCTGGCTGCGCGGCGAACTCGACCGTGTCGGCGCGGCGAGCGATCCCCTGCGCCGCGAATCAGCGGCGGATTTCTTCTCGCGCGCCGTGGTATTTGAGCGCGCCTTCTTCGATCACATCTACGCCTGAGGGGCGTTTTTGAACGCCGGCCACGCATCCCAAGGGTGGCCGGCGTATTCAGTCATCGCTACCTCTGGATGCAGTAGTTCAGCTTTGGACATAATTCGCCACTGCATCCGTTTTTTTTATGCTTAGCGGCGAGCGCCGCCCGGACCCGCTGGAAAAGCAAGGCGGCTCAAGGCTTCTGCGACGAGGTGTCCTCGCGGAAACCGGCGATGGAGCGAATGAGCACAGTTTCGAAGGGGATCTTGTATGCCAGGCACGATGTTTTTATCTTGACCGCGACAACTATTTTTTTTGATTACTTATTGACCTGCGCCGCGATGGTGTTACACCGATGACGTTCGCGATGGAGGAAATATATGTCGGAACAGGAAAGCTCGTCGGTCGACTATCTCGGCCTTACCGCTGATGTGGTTGCCGCCTTTGTCGGCAACAATAGCGTCCCGGCGACAGAGCTCCCCGATCTCATCGCCAAGGTGCATGGCGCTCTGCTTCGCCTCACGGCCCCGGCGCCGGCAGCGGTGGAAGAAGTGCTGAAGCCCGCGATCCCGGTCAAGAAGTCGGTGACGCCGGAATATATCATCTGTCTCGAGGACGGCCTGAAGTTCAAGTCGCTGAAGCGCCATCTGCGCACGAAGTACAACATGACGCCCGAGGAATACCGGGCGAAGTGGGGCCTTCCCAACGACTATCCGATGGTCGCGCCGAGCTATGCGGAAGCGCGCTCCAACCTCGCCAAGAAGATGGGCCTCGGCCAGCAGCGCAAGAAGCCCGTCGCCCCGGCGCCGAAGCCCCGCACCCGCAAGAAGGCCGCCTGATCGGGCGACGCCCCGTCCGGCGCCTCAAGACCCATAAAAAAGCCCCGACAGGTCCGCCTGCCGGGGCTTTTATGTTTGGGCGGCACACGCGGCGCGGCCGGCGTTACTATGATTTTCGCGGCGCTGTGGCCGCGCCATGTTCCCAAACAGCACATTCCCCGCTAACAGTCGCACTCTACCTTCCTACCTCGCACGGGCGGGCCACGGCCGCATTCGCGGCGTCGACCCGCGCGCTTCGCGGCTCCCGACCACGCGCCGCCGCCCGCCTGCGACGTCCAACGGATACGCGCCATGAAGATCCTGATGGTGTCCCCGACTCCCGCCTGCCCGCCCACGGCTGGCAACCGGGCGCGCATCCTCGCTTTGGCGCGCGCCGTGCGCGAACTCGGCCATGACCTGCATTTCGCCTATCTCGCCCCCCGCGGCGCGGACCCCGTCACCCGCGCGGCGCATATGGCGGAGTTTGGCGCGGACCATTTCCATTCGCTCGATCTCGACGGCAGGGACGCGCTCCAGCGCCGCCTGCAGGAGAAATGGCGTGCCGTGCGCCGACGCCTGCGTATCGGCGATCCGCACCTCTATCGGCTCGATGAGTGGTATTTTCGCAGCTACCATGTCGCGCTGCAGCAGCTCGACGCCGTGCATGGCTTCGATGCCGTCATCTGCGAATATGTGTTCATGTCCCGCGCCCTTGAGGCCTTCGACCCCCGGGCCCTGAAGATCCTCGACACCCATGACGCCTTCGGCGACCGCCACCTCGAATTCCTCAAGGTTGGCCGCCCCCCGCAATGGTACTCCACCTCGAAGGCTGAGGAACTGCGCGGCTTCCGGCGCGCCAATGCCGTCATCGCCATCCAGCCGAGCGAAGCCGAGAGGTTCGCCCGCGACCTCGGCAGTGCGCCGCCGACATTGCACACGGTCAGCCACTTCCTGGATCTCTCCCGGCGTGCCCCCGCGAGCGCAGCCCCGGCGGCCGCCTTCGTCGGGTCGGGGAACGACATCAACATCAGCGCACTCGATCATTTGCGCCGCAACATCCTGCCGCGCATCCTGGCGCGGCGACCGGACTTCCGGCTCGTGGTGGCCGGCAGCATCTGCGAGCGCGTCATGGACCAGCCGGAGATCCTACGGCTCGGCCGTATCGACCACATATCCGACGCCTTCGCGCAGGCGCCGATCGCCCTCAACCCGACGCTGTTCGGCACGGGCATCAACATCAAGCAGCTCGACGCCATGGCCGCCGGCGTGCCAAGCGTCAGCACCGAGACCGGCAGCAGGGGCTTTGCGGCGCCTGAACGCGACGGCTATATCGCCACCGTCCCCGACGAGGATCCGCAGGCTTTCGCCGATGCGGTGGTCGACCTCCTCGGCCAGCCTGACCGACGCGCCGCCATGGCCGACAACGCCTTCAGCGCCGCGCAGGCCTGGAATGCCCGCCAGACCGATGCGCTGAAGTCACTGCTGCTTTCAAAATCTGTGGTGAATTAACTTCACATCCTTCTCGTCACACGGTTTCGTGTAGAGGTGCGATGTTGCGGTGCAGTGAGACAACATGACCAACGTCCGAGACCTGCTGGCGAACGTGTATGAGATGGTCCGGCTGGACCTGCCGACCATCCTCTCCATGCGCCAGAACATCACATGGAAGGACGATGGCAGCCCGGTCACGGAGGCGGATCTGCGCGTGGAGAAGAACGTCCACGCCTATCTCGCCCAGCATTTGCCCGACCTCACCTTCATCTGCGAGGAAAGCTACACGCCCGGCGCGGAGGGCGAGGCGGCCGAGACTGCTGCGGGCTGGACCGCCGTGCTCGACCCGATCGACGGCACCGAGAATTTCTGCTCCGGCTTCAAGGAATGGGGCGTCTCGCTCTCCATCTGGCGCGACGGGGCGCATCAGGGCAGCGCGATCTTCCTGCCGGAGCTTGGGGACCGGCTGATGAGTGGGGAGGCCATTCCCTATCAGCGCTCGCGCATCATCGGCTTCTCCTCCTCGATCACCGACGAGTTGGCCGCGCGCGTGGCGCGGGCCGGCGAAGCGCGGATCATGGGCTGCGCGGCCTATAATCTGTTCAACGTCACGCGCGGGGCGCTGGCGGGGTTCTCAAATCCGGCTGGCGCCAAGAGCTGGGACATTCTTGCAGGTCTCATGCTGGCGCGCGAGCACGGCTGTGACATCGACGTGGAGGGGGCAAGCTATGGCGGACACTATCTCCGACCTGATCGCAAATATCGCTTCGACATACGCCACCGATACGATCTTCATCCTCGGTAAGGGGCCCTCGGCCGACCTGATCGACCCGCAGGTGTTTTCCTCGGCGCTGGTCATCGCGCTGAACGATGCCGAACAGATCGCCCCGGCCGACATCACTGTCTTCCATGCCGGCTGGGCCAAGGCGGGCATCGCCGCCAATGGCTACCGCTCGCGCGCCTATCTCACCTCGGCCGACTTCACCGCGCCGCAGCGCGAGGTGGCTTATGTCGAGCATGTGCCGCTGACGCAGGAATCCACCGATCTGATGATGCAGCGCTTCCAGGCGGGCGTGCTGAAGATCGAGGACGTGCTGTTCATGACCGCGCTGCAGGTGGCCCGCAAGGTCGCCGCCATTCGCGGGCGCCGGCAAACCGTCTACATGGTCGGCTTCGATTTCAACTTCGAGGCCGGGCACACCTATAGCGAGCGGGTGGAGCGTGACTTCACCGGGGCGACCGATGCCGACAAACGCCTCGTCTTCACCATGCAGGAATTCTTCTTCATCAACGCGCTCTACATCCTCAAGGGATCGGAGCTGGAGGTGAAGCATGTCGGCGCCAAGCCGTTCAGCGTGCTCTCCCCGACCGAGCTGAACCACATGTTCGGCCGGCAGCTGGAGCCGGCCAATGACGGGCGCCCGAACAAGGTCTCGGTGGTCGCCGAGCTGACCACCAACCATTTCGGTGATCGGCTGCGGCTGGAGCGGATGATCCGCTCCTCCAAGGCGTCGGGGGCGGACTACATCAAGCTGCAGAAGCGCGATGTCGCCAGCTTCTATGCGCCCGAGCAGCTCTCGGCCCCCTATGTCTCGCCCTTCGGCAAGACCTTCGGCGAGTATCGCCAGCAGCTCGAACTCTCGCGCGACGATTTCGCCTTCGTCGACAAGCTGTGCCGCGACCTCAATATCGGCTGGTTCGTCTCGGTTCTGGACCAGCCCTCCTTCGAGTTCCTGCGGGAATTCGACCCGCCGATCATCAAGCTGCCCTCGACCATTTCCGAGCACCGCGACTATCTCGACCATGTCTCGAAGAATTACCGCCGCACGGTGGTGCTCTCGACCGGCATGACCGACGACGCCTATGAGCGCTGGGTGCTGGAGACCTTCACCGCCTGCGAGAAGCTGGTGCTGATGCAGGCGAACTCGGCCTATCCCACGCCGCTGGAAGATTGCGGCGTCGGCATCGTCCGGCACTATCACGAGCTGTCCAAGCAGTACCCGCACCTCATGCCGGCCTATTCGAGCCATGATTTCGGCTGGCTCGGCTCGGCGCTGGCGGTGGCGGCGGGCGCGCGCATGGTCGAGAAGCATGTGAAGCTCGGCAACACCGAGTGGGCGCACTTCGACGCCGTCGCCGTCGACCTCACCACGCCGGCCTTCAAGGAGTATGTCGACCGCATCCGCGAGGCAGAGCGCATCGTCGGCGAGGAAGAAAAGAAGGTCAATTCAAGCGAGCACCACAAATACCGCCGCAAGGCGGGGTGAGTGCGGGGGCATTAGCAGGAGCGAAACGTGACTGAGTCTCTGGCGAATAATGGGCGGCGTGTCTGGGCGGTGGTCGCCGCGCGTTCGGGGTCGAAGGGACTGTCCAACAAAAATATCCGGTCTCTGGCGGGCACACCGCTTATCAGCCACTCCATCCGTTTCGCACTCAAGACCGGCTTCTTTGAGCGTGTCATGCTCACGACCGACTCAGCGGAGTACGCGGCGATCGGAGAGCAGCATGGGGCGTGGGTGCCCTTTCTGCGCAGTCCTGAGGCTGCCGCCGACACCAGCATGGAGGAGCATATCCTCGAAGACATGGACCGCCAGCTTGCGCAGCATGGGATCACCCCGCCTGACGCCATCGTCTGGTTCCGTCCGACCTTCCCGTTTCGGGCCATAGCAGATCTACGGACGGCACTCGATCTTCTGGACGATGACGTGGATGCAGTACGTCTGGTCGTCGAGGGCGAGCCAAGGCTCTACACGCTGACCGACGGCTACCTGAACCCGACATTTGATGATGGCGGCCGTTCGATGATCCGGCGCCAAGAATTCAAACCGGTTTATAAGGTCTTTCACACAGACATATTTTGGTACCGCAACATAAAATTGGGCGTGAAGTTTCTCGGAGATCGCGTGCGCGGTGTTCCTGTGCACAAGATCTGCGGCATTGACGTTGATTCAATCGAAGATTTCGAACTCGCCGAGGCAATTATCCAAGCAGGAGCCACGTCAGCCCAGCGTTACATAAACCCGTAATACAGCTGACTTTGGCATTGAGTGTGCCTCCGCCCTGTTCCCGCCGCACGCGCAGGCACACCATCCGCTGAAAGATAGAGAATGGCCACGATACTCCTCTCGACGCTGCTGCAGCCTGCTGACCGGACCGCCGCGTTCTTCAGCAGCCTGATCGGCGCGCTCGAGACGAAGGGCCATCAGGTTTGGCTCTGGGCGCCGGGTCCGCTGGCGGGTTTCGAGGCCCGATGCCTGCCCATGCCCTATGCCATCCGCGATTGGCTGCGTCACTATCCGGTCGCGCCCTCGCCGGTTCGCGACGCCGAGACCGCCAAATGGATCGCGCGCCTCAAGGTGCTCACCCGTCAGGGCTGCCCGGCCTCGCTGGCGCCCCAGCTCTACGAGATCGTCCGTGGCGTCAGCGAGCATGTGCTGGCGACCGTCCAACCGGACCTGTTCGTCGCGTGGAACCCCTATGAGGTCCGCGTCGGTGTGACCTATGATCTGTGCCGCGAGCGTGGCATCGCCACGGCAACGCTGGAGCGGGCGCCGCTGCCGAATACCTGGCACCTCGACAGCCAGGACCATCTGGCCGGCTCACGCCTGCGCGCGCTTTCCTATGAGGACATCGCCGCCGATGACGCACAGGCGGAGCTTTGCCGGCAGACGACGGCGGCGCTTTTCGCAAAATTTCCGCTGGAGGGGCTCGACCGCTACCGGCAGCAGGGCGGCGGGACGGACCTGCCGCATTCCCGCAAGCGGATCGTGTTCCTGACCACCGACGACATGACCGTCGGCATCCACCCCACGGACCACCCCGACCGCCGCATGCTGCTTCCGGGGTTCCTCAGCTCCTTCGACGCCGCGCGGGCCGTTGCCGAGGCGCATCCCGACAAGGATGTATTGCTCAAGGTCCATCCCAACGCGCTGCATCTGGTGGATGAGCAGGACTATCCCGGCAATGTCAGCATCGTCGACGGGCCACCGGCCCCGCTGCTGAAGACGGCGGATGTCGTCGTCTCGATGGGGGGATCGCTGACGGCCATGGCCATCGGGCTCGGCAAGCCGGTCGTCCATCTCGTCCACGATGCCTATCACGGCAAGGGCATCTTCTTCGAGATCGCGCAGCCCGATGAACTGGGGCGCGCCATCGATGCGGCGATGACCGCCAGCCCGGACGAGCTGGCCCGACGGCGGGCACGGTTCGATATCGTGTCCGGGTACATGCTCAGGTCCTATGTCGTCTCCCATCCCGCCGAGGTCGAGGGACTGTATGGCGTGGCGCAAGCGGTGGAGATGATCGACCGACATCTCGCCCAACGCGTCACGGCGCCGACGGCGGCCGCCGAGCTTCCCGCCGCGCCGGCGGCGGACGCGGCCCACGGGTTCCACCCCGCTGCGCCCTCCCCCGACGAGGTGCGCGCCGCCCTCACCGGGCCGTCCGAGCGCACCGTGTTCCTCGATTTCGACCACACGCTATTCGCCGGCAACACCACCGAGGAATATCTGCGGCAGGCCCGCCCGGCGCTGCTGGTCAGCCTCATCCTCGCCTTCGTGCGCGGCTTCCTGCCGTGGCGCAAATTCTTCGGCAGACACTGGTTCCGCTTCCGCGACTATGCCGCCGTGGTCGCGGTGACGCTGCTGCTGCCGTGGAACCTCGCCCGCTGGCGCCGCAATGCCCCCGCGCTGTTCGCCGCGCGCGGCACGCATGAGCTGGCGCAGGCGCTCAAGGTCGTGCCGGCCGAGCGCACCGTCATCGTCTCCTTCGGCTTCGACATGCTGATCGGCCCGCTCGTCAAGGGCACGCATTGGGAGAGCTGCCGGCGCGCCTGCGTGCCGTTCCAGTTGCACCCACGCGTGCTGAAGACGCTGCGGCACGGCAAGGCGCGGCTCATTGGCGGGCTGTTCCCGCCGCGCGTCGTCGCCACCGCCGCGCTGGTGACCGATTCCGAGGACGACCGCGACCTGCTCGACCGGGTGAAAGTCCCCCTGCTCGTCGAGCCGGTCGGCGAGAAGAGCGCGGCGGAAGAATCCTTCTATCTGCCGATGCGCTACACGGCGCTGGCGAAATACAACGCCCATTATGTGCGCAAGCAGACGCTGTTCGTCGAGCTGCCCTTGCTGCTGCTCGCGACCCTGCCGCTCGCCGGCGCACCCTGGCTTTGGCTGGGCGCGGCGCTCGCGCTGTTCGTCTCCATGCTCGCCGTCTACGAGATCGGCTATTTCGAGAACGATCAAGTCGCCGCCGCGCGCGAGGCGAACCCGACGCTGACGCCGATGGCCGCGCGCTTCCGCGATTTCCCGCTCGCCCGCCATGCGTGGAGCTGGGCCATCGCGCTCGGGCTTGTCGGCGCGTTGCTGGCGAGCCTGCGCCTCACCGGGGGGGTGTTCGACAGCGACCTTTTCGCCATTTTGGCCGGTGTGTGGATCGTGGTGCTACTCGTGGTGCGGGGGCTGTTCGCGGCCTATAATCGCCTGCCCGAGGCGCGCCGGATCTTCGTCTACCCGCTGCTGCAGGCCGCCAAGCTGCTGGCCCCGCTGCTCCTCATCCCCGGCCTCGCGCTCGGCGCCGCTCTGCTATTGGCCCAGACCGTCGCGATGTGGATGACCTATGCAGTCTACCGCGCAGGTGGCGACAAGGCCATGGTTCCGCGAGAGACCGTCCGTCTGACCGCCTTCCTCGCTCTCGCGGCCGGAACGCTCCTTGCATCGCCGTCCGGCACGCTGCACACCGAAGCCGTGGCGGGTGTCCTGATCCTAGCCTGGCTGCTGCGTGAGCGCTGGGTAGGCGTCATCCGCCGACCGCTGGTGGCCGCAGCCAAGACGTTGAAGACCCGGCTCGCCCACCGCTTCGCCTCGCGCTGAGAATGTAGGAACGCATGAAGATCGACGGCATTTCCGAATTCTGGAGCCTTCTGTCCCGCACGCGGCGACGCGAGTTTATCGTGCTGCTGGGCTTCCAGTTCGTACTGAGCGTCCTCGAGTTCATCGCGGTCGGCGCGGTTCCTGCCTATGTGCTGCTAATGAGCCGCTCGCAGGAGGCGATGGCTCTCCCACAGTTGCGGCCGTGGCTCGACTGGGTCGGTATCCACGACTCCGTCACCCTTATCTACGCGGGCGGCGTGGGCGTCATCGCGTTGTTCCTGCTGCGGGGCGCTTTCAACCTCGTGGTGTTGAAGGTGCAGGCCCGGTTCATGGCCGCGCTCGGCGGTGATCTCTCGCTGCGGCTTTTCACGGCCTATCTGCACGCGCCCTACCTGTTCCATCTCACCCAGAACACCGCCCATTTCATCCATGTTGTCATGGGCGAGACTGGGCGCATGGGCGGCAATTTCCTTCAGCCACTGCTCACGGCCGCCCAGGCAATCTTCATCCTGGGGGCACTGACCACACTAGTCGTCGTGTCGGACCCCTTCCTCGCGCTGATGCTCGGCATCACCGCGGGCGGATCCTGCTTCCTCTTCATGCGGCTGAATCGGGAAAAGCTGCATCGCGTCGGCCTCGAGTTCAGCCGCCGGAACCGTCAGATCACACAGACTCTGAATGAGGGCCTCGGCTCCTATAAGCACACGCGGCTGCGGGGGCTTGAGGGGGATATCCGCGGCGAGTTCCAGCAGCATGCGCAGGTGCGCGAGGAGACCCAGCGGACGATGCGGTTCAATCAGGGCCTCTCGAAGCCGGTCTTCGAGACGGTGGGCCTGACGGCGCTCATCCTGCTGGTCTTCGTCATGCTGCTCCAGGGGCGCTCTCCGGACCTCGTGGTGCCCACACTGGCCATGCTCGGCGCCGTAGCCGTGCGCATGCTGCCGACGCTGAACCAGCTCGCGGTCGCGCTCAGCACCATGCGCTCGAACCTTTCGGCGGTTCACAGCCTTGTCGACGAGTACCGCGCCCTCGGCATCGGCCCGGACGAGCCGACGTTCGACACAGCGGGGACCGCCAAGCCATTAGCCATGGGCGACATCGTCTTCAGCGACGTGACCTATCGCTACCCTGGCCAGAACCACGACGCGCTGCAGAATCTCTCGCTCACCATCCCGGCCGGCAGCTCCGTGGCATTTGTCGGCCCGACCGGCTCCGGCAAGACCACCGCTGTCGACGTGATGCTCGGCTTCCTCGCCTATAGCGGCGGCGACATCACGGTGGGTGGGCGCTCCATCGGCGAGAACCTGGCGGGCTGGCAGCGGCTCATCGGCTATATTCCGCAGGCCATCTACCTCACCGATGCCTCGATCCGCCGCAACGTCGCGCTCGGCGTGCCCGAGAGCGAGATCGACGATGCCGCGGTCTGGCGCGCGCTGGAGGCGGCGCAGCTCACCGATTATGTCCGTGGCCTGCCGGAAGGGTTGCAGACCAATGTCGGCGAGCGCGGCGTGCGCCTCTCCGGCGGCCAGCGCCAGCGCATCGGCATCGCCCGCGCGCTGTATTATTCCCCCGAAGTACTGGTGCTCGACGAAGCCACCGCCGCGCTCGACAACGCCACCGAGCGTCGCCTGATGGCGGCGATCGAGGAGGCCAAGAGCGGCCGCACGCTGGTGATGATCGCTCACCGCCTGTCGACCGTGCGCAATTGCGACCGCATCTTCTTCATCAAGGCCGGCCGCGTCGCCGCTTCCGGCACCTATGACGAGCTGATCGCCACCTGCGCCGAATTCCGCGAACTGGCGCAGGTGCCGCAGATCGAGGATGCACCGCCCCTCGACCAGAGCGCTCAGGCCTGACCCCTGGCCGGCCTGATCCCTCGCTCGCCGTACTGCCCGATGGCTCTCCTTCCTGCGGAATACCGATGAACCAGGCCCCCTCGCGCGCCCCTATAGATCCGCCTGCCCCGGCGCGCGCCGGCGCGCCCCTGAACATCACGGTGCGGCCGGGTTGGAACAGCCAGAACCCGTTCACCATCATGTTCGCCGAGGCACTCGCCGCGCAGGGCAACACGGTGGGGGACCGGATCGGTGGGGTGCGCTTCTATCCGTTCGGGGCGGATGTGATCGTGCTGCACTGGCCGGACGAGTATTTCTTCGTCCGCTCACTCAAGGCGACGGCGCGGGCTTTTCTGTTCCTGCTGGCGAAGTGGCTGCTGGGCGCCAAGCTCATCTGGGTGGTCCACAACATCGAGCCGCACGACAAGGACAAGCCGCCTTTCCCGACCGGTCGGCGGGCCCTGTTCGCCGCGATCGACGGGCTGGTCTTTCTGTCGGAAACCTCGCGCACGTTGCTCTATCAGCGCTGGCCGGAGCTGAAGGCAAAGCCCTTCACCGTGGTCTCGCACGGCCATTACAAGGGCCGCGCCATCGCGCCGATGACCGCGCCGCGGGCGGTGAGCGAGCCGGTACGCCTCGCCTATATCGGCCAACTGCGTCCCTACAAATCCGCCGACACGCTGATCGAGCTGGTGCGCGCTTTGCCGCCGGAATCGGTGACGCTGAAGGTCGGCGGCAACTGCCCGGATAAAGGCTTTGCCCAGCGCCTGCGCCAGTTCGCCGAGGGCGCGCCCAATGTCGCGCTCTCCCTGGGCTTGCTGTCGGACAGCGAAATCGAGCAGCAGGTGGATGGCGCGGATGCGGTCATTCTGCCTTATCGCGACATCCTCAACAGCGGCTCGGCGATCTATGCCCTCTCGCGCGCGCGGCCCGTGCTGGCGCCCCGGCTCGGCAGCCTGATCGAGCTGCAGCAGCAGGTCGGCGCCAACTGGCTCTATCTCTATGAGGGCGAGTTCAACGCCGAGGTGCTGGCGAGCTTCATCGCCTGGCTGAAGGCCCCGGGCCGCGAGGGGGAGCCGGATCTCAGCAGCCATGAATGGGAACCGATCGGCCGGCAGCTCGACGGCTTCTTCCGGCAGCTGAAGGCCCGCTAGAGCATTTTCGAGCGAAGTGGATTCCGGTCCGCGTGAAGAAGAAGTGGATTCCGGTTCGCGTGAAGAAAATGCGCCGGAACAATGAGTTAGAGCTTTTCCGGTGAATGGGAGTTCACCGGAAAAGCTCTAGCCCCTCACTCCGCCGCCGCGGGCTGGCCGCTGGCGAGCCAGCGGTCGAGGAAGGCGTCGAGCCAGAGGCGGATGCGGCCGTCATGCTGGAGGCGGTCGACGAAATGGGCGCGCGGCGGGCGGGCGCCGGGCAAATGGAAGCTGTCGGCCCCGGTCACCGTCCAGCGGCACATCATGTGGTGCGTCACTTCCGGGTGGAACTGGATGCCGAGCGCCGCCGGACCGTAGCGGAAGGCCTGGTTGGGGAAGGCCTCGCCTTCCGCCAGCAATTCCGCCCCCGCCGGCAGGGCGAAGCCCTCATTGTGCCAGTGATAGACATGCTCGGGCCAGGCGATCTCGGCCACTCCGCCCTCGCCCACTCCGCCCTCGGCCAGCAGCGCGGCACCGGCCTGCGTCGCGCGGATCGGGTAATAGCCGATCTCCACCAACCCCTCCGGGTGGCGGGCGACCGGCGCGCCGAGGTGACGGGCGAGCATCTGCGCGCCGAGGCAGATGCCGAGATAGGGCTTGCCCTCGGCGAGCGGCACGCCGATCCAGTCGATCTCCGAGCGGACATAGGCGTGGCAGTCATTGGCGCTCTGCGGCCCGCCGAAGATGATCGCGCCGCTATGTTCGGCCAGCGTCGCCGGCAGCGCATCGCCGAGGCAGGGGCGACGAATATCCAGCCGATAGCCACGCTCGGTCAGCAGGCGTCCGATTCGTCCGGGTGAGGAATGCTCCTGATGGAGCACGATCAGCACGGGATGCGGCATGGTCTCCAGGCGCCGGGCGGGCGTCGCATGGTTCGGGGGACACGAAGCGCGGGCGTTGCCGACCGCAGCTCAACAGGTCACAGGCAAGGATGGCGCCAGTTGGGCACCGGCATCAAGCCGCCCGTATCGTGCTCAACTCTCGGCGTCGAAGCTGGCGCGAACCTGTTTGCGGATCTGCACCCGGTCGCGCGAGGCGACGTTCAGCAGCTCGGCGGCGCGCCAGACCAGATTGTCCTCGAACTCGGTGAGCCCGCCATCGGCATAGGCGACCTCGAACATCATGGCGACGACGCGCTTGCGGCCCTCATCATCCATGGCGCGGTTGAGCACGCTGGTGAAGGCGTAGAGGTCGACCGCCTCGGCATCGCGGGCGATGGCGGCCTCCAGCAGGCGCTCGGCCTCCGCCGCGTCGAGGTTGAAATGCGCCCCGAGAATGCCGCGCAGCTTGGCCATTTCCTCGGCGCCGATCACCCCGTCAATGGTGACGACATGCACCAGCAGCGCGGCGGCGGCGAGCCGGTAATCATTCTCGGCAAAGGCCACCTCGCGCGTGCCGCCGGCGATCTCGGCGATGAAATCGGTCAGGCTGCGCAGCATGCTGGCGGGCTCTCAACGAGGGACGCGGGGGATGGCAGGGCGACCCGCCTCGCGGCGGCCGGCCTTACCGGAATGGTTCTAGGTGATTGTGCGTAGCCGAATCACCGCCCCCGCGCAACGGGCGGGGCGGGAAGGCGTTGTGGGACAAGACGGCACGCACCGTCATGGCGCACCGTCATGGCCGGGCTTGGCCCGGCCATCCACGACTCTCCGCCGTCGCACGCGACCAAAGACGTGGATCCCCGGGTCAAGCCCGGGGATGACGGTGTGACGGAGATCTGGCGAGAGCATTCTGACGGGTGAGCCAGGCCTCGGGTTCGCGCCCCCCCCCAAAAAAAGCCGGCGGGGTCGAGGAACCCGCCGGGGAGAGGTAGAGCGGTGGCGCGGCCGGTTGCTTCCGGCCGGCGCCGATGGGTGATCGCCTATTCCAGATAGTCGGCGAAGCGCGCGACATGGTCGGCAAGGCCGAGCGCGTGGTTGCGCACCAGCACCTCGGCAAGGTCGGTGTCGCGAGCCTCCAGCGCCTGGATGATGGCGAGGTGATCCTGGATCGAGCGGTCGGCCCGGTCCTCCTCGCCGATCGTCTTGCGGCGGATCATGCGCATATGGGTGAACAGGTTCTCGGCGAGATTCACCAGAATGCCATTGCCGCCCATGGCGATGATGGTCTGGTGGAACTGGATGTTCACCTCGGAATATTCGTCGAGCTTGGCGTGCGGGGCGCCATTGGGATCGTCGAACGAGGCGAACATTTCCCGCAGCCGGCCGATCTCGTCATCGGTGGCGTGCTGGGTGATGAGCCGGGCGGCGAGGCTTTCCAGCGCCGCCCAGACCTGGATCATCTCGATGACCTCGCGCTTGGTCTTGCGCACCACATAGATGCCGCGGCGCGGCACCGAGTGGACGAAGCCCTCGCGCTCCAGCTGCGCCATCGCCTCGCGCACCGGGGTACGGCTGACCCCGAGGCTCTGGGCGAGCTGGCGCTCGTCGAGCCGCACTTCCTGGGTCTGGTCGTAGATATTGAGCGAGACGATGACTTCCTTGAGCGCGGTATAGGCGCGGTTCTTGAAAGTGGACGTGTCCTCCAGCGGCGCCACGGAGAGCTTCGCAGCCCCGCCATTCACCCGGCGAATGGTGCTTTCGATGCTCATCATGCAGCGTCCGTCCCGGGGTCCGTGGCCGACCGGGCGCCGGCCGGACGGAGATGATGAAGCCTGGTGTGGGCACAGAACATTGGCGTTGCCTCCCGAACCCCCCGATACCTCGGTCCGCCAGCGCGCCTCCATCGAGCTTCTATGGCTCGTCTGCGGGGCGGGTTCCTGCGGCGGCCGTGTGTTGCCCGATCTCCCTCTCCGGGGGCGAGGGATTCGGCGGAAGAGCGATTTGCCCCGCTCTTCGCCTGGGCGCCGACCGGACCTAACGCTGCGTCAGGTTCCGTTCGGCCCAAAAGCCCGCCGCGCGGTGAGCGCGGCGGGCCTTGTCATTGTCGTCCTCAGGCCGGCTGGGCGGACGTGCCGCGCAGCTTGCCGAACAGGTGGCCGAGGACCGGCCAGATGCCGGCGAGGACACCAAGGCCCATGATCGAGGCCACGAGGCCGTTCGACCAGAACACCGAGATCGAACCGCCCGAGCCAAGCAGGGACTGGCGGAAGGATTCTTCGGCGGCGTCGCCGAGGACGATCGCGAGCACCAGCGGCGCCAGCGGGTAGTTGGTCTTCTTCAGCAGATAGCCGAGGACACCGAAGACCATCATCATCAGCACGTCGAACACGTTGTTGTTCACCGTGTAGGCACCGATGGCGCAGACCACCAGGATCACCGGGGCGATGATCGAGAAGGGGATGCGCAGGATCGAGGCGAACAGCGGCACCGTGGTCAGCACGAGGATGAGGCCGACAATGTTGCCGAGATACATGGAGGCGATGAGGCCCCACACGAACTCAGCCTGCTCGACGAACAGCATCGGACCGGGCTGCAGACCCCAGATCAGCAGGCCGCCGAGCAGAACCGCGGCGGTCGGCGAACCGGGGACGCCCAGCGCCAGCATGGGCAGCATGGCGGCCGTGCCGGCGGCGTGGGCGGCGGTCTCGGGGGCGATGACGCCCTCGATCTCGCCATTGCCGAAGTTCTTGCCGTTCTTCGACACGCGCTTGGCGATGCCATAGGCCATGAAGGAGGCCGGAGTGGCGCCGGCCGGGGTGATACCCATCCAGCAGCCGATGACGATGGAGCGCAGCGACGTCATCCAGTAACGGGGCAGCGTCAGCCAGGTCTTCCACACCACCTTGGGGTCGATCTTCGCCGACTTGCCGCGGAATTCGAGGCCCTCTTCCATGGTCAGCAGGATCTCGCCGATGCCGAAGAGACCGATGACCGCGATGAGGAAGTCGAAGCCGTTGAGCAGTTCGGTGACGCCGAAGGTCAGGCGGAGCTGACCGGTGACCATGTCGAGGCCGACCGCCGCGAGGGCAAAGCCGATCATCATGGACACGATGGTCTTGGCCGGCGGCTCCTTGCTCATGCCGACGAAGGAGGCAAAGGCGAGGAAGTAGACCGCGAATTTCTCGGCTGGACCAAACTGCAGCGCGAACTGGGCGACCAGCGGCGCGATGAGGGTGATCATCACCACCGCGAAGAAGGCGCCGATGAAGGACGAGGTGAAGGCCGCGGTGAGCGCTTCACCGGCTCGTCCTGATCGGGCCATTGGATGCCCGTCAAAGGTTGTGGCCACCGACCAGGGTTCACCGGGGATGTTGAACAGCACCGAGGTGATGGCGCCGCCGAACAGGGCGCCCCAGTAAATACAGGTCAGCAGGATGATCGCCGAGGTCGGCGACATGGAGAAGGTGAGCGGCAGCAGGATGGCGACGCCATTGGCGCCGCCGAGTCCCGGCAGCACGCCGATGATGACGCCGAGCAGGATGCCGATGGCCATCAGGAGGATGTTGAACGGGTCGGATGCGATACCGAACCCGTGGTAGAGATAGGTGAAATTCTCAAGCATGGGCGTTTCCCTGGCAGGCGGCTCGCGGTGCCCGCCTTATCTGTCGGTGGTCACAGTCCGAGCATCGCCTCGATCGGCCCCTTGGGGAGCGGAATCATGAACCAGCGCTCGAGCGTCATGTAGAAGAAGACCGGCACGCAGACCGCCACGGTGAGCGACAGCGGCAGCTTGTATTTGCCGATCCACATCATGAAGCCGAGGATCAGCGCGACAGAGGGGACGTAGATGCCGAGGAACGGCACAAGCGCGACATAGACGCAGGCCGGGATGAGCACCCGGAGCACCTGGCCGAGCTGGCTCCATTCCGCGAAGAGCGGCTCGGAGCTCTCGCGCATGCCATGCACGAGGTTGATCAGGCTGCACCCGCAGATGATGAGCCCGACATAGAACGGAAAGAACCCGGCTTGCGGGCCGTCCGAACCCCAGCCGACCCCGACCAGGTAGCTGCCATAGATAACGATGAGGCCGAACAGCAGGGTCAGCAGTGCGGTGCCGATCTCGACGGTGCGCTGCTTAGGGCCTCCCCCGCCCGCCCCATGGTGAGCCTGTTCCATAGATTGTCTCCGAAAAATCCGCGCAAAGGAGTGTCCGGCGAGGGCGACCCGCCAGAGGCACGTTCGACGTCAGCTTGCTCTAACGTTCGTTCTTGCTGTTTCCCGGCGCCCGGGATGCGTGCGGCCGGAACGGTGCCGGCGGCAGTGCCGCTGTCCGCAGCGGCGCTCGGTCGAAAACGTCAAGGGGCTCCCCGCGGGAAGCCCGGCTCCAACCGGGCCGGCAAGGCCGGCCCGGGGAGCGAGGTCGTCAGTTACCGGCGATGAAGCCGGCTTCCTGCATCAGGGTCTTGTGCTTGGCTTCAGCCTGGTCGAGCCAGCCCTTGAACTCGGCGCCGGTCATGAAGGTCGGGTTGAAGGCGCCGTCCTTCATCAGCTGCTGCCACTCGGGGGTCTCGCGGACCTTCTTGAACAGGTCGACGAAGTAGGCGACCTGCTCGTCGGTCACGCCCGGGGGCATGAAGATGCCGCGCAGCATGAGATATTCGACGTTGAGGCCGGCCGAGATGCAGGTCGGGATCGAGGACCAGGAAGCGTCACCGAGGATCTTGTCGGTGTAGGGCAGCTGCTTGGAGTCGAACACGCAGAGCGGGCGCACCTTGTCGCCGCGCCACTGCGAGACGGCCTCGATCGGGTTGTTCACGGTCGAGTTGACGTGACCGCCGACCAGCTGCACCGCGACCTCGCCACCGCCCTTATAGGGGATGTAGGTCAGCTTCTTGCCGAGCGCCTTCTCGATGGCGACGGTGATGATCTGGTCTTCCTGCTTGGAACCGGTGCCGCCCATCTTGAAGGTGCCGTCCGGCGCCGCCTTGATAGCCGCCTCATATTCCTGCGCGGTCTTGTAGGGCTCCTGGGCGTTCACCCACAGGACGAACTCGTCCAGCGCCAGCATGGCGACGGGGGTGAGGTCCTTCCAGTTGAAGGGAATGCCGGTCGCCAGCGGGGTGGTGAACAGGTTCGACAGCGAGATGACGATCTTGTGGGGGTTGCCCTTGTTGCTCTTGACGTCGAGGAAGCCCTCGCCGCCGGCGCCGCCCGACTTGTTGATGACGACGAGCTGCGTCGACATCAGATTGTGCTTGGCAATGATGCCCTGGAGCGTGCGCGCCATCTGGTCGGCGCCACCACCCGTACCGGCCGGCACGATGAACTCCACCGGCTTGGTCGGCGCCCAGGCGGCCGAGGCCGGCAGCATGGAGAGCGCCGTCATGCCGAGGGCGGTAATGGCGCCCAGACCAAGAGCATGGAAATGTTTCATTTGGCGTTTTCCTTCCCAAAAGGATTCTGGCGTTCAACCGATCTTTGGTCGGTCTTGTTTTTGCGTTCCGCTTCGCGATGCCGGAGCGGATCCGTGATAGCCGGCAGGCCGATTGCTTCGTCTCTCCGCCGGATACTCCGTGTAATAAGTTGTACCAAGATTAGAACAAAGCCAAGAGCTAATTCTAAAGTTCAATGGTGCGACGCAAGGTCAGTTTGTATTACGTATTATAGGAATTTTGTATGTGGCATACAGACTTTGGCATACTTAATATTGCATAATGTGCGTAGGCATACCTTATTAAGTAAGCCGTTGAGCTGGCTCGCAATTCCCTCCCAGCACGAGCAATAGCAACGCGCCGCGCCGCTCACCGCACCTCTCCGCGCGCGCCGGCCGCCGCATCGCCGGCATCGTTACGGCAGCTCCGGCGAATACTTGCGAACCCCGCTCGCCGCCCGAATTCGCCCGCTCAAATCCCTTTTTTGCGCCATAATGCTGCAATGCAGCGTCGAAAGGCTCGACGGCCGCGCGCAAGGCTGTGATCATCGCCGCGTCGCGTGAGGCGGCTAGACCGCCTCCGTGCTACCGGGAGGACGTTCCGGCACGGACTCGTTTTTGCTAGGCAGAGCCCGGCGCAGGAACGTGAGGCCGGGCGCCACCGCAATGCCGCCGGAATGGTGAGGCTAGCCTTGCCGCCGGCATTACCCGTGCCGTGTCCGCGGCGGGCCCGACGGCCTGCCGAGCCCTGAGGAGAGTTCGTCCATGACCAGCCGCCTGATTCCGGTTCCGCCCTTCGTGCTGACGGTGTTCGGAGCCACCGGCGACCTCTCCCGGCGCAAATTGATCCCGGCCCTGTTCCACCGCGACGCGGACGGCCAGATTCCCGAAGAGGCCCTCATCATCGGCGTGTCGCGCCGGGCGATGACCGATGCCGAGTTCCGCGCCTTCGCACATCAGGCGCTGACCGATCACATCCCCGCCGCGGAGCTGAAGGAGCCGGAGCTCGAGCGCTTCCTCGGCCGCCTCTCCTATGTCGCGGCCGATGCCGATGCCGAGCCCGGCTGGTCGGAACTCGCCACCCGCGTGGCGAATGCCGGCGACATGATCCCGGTCTATTATCTCGCCACCGCGCCGCATCTGTTCGGGCCGATCTGCGAGCGCCTCGGCAAGTACGGCCTCGCCGAGAAGGGCCGAGTCGTCATCGAGAAGCCGATCGGCAAGGATCTGAGCTCGGCGGTGGCGCTGAACGAGCAGGTCGGCCGCATCTTCCCGGAAGAGCGTGTCTACCGTATCGACCATTATCTCGGAAAGGAGACGGTGCAGAATCTGATGGCGCTGCGCTTCGCCAACGCCCTGTTCGAGCCGCTGTGGAACAACGCCCATATCGACCATGTGCAGATCACGGTGGCCGAGGCGCTCGGCGTCGAGGAGCGGGCCGGCTATTACGACACCGCCGGCGCCATGCGCGACATGGTGCAGAACCACATGCTCCAGCTGCTCTGCCTCGTGGCGATGGAGCCGCCCGCCTCGCTCGACGCCGACGCGGTGCGCGACGAGAAGCTGAAGGTGCTGCGCGCGCTCAAGCCCATCGCCGACCACAACATGGCCCAGCTCACCGTGCGCGGGCAGTACCGCGCCGGCGCCTCGGCCGGCGGCGCCGTGCCCGGCTATCTGGAGGAGCTCGGCTCCACCCGCAGCGAGACCGAGACCTTCGTCGCGGTGAAGGCGGAGCTGGAAAACTGGCGCTGGGCCGGCGTGCCCTTCTATCTGCGCACCGGCAAGCGCCTCGCCTCGCGCGTCTCCGAGATCGTCATCGGCTTCCGCCATGTGCCGCATTCGGTGTTCGGCGATGCGGTCGGCGCCATCGAGCCCAACCGCCTCGTTATCCGCCTGCAGCCGGATGAGGGCGTGAAGCTGTGGCTGATGATCAAGGATCCCGGCCCGGGCGGCATCCGCCTCACCCATGTGCCGCTCGACATGAGCTTTGCCAAGGCGTTCAAGGTGCGCAACCCGGACGCCTATGAGCGGCTGATTCTCGACGTGGTGCGCGGCAACCAGACGCTGTTCATGCGCCGCGACGAGGTCGAGGCGGCCTGGAAATGGGTCGACCCGATCCTGCAGGCCTGGCGCGGCGCCAAGGAGCCGCCCCGCCCCTACACGGCGGGCACCTGGGGCCCGTCGGCCTCCATCGCCCTCATCGAGCGCGATGGCCGCACGTGGTTGGAAGACGGCGCCTGACCGGCGCCTATGGGCTGGAAGACGGCGCCTGATCGGCGCCTATCGGCTGGAAGACGGCGCCTCACCGGCGTCTCGTCCTGGACGACGGCGCGGAAGCGCGCCGGCCCCGCGTGACGCGCTCGTGTAGCGCGCGGTTTGCGGGGCAACGCTAGACTCGCGGGCGGCGCCGGGCCGCGAGCGAAGCTGGCGACAGACAGGCCCGCCGGCACCAGCCGGCGGCACAGTGAGGGGAGCGTGAGCGTGCCGAATTTCCAGGAGTTTGCCGACAGCGCGGCAGTGGCGCATGCGCTGGCCGATTATGTGGCGGCTGCCTTGGGCGCGCGCGTGCAGCGCGACGGGCTGGCGAGCCTTGCCGTCTCCGGCGGGCGCACCCCCACCCGCTTCTTCGACGAGCTCTCCACCCGCGACCTGCCCTGGGACAAGATCCTCGTCACCCTCGTCGATGAACGCTGGGTGCGCGAGACCTCGGAGCGCTCCAATGCCCGGCTGGTCCGCCAGCACCTCCTGACCAACAAGGCCGCCAGCGCCCGCTTCGTGGCGCTCGCCAATGACGCGCCCACCCCCGAGGCGGGCCTTTTCGCCGTCAACGAGGCGCTGGAGGACCTGCCCTGGCCGCTCGCGGCCGCCGTGCTCGGCATGGGCGACGATGGCCACACCGCCTCCTTCTTTCCGGGCGGCGACCACCTTGAGGAGGCCATCGACCCCGATGGCGCGCTCGGCCTCCTGCCGATGCACGCCCCCGCCGCCGGCGAACCGCGCATCACCCTGACCCTGCCTGTGCTGCTCGCCGCCGATGCGCTGGCGCTGCATATCGAGGGCGCGGCCAAGCGCCCGGTGCTGGATGCCGCGCTGGGCGAGGGCCCCGCCACCGACATGCCGATCCGCGCCGTGCTGCGCGCGCGCCCGGCGCTCGACATCTTCTGGTGCCCGTGACCCGACACGCCCACCCCATTTGAGCGACGACGCGGCCGGCGTCCTTTCCGGCCGTTGACCACCTGAAGGAGAGCCGCATGGCAACCGCCATCCCGTCCAGCGTGAACGCCCGTATCGGCGAGGTCACGGAGCGCATCGTGAAGCGCTCGCATGACGCCCGCACGCGCTATCTGGAGCGGATCGCCGCCGCCGCCGAGCGCGGCCCGAGCCGCGCCAAGCTCGGCTGCGCCAACCAGGCGCACGGCTTCGCCGCCTGCGGCCCCTCCGACAAGGCGATGCTGCGCGCCGGCGCCGGCGCCAACCTCGCCATCGTCACCGCCTATAACGACATGCTCTCCGCTCACCAGCCCTATGAGAACTACCCGGAGCTGATCCGCGCCGCCGCGCGCGCCGCCGGCGGCGTGGCGCAGGTCGCGGGCGGGGTGCCCGCCATGTGCGACGGCATCACCCAGGGCGAGGCCGGCATGGAGCTCTCGCTGTTCTCGCGCGACGTCATCGCCCTGGCCACGGCGGTTGCCCTGTCGCACCAGACCTTCGACGCGGCGGTGTTCCTCGGCATCTGCGACAAGATCGTGCCCGGCCTCGTCATCGGCGCGCTGTCCTTCGGCCATCTGCCGGCGGTGTTCATCCCGGCCGGGCCGATGACCTCAGGGCTGCCCAACGACGAGAAGGCGAAGATCCGTCAGCTTTTCGCGGAAGGAAAGGTCGGCCGCGAGGCGCTGCTGGAGGCCGAGAGCCAGTCCTATCACGGGCCGGGCACCTGCACCTTCTACGGCACCGCCAACACCAACCAGATGATGATGGAGATCATGGGCCTGCATCTGCCCGGCGCCTCCTTCGTCAACCCGAACACCCCGCTGCGCGAGGCGCTGACCACCGCCGCCGCCGAGCGCGCCATGGCGATCACCGCACTGGGTAACGACTACACACCGGTCGGCCGGATGCTCGACGAGAAGGCCTTCGTCAACGGCATTGTCGGCCTGCACGCCACCGGCGGCTCCACCAACCACACGCTGCACATCGTCGCCATGGCGGCGGCGGCCGGCATAAGGCTGACCTGGGACGATTTCTCGGACCTCGCCGATGTCACCCCCCTGCTCTGTCGCGTCTACCCGAACGGCAAGGCCGACGTGAACCATTTCCACGCCGCCGGCGGCATGGCCTTCGTCATCCGCTCGCTGCTCGGCGAGGGACTGCTGCACCGGGATGTCGAGACCGTCTGGGGCGGCGATCTCGGCGTCTACACCAAGGAGCCCGTGCTGGCCGAGGACGGTACGCTCGCCTGGCGCGACGGCACGTCGATGAGCGGCGACGAGGCGGTGCTGCGCGGCGCGGACGCACCCTTCCAGGCCACCGGCGGCCTCAAGCTGCTGGCGGGCGATCTCGGCAAGGCGGTGATCAAGACCTCCGCCATCGCCCCCGAGCGCCACATCATCGAGGCGCCGGCCCGCGTGTTCCACAGCCAGGAGGAGCTTCAGGCGGCCTTCAAGGCGGGCTCGCTCACCGGCGATTTCGTCGCCGTGGTGCGCTATCAGGGTCCGAAGGCCAATGGCATGCCGGAACTGCACAAGCTGATGCCGCCGCTCGGCGTGTTGCAGGACCGGGGCCACAAGGTCGCGCTGGTGACGGATGGCCGCCTGTCGGGTGCCTCCGGCAAGGTGCCGGCCGCCATCCATGTCACGCCGGAAGCCGCCGATGGCGGGCCGATCGCCCGCATCAAGAACGGCGACATCGTCCGCGTCGACGCGGTCGCCGGCACGCTCACCGTGCTGATCGACGCCGAGACCTGGGCCGAGCGAGCGCCGGTCCCGGCCGACCTGTCGGCCTCGCATGTCGGCGTCGGGCGCGAGCTGTTCACCGCCTTCCGCGCCGCCGTGGGCACGGCGGACACGGGCGCGAGCATCTTCGCGGTGTGAGCCTAATAGGCCGGGCCTAGTAGGCCGGCCCGATCTTGCCGAGCGGCAGCATGCCGAGCGAGATCCGCCCATCGCGGAAGGTGAAGGGGAAGGTGCTGGCCGGCGCGCCGTCGAGCGTGCCGGGCATGCCGACCACCGACAGCGCCGGGGCGAGGTTCACCATGAAGGCCGGCATCAGCCCGGCGGCGGAGAGCGCCGACATCAGCGCCGGCGCATTCGCCATGGTGAGGTTGATCGTGCCGTTCGGGCGACGCTCAGTGTCGAGGCCGATCTCGCCGGTGGCGTTCATCGCCCCGCCGCCGCCGCTGAGCCGGGCCTCGAGCAGCTTCACCCGCCCGCCCGCCGCCTGCCAGGCCTGAAGCCGCGCGGCCGGCGCGAGCACGGCGCGCCACTCCGGCACCTGCGTCGCGGTCATCTCCAGCGCGCCGTCGATCGGGGCGGCATTGGCGGCGGCGGTCGTCACCCCGGTCGCGCCCTTCACCCCGGCGGCGATGTCCAGCGTCGCGGCATCGGCGCCCGGCGTGTGGCGGACATGGAACTCGGCATGGCGCGCGCCGAAGAACACGGTGCCGCCCTGCGTCAGCGCGTAATCATCGGCGGCGACGGAGAGCCGGTCGAGATCATTGCCGCGCCCGACGCCGCTCACCTGCAGCAGCGACCAGTTGGCGATGATCTCGCCGGCCTGCGGGCTGCTGATTACGCCCGGTCCCTGGAACTCGGCGATGATGTGCCGGGGGTTCCACACCTGCGCCACCGCATGGGCGCGCGCCGCCTTGGCCGAGCCGCCGGCGGGGCCGGTGAAGGTCACGGTCGGCTCGGTGCAGATCAGCTCGAAGCGGAAGGGGAAGCCGCCGAACTGCCGGTCGGCGCAGCTCCAGCTGCGTCCCCTCTCCGCCTCGGCAGCCATCCAGCGGTCGATTTCCTGCACCGCGCGGCCGGAGGCGTAGAACCAGGCGGCGGTCCAGCCCGTCCCGGCCAGCACCAGCGCCGTCACCAGGCCGAGCAGCAGCCAGGGCCGCCGGCGCACGACCGGGGCGGGAGACGGGGCGGCTGCCGGGGTGTCGGGCAAGCTCATGCGGGCAACTCCTGTGCGGAACGGGGCGGCACGTTCTTCCGCCGGTGCGGCGGGGATAAGGCGGGCGCCGTGTCCGCGAGGCGGGCGGCGGCGCGGTCCTTTCTACGTCGGAAGCGCGATTGTCCAAAGCTCTGCCCGCCGGACGTCTTAACGCCCGCCCTCCCGCGCCCTAGTCTCGCCCGACAAGCCGCGCTGATTCCCTTACCTCCCCTCGGGTGCCCCGATGAGTGCCGTCCCTTCGCCCGCCGAGCTCTGGGTCTTCGGCTATGGCTCGCTGATGTGGAATCCGGGCTTCGATTATGAGGAGCGCGTCGCGGCCAAGCTGATCGGCGCGCACCGCTCCTTCTGCGTGAAATCGGTGCACTGGCGCGGCACGCCGGAAAAGCCCGGACTCGTGCTGGGCCTCGACCAGGGCGGCGCCTGCATCGGCATCGCCTTCCGCATCGCGCCCGAGCGGGCGCAGGCGACGCTGGATTATCTGCGCGCGCGCGAGCAGGTGACGAACATCTACCGCGAAGCGGTGCGCCGGGTCTGGCTGAAGGATGGCAGCGCGCGCGCCGTCGCCGCCGTGACCTTCCTGGTCGACCGGGGCCACAGCCAATATGCCGGCAAGCTCTCGCGCGAGGAGCGCCTGCATCTGATCCGCCAGGGCCATGGCGTGGGTGGCCCGAACGTCGATTATGTCACCGCCACCGCGAACCATCTGGTGGAACTCGGCATCCGCGATGCCGAACTGCGCTGGCTGGTGGAGCGGCTCTAGGCCCGCCCTGTCAGCGTGGCGCGTCAGCTCGGCGCGAGCGCGCCGCTGTCGGTCTCCGGCAGGATGCGCAGATGGATTTCCTGCGCGCCCATGGCGTAACAGGCGGCCCGCGCCCGCGCGCCGGCCGGCCCGCTCCACAGCGCCACGCGCCGCCCGCCCTCGGTGCGGACCGCCATGGCGACCGCGTCCGGGTAGTCGGGCGCCTCGTCGACGCCATAGACCGAATAGACCTGACGCCGGCCGTCGGGCCCGCGCCAGAGACGGAAACGGCGCGCCAGCAGCGCATCTGCGGCGCTCAACGGGCCATCATCGGTCAGCGAATCGCTGGACTTCACATTGTGTGTCAGCATGAGAACAAATCTAGAACATCCATTGGCATCGTCAACATGTCTCGCAGCGTGAATCCGCGAGCGTGCCAGAATGTTCCCGCGCCCCGCCTTGTCGTCATCCCCGGGCTTGACCCGGGGATCCATGATGTTCGCCGCGCCGTGGCCGGCTCAAAGACGTGGATGGCCGGGTCAAGCCCGGCCATGACGGCATAGATGAGGCGCCGGGCTTACGGCGCCGGGCTGGTGATGCCCTCGCCGACCTCGGCGGTGACGGCGGGCCAGGGGCCGATGCCGACATAGGCGGCGACGAACTTCACATATTCCACGAAGAGCAGCCGCGCGCTCGCCAGCCCGCCGCGCCAGCCCGTGTCGCGCGGCAGGCGCGCCACCACCGGATAGGGCAGCAGCGCGATGTCCGGCATGGCGCGGGAGAGCTCCACCAGCGCGCGCGGCATGTGCCAGGCGGAAGTCACAACGATCAGCGAGCGGAAATCGTGCGCGCGCGCCCAGACCGCCGTCTCGATGGCGTTGCCGCGCGTGTTGAGCGCCGAGCGCCCAAGCTCGACGCAGCATTCCAGCTGATCCTGCGTCGCCGGCACGGTGCGGCTGATCTCGGCCAGCGTCGTGTCGGGATGCACGCCGGTGATAAGCAGGCGCTTGCCGCGCCGCTCGGTCAGCAAGGCCGTTGCCTCGGTGATGCGGTCGGCCCCGCCGGTCAGCACCACAATGCCGTCGGCGGCGGGCGCCTGCGGCGTCGCCTCGCGTTCCAGCGCGAAGAGAAAGGCGGCGAAGCCCGCCAGCACCAGCACGGCCCCGGCCGCGCAGAACAGGAAGCCGGCGCGCAGGACACGCAGCAGCGCGCTGGGGCGCCGCGGGCGCGGGTCAGAAGCGGAAGAGGGCAAAGCGCGGCGCGTCACGGTCGTCAGCCTAGAGCAATTCCCGCAAAAGTGCGTAGCGGTTTTGCGGGAGGAATTGCGTGAAATCAGAGAGCTAGAGCTTTTCCGGCGAACGGGCTTTCTCGGCAAAAGCCCTAGCTGATCCGGCGCAGGGTGCGATAGACGGTGATGCGCGAGGTGATCGCCGTCACCAGCGCCACCAGCACCGATACGCCGAGAATGCCGCCATAGCCGCGCACATCGAGCGCCACCGCGCCGATCAGCGTATCGGCCCGGCTGGTCAGGCCGAGCCAGCCCGGCAGCGTGGCGCCGAGGAAGAACAGCGCCATCGCCGCCCCGCCGCCGATCAGCCCGCCCTTGAGCCCGACCCAGAGGAAATGGTGCTGGAACGCGGCGGCGATGAAATTGTCGCGGGCGCCGACGAAATGCAGCACCTCGACGATCGCCCGCGCCGCATCCACCGCCGCGCGGGTGGCAAACACCACCGAGAGCACCGTCGCCGCCCCGACCAGCGCCAGCACCGCAAGGCCGATCAGCACCACCATGCGGGCCGTGGCGATCAGCCGGTCGGACCATTGGCGGTGATCGTCGAACGTTGCCGAGGGCACCTGCGCGGCGAGCCCGGCGCGCAGCGCCAGCAGCGTCTGCGGCCCGGCCTCCGGCCCGAGCTTGACGATGACGAGGCGCGGCACCGGCAGGCTGGAAAGATCGAGCCCCGAGCCGAGCCAGGGCTCCAGCAGCGCCGCTGTCTCGGCGTCGCCCAGCGCCCGCGCATCGGCCACGCCCGGCGTGTCCTTCGCCACCGTCACCGCCGCGTCGAGCGCCGCCTTGATGTCGAGCCCGTCGCCCGGCTTGATCTGGATGGTGGTCTCGCGGGCGATCTGCGAGGTCCAGTCCGCCGCCACGGTGCGCACCGCCGCGACGCTGCCAATAGTGAGGCCGGCGAGAAAGGTCATGATGGCGACCACCGCGACCAGCGCGCTGCCGGTGATGGTGGCGCCGGGCACGATGGAATGCGGCTGCCCCCGCCCGTGGCGCGGGTCGTGATGGGCGTCCGTGCCCTCCTCCGTCGCGGCGGCGCGGCCGCGCAGGCGCGAGAACAGGGCAAAGGGGTGGCGGGTGCGCGTCTCAGTCATAGACCGTCAGCCGCCCCTGGTTGATGACGAGGCGGCGGGCATCGAACTGGTCCATCAGCCCGATATCATGGGTGGCGATCAGCACCGAGGTGCCGGTCTTGTGCAGTTCGAGAAACAGCCGCATCAGCCGGCGCGCCAGGCCGGGATCGACATTGCCGGTCGGCTCGTCGGCCAGCAAAATCTCCGGGCGACTGATGAGGGCGCGGGCGATGGCGGCGCGCTGCTTCTCGCCGCCGGAGAGCACGGGCGGCAGCACATGCATGCGCTCGCCCAGCCCCACCCAGTTCAGCAGTTCGCGCACCTCGGCGCGGTAGCTCGCCTCTTCCTTCTCCTGTACGCGCAGCGGCAGGGCGACATTCTCATAGGTCGTGAGATGGTCGAGCAAGCGGAAGTCCTGGAACACGATGCCGATGCGCTGGCGCAGCGCCGCGGTTTCATCGGGCCCGAGTTTGGCCGCATCGCGGCCGAAGATGTTGATCAGCCCGCGCGTCGGGCGCAGCGAGAGGAACAGCAGGCGCAGCAGCGTCGTCTTGCCGGCGCCCGAGGGGCCGGTCAGGAACTGGAACGAGTGCGGCGGTATGCCGAAGGTGACGTCCCGCAGCACTTCCGGCCCCATGCCGTAGCGCAGGCCGACATTTTCGAATCGGACCAAGTTCTTCCCTCGACGAGCTCTTGCCGACGCTCCGCCCGGGGCGGATGATTCTGGTGCGCAGCACTCCTAGCACAGAGCGCGCGGCCATGGGCGCACCCCGGCGCCCAAAGGCGCGGCGCGGTATCGAATTGCCGGCGCCGCCCCGCGCCAACTGGACGGCGCGCGTGGAGGCGTCCATGGTGGCGGCTGAGCAAAGGGATGGCCCAGAAGGGCCGCCACGCATGAGGACACGCATGACCGAGCCGACCGAGACCCGCGCCGCGGGCGCCCCCAGCGACACTCCCGAGAAGCCGGCGCCGCATATCGAGGTGCTCTATGACGCCGGCACCATCGCCGCGCGCAACCGCGAGCTGGTGAACGAGATCGTCGGGCAGAAGCCGGAAAAGCTCGTCGTCATCGCCGTGCTCAAGGGCAGCTTCGTCTTCGCCGCCGACCTCATCCGCGCCATGCATGAGGCGGGGCTGGCGCCGGAGGTGGAGTTCATCACCCTGTCGAGCTACCGCGACGCGCGGGTCTCCTCCGGCCATGTCACCGTGCTCCGGGACATCGAGACCGAGGTGCGCGGGCGCGACGTGCTGCTGGTCGACGACATCCTCGAATCCGGCCGCACCCTCGCCTTCGCCAAGGACCTGCTGGCGGCGCGCGGCGCCAACCGGGTGATGGTCTGCGTGCTCCTGGAGAAGCCGCACAAGCGCGCGGTGCAGATCGACGCCGATTTCGTCGGCTTCAAATGCCCGGACTATTTCGTCGTCGGCTACGGCATGGACGTCTCGCACGCCTACCGCCAGCTCCCCTTCATCGGCTACATCCCCGACGCCGAGGGGTGAGGCGGGGGGCGTAGGCGGCGGAGGGCTGGGCGGTCCCCCGGAGAGGACAGAGACCACGTCGCTGCTGGTCCTGCTGCCGACATTACCGCTCACACACCGTCATGGCCGGGCTTGACCCGGCCATCCACGTCTTTCCTGCGTGGCAGGGACGGTCGAGGAAGTCGTGGATCCCCGGGCCAAGCCCGGGGATGACGTCCCGACATTAGCCACAGTCCGGCGCCGAGGGCTGACGGGCGTGGGCGAAGGCACGGCCCAGTGCCCTTAGAGGATGGGCGTGGCGCGGACGGCCTTGGGCCCGGAGAGGACCGACGCCACATCGCTGCTGGTCCTACTTCCGACGTTGACCGCTCACTCGCCGTCATGGCCGGGCTCGACCCGGCTATCCACGTCTTCGCTGCGTGGCACGGGGTGAAGGGGCTGGAGGGACAGGCGCCACATCGCTGCTGGCCCTGCTACCGGCGTTACCGCTCACTCACCGTCATGGCCGGGCTTGACCCGGCCATCCACGCCTCTCCCTGCGTGGCGGGGACGGTCGGGGAAGTCGTGGATCCCCGGGCCAAGCCCGGGGATGACGCCCCAGCATCGGCCACGTCCCCGACACCGAAGGTTGACGGGCGGAGGTACGGAGCTCCCCGGAGGCGACAGGCACCACGTCTCTGGTTGTCCTGCTTCCGACATTACCGCTCAAATACCGTCATGGCCCGGCTTGGCCCGGCCATCCACGTCTTCTCTGCGTGGCGCGGGCGGAGGGGAAGTCGTGGATCCCCGGGCCATGCCCGGGGATGACGTGCCTTCATCGTGGGGGGCGCGGCGAGCGTTTCGTGCGATCCGCACGGACCGGCCACGCGTCTCGGCCAGATCGGCCTCATCGGCCTGATCGTTCACCTGACTGCACTCATCGGTCACGCCGAAATCGCCCATTTTGGGCGAGATGCGCGCAGCCCGCGCGGTTCAGAAATCGCGCAGCAGGCGCTCCAGATAATCGAGCTCGAGGCGCGGCCGGTCGGGCTCGCCGAAGCGACGGCGCAGCTCCTCGAGCACGCGGCGGGCGCGCTGCATGTCCATCTCGTCCGGCACCTTGACCGTTGTATCGTCACCATAATCGCGCGAGCGCAGGGGCCGGCCGAGCGGGTCGGTGCGCTCGGCCTGCTGGCCCGAGGGCCCGCCAGGCTGCTCGCCGCCGGGGCCGCCTTCCTGCTGCTGCATCGCCTCGGCCATCTGCTGGGCGCCGCGGCGCAGCGCCTGCAAGGCTTCGCTCTGGGCGTCGACCGCGCCTGTGCCATCGCCCTGCCCCAGCGCCTGCTCCGCCTCCCGCATCGCCTGCTCGGCCTCGCCGAGCCCGCCATCGCCGGGCGTACCGCCTTGCCCTTGCTGGCCTTTTTGACCTTGCTGACCCTGTTGCCCCTGACCCTGCTGCCCCTCCTGGCCTTGCTCGCCCTGCTGGCCTTGCTGCCGCCCACGCTGGGCCTGCTGCATCCGCTCGCGGAGCTGGCGGAGCTGCTCGCGCAGCTGCTCCTGGTTCTGGCGCAGCTCGTTGAAGGACTGATCCTGCCCGTCCTTCTGGCCGGGCTGACCCTGCTGCCCCTGCTGGCCGTCCTCGCGCCCCTCGCGGAAGGTGCGGTCGCGCAGCTGCTGCTGGCGGCGGATCATGTCGCCGAGCTGATCCAGCGCCTGGGACATCTGGCTCTGCCCCTGCTGGCGGCGCTGCTGCTGCCGACCCGCCTGCAACCCATTGAGCATGTTCTGCAATTCGCTCAGCATCTGGCGGGCGGCGTCGCGGGCACCGTTGCGCGCCATGTCCTCGATGCGGTCGAGCATCTTCTGCAGATCCTGCGGACGGACCGTGCGGGTGTTGGGATCCATCGGCTGATTATTGTCGCCGCGCTGGGCGTTGCGCTGCGCCTCCTCGGCCAGCGCCTGCATGAACTTCTCCATCGCCTCGCGCAGTTCCTGCGTCAGGCGCTGGATTTCCTCGTCGCTGGCGCCGTTCTCCAGCGCGTTCTGCAAGGCCTGCTGCGCGTCGCGGAGCTGCTTCTCGACATCCGAGAGGTCGCCATCCTCGATCCGGACCGCGATGTCCCAGAGATAGTCGACAACCCCGCGCAGATCCTCGTCGCTGCGCGCATTGGCAAGCCGCCAATAGGCCGAGCGCAGGCCCATATATTGGGACGGATCGGGCGTGAAACGCTCCGGCGCGATGGCCAGTGCGTCAAGCGCCACCTGCACGCGCTCGCGCTGATTGGCGTCAAGCGCCAGCACCTGCCGCTGCTCGATCAGCGCGCGGGCGAGCGGATTGGCGAAGACGCGGGCGGGCAGGACGAAGCTGCGTGGCGACGAACGGCCCTCCTGACCCGCCTCATCACGCGCGGTGAGCACCATGGACACGCGCGTCCCGGCCCAGGGGCTCTCGGTGAGATCCTTGACGGTCTGGCCGGTGGCCGCTTTCCCGCGCGCGCCGCTGAGCGGCAGCGGGAAATCGGGCGCCTCGACAAGCGGACGAGCCGGGGGCTTCGGCGCGGCGTTCTTCAGCGCATGGAGCGGCGCGGGCGGCGGCAGCGGGGTGAACGTCGCCTGCGCGCTGACAATGCCGTAATCGTCCTGCGCCTTGTAGTTCAGCGCCAATGCCGTGCGCCCGGAGGCCTGCGGCTCCTTGGTGAGCTCGATCGTCGGCGGCTGGTCCGGCAGGGCCCGGAAATGCCAGGCGACGCTTCGCCCGTCCGGCCCTTCGATGCGCGCGGAGCCGTCGGCGGCGATGACAAAGCGGCGCTCTTCGCCGGGCGTGGCATTGGGGGCCGGCGGATTTGCCGGAGCGGGAGAGGCGCCACCCTCGGCGACGGGTTCGGGCTTGGGCGGCGCGAGGCCACCCGCCACCGACAGCGGAGCTTCCTTGAGGCCGGTGATGCGCACAACGAGTTCCGAGCCCGCCGGGACGGTGAGCGCGGTCGCCTCAAAATCCTGTGGCACACGGTCATCGGCCGCTGCGGCGGTCTGGGTCGGCTCCTGCGAGCGCAGGCCCGGCAGCATCACGGGCGGGCGGCCAGTATATCCAGGCGGCGTTACCCAGGCGTCGATCCGGTAAGGCGGTGGCGGGCTGAACACCGACCAGTCAAAGGCCGCACCCATGCGGCGCAAATGGTCGCCCGGCGCCATGAAGAAGGTCGCGACGACACCGAGAAGAACGAGCGCCCGCAACGCCTTGCGATCGACCGCCGCGAGGCGCGGCGAGGGAAGGCCGACGCGCAGGCTGCCGAGCTGGGCCGTCATGCGGGTGATGTGCGCGCGCCAGAGGGCGGCGGCCACCGGGTCGTCTGGGCGGGTCGCGAGATGGTCAGACAGCGCGGTCGCGGGCCGGTGCGGCAGGCGGCTCTCGCTGTCGAGCCGCGACAGCGCCTCGCCGGAACTCGGCGCGCGGATGCGCAGGGCGGGAATGAGAGCGACGACGAGAAGCGCAGCAAAGAGGGCGAGGCCGATCATCCGCCCATAGGGCGGAAGGGCCAGCCATAGGCCGAGCCAAGACACGATGAGGAACAACCCGACCGCCGCGCCGACGGCGACCATGGCCGGCCATACGCGCTCCCAGAGCAGGGCGGCCCAGGCGCGCTGCAGGGCGCTGGTCAGCTGCCGCTCCGCGGGCAGGGCACGCGTATAATTGGCCTCGGAACGAGCGTCCGCGCCCTTGTCCGACTGTCCTTCCGGTGTCGCCGTCACGCGATCGAACCTCCGACGCCTGCGCCCCACACCAGCCCCAACGTCACCTTAACATGAGGTCCGGCACGCGCCAGCCCTGCCGCGGAAACGGGCGGGCCCAAGACATCATCAGATCGTGAGCCCGGGAGGCGCCGGGAATATGGCGGGCCTGTTCAGGCCAGCCAGGCCGGCACGCGGTCGAGCGCGATGAGCTGCTCGACCTCGACGCGCGGGCGCACCACCGCGAAATCCCCGCCCTTCACCAGCACTTCCGGCACCAGCGCGCGCGTGTTGTAGGTCGAGGCCTGCACAGCGCCATAGGCGCCGGCGGTCATGACGGCGACGAGATCGCCTGCCCGGAGTGACGGCAGGCGCCGCCCGAGCGCCAGGAAATCGCCGGTTTCACACACCGGCCCGACGACATCCGCCACCATCGAGCTACCGTCGGACGACGCTTCGCGGATGGGCAAAATTTCGTGATGAGCGTCGTACAGCGTCGGCCGGATCAGATCGTTCATCGCGGCATCGACGATGACGAAGTGCTTGCCCGCGCCTTCCTTCACATAGATCACGCGCGTGACCAGGATGCCGGCATTCGCCACCAGCATCCGGCCAACCTCGAAGACGAGGCCAAGTCCGAGATTATGCGTGTGGCGCTTCACCAACGCGGCATAGGCGGAGGGCAGCGGCGGCTCGGCCTCGCCGGCCACATAAGGCACGCCCAGCCCGCCGCCGAGATCGAGATGGGTCAGCCGGTGGCCATCCGCCATCAGGTCGCGGGCCAGCTCGGCCAGCAGTGCCGTGGCGTTGTCGAAGGGTTCGAGATCGGTGATCTGGCTGCCGATATGCATGTCGACGCCAGTGATGCGCAGGCCCGGCAGCGCGCTCGCATGGGCATAGACCTCGCGGGCGCGCGACACCGGGATGCCGAACTTGTTCTCCGACTTGCCGGTCGAGATCTTGGCGTGGGTCTTGGCGTCGACATCCGGGTTGACGCGGATCGAGATCGGCGCGGCGACGCCATGACTCACCGCGACCTCGGACAGCGTCAGCAGCTCCGGCTCGCTCTCCACATTGAAGCACATGATGCCGGCATCGAGCGCCGCCGCCATCTCCTCACGCGTCTTGCCGACGCCGGAGAACACGATCTTGTGCGGATCGACGCCCGCCGCCAGCGCGCGCTTGAGCTCGCCGCCCGAGACGATGTCCGCGCCGGCGCCGAGCTTGGCGAGGGTGCGGATAACCGCTTGGTTGGAATTGGCCTTCAGCGCGTAGCAGAGCGTGGTGCGCGTATCGGCGAAGGCCTGCGTGAACACCCGGTGGTGCCGCTCCAGCGTCGCCGTGGAATAGACATAGAAGGGCGTGCCGACGTCCCGCGCGATGTCGAGAAGGTTGGCGTCCTCCGCATGGAGAACACCGTCGCGATAGGCGAAATGATGCATCGTTTTGGCTCGGGAGCGCGGGGTCGGGCGCGAGATCGGCGCAGAAAGGCGGTCGGCTCAGAGAAGCGGGTCGAGGATGAACGGTTTGTTCGGCTTCACCGGGCCGGTGTCCTTCGGCATCTTGCCATCCGGGCCGGGCTGGCCGAGCGCGGAATCCGGCGGCGGCTCCAGCGGCCCTCGCACGCCGCAGCCCGCGAGCGCCAGGGCTCCCCCCATCAGAACGGCGATACCGGCAACGCGGAGAAAAGAGCGTGGACGAGACAAGGGCGACCTCGGTTCGGCAGGAAACGGCGTGGGTAGCGAACAGCGGCGCAACCTATAACGCAGTGCCGCGAAAGGCGAGAAAGGAGACGGTCAGTCTGGCAATTTAGCAAGATCCGCTTCGATGACGCTATAAGTCGTCTTAACGTCTAGCTTCTGGTCTGTATTCCGCCGAACTATCTCCTCAATCAGCAAATTGGCAAATGCGGCACCAGACCCCAAGACCACCCAAAGCGGGATCGCGACCGCAGTACCGAGGGCGGCCAAACCAGCATTTTGTCCTCCAAAGACCGCCAATCCGATGCCCGAGGCAGCAAACATAGCGCGTGCTGTTCGGCTACGTTGATCCCAACCCAGCTGCTTGGTCTTTCTGGCAGCCATCTTGACGGCTGGCCAAACAATCTCGCTCGCGAGGGTCAAGGAAAGAGCCGCCCAAGCCTTTTTCGTCCGAGAGACATCAGATCGCCCAACGTCAACAAGACCGACTGCCCATGAGTGGACAGCAACCCTTTCCTTAAAAGAGAGACCCTCAACCAAGTCGGCCACGAGCTTCCGGTGCGACTGACTTACCTGCAGTTCGTTTGCCATAACGCCTTATAGCAGGATGTCAGCATACACGCTGGAAACTAATGCCCGACTCACGCGTCGAAGGTCACGACCACCGGAACGTGATCGGAAGGCCGCTCCCAGCTGCGCGCCTCGCGCACCACGGTCATCGCGCGCGCAGACGGGGCGAGCGCGGGGGTCGCCCACACATGATCGAGCCGACGGCCGCGATTGGAGGCCTCCCAATCGGCGGCGCGGTAGCTCCACCACGTGTAGAGCTTCTCCTGCGGCGGGACGAAATTGCGCATCACGTCCACCCAGTTGCCCGCCCCCTGCAGGCGACCCAGCTTCTCGACCTCGATCGGCGTATGGCTGACCACGTCGAGGAGCTGCTTGTGGCTCCACACATCCGCTTCCAGCGGTGCGATGTTGAGATCGCCCACCAGCACCGAGCGGGCGTCCGGCGCCGTCGGGTGGAGCGCCTCCCAGGCGGTGGCCTCATCCAGAAAGGCGAGCTTGTGCCGGAACTTGTCGTTCACCTCCGGGTCGGGAATGTCGCCGCCCGCCGGAATGTAGAAATTGTGGATGGTCAGCGGCGCGGCAAGCCCCGCCTCAGCGCCCAGCACCACCGAGATGTGGCGGGCATCGCCCATGTCGCAGAAGCCCTGCCGGGTCACCGCCTGGAAGGGGCGCTTCGAGAGGATGGCGACGCCGTGATAGCCCTTCTGGCCGTGGATCGCCGCATGCGGGTAGCCGAACCGGGCCGCGTCCTTGAGCGGGAAGCGGTCATCCGGCGTCTTGGTCTCCTGCAGGCAGATGACATCCGGCTGGTGTTCGGCCGCAAGCTTGGCGACGAGCTCGATGCGCAGGCGCACCGAATTGATGTTCCAGGTAGCGATGGTCAGCGGCACGGGCGGGACGTCCTCGAATAAAGCGCGCGCGACCCTAGAGCATTTTGCGCGAAAGCGCCTGCCCTTCGCTCATCCAAAATGCCGGCTTCCAACAGTCCGAACGACGCTGCGTCGCGCGCCCGATGGCGCGTCTCGTCAATCGCGGTTGATGACGAACAACATCGGGTCGGGCCGCTCGCTGGTGTTGAGGTTCGAGACCGCCACCGTGGTGTCGTAGCCCTGCGGGTCCGTCACCGTCCACTGCTTGAGCTGCATGGTCTTGGCGTCGAACATGATCATCAGCCGGTACGTGCCCACCATTGGCTGCTTCTCCTCGATCACCACGGTCGCGAAGATGTCGTCCTGGTAGACGCCGGTGACATTGGCGTTGCGGGCGAGGTCAAAATTCTCCGCCAGCAGGAAGCGCAGCGGCGTGGCCGAGAGCGGGGTGATGTCCTGCGTCTTCAGCCGCTTGTCACGCACCGCGACGGAACGGCCATCGGCCACCAGCTCGATCGGGCTCGGCGCGGCGTATTCGAACAGCACGCGGCCGGGCTTCAGAATGTAGAACTCGCCCTCGCGCCGCGTCCCGTCCGGGTCCACCTGCACGAAATTGCCGCTCATCGCCCGGAAGCTGTTGAAGTAGTCGTTGATTCGCTGAACCGTGACGGCGGCGGCCTGCTGGCCGGCATTCGCCGACATCTGGATGTTCGGATCCTCCGCCGGCTTCGTTGCCGTCGCGGCGGGGGCGGCCGGCTTCTTCGCGGGCGCGAAGGGCGGAGCCGGCACCTGCGCGAGCGCGCTGCCGACGGTCAGCGCGGCAAGGAGGGAGGCGACGCTAAGCACGGTGAGATGGCGCATGATGCCTCGCTGCGGTCGCGCGGCGCGACGCGGTTGACGGTAGGTCGCAGGGTTAGAACCCCGCTGTGGCGATCCTGTGGCCCTGCCGCGGGGCGGGGCGCCCCGACGCCCGGTCAATAACTGTCGCCCTCGCCCGGTTCGATCAAGATCTCGCGCTTGCCGGCATGGTTGGACGGGCCGACAAGGCCCTCGCGCTCCATGCGCTCGACGAGGGAAGCGGCACGATTATACCCGATCTGCAGCCGGCGCTGGATGTAGGAGGTGGAGCACTTCTTGTCGCGCATCACCACCGCGACCGCCTGCGAGTAGAGGTCGCCGCCCTCCTCCGCCGCCATCCCCCCCTTGTCGAACACCGCACCATCCTCGCCCTCCTCGTCGGGGTCGGCGGTAACGGCATCGAGATAATCGGGCGCCCCCTGCGCCTTGAGGTGCTCGACGATGCGCTCGACTTCCTGGTCGGAGACGAAGGGCCCGTGGACGCGCGAGATACGCCCGCCGCCGGCCATGTAGAGCATGTCGCCTTGTCCCAGCAGCTGCTCGGCACCCATCTCGCCGAGAATGGTGCGGCTATCGATCTTCGAAGTCACCTGGAAGGAGATGCGGGTCGGGAAGTTCGCCTTGATGGTGCCGGTGATGACATCGACCGACGGGCGCTGGGTCGCCATGATCAGGTGGATACCGGCGGCACGGGCCATCTGGGCGAGGCGCTGGATCGCGCCTTCAATGTCCTTGCCAGCCACCATCATCAGATCCGCCATCTCGTCGACGACGATGACGATGTAGGGGATGGGCGAGAGGTCCATCTCCTCGCGCTCATAGATCGCCTCGCCGGTTTCGCGGTCGAAGCCGGTCTGGACGGTGCGGACGATCTGTTCACCCTTGGCGATGGCCTCGGCGACGCGGGCGTTGAAGCCGTCAATGTTGCGCACGCCGACCTTGGACATCTTCTTGTAGCGCTCCTCCATCTCGCGCACCGCCCATTTGAGGGCGACCACCGCCTTCTTGGGATCGGTGACGACGGGAGAGAGGAGGTGCGGGATACCGTCATAGACGGACAGTTCCAGCATTTTCGGGTCGATCATGATGAGGCGGCACTGCTCGGGCCGGTGGCGGTAGAGCAGCGACAGGATCATGGTGTTGATGGCGACCGACTTGCCCGAGCCGGTGGTGCCGGCGACCAAGAGATGCGGCATACGGGCGAGATCGACGATCACCGGCTCGCCACCAATGGTCTTGCCGAGCGCGATGGCGAGCTTGTGTGCGGCCTCGCCGAAATCCTTGGCGCCGACGATCTCGCGCAGCAAGACCTTGTCGCGCTTGGGGTTTGGCAGCTCGATGCCGATGGCGTTCTTGCCGGGGATCACCGCGACGCGGGCCGAGACGGCGCTCATGGAGCGGGCAATGTCGTCGGCGAGACCGATGACACGGCTCGATTTGATGCCGGGTGCCGGTTCCAGCTCGTACAATGTTACCACAGGACCGGGGCGCGCATTGACGATGGCGCCGCGCACGCCGAAATCCTCCAGCACGCCCTCGAGATCGCGGGCGTTCTGGTCGAGCATCTCGCGCGACAAAGCGGGCCCGCTGCGGGCGGCGGCGGGCGTCAAAAGATCAAGCGGGGGAAGCATATAGCGCCGGCGCTGTTCCTCCAGCGCGGCACGCCCGCCTCGGATCGAGCGCAGCGGCGGGCGGCGACCAGGAGCTGCCGCTGGCGCAGCGATGGGAGCGGGTGGCGTCTCGAAAGGCTCGTCATCCAGCGGCCCGAGATCGCTGGCAAAGCCCGCCGTATCAATGCCCGGCAGTTCGACGCGGTCGTGGAAATTTGGCTCGAGCCGCGCGGAGGGTCGGTAATTTTCTACCTCCTCCGCGCCGATGCCCAGCAGGCGCGCGAGCAAGTTGCGCTTGGGGCGCTCGCGGGTAGACCGGCGGTTGCGGCTGGAGAACCGGGCCCTCAGATTGAGGAACCCATGGGTTGCCATGCCGATCAGGAAGGCCAGCCGGCCGGGCTCGTCATCCTCGAACTCGTTCGATTCGTTATAGTCGTCAGATACTTGCGCCGAACGCAGGCCCATGCCGAGGGCGATGGGCAGGGTCAGCACCATGCCGAACAGGCAGAGCGCGCCGACCACGGCATAGTCGAAGGTGCCGAGCCAGTTGGAGCGCAGCGCATCGGGGATGGCGAGCACGCCCTCGCCCAGCACGCCGCCGAGCCCGATCGGCAGCGGCCAGGCCCCGAAACGGGGCAGGCAACCGGCGAAGCCGCTGGCGAAGACCAGGCCGGCAATCCAGCAAAAGAAGCGAGGACGCAAGCGGTTAGGCCGCCGGTGCGTGAGGGAGAGCCACCCCCAGATACCGATCGGCAGAACAAAGGCGAGGGCGGCCAGACCGAAGAGCTGGATGATGAGATCGGCCATCACGGCGCCGGGCAGGCCTAGCAGATTGGCCGGCGCGGCGGCGCTGGAACGGCTCAGACTCGGGTCGTCGGCGGACCAGCTAATGAGTGCAGTGAGGAGGACGATCGCGCCAATCAGGAGCGTCAGACCGATCAGTTCCTCGGCCCGGCGACCCAGGACACCCTTCACCTCCTCGGGCAGGAAACCGCCGACTTTCTGCCGGCGGCGGGGCGCGCGCGTGGGCGCCGCCGGCGGAGCGGAGGCCGCGCCGCCACCGCCCTTGCGGGGGGCGCGGGCGGCGCGAGGCGCCTCCGGTTCGAGGCGCGGCGCCCGCATCGTCGTCTGTGTCCGGCCCATGCTCTCGCCCGCCCTTTCGATGGCCCGTCAGCCCAGCCCGGCGAGAAGGCGCGCGAGCGCCGCCTCGGTCGTGGCGAGGTCGTGAACGAGCGCGATGCGCAGATAGGTCTCGCCCGGGTTGCGCCCGTCCGCCTCGCTGCGGCACAGATAGCCGCCGGGCACGGTGCGCAGCCCCTCCCGCTGCCAGAGCCGGCGGCAGGCCGCCTCGCCGCCCCCGAGCTCGGCCACGTCGAGCCAGAGGAAGAAGCCGCCATCGGGCCGCTGATAGCCGAAGCGTCCGGCGAGCAGCCGGTCGGCCACGTCGAATTTGGCGGCGTAGAGGGCGCGGCTGGCGCTCACATGCGCCTCGTCCGCCAGCGCGGCGATGCCGACATGCTGCAGGGGCTCGGGCACCTGCGGCGCCGCCACATTGCGGAAATCGCCGAAGGCTTCCAGGAAGCGGCCATCACCGGCGCAGAAGCCGAGCCGCAGCCCGGGCAGGCTGGAGCGCTTCGACAGCGAATTGAAGGCGACGACGCCGGCATAATCGGGTCCGGCGACCTCAAGGATGCCGGTCGGCGGCGCCTCGCCCAGCCAGATCTCCGAATAACACTCGTCGGCGAAGACCATCACCTCGTGCCGGCGGCACAGCGCGACCAGCCGCTCCAGATAGGCACGCGGGGCGATGGTGCCCTGCGGGTTGGCGGGCGAGGCGAAATAGATGGCGATGGCGCGGTCGAGCACAGCGGGGTCGAGCGCGTCGAGATCGGGCAGCCAGCCCCCGCCCGGCGGCAGCGGCAGCGAGACGCTCTCGCAGCCGGCGGCCTCGGCGCCCGCGCCATAGGCGGCGTAGAACGGGTTGGGCAACAGCACCACTGGGGCGGCGTCGGCAAGCTGTGCCTGCTTGCGCGGCGAGGCGAGGCGGCGCGCCATCAGGGCGGCGAAGAACAGGCCCTCGCGCGACCCGTTGAGCACCAGCACCTCACGCTCGGCATCGAGCGGACGCGGCAGCGTGTAACGACGGGCGAACCAGTCGGCGGCCGCGCGGCGGAACTCGGGCAGGCCCTTGCCGGCGGGGTAGCGGCCGAAACCGTCGAGATGGCGGGCGAGCACCTCGCCGACGAAACCGGGCATGGCGTGGCGCGGCTCGCCGACGGCAAGGCTGAGCGGCGTCTTGCCGGGCGTGATGTCGGCCAGCAATTCGTTGAGGCGGATGAAGGGCGAGCGCGCGGTCGGGCCGGCATCGCTCGCCGGGGAGGCGCCAGCCGGCGACGAGGCCGCCGGTGAATCGGCAGCCGAGGGAGAGGGGTGGCGGGCGTCGCCATGGCGCACAGGGTCGGTCACGAAACGGTTCCGGCACGCCCGCGGAATGCGGGGTCTTCCCGTCAGGATAGCGCGCCCGCGGTAAAGGCGTTCTTAACCATGCGCATGGATTTGGCCGGGGATGCGGCACGCGACGCGCCGATCCAACGAAAAACCCCGGCGCGTGAGCGCCGGGGTTCGAGCCGCGTGAGAAGCGGGAGGCGCCCGGCGCGGGAGCGCCGGAGCCCGATCAGCTGTGATAGGCGCGCTCGCCGTGATCGACGATGTCGAGACCCTCGCGCTCCTTCTCCACCGACGGACGCAGGCCGACGATGATGTTGACGATCCAGAACAGGATCGCGGAGCCGACGCCCGACCACACCAGCGTGACCAGCACGCCCTTGATCTGCGCCGTGACCTGGGTGGCCATGTCGTAGGGAGCAACCGCGCCGGCGACGTAGTCATAGATGCCGGTGCCGCCGAGGGCGGGGCTGACCAGGATGCCGGTGCCGATGGCGCCGACGATGCCGCCCACGCCATGGACGCCGAACACGTCGAGGCTGTCGTCATAGCCCAGCGCGTTCTTCACCGTGGTGCAGAAGAAGAAGCAGATGATGCCGGTGACGAAGCCGAGCACGATGGAGCCCATCGGGCCGGCGAAGCCCGCCGCCGGGGTGACGGCCACGAGGCCGGCGACGACGCCCGAGGCGAGACCGAGCAGGCTCGGCTTGCCCTTGGCCAGCCACTCGACCAGCGCCCAGCCCAGAGCCGCCGCGGCCGGAGCCACGAAGGTGTTGAGCACGGCGAGGACGGTGAGCGGGGCGGCTTCGAGGTTGGAGCCGGCGTTGAAGCCGAACCAGCCGACCCACAGAAGGGCGGTGCCGACCAGCGCGAAGGGCAGCGAGTGGGGAGGCATCAGCTCCTTGCCGTAGCCGGTGCGCTTGCCGATGATCAGGGCGCCGACGAGACCGGCAATACCCGCATTGATGTGAACGACGGTGCCGCCGGCGAAGTCGATGGCGCCGAAGGAGAAGATCAGGCCGGTATCGGCGAGGATGGCGTCGAGGGCGGCCTGCGCGGCCTCCTTGGCGGCCGGATCGGTCGCGGCGGCAACAGCCTTGGCAGCGGCATCAATCGCATCCGGGCCGGCCCAGTACCAAACCATGTGGGCCATCGGGAAGTAGATCAAGGTCACCCAGAGCGGGATGAACAGCACGATGGCCGAGAACTTGATGCGCTCGGCGAAGGCGCCAATGATCAGCGCCGGGGTGATGGCGGCGAAGGTCAGCTGGAAGACGACGAACACCAGCTCGGGGATCGCCACGCCGACCGAGAAGGTCGCGCCGAGCGATTCCAGCGTCACGCCGTGCAGGAAGGCCTTGGAGAAGCCGCCGATGAAGGACGAGCCGCCGGTGAAGGCGAGGCTGTAGCCATAGGCGAACCAGATGATCGTGACGATGCAGACCGAATAGAAGACCTGCGCGATCACCGAGAGGAAGTTCTTGGCGCGCACCAGGCCGCCATAGAACAGGGCGAGGCCGGGAACGGCCATCATCAGCACGAGGATGGTGCTAAGCAGCATCCAGGTCGTATCGGCCTTGTTGATGGTCGGCGCCGCCGGCGCCGCGGCAACCGCCGCGTCCTGGGCGAAAGCGGCGGCCGAAGCCAGCGCCGTCACCGCCAGCGCGGGAAGACCCGCGCTCATCCACTTCTTCGTCGTCATGGGTTCAATGCTCCGTCGCAATCGGAAAAGATCGGGATCAATGGCGCTGGCTCAGAGCGCGTCGGCGTCGGTCTCGCCGGTGCGGATGCGAACGGCCTGGTCGATCGCGTAGACGAAGATCTTTCCGTCGCCGATCTGGCCGGTCTTCGCCGAGGTGGTGATGGCGTCGATGACCTTGGACACGTTCTCCGAGGCCACGGCGACCTCGATCTTGAGCTTCGGAAGGAAGCTCACCGCATATTCGGCGCCACGGTAGATTTCGGTGTGGCCCTTCTGGCGGCCATATCCCTTCACTTCCGTGACGGTCAGTCCGTGCACACCGATACCAGTGAGCGCATCCCGGACTTCCTCAAGCTTGAAAGGCTTGATGATAGCCATGACGATCTTCATGGTTCCTGTCCCCGCTTGGCCCCGGACCCATGCACATCAGGTCCCGGGCGTTTCATGTCGGACTCGGCCAGGCGGGCTTACTCCCGACCCTTTCGGTCAATCCGGGGAGAGGGAATCAATTCGCGTGCCAACCGAGGCAGGACAACCCTTTGATGCCTTGCGAGGGGCGTGCGGAGGCCGCGCAGGCAGGGGCGGCGCCCCGATTCAGCCCGGCATGGGCGGTGCCACGGTGCACAATTCTTGATCGGCGGCGATTCATGCCCTAAGGCGGCGCCCAGAAATTGACACACGGCGCCGCATTTTTAGGCAGAGCGCGTCAGCCGGCCTGACCAACCGGGCGGATAAGCCCTTCCTGCGCCACGGAAGCGATGAGCCGCCCGGCCCGGTCGTAGATCAATCCGCGCGCCAATCCCCGCGCGCCGGAGGCGCTCGGGCTGTCCTGGACATAGAGCAGCCAGCCATCGGCGCGGAACGGGCGGTGCAGCCACAAGGCGTGGTCGAGGCTGGCGGCCTGGATGCCCGCGCCCAGCACGCTGGTGCCGTGAACGACGGTGGTGGCCTCGAGCAGCGTCATGTCGGTGGCATAGGCCAGCACGGCCCGGTGCAGCGCCGGATCGTCCGGCAGCGCCTGCGCGGCGCGGAACCAAACCATGCGGCGCGGCACGCTGCGCCGCTCGCCAAGGCCGATGGGCTTGAGCTCGATCGGGCGCGGGCGCAACCAATAGGCGCGCACCGGCTCCGGCAGGCCAGCCAGCACGCTTTCGGGAAGGTCGTGAATGCCGGGCACGCCCTCCGGCCCCGGCACCTCGCCCTCGAGATCGAGCTGATGGTCGAGGCCGGGCTCCTCGCGGTGGAACGACACCGACATGATGAAGATCGGCCGCCCGTGCTGGATCGCCACGGTGCGCCGTGTGGCGAAGGAGCGCCCGTCGCGCACGCGCTCGACCTCGTAGAGGATCGGCGCCGCCGGATCGCCGGCCAGCAGAAAATAGGCGTGCAGCGAATGGGCCGCGAGGTCGACCGTGCGCTGGGCGGCGACCAGCGCCTGCGCCAGAACCTGCCCGCCAAACACCCGCGTGCGGAACGGCCAGGATTCCGGCGGGTTGCTGCCGCGGAACAGATTGACCTCAAGGGTTTCGAGATCGAGCAGGTCGACGAGTTCGGCAGTGCTGGACCCGGTGGGGCCGGAAGCGGGCGACGTGGCGTCGGACGGACTCATGGCGGCGGCTCCGGCTGTGGCGGCGGAGGGACAAGCGGTGGCGCATTGTCCCCTCCCCGTAGCTAAGGCATAGGAGGGGCGGCGCACAATGCACCGCGCATGGGGCCATCGGCGGCACCGGTCCGGGCTCCGGGCTCCTGCGTAGTGAAGCGTGGGGCGCGGGGCGGTAGAACCGGTTGCATCGGCCGGGATGATGGCGCGAAGGAGAAGGACCATGGAGCAGACGCAGGCTTACGACGCGGTGATCGCCGGCGGCGGGCTCGCCGGGCTCACCCTCGCCCTCGCGCTGCGCCAGGGGCTGGGCGACAGCGCCCGGCTCGCCGTTGTCGACCCGGTGTTCGCCCGCGCACAGGTGAAGAGCAGCGACATGCGCGCCTCCGCCTTCGCCGCCGGGGCGCGGCGCCTGTTCGAGACTCTGGGCGTGTGGGAGGCAATCGCCGGGCAGGCGCAGCCCATGCTCGCCATGGAGATCACCGATTCCAAGCTCACCGACGCGGCGCGTCCGGTGTTCCTGTCCTTCGACGGCGAGGTCGCGCCGGGCGAGCCCTTCGCCCATATGGTGCCGAACGCGGTGCTGCAGGACGCCATGACCGAGCTCGCCCGCGCGCGCGGTATCGCCCTCATCCCCGCCGGCATCGCCGCCTATGCGGCGCGGCCGGGCGCGGTGGATGTGACGCTGTCGGACGGCGCGGGCGCCCGCGCGGCGCTGCTCGCCGCCTGCGATGGCGGGCGCTCGAAGCTCCGGGCCATGGCCGGCATCGGCGTGGTCGGCTGGTCCTACAAGCAGTCGGCCATCGTGCTGACGGTCGGCCATGAGCGCCCGCATGAGGGCAAGGCGATCGAGCATTTCCTGCCGGCCGGCCCCTTCGCCATCCTGCCGCTCACCGGCAACCGCTCCTCCATCGTCTGGACCGAGACCACCGAGACCGCGCAGAGCCTGCTGCGCCTGCCGCGCATCCTGCTGCTCGACGAGCTGGAGCGGCGCTTCGGGCTGGAATGGGGCGCGCTGGAGATCCTTGACGAGCCCAAGGCCTTCCCGCTCGGCTTCCAGATGGCGCGGCACTTCGTCGCCGAGCGCCTCGCGCTGGTGGGCGACGCCGCGCACACCATCCACCCCATCGCCGGGCAGGGCATCAATATGGGCTTGCGCGACGTCGCCGCCCTCGCCGAGACGGTGACGGACGCCGCGCGGCTCGGCCTCGATATTGGCGGACCGGACGTGCTGGAGCGCTACCAGCGCTGGCGGCGTTTCGACACGCTGACCATGGGCGTGGCGACCGACGGGCTGAACCGGCTGTTCGGCCAGCGCAACGACATTGCCCGGCTGGTGCGCGATGTCGGGCTGGGCGTGGTCGAGCGCCTGCCGCGGCTGAAGGACTTCTTCATCCGCGACGCCGCCGGCATTGTCGGCCAGGCCCCGCGTCTGCTGCGCGGCGAAGCGCTCTGAAGGCAGGGCGAAGCGCGGGGGCCGCTCAGGCGCCCCAGCGGCGCTCGGCTTCGTCCTCGGTCAGCGAGCGGGCCTCGTCCGCCAGCATGATCGGGATGCCATCGCGGATCGGGTAGGCGAGGCGCGCCGGCCGGGAGATCAGCTCGCGCGACTCGCGGTCATAATCCAGCGGCGCCTTGGTGACCGGGCACACCAGGATCTCCAGAAGCTTGGGATCGAGCTCATAGCCGGCGCGGCCGGTCGGCTGGAGGTCGGTATCGGCCATGGATGTTCTCCCCGTGTCGGTTCGGCGTGCGGGACGCCTCAACTGCGCTATATAACGCAGCCGGCTGACATTCTCACGTCACCCGCCGCTCACCTCACCCGCGCCACCCTCCTTGCCCTGCCCTTCCGCGAGCCGCCATGGACACGTCCCCGCTCGATCTCGTCTTTGAGCCGCGCCTGCATGGCGAGACGGTGCAGCAATGGGTGTTCCGCCGGCTGCGCCGCTCGGTGATGAGCGGGCGCTTCCCGCCCGGCCAGGCGGTGACGATCCGTGGCCTCGCCGAGGCGCTAGGCGTCTCCGCCATGCCGGTGCGCGAGGCGCTGCGCCGGCTGGTGGCCGAGCGGGCGCTGGTGCTGCTCGACAATCGCCGGGTGCGCGTGCCGGAAATGACCGCCCGCCGCTTCGAGGAACTGGTGGCGACCCGCACGTTGCTGGAATGCGAGGCGGCCGCGCGCGCCGTGCCCGTGGCGGACAAGATCTTCATGCGCCGCCTGCACGCGCTCAACCGGGATTCCGACGCGGCGGTCGAGGCGAACGACGTCGAGGCGATGATCGAGACCAACCTCGCCTTCCACGGCGCGCTTTATGGCGGGCGGCCGGACAATGTTCTGCTGCCGCTGATCGAATCGGTGTGGCTGCAGATCGGCCCGTTCATGCGCCTCGCGCTGGAGGATCTGGAGACGCATTACCCGGTCGACCGCCACGTGCAGGCACTGACCGCGCTGGAGGCGAAGGACGAGGCCGAGCTACGCCGGGCCATCGAGGCCGACATCCGCGACGGCATCGGCCATCTCATGGCGCGGCTGGGGTAGAGCCCTCGTCATCCCGGCCGAGCGCAGCGAGAGCCGGGATCGCTCCCAATTCGTGAAGCGATCCCGGATCGGCCTTTCGGCCGTCCGGGATGACAGCCTTCAGAACTCTCAGCCCGTCGCCTTCAGCTTCGGGTTGCCGCGGCGCTCCTCGGCATAGAGCCGGGCGGCAGCGCCGAAGGCGGTGAAGACGCCGGTGGAGAGCTTGTCCTCCCAGAAGCGCCATTCCGGGTGCCACTGGATGGCGAGGTTGAAGCCCGGCGTATTGGGCACGCGGAACGCCTCGATGGTGCCGTCCGGCGCCTTGGCCTCGACATCGAGACCGGGCGCCAGCGTCGCAACGCCCTGGCCGTGCAGCGAGTTCACCCGCCATGTCTCCGCGCCGGCCAGACCCGCCAGCAGGCCGCCGGGGGTGAGCGCGACATCGTGCACCGGCGCGTACTGGCCGTTCAGGTCCAGGGTGGAATCCTCGCGATGGTCAAAGCGGCCTTCCTGCTCATAGAGCTTCTGGAACAGCGTGCCGCCGAACGCGACATTCATCTCCTGAAAGCCCCGGCACACGCCGAACAGCGGCACGCCGCGCTTCAGCGCCGCGGTGATGAGCGGCAGCGAGATGTCGTCGCGGTGGGGATCGGCCGGCAGCGGCGGATCGTGCGGGCGGTCGCCATAATGATGCGGGCCGACATTGGACGGGCTGCCCGGCAGGAAGATGCCGTCGACGAGATCGAGGATCTCCTCGATCACCACGCGCTCGGGCGCCATGGCGGCGTCGACCGCCGAAATGGTGCCGGGAATGAGCACCGGCATGGCCTGCGCGCCGCGCGCGACCGCGTAGATGTACTTTTCCGTGACCCCGTGCGTGACCTGACCATTGATGGTCTTCACGTCGCTGATCACGCCGATGACTGGACGCATGATGCTCGATCCTGACTTACCGACCTCGTGCCGGCGGCGCGGGCTTTGCCCTGCCGTCCCCCGATGTGGGATCGGCGCACCGCGCCTGTCAACCGGCAGCCGCAGGTCGAGCCATGCAATCGGCGCCGTTCTGGTAAGGAGCCGGCCCAGCGCAGCGGGCCGCGGCACAGTGGGCGTGCGGTTCCCCTTGCCGGCCGGGCGTCGGCGGCTCTAGAAGCGGGGCACGCACCCCGCCGGAAGCTGCCATGACCGAACCTCTGACCGCCGCACCGCTGACCGCCGCCGACCTGTTCGCCCGCCTCGCCGATCTCGGCATCGCCACGCGCACGGTGGAGCATCCCCCGCTCTACACGGTGGAGGATTCGCAGGCGCTGCGCGGCGACATTGCCGGCGGGCACACCAAGAACCTGTTCCTGAAGGACAAGAAGGGCAATCTCTTCCTCGTCGTGGTGGAGGAGGAGGCGCGGGTCGACCTCAAGAGCCTGCACGGCCCGCTCGGCGCGGCGAGCCGGCTCTCCTTCGGCAGCGCAGAGCTGCTGGAAGAGGTGCTGGGCGTGAAGCCCGGCGCGGTGACCGCTTTCGGCCCGGTGAACGATACGGCCGGCCGCGTCACCGTCGTGCTCGATGCCGCGCTGATGGAGCACGCCGAGATCAACTGCCACCCGCTGATCAACACCGCCACGACGACCATCGCGCGCGAGGATCTGGTGCGCTTCCTGCGCGCCACCGGCCATGAGCCGCTCATCCTCGCCGTGCCGCGCCGGGCGGAGGAGGCCGAGGGCGACCCGGCCTGATCGCGCCTCTCGAAACGGTTGCATTCATGCACCGACCAACCATGTTAGAGCGGCGCCGGAACCCGCGCTGAGCCGGCGACAAGGATTGCGAGGACGACACCCATGCTGCTGAACCAGCCCGCCAACCCGGCCGAGAACGGGGCCACGCCGGCCGGCGACGATGTCGTGATCGATGTCACGACCCGGAGCTTCATGAAGGACGTGGTCGAGGAATCCCGCACCCGCCCGGTGCTGGTCGATTTCTGGGCGCCTTGGTGCGGGCCGTGCCGCCAGCTCACCCCGATCATCGAGAAGGTGGTGCGTGCGGCCAAGGGCAAGGTGCGCCTCGCCAAGATGAACACGGACGAGCACCCCGCCGTCGCCCAGCAGCTCGGCATCCAGTCGCTGCCCACCGTCTATGCCTTCGTCAACGGCCAGCCGGTCGATGGCTTCATGGGGGCGCAGCCGGAAACCCAGATCAAGGCGCTGGTCGACCGTCTCGTGCAGGGCGCGGGCGGCGGCGACATCGCCGACGTGCTGGCCTCCGCCGAGGCGGCGCTGGCGGAGGGCGACCTCGTCGGCGCGGCCGAGATCTTCGCCGCCGTGCTGGCCGAGGAGCCCGCCAACCTCAAGGCGCTCGCCGGCCTCGCCAAGACCCAGCTCACCGCTGGCAATCTCGATCAGGCCAAGGCGACGCTGGCGCTGGCGCCCGAGACCGCCGCCAATGATTCGGGCCTTGCCGCCGTGCGCGCCGCCATCGAGCTGGAAGAGGCTGCCGCCGCGCTCGGCGATGTGCGTGAGCTGGAAGCCAAGGTCGCGGCCAATCCGCTCGACCATCAGGCCCGCTTCGACCTCGCCGTGGCGCTGAACGCGCGTGGCAAGCGCGAGGAAGCGGCCGACCACCTGCTCTCCATTGTCCGCAAGGACCGGACCTGGAACGACGACGGCGCGCGCAAGCAGCTGGTGCAGTTCTTCGAGGCCTGGGGCCCGACGGACGAGCACACCATTGCCGGGCGCCGGCGCCTCTCCTCGATCCTGTTCGCCTGATCCTTCCACACCCGCTTCAAGGAGCCCCGATGGCGATCAACAAGCCTTATGGCGGCCCCGAGGAGCTGCCGCGCATCATCCCGCTCTTTCCGCTGGAAGGGGCGCTGCTGCTGCCGCGCTGCCAGCTTCCGCTCAACATCTTCGAGCCGCGCTATGTGGCCATGGTGGACGCGGCGCTGGCGGGAAGCCGGCTGATCGGCATGATCCAGCCCGCTTTTGACCCGACCGGCCGGCCGATGGCCGGCGGGGCGGCGCTCGCCAGCATTGGCTGCGTCGGCCGCATCACCGAGATCGCCGAGAGCGGCGACGGGCGCTACATCCTCAACCTCTCCGGCATCGCGCGCTTCCGCCTGCTGGCGGAGATCGAGGCGGACACTCCGTTCCGCCAGGGCGAGGTGGATTTCGCCACCTTCGCCGACGATTTCAAGCCGGGTGCCGGGGGCGACGCGGTGGATCGCGGCGCGCTGCTGCGCACGCTCGCCGAGTATCTCGACGCCAACCAGCTCGAGGCCGACTGGGAGAGCATCAAGGACGCGCCGAACGAGGCGCTGGTGAACGCGCTCGCCATGATGTCGCCCTTCGGCCCGCGCGAGAAGCAGGCCCTTCTGGAGGCGGCGACGCTCGCCAATCGGGCGGAGATGCTGATCGCCGTCACCCAGATGGCGATGGCCCGCACCGCCGGCGGCGACGGCGACAACTCGCTTCAGTAATCCGATCAAGATGCCCCCGGCGCGCACGGCGCCGGGAGACCTGCCTTACCTCACTCCGCCGCCATGGGTGGGCGCGGCATGACATGCACCGTCGGCAGCGCCGCTGGGGTCGCGTGCTCATCAGGCTCGTCGCGCGCGCCGACGAAGCGGCCAAACACCCGGCCAAAGACATGGCCGAGATCGTCCATCAGCGTGAACACGGCCGGCACGAAGACCAGCGACAGCGCGGTCGAGGCCAGCAGACCGCCGATCACCGCGATCGCCATGGGCGAGCGGAAAGAGCCGCCCTCCCCGAGCCCGAGCGCCGAAGGCACCATGCCCGCCGCCATGGCGATGGTGGTCATGACGATGGGCTGGGCGCGCTTGCGGCCCGCCTCGATCAGCGCCGTGGTGCGGTCCGTGCCCGAATGGACGGCCTCAATGGCGAAATCGACCAGCAGAATGGCGTTCTTGGTCACGATGCCCATCAGCATGAGGAAGCCGATGACCACAGGCAGCGTCATCGCGTTGCCGGTGATGAGCAGAGCGATGAAGGCGCCGCCCACCGAAAGCGGCAGGGCAATGAGGATGGTGATCGGCTGGAGCACATTGGCGAAGAGCAGCACCAGCACCGCCAGCACCATCATCACGCCGGCGCCCATGGCGGTGGCAAAGCCGCCGAACACCTCGCCCATGATCTCCGCGTCACCGCTCTCCTTGAGCGTGACGCCCGCCGGCAGGTTCTTCGCCGCCGGCAGGGCGTAGACCTCCGCCAGCGCCTCGCCGAGCTGCGTCGTGCCGGCAAGGTCGCCCTCGATGGCGACGCGGCGGGCGCGGTCATAACGGTCGAGGCTGGTCGGGCCGGTGCCGAAGGAGATGTCGGCCACCGCCGAGAGCGGCACAGAGGCGCCGGCGGCGGTACGCACCTTCAGCGTCTCGAAGGTCGAGAGGTCCGCCCGCGCCGCCTCGTCGAGCTGCACGCGGATCGGCACCTGCCGGTCGCCGGCGGAGAATTTGGCGAGGTTCTGCGACACGTCGCCAATGGTGGCGATGCGCACGGTCTGCGCGATGTCGGCGACGGAGACGCCGAGCTCGGCGGCCTCGGCAAGCTTCGGCATCACCCGCAGCTCCGGCCGGTCCAGCGCCGCCGTGCTGACGACATTGGTCAGGCCCTTCACATCGGCGCGGATCTCGCGCTCCAGCTCTAGCGCTGCCTTCTCCACCGCCGCGCCATCCGAGCCGGAGACGATGACGGTGAATTCGCGCTGGCCGGGCCCGGCGCCGCCGGAGGAACCGAAGCTGAAGCGCAGATCCGGGATGCGGGCGATTTTGGCCTGCATCTGCGTCTCGAACTGCTTCTGCGTCAGCTTCCGGTCGGCGCGCGGCACGAGATTGATGATGAGCGTCGCCTTGCGCACCTCGCCCGAACCGTTGGCCGGCCCGTCGGTGGAGCCGGAGCCGGCCGTGGCGAAGACGCTGGTCACCTCGGGCTGCGCCTTCATCTCGTCGGAGATCTCGTCCACCACCTGCTGCGTCGAGGCGAGCGTCGCGCCGGGCGGCAATTCGACCGACAGAACCGAGCGCGACACGTCGGAATTGGGGATGAAGCCCGAGGGCAGCAGGGTGGAGAGCCACATCGAGCCGATGAACAGCAGGATGCCCGCCGCCACGGTGACGAAGCGGTGGCGGATGGAGGCGTGCAGCAGGCGGACGTAACCGCGCATCAGCGCGCTGTCCGGCTTCTCCCGGTGGCCGGTGTCGCGCATGAAATAAGCCGCGAGCATCGGGGTGAGCAGGCGCGCCACCAGAAGCGAGAACAGCACGGCGACCGCGACGGTGATGCCGAACTGGCGGAAATACTGGCCGGCAATGCCGCCCATGAAGCTGACGGGCAGGAACACCGCGACGATGGTGAGCGTGGTCGCCACCACGGCGAGGCCGATCTCGTCCGCCGCCTCGATGGAGGCGCGATAGGCGGATTTGCCCATGCGCATATGGCGCACGATGTTCTCGATCTCGACGATGGCGTCGTCGACGAGAATGCCGGTGACCAGCGTCACCGCGAGCAGGCTCACCCCGTTCAGCGAGAAGCCGAGCAGGTCCATCACCCAGAAGGTCGGCAGGATGGAGAGCGGGATGGCGAGCGCCGAGACGATGGTGGCACGCCAGTCGCGCAGGAACAGCATGACCACGATGATGGCGAGGATGGCGCCCTCGATCAGCGTGTGCATGGCCGATTCATAATCCGCCTGCGTGTACTTCACGGTGGAGTCGATGAGGGTGATGCGCACGTCAGGATGCGCCGCCTCGAGCTTCTTCAGGTCTTCCGCCACGCGGTCGGCGACAACGACGTCGGAGAAGCCCTTGGCGCGGTAGATGCCGAAGGCGACCACCGGCTTGCCGTCCAGCCGGGCGAAGATGCGCGGCTCGGCCGCGCCATCGGTGACGGTGCCGAGATCGGCGAGGCGCACATGCCGCCCGCCAGGCAGGGAAATACGGGTCTGGGCCAGTTCCTCGACCGTGGTGGCCCCGCCCAGCGTGCGGACGGACTGCTCCTGCGTGCCGATCTCGCCGCGGCCGCCGGCAAGGTCCACATTGGTGGCGGCAAGCTGGCGGTTCACGTCGGCGGCGGTGACGCCGAGCGCGGCCAGCCGGTCGGGGTCGAGCGAGATTCGGATCTCGCGGTCGACGCCTCCCTCGCGCTTCACCTGCGCCACGCCGCGCACGCCCTGAAGCGCGCGAATGACCGTGTCATCGACGAACCAGGAGAGTTCCTCGGGCGTCATGGACGGGGCGGAGGCGGCATAGGTGACAATGGCCATGCCCTCGACATCAATGCGCTGGATCAGCGGCTCCTCGATGTCCTGCGGCAGGTCGGAGCGGATATTGGTCACCGCGTCGCGCACGTCGTTCACCGCGCGGTCGACCTGCGTCTCCAGCTGGAACTCCACCGTGGTGATGGACGAGCCTTCGGTGATGGAGGAGGTGATGTGCTTCACCCCCTGCACGCCGGCGACCGCCGTTTCGACGCGCTTGGTGACCTGCGTTTCCAGCTCGCTCGGCGCGGCGCCCGGCTGGGTGACCACCACCGAGACAATGGGAACGTCGATATTCGGCATGCGCGTGATCGGCAGCCGGTCGAAGGTGAACAGGCCGATCGCGGTCAGCACCACGAACAGGACGATGGAGGGGACCGGCTTGCGGATCGCCCAGGCGGAGATGTTCAGCGCCATCACGAACTTCCCTTAGCCGCCGTGGCGAGCGGCACCGGCGTGACCAGATCGCCGTCGCGCAGGAAGCCGCCGGCGCGGGCGACCACGCTCTCGCCTTCCTTCACGCCATCGAGGATTTCGACATAGCCGTCGCCCTTGAGGCCGGTCTTGACCTTGCGCAGGCTGACCGTGCCGTTCTCGACCACCTGGATCTGCGCGCCCTCGGGGCCGAACTGCACGGCCGATTGCGGCAAGGCGAGGCCCTCATGGCGGGCGAGTTCAATCAGGCCGCGCCCATAGGCACCCGGCCGCAGCCGCTCGTCAAAAGGCAGCGCCACGGCGACGCGGGCAAGGCGCGTGGCGTTGTCGACCTTGGCGCCGACAAGGCGCACCTTGCCCTCCAGCGGGGCCGTGAAGCCGGCCGGCGTCACGGCGACGGGCAGGCCGACGCGCACGCGCGGCAGGGCGGATTCCGGCACCTCGGCATCGAGGTCGATGGCCCCGTCCTTCACGATGCGGAACAGCGGTTCGGTATTGGCGGAGAGCACGATGGCGCCGATGCGCGCGGCGCGGGAGGAGACGATGCCGGCCTCCGGCGCCTTGATGTCGGTGCGGGCAAGGCGCACCGCGAGCTCGTCGCGATTGGCGGCGATCTGCGCGACATCAGCCTCGGCGGCAACGACGGCTTCCTCATTGGCGGTGACCTGCGCGGCGGCGACCTTGGCCGCGCGCTCGCGCTGGTCCAGCACCTCCTGCGAAGTGGCGCCGGTCTTGATGAGGGTGCGCGCACGCTCCACCGCCGCATCCGCCTCGGTCTGCTGGGCGAGGGCCTGCTGAAGCTGCGCCTTCTGCTGGGCGATGGCGGCGCGGGCGCGGGCGGCATTGGCCGCGTTCTGCGCCAACAGCGTCTCCAGCGTGTCGCGCGAAAGGCGGGCAAGAACCTGCCCCTTCTCCACCCGATCGCCTTCCTCGACGAGGATGTCCTCGATCCGCAGCCCGTCGATCTCCGGCCCGACCATGATCTCCTCGCGGGCGACCAGCGTGCCGGTGACGGACAACGTCTCGACGACCTCGCGGGACGCGACGGGGACGACGGAGATGGTGATGCCGGCGACCTTGGCGGGTTCGGGCGTCACGATTTCGGCCTGCGCCGGCTCGCTGATGCCCAGCCCGGCGGCGACGCGGTCGCGGAAGGCATAGCCGGCGACGCCGACCACCACCGCGGTCATGGTGAGGGCGAGCGCGACGCGCCCGCTGACAGAGGATCGTTCGGCAGTCATGGGGTCTCATCCATGGCGAGTGTCGGCACGGCGCGCGGCGCGAGCATACGGCCAATCAATTGGGCAATTCCGGGCATCATACGGTCGAGCGGCGCGTCGGGATCGAAGCGGTTGCGCAGCACGAGTCCATCGCCAATGGCTCCGAGCAGCAGCATGACCGTGTCGGCATCAAGGTCGGGATCGACCTCGCCCTTGGCCTGCGCCGCGCGGAAGCAGCGCAGAATGGCCTCGTTCATCTCGGTCTCGACCGCATCAAAGGTCGGCTTGAGCGCGGGATTGCGCGCGGTCTCGGCATAGATTTCCGGGCCGAGTTCGAGGCAGACCGCCGGCGCCTCGCGGGAGAACAGCGCCGCGCCCATGCGGGCAATGCCCTCCACGAAGCTTGGGGCGGTTTCCAGCACGTCGATCAGCGTGGCCCGGGCCGCGCTCTCCTCCTCGATGATGGCGAGGATGATGGATTCCTTGGACGGGAAATAGCGGTAGAGCCCGCCGGGGCTCATCGCGGCCTCGGCGCAGATCTGCTGCATCGAGGTGCCGTGGAAGCCGGAGCGGGTGAAGCAGATGATGGCGGCATCGAGCACGCGCCGGCGCGGGTCCGGCCGACGGGCAGACGCCGACTTTGCAGACGCTGGCTTGGCAGAGACCGGCTCGGAGGGGGCCGGCTTGGCGGGGGCAACGGGAGGCGTGGCCCGTGGGAGCCTGACCCGAGACGGCTTGGCGGACGGGGCCCGGACAGGGGCTGCGGTCATGCAAGTATCCGATCAAGAGCGAACGTTCGTTCGCATCTAGGGCGACGTCACGGCAGGAGTCAAGAACGAACGTTCGTTCGCATTCTGAGAAGGCTCCGCCGGCGCGACGCGATGGGCCGTCCGGCAGGCTCGGCTTTAAGGCTCAGACGCCGGCCAGCAGGGGCTGGAAGGTGCTCACCACCCGGTCATAGACCGGCCGCTTGAAGGGAATGATGAGCTGCGGCGTATTCTCCAGCCGTTCCCAGCGCCAGCCGAGGAATTCCGGCTTGTGCTTCCCGCCGCCTGGCCGGCGGACGTCGATCTCGCTGTCCTCGCCGGTGAAGCGCAGGGCGATCCATTTCTGTGTCTGGCCGCGGTAGCGTCCCTTCCAGGCCTCGCGGGCGATCGGCTCGGGCAGGTCATAGGCGAACCAGTCCGGCGCCTCGGCAAGCGGCTCGACGGAGGAGACATTGGTCTCCTCATAGAGCTCGCGCAGCGCCGCCTCGGCCGGGCTCTCGCCCTCATCGATGCCGCCCTGCGGCATCTGCCAGGAATGATGCGCGTCGACATGCTCGGCCCCGCCGGTCCGCTGGCCGAGGAACACCAGTCCCTCCCGGTTGACCAGGACGATGCCGACGCAGGGGCGGTAGGGAAGCTGCTCGAAGGGGATCATGAACAAGCCGGGGCTGGAGGCGCGGGCGGTACGTGCCGCCATCATAGGCGAGCCGCACCCTCACCGTTAAGACAGCGGCGGCATCTGACTTGCGGTTAGGTAAACGCTCAGCGGGTGAGCGAGGCCGGCTCGGTACTCGGAACGACGCCGGTGACATGGGCAGCGTCGGCGGTATCGAGTTCATCGCCGCCGAGCGTCTCGCTGCGGCCGGTCGCGGCGTCATAGACGGTGATGCGGGGATCGCCCGCCGACAGGCTCGGGCGCAGCATGGGCTGGTCCACCGCCACGCCTTGCGGGGCGAAGCTGCCCATATCCGGCGCGTCATGGAAGGACCAGACCGGCTCGTGGCCGTTCCAGGCGTAACAACTGACGCCGACGGCGATCACCGCCACGCAGGCGAGACCCACAATGGCAAAAGCCGCCATGTTGCGGGCGCTGTCCTGGCCGGCATCGCGGCCCAGCGGCGCCTCATCGATCGTGTCATGGCCGGAAGGCCGAAGCGGTTCGATACGCATGCGAATCTTCTCGGCCCGGACCTTGGCGGGATCGGGGCGGAAAAAGGCGCGCGGCGCGGCGCCGGAAAAAACAAAGCCCCGCTCTCGCGAAAGAGCGGGGCTGTTGCCGTGATGTCACACCCGGTTCATTGGGCGCTGTAGGCGACGGTCAGTTCGGGACCGCGGCCTTCGGGTCGGCCGGGTAGGCCGCGTTCTTCTGCACGCCATGCATCAGGTCGATGGCCAGCTTGAGCTGGGTATCGTCCTTCGGATCCGGCGGGACATAGGCCGGCGAGCCGGTCTTCTCGTCCTCGCCATTCTTCAGGTGACCCTTGAGCGAGGCCTCGCCGCGCGTGGTCTCGACGCCCGCCGCCTCGGCCTTCTCCTTGACGTCCTGGGGAACGTCCTGAACCAGCTCGATATCCGGCGAGATGCCCTTGGCCTGGATCGAGCGGCCCGACGGCGTGTAGTAGCGCGCCGTGGTCAGCTTGATCGCGGCATTGCCCGACACCGGGATGACGGTCTGCACCGAGCCCTTGCCGAAGGAGAGCGAGCCGAGGATGGTGGCGCGCTTGTGATCCTGCAGTGCGCCGGCGACAATTTCGGAAGCCGAGGCCGAGCCACCATTGACCAGCACGATCACCGGCTTGCCCTTGGCGAGATCGCCCGGACGCGCGTTGCGCCGCTCGGTCTCGTCGGCATTGCGGCCGCGGGTGGAGACGATCTCGCCGCGATCGAGGAAGGCGTCGGAGACGTCGATCGCCTGGTCGAGCAGGCCGCCGGGATTGTTGCGCAGGTCGAGAATGAAGCCCTTGAGCTTGTCCTCGCCGATCTGCTTGGTCAGATCCTCGATCGCCTTCTTGAGGCCCTCGCCGGTCTGCTCGCTGAAGGAGGTGATGCGGATATAGCCGATGTCACCATCCTCGACGCGCGAACGCACCGACTTGATGTTGATGATGTCGCGGGTCAGCGTCAGCTCGAGCGGCTTGTCCTGACCCTTGCGGACGATGGTGAGCCGGATCGGGGTGGCCACAGCGCCGCGCATCTTGTCGACCGCCTGCTGCAGGGTCATGCCCTTCACCTCGTCATCGTCGAGCTTGACGATGAGATCGCCCGCCTGCACGCCAGCCTTGGCCGCCGGGGTGTCGTCGATCGGGGTGACGACCTTCACGAGGCCGTCTTCCATGGTGACCTCGATGCCGAGACCGCCGAACTGGCCGCGCGTCTGCACCTGCATGTCGCGAAATTCCTTCGCGTCCATATAGGTGGAGTGCGGGTCCAGCGAGGACAGCATGCCATTGATGGCCGCCTCGACGAGCTTGGCATCGTCGGGCTTCTCGACATAGTCGGCACGCACGCGCTCGAACACGTCACCGAACAGGTTGAGCTGCCGGTAGGTGTCGGAGGCCGCGGCCATCGCCTGCGTCGGCGAGAGAAGAAGCCGCGGCTGCGACGCGCCGACGGCGACCAGCGCGCCGACCGCCGCGCCAAACAGAAATACTGACGTCTTACGCATCATCCGCGTGCCTTTTCGCTCTCGCTCGTCGCCCACCAGGGCGTTGGATCGATCGAGTTACCATCCTTGCGGAACTCGACATAGAGAATGGGTTGGGCGGTTCCAAGGCCGACCGATGACACAAGCTGCGGTCCTTGACCCATTACCGCCACCGGTTCGCCCGAGAGGACGAACTGTCCCAGACCCACGGTTATCTTATCCATTCCCGCCAGAAGAATATGGTATCCGCCGCCGGCATTGATGATCAAGAGTTGCCCATAAGAGCGGAAAGGGCCCGCATAGACCACCCAGCCATCCGCCGGAGCCGAGACTTGCGCCTCCACGCGGGTGCCGAAGGAGATGCCCTTCTCCTGCCCACCATAGCCGTCCTCGGTGCCGAACGCCTTGAGAATCGCTCCGCCCGCCGGCAGCGGCAGCAGGCCCTTGGCCGTATCGAACGGGATGCCTGGCGAGAGCCGCGCGGGGTTCTGCAGCGCCGCGAGCCGGGCCGCCGGGCCTTGATTCGTCTCGGTCGGCGCAGCTTTCGCCGCGTCAGCCGCCTTGCGCGCGGCAGCGATTTCCTTCTCCACGCGGTCGACCAGCTCGCGCACATTGCCGGCCTCGGCGGCGAGGGCGGCGGCGCGCTGCTGCTCCGAACGCAGCGCCGCCTCGCCCGCTTCCAGCGAGGCCTGGCGCTCATCCACCAGCGCCGCCGTGCGCCGGCGCTCCTCCGCCAGCGAGACCTTCAATTCTGCGAGAGCGTCCCGCTCGCGGGCGGTTTCCTGCCGCACGCGCTCCTGCGCGGCGAGTTCGCTGGCCAGTAATTCCGTCTCGGCCTTCAATTCCGGCAGCACCGCGCCGAGCAGAATGGCCGAGCGGACCGATTGCAGCGCGTCATCCGGGCGCACCAGCAGCGCCGGTGGCGGACGCTGGCCGAGCCGGGAGAGACCGCCGAGCACATCGGCCAGCGTGTCGCGCCGGGCGTCCAGCGATTCGCGGATGTCGTCCGCCTCGCGGCCGAGCTGGATGAGGCGCTGCTCGCTGGCGTCGAGTTTTCCCTCCACGTCGCGTACCTTGAGCGCGGTGTCGATCAGCGCGCTGTTGAGCTTGGCCCGGTCACCCTTGATCGCGGCGATCTCGGTGGCGAGGCGCTCCTGCTCGGCGGCGCTGCCCTTGATGTCGGTGTCGAGCTGCTCCATCCGCTGGCGCGGATCGGCCGACGTGTCCGGCGCGTCCGGGGAGGATGGCGCATCCGCCGTCTGGGCGAGCGCCGGGACGACAATCGCCGGAGCACCGAGCGGCACGGCAAGGGTGAGCGCAAGCGACAGCGCGACGCCCCGCTTCAGCCAGCCATCCATCAAGACGCGTCCATGCGCACCGCACCCGGTGGAGGCGGCGGGGGACGGGTAAGTGAGTCGGCGTCTCTCGGGCATCGGCTGAGGGAACGTGCGCGTGGTTAATGTTGCGTTACCGCCGCATCACCGGGCTGCCGTCCTCCCGCTTCATGCCTTGTGGTAGGGGTGGCCGGCGAGGATGGTGGTGGCGCGGTAAAGCTGCTCGGCCATCATGACGCGAACAAGCTGGTGTGGGAACGTCGCTCGTCCGAAAGCGATGAGGCGGTCGGCCCGCCCCCGCGCCGCCGGGCTCAGCCCGTCCGCGCCGCCAATCAGGAAGGACAGCGCACGCACCCCGCGATCGCGCAAGGCGGCGATATCGGCGGCGAGCTGTTCGCTGGAAAGTTCGGCCCCGCGCGGGTCGAGCCCCATCACCGCCGTCTCAGCCGCGAGCGCGCCGATGATGCCGGCGCCCTCCTCGGCCATGCGGTCCTCGGGACGGCGGGCCTGGCTTTCGCTGATCTCAAGCACATCCGGGCCCGACAGGCCGAGCGCACGCCCGCCCTTTGCGGTCCGGTCAATGTAGCGCGCGCACAGCTCCCGCTCGGGACCGGCCTTGAGCCGGCCCACGGCAACGATCACCAGTCGCACGCGCGCCGCTCAGCCGTGCGGCGTGCTGGGCAGGGCCGCGGCCACACCCTTGGTCGCGCCGCCCGGGTGGGCGCCCGACCACATCTTCTCGATGTTGTAGAAGCCGCGGACTTCCGGCTGGAAGACATGGACGATGATATCGTTCGCATCGATCAGCACCCAGTCGCAGGACGGCATGCCCTCGACCCGGATGCCCTTGACGCCGCGCTCCTTGAGCGCCTCGACAAGGTGATCGGCGATGGCGCCGACATGGCGCTGGGAACGGCCGGACGCCACCACCATATAGTCGGCGATGGTGGTCTTGCCGCGCAGTTCAATGGAAACGATATCCTCGGCCTTGTCGTCGTCAAGACGGGCCAGGGCCAGGGCAAGAATCTCCTCGGCGTCGTAACGCGGTTCGGAGACGGGCGCAGTCGCCGGGCTGGAGGCGGCTGCTGAGAGCGCCATGATGGACAGGGGTCCGGATCCTCTCGTCAATTCGGCAACGGACACGGCGCAGACCTCCACGCCGTTAATGCCGGCTTAAAATAGTCTCAAAGGGCTCATTTTTCAACCAGCGCGGCCGTCGGACCGCCGCTGGCGCTTCCCAGGCCCTGCCGCCGCAGCGCGGTGGAGGACAAGGGCGACTTCAAACCATGCAGGAAGACCCAGGCGGGTGCCGCCCGATCCGCCAGTGTGGCCGCTTCCGCCTCATTGATGCGGAAGCGCCCGAGCGCGCCCGCCGCCGGCGAGGCGGTGGCCTTGAGCGAGCAGCCCGCACGGTCGATCACCGCGATGGGCAGCAGCTCCGCCAGATCCTTCCAGCGCTGCCAGCGATGGAAGGAGGTGAGATTGTCCGCCCCCATCAGCCACACGAACCGCACCTGCGGATAGCGCCGCACCAGCGTGGCCACCGTGTCATAGGTGAAGCGGGTGCCGAGCCCCGCCTCCAGCCCGGTGGGGATGAGAGCCGGGTGATCCGCCATGGACCGCGCCTGCGCCAGACGCTCATCGAGCGGGGGCAGGCCGTGATTGTCCTTCAGCGGATTTCCCGGCGTCACCAGCCACCACACCCGGTCGAGCCGCAGGCGCTTCAGCGCCAGGAGGCTCACCGCGCGATGGGCGGCATGAGGCGGGTTGAAGCTGCCGCCGTAAAGCCCGATCCGCATCCCCGGCGTGAGCGGGGGAATACGGGTCGTGGCCGCGAGCGGCGCCGGCCCTGTGGTCGGCATGGCTGCATCCGTGCCGATGGCACCGCCCTCCGCTCAGCGGCGGAAGGCGACGGGGTCAGCCGCCATTCTTCTCCGCCTCCATGCGCGCCTTGAGCGCGAGCAGCTTGGCGAAGGGCGAATCGGGATCGACCGGCTTGTCGCGACGCGCATCCTGGCGGGGCTCGTGGCGCGGCTCCTGCCGGGCATCCGACCGCTGGTCCTGCCGGCCACCGAAACGCTCGCCCTGCGGGCGCGGCCCACGGCCAGCGCCGGGACGCTCGTCACGCCGGCCTTCCCCGCGCTCGCCGCGATTCTCATCACGGCGCGGCGGACGGCCGGAACGCGGGGCTTCCGCGCCCTCGGGACGCGGGGGGCGCGCCTCGGGACGGCGGTCGTCGCGGAACGGACGACGCCCACCCTCGCCACGGCCAGCCTCGCCCTCGCGAGCAGGAGTCGCCGCGCCGGCCGACGCACCCGCCTGAGCCTCGCCGCGGCCCGAGCGGGCGGGGCCGCCCTTACCGCGATGGCCCGGACGATTCTGCCCCGGCGGACGGCCGGGACGCCAGATCTCGATCATAGCCGGCTCGGCCGGCGCTTCGGCAGCGACATCAGCCGCGACAGGCTCGGCCGAGGCTTCCGCCGGCGTCTCACCATCGGTCTCGGCGGACGCCTCCAGAGCCGGCTCGACGGTCTGGTCGAACACCGGATCGGTGAAGACCTCGCCGCTGACGGCGGTGACATCGGCGGTGATCTCGGCCGGCTCGGCGGCAACGGGGGCAAGCGCCTCGGCGACGGCCTCCGGTTCCAGCGCGGGCTCGACCGTCTGGTCGAAGGCGACATCGGTGCCAACCGGCACCTCAGCGGGCGCCTCGGACGTGTGCGACGCCACCTCGACCGCAACCGGCTCGACCGGAGCAGCCTCGACGGGCGCCGCCTCGACCGGGGCGGGGCGGCGCTCCATGCGGTAGCCGAGCGAGCGCAGGATCGAGGCGAAATCCTCGCCCGCGCAGCCGGCCAGAGACGTCATGGCAACGGTCGCGAGGAAGCCCGAGCCGTCAAAGGCGCCGGCCGGCTTCTCGCCGGAAGCCCCCGGCCGCCAGGCGAGCGCCGGGCGGATGAGATCGGCAAGACGCTCGAGAATATCGACGCGCACCGCCCGCTCGCCCGCCACGCGGAAGCCGACAGCGCGGTAGAGACCCTTCTGGATCTCCGGATCGACCGGGATCGAGGTGCGGCCCGAGGCGGCGAGGTGCGGGAGCTCGTCCAGCCCCTTCTGCTGCAGACCGCCATGCTTGAGCGCCCAGAGCTGGGCGGCCAGCGCACGCGGCGCCGGCTTCAGCAGCGCCGGCAGATAGATGTGATGGGCGCCGAAGCGCACGCCATGGCCGCGCAGCACCGCGCGAGCCTCCTGCGCGAGGCTCTTCATTTCCTCGGCGACCTTGTGGCGCTCCAGCACGCCGAGCGACTCGACGAGCTGGAAGGCGATGCCACGGCCGATGCCGGTGATGTCCTCGGCCTTGCCGAGCGCCAGCAGCGGGCCGAGCAGCTTCTCGATATGCGACTTGAGCCACAAATCGAGGCGCGCCTGCACCGCATCGCGCGCGGGGCCGGTCAGATGCTCGTCGGCAATGATCTTGAGGCGCGGCGTCAGCACCTCCTCGCCGGGGATCAGTTTGGCGACCGGATCGCCGATCCAGCGCAGCGTGCCGTCGGCGGAGAGCACGAACGCATCGTCCGCCGCCTCCGCGAGCTTCGCCGCGCGTGCCTCGATCTCGCCGGAAAGCGCCTTCTGGGCGGTGGAGCGCAGGGCTTTCGCCTCGGGCCCACCGGCCGACGCATCGGCTGCGAACTGGAAGCCGAGCAGATGGCCGATCACATGGCCTTCCACAATGACGTCGCCGGTCTTGGTGATTTCAGTTTCGAGCATCGCATTCTCTCGCAGGCGCCGCATCAGCACGCTGGTCCGTCGATCCACGAAACGGTGGGCCAACCGTTCGTGAAGCGCATCGGAAAGCCTATCTTCCACACGCCGTGTGACACCCCGCCAATGGTCCGGGTCGTCGAGCCAGTCCGGCCGGTTTGCCGCGAAGGTCCAGGTACGAACCTGCGCAATGCGCCCCGACAGCGTGTCTATGTCACCTTCCGTCCGGTCCGCCAAGGCCACTTGTTTCGCGAACCAGTCCGTCGAGATGCGTCCGAGGCGCATCAGATCGTCATAGACGGTCGAGACAAGGTCGGAATGGGAGGCCGGAGATACCTTCCGGTAGTCCGGCAACTGGCAGGCCTCCCACAGCCTTTCGACCGCGTTCGCGCCCTGCGCGTGGCGGCGAATGGCGGGATCGCGGGCCATCGCCTCCAGAACCAGCACATCCTCGGCGGTGGGCGCGCGGGTGAGCCCCTCCTCGCGCGGCACCACGCTCAGCGAGCGGTGCAAAGCCTCGATGGAGCCGAAATCGAGCGCGCTGTTGCGCCACTGCAGAACGCGGTGGGGCTCGAAGGCATGGGCCTCCAGCCGTTCTACCAGCTCGGCATCGAAGGGCTCGCAGCGCCCGGTGGTGCCGAAAGTGCCGTCGCGCTGGGCGCGCCCGGCCCGGCCGGCGATCTGGGCGATCTCGCCGGGATTGAGCCGACGGAACTGCCAGCCGTCATATTTCACATTGCCGGCGAAGGCGACGTGATCGACATTGAGGTTCAGGCCCATGCCGATCGCGTCGGTGGCGACGAGATAATCGACATCGCCATTCTGGTAGAGCTCGACCTGCGCGTTGCGGGTGCGCGGGGAGAGCGCGCCGAGCACCACCGCCGCCCCGCCGCGCTGGCGGCGGATCAGCTCGGCGATGGCGTAGACCTCGTCCGCCGAGAAGGCGACGATGGCCGAGCGGCGCGGCAGACGCGTCAGCTTCTTCTCGCCGGCGAAGGTGAGCTGGGAGAGGCGCGGGCGCACCAGAATATTCACGCCCGGCAGCAGCTTCTCCACCAGCGGGCGCATGGTGGCGGCGCCGAGCAGCAGCGTCTCCTCCCGCCCGCGCCGGTTCAGCAGGCGGTCGGTGAAGACATGGCCACGGTCGAGATCGGCGGAAATCTGGATTTCGTCCAGCGCGACGAAGGCGACGTCGAGATCGCGCGGCATCGCCTCGACGGTGGACACCCAGAAGCGCGGATTGGCCGGCTTGATGCGCTCCTCGCCGGTGATGAGCGCCACCTGCCCTTCGCCAGCGCGCTCGACCAGGCGCTGATAGACCTCGCGGGCGAGCAGGCGCAGCGGCAGGCCGATGAGGCCGGAGGAATGGCCGAGCATCCGCTCGATGGCGAGGCTGGTCTTGCCGGTATTGGTCGGGCCGAGCACGGCGGTCACGCCCCGCGCGCGCAGCGAGGGCGGCAGCGCCTGGATGCGGGGGTAAGGGGCCTTGCCCGGCGGGGCGATGTTCATGGGGCTTGTTGTCCGTCGGGCCGGCGGGAGGGCCCTTGTAGCACGAGGCCGGAAGGATGAGCGACACGCCTCGCGCAGCGGCAGTCACAATGCCGCGCGACCATCCGCACCCGGAACATGGGCGCTGGACAGGCGCCCCGCCAGAGGCTCAGGGAACCTGCGCGCGGGTCGGCTTGGCGCCCCGGCCGACCATCGGCTCGCTGACGAAGCTTTCCGCCTGGATCTGCGCGACACCGATGGCGGTGTTCACGCTGGCGCGGAACGGCACGAGCATCCGCGTGCCGGCGATCGGCGCCAGCCAGACGAACATTTCCTTGTTGTTCATCATGTATTTGACGCCGGCGCGGTTCGGCTTGTGGCCGGCGACCGGGCGATAGGCGATGCGGCAGACGACGCTCGGGCCGGCATAGCCGCCCTTCTCCGCCTTCACATCCTCCATCCTCTCATAGGAGAGCTGGAGGTCGTAACGCTGGCGCCCGTCAAAGATCGACAGCACGCGGTCGCAGGCCTTTTCAGACAGTGCGTCATCGCCGCCGGGCACCATGATGAGGGCGGCGGACATCGGGTCGAGAATGCCCTTCTTGTCCTTGTCGGTCACCGGCACGCGGTCGGGCGACTCCGTGACCGGCGGCTCGACGCGCATCTCGGTGACGGTATCGCGGCTCATGACGAGGCGGATCGCCTCGGCCTTGCGGTCGGATTCGGCTTCCATGGCGAAAGCGCGCGGCTCCAGTTCGCCCCGCGCGATAGCCCCGCGCGCGCCCGCCGTACCTTTGCCCGACGAGACGGCTTGCGCCATGCCGGTCAGCCGAGCGCTGCCCGACGCCGTGTAGGACCGCTCATCGACTTCCAGCAGCAACGCCGCCTTGCCGAGTTCCAACCCTGCCAGGGACAGCGTGTAACGCGCCTCTAGACGCCCATCCGCGTGAGCGGATGCCGCCACGCCGGAACCGGCGAGCGCGAGAAGCGCCGTGAGGCCAAAGCGATGCATGAAGACACGGATCCCGAAACACAGGGCGAATCGTCACCGATCGCGCCAGACTGTCATTTATCCCGGATTCGGATGGCGGCGGAAGGCGGCGGAACTGTGACTCGCCCGCTCACGAACGCGGCACGCGCGACCCGTGCGAGCGCTCCATCCGGCTTAACCGGCAGGCCGGCCTTGACGGCGCCGGGGGGCTTCCTTATAGGAGCGCACCTCTAATTCACCGATGCCGTATGCGGGATCGTCAGGCTTTTGTCATAGCCTGCGGCGCAGCGGCTGCGAACTTAAGGAAGTCCACGATGTCCCGTCGGTGCGAACTTACCGGGAAGGCGGTTCTGACCGGCAATCTCGTGAGCCACTCTAACCGCAAGACCCGTCGCCGGTTTCTCCCGAACCTGGTGAACGTGACGCTCACCAGCGACGTGCTGAAGCGTTCGGTCAAGCTGCGCGTGAGTGCCAACGCTCTCAAGACTGTCGATCATCGCGGCGGCCTCGATGCGTTCCTCGCCAAGGCTTCGATCGACGAGCTGTCGCCGAAGGCTGCCGAGCTGAAGCGCGCCGTGGCCAAGGCCTCGGTCGCCGCCGCGGCCTGAGTGCGATGAAGATCGCCGGCACTGAGGTTGCGGCCACGCGCCTCGCCATCCCCGTCGCCGCCATGATGGCGGTGGTGGCGGCCTCGAATGTGCTGGTTCAGCACCCCGTGGAGTATCTCGGCCTCGCCGAGGTGCTCACCTGGGGTGCTTTTACGTATCCGCTCGCCTTCCTCGTCAATGACCTGACCAATCGCCGCTTCGGCCCAGCCGTGGCGCGGCAGGTGGTCTATGCCGGTTTTGCGCTGGCGGTCGTGCTGTCGATCTGGCTGGCGACGCCGCGCATCGCGCTGGCCTCGGGCTCGGCCTTCCTGGTCGGCCAGCTTCTCGACATCGGCGTGTTCAACCGCCTGCGTCGCCTCTCCTGGTGGCACGCCCCGCTCGCCGGCAGCCTGCTCGGCTCGGCCATCGACACGGTACTGTTCTTCTCGCTCGCCTTCGCGGGCGATGTCGATATGTCCGGCCCGGTGACCTATGCCACCACCGGCATCACCGTCCCGCTCTGGGTCGGCCTCGCCTTCTTCGACTTCCTCGTGAAGGTCGGCTGCGCGCTGCTCGCGCTCATCCCCTATGGCGCGCTGATGGGCTGGCTCAAGCCCTGGAACGGCCCGCAGGTTCGCGGCACCCTCGCCCGCTGAGCTCTCTTCCCGCCCCTATTCGACGACCGCGAAGCGCAGCAGCAGCGTGCGCTGGAGCGGCGAGAAATTGTCGTCCGACATCAGCGTGATGATCAGTTCGCCCGCCGCGTTGCGGTGCAGGGCGATGGCTTCCATATTGTCGATGGACGCCGCGCGGTTGGCCTGCAGCAGCGTCTGGCCGGTGATGACCGCGCCCTCACGGATCTCCGCCAGCGGAAAGCGCCGCAGCCTCAGGGCGACGCCGCGCAGCGCATCATAGCGCCGCTCCAGCAGATAGACCTGCCCATCATCGGAGATCGCCGCGTCGGTGGCGGAGAATTCGTCGACGCGCGTGATGGTGAAACGCCCGATCAACGCCGGCTTGGCGGCCGGATCGAACAGGAAGCCCGGCAGCACGGCAGGATCGGACGGACTCTGCTCCCCGATGACGATGATGGGCGCCGGCGTGGCGCCCGGCGGCGCCAGCAGCGCCTCGGGGCCTTCATTATTGCCGAGGGCCATGAGGGCCGGATCGGCGATGAGCCGCTTGCCAGGCGCGGTCAGCGGTCCGGCGGGGAAGCTCCAGACCTCCTGCCGCCGCTCGATCCCGACGACATAGCCCGTCGGCGTGCGGGCGAGCGATTCCACGTCGCCGCGCTTGTCGCGGGCGAAGGAGCGGTCCTTGGCGGCCAGCATCGGCGCCATTTGCGCGCCGCTGATGCCGGTCGGCCGGTCGCCCTCCGCTTCGATACGCCCGGCGAGCCACATGCCCTTGTCGGTGATCGCGCGGAAATCCGCCCCGTCGGGCTGGACGACCAGCCCGGAAATACCGCCGAAATTCGCCGAGGGTGAGGAGAGCACCAGCCCGCCGCGAAACTCCAGCGGGCCGAAGCGGCGCGCCCCGCCGGGCTCGAAACGGTCGACGGGGATTGGCGTGGCGTTCACCTCGATGGGGGCGACCTGGGCCTGCGCGCCACCGGCCCAGAGGAGCAGAAGCCCGGTAATCACCGCGCGTGAAACACCCGCTGAATAAAGCATCCTCGTCCCCATCCTCAGCGTCGCGCCGGCAGCATGCGCAGGATCAGCCCGTCACGCCGCACGAAATGGTGCCACAGCGCGGCGCCGATATGCACAACCACCAACGCCGCGATGCCATAGGCGAGCGCCACATGGATGCGCCCAATGCCGAGGCCCTTGCCGAAGGCGGTGGTGGTCACCGCCCCGAGGATCGGCTGGATGAGGATGGCGAGGTAGAGAACGCCATGGGTGGCATGGGCGAGGATGTGCTGCCAGCGCGGCATACCGGTGGGCAGTGGCGGCGCCGGGTGCGTCAATCTCCAGACGATGCGCAGCACGACCAGCCCAAGCACCGCATAGCCCGAGAACAGATGCAGCCGGAACAGATAGAAGCGCGAGTCCGTTCCCCGTTCGAAAAAGCCCCAGCTCCAGCCGGTGGCGAACTGCACGAGGATGAGGACCGCGACCGTCCAGTGCAGCAGGCGGGCAACGCGATCATAGGTGGCAGCAATCGGCATCTCGGCATCCGAATCGGGGGTGACGCTCCGGCGCCATATTGCGATGCGAAGGATTTCCGTGCCATGTCAGACGGACATGGTCGGCGATGACCCGTTTCAGGCATGATGCATAGGGAGGCAGGTTTGGCAGGCGCCACTCGATCACTGCGCGCGCCGACGCCGCTCCGCACCGACGATACCACCGCCCCTGCCCCGGAGGCGCCAGAGCCCGCCCGCCCGGTGCGCCGCAGCTCACGCTCGGCCGAGCCGCGCACCCCGCGCCGGCGCAAGCGCATCGAGGCCAAGCGCACGGCCATCCTCGACGCGGCGCTGATGCTGTTCTCCCGGCACGGCCTGCACGGCACGACGGTGGAGCAGATCGCCGAACAGGCGCAGGTGTCGAAGACCAACCTGTTCTACTATTTCGGCTCCAAGGACGAGGTCTATGTCGCCGCGCTGAGCCGTCTGCTCGACCAGTGGCTCGATCCGTTGCGCAGCCTCGATCTCGACAGCGACCCGGTGGCCGGCATCGGCGAGTACATACGCCGCAAGATCCTGTTCTCGCGCACGCATCCGGAAGCCTCGCGGCTGTTCTGTTTCGAGATCGTGCAGGGCGCCCCGCTGCTGCGCCGAGAGCTGGAGACCTCGCTCAAGGAGCTGGTCGACGCCAAGGCCGAGGTGATCCGCGCCTGGACCGCGGCAGGACGGCTCGCCCCGGTCGACCCCCACCATCTGATCTTCTCCATCTGGGCGACCACGCAGCATTATGCGGACTTCGCGGTGCAGATCGACGCGCTGCTCAATACGGGGCTGGACGACGAGGCCTTTGCGGAGGAGGCTGCACGCAACATACAACGCATCATTCTCGATGGCGTGCGCGTGCGAACGGGCGGCTGATATCGGGAAGCTCCAGGGAGCCGCCATGCCGTCCCGGCCACTGCACCGCCGCCAGCTCCTGCGTTCGGGAGCCCTGGCCACGCTCGGCACGCTGTTCGCCGCGCCCTTCGTGAGCAGCGGCGTGCTTTCCACCAAGACGCTGGATGTCGATGCGCTGCTGTTCGACCCCGAGGTGCCGGTGGGCGGCAACCCGAAGGGCGACGTCACCATCGTCACCTTCTTCGACTATAATTGCGGCTATTGCCGCAAGGCCGCACCGGCGCTGGCCAAGCTGGTGGCCGACGACGGCCATGTGCGCCTCGTCTACAAGGATTGGCCGATCCTTTCGGAAAGCTCGGTCGTCGCCGCGCAATATGCCCTCGCCGCCAAATATCAAGGCCGCTATGAGCGCGCGCACGAGACTCTGATGACCGCGTCCCTGCGCGGCGATACGGACCGCCTCCCGGCGTTGCTGGAGAAGGCCGGCATCGACCGCAAGCGCCTTTCCGCCGATCTCAAGGCGCACGGCCAGGCCATCGGCGCCTTGTTGAAGCGCAACAATGAGCAGGCCGAGGCGCTGCAGCTTCCGGGCACCCCGGTCTATCTCGTCGGCCCCTACAAGGTCGCCGCCGCGCTGGACTATGAGGGTTTCGCCAGCGTGGTGAACGACGCCCGCACCCGCGCGAAGACGAAATAGGCTGGGGCGAACGCCACAAACAAAAAGGGCGCGCCGTGGCGCGCCCTTGCTGTGTCAGCCGGCCTCAGAGGGCGAGGCAGACATATTTCATGTCGAGATATTCCTCGATGCCGTACTTCGAGCCCTCGCGGCCGACGCCGGATTCCTTCACGCCACCGAAGGGCGCGACTTCCGTGGTGATGACGCCGGCATTCACACCCACCTGCCCGTAGCGCAGCGCCTCGGTGACGCGGAAGGCGCGGGAGAGGTCGCGGGTGTAGAAATAGCAGGCGAGACCGAACTCGGTATCGTTGGCGAGGCGGACCGCCTCCTCCTCGGTCTCGAAGCGGAACACCGGCGCGACGGGCCCGAAGATCTCGTCGCGGGCGAAGTTCATCTCCGAGGTGGCGTTGGCGATGACGGTCGGCTGGAAGAACTGGCCGCCGAGCGCGTGGCGCCCGCCGCCGGTGACGACCTTGCCGCCCTTGGCCACAGCATCGGCGACGAAGCTCTCGGTCTTCTCCACCGCCTTGGCGTCGATCAGCGGGCCCTGCACCACGCCTTCCTCCAGGCCGGAGCCGACCTTGAGCTTGGCGGAGGCGGCGGCGAACTTCTCGACGAAGGCGTCATAGATGCCGGCCTGGGCGTAGAAGCGGTTGGCGCAGACGCAGGTCTGGCCGGAGTTGCGGTACTTGGAGGCGAGCGCCCCCTCCACCGCCTTGTCGAGATCGGCATCGTCGAAAATGAGGAAGGGCGCATTGCCGCCCAGTTCCATCGAGACGCGCTTCACCGTGTCGGCGGCCTGCTTCATCAGCACCTTGCCGACCGGGGTCGAGCCGGTGAAGGTGATCTTGCGCACGATCGGGCTCGACGTCATCTCGCCGCCGATCTGCGAGGCGGAGCCGGTGAGAATGTTGACGACGCCAGCGGGATAGCCGACCTGCTCGGCCAGCACGCCCCAGGCGAGCGCCGAATAGGGGGTCTGCGTCGCCGGCTTCACCACCGAGGTGCAGCCGGTCGCCAGCGCCGGGCCGATCTTGCGGGCAAGCATGGAGGACGGGAAGTTCCACGGGGTGATCGCCGCCACCACGCCGACAGCCTGCTTGGTGACGAGGATGCGCCGGTCGCCCCAGGGCGAGGGGATCGTGTCGCCATAGACCCGGCGGGCTTCCTCCGAGAACCAGAGGATATAGGCGGCGGACATCCCGACCTCGCCCATCGACTCGGCCAGCGGCTTGCCCTGCTCGATGGTGAGGAGTTCGGCGAGCGCGCGCTGGTTGTCCATGATGGCGGCATAGAGCTTGCGCAGCATCTTGGCGCGCTCATCCGCCGTGGTGCGCGAGAAGCTCGCAAAGGCCTTGTCGGCCGCGGCGATGGCGCGCTTCGTCTCCGCCGTGCCGGCATTCGGCACGGTGCCGATCACCTCGCCGGTCGCGGGGTTGGTGACGTCGATGGTGGCGCCGCTATCGGCGGGCACCCACGCTCCATCGATGAAATTCGCCTCGCGCTTGAAATCCGCCCAGTTCATGGGTCTTGCCCTCCGGTTCGGCAGCGCCCTCATGGCGCTCCCGCCTGAGGGCTATCTAGCGCCACGGGGACCGGCGGACAATCGGCCTTGTGATCACAAGCCTTGTGCAGCTTCAGGCGCCGCGCGCGGGCGGGCCGCGCGCGTGCTCGCTGTCAGCTCACGGCCGCGCCTCATGCAGGAGCGGGGCGAAACCGCCGAAGATCATGCGCTTGCCGTCAAAGGGCATGTCGGTCATGTCCTTGAGGCGCGGGTCTTCCATGAAGCGCTTCATCCCCGTGTCCCGCGCTTCCTTCGAGGGCCACACCACCCAGGAAAAGACGACCGTCTCGTCCGGCTCCGCCTTCACCGCCCTGTAGAAGTCGGTGAGCTGGCCGTGCGGGACATCGTCGCCCCAGTTTTCCGCCAGATAGAGCGCGCCATGATCGAAGAAGATCGGCGCCGCCTGCTCCGCCATCCGGCGGTAAGCGTCCTTTTTGGCGGTGGGCACGGCGAGCAGGAAGCCGTCGACATAGCCGACAGCGGGGCTGGTAGTGCTCATAGCGTTTCCTCGGTGTGATGTGTGGGATTGGTCAGGAGGCCGGCGCCATCTCGGCGGGCAGCGCGGCCATATCCATGAAGAAGGGCTCCCAGACATGCCCGTCCGGATCCTCGAAGCTGCGCGAGTACATGAAGCCGAGATCCTGCGGCGCGCGCGGATCGGCCTTGCCGCCCCCGGCAGCAGCCTTAGCCACGACAGCGTCGACACCGGCGCGGCTTTCTTCGGTGAGCGCGAACAGCGCGCTCGTGGTCGCATGGCTGTCGGCGATGGGGCGTGGGGAAAACTGCGCGAATTTCGGGTGCGTGAGCAGCATCAGGTGAATGACATCCGAGACAACCATGCAGGCGGCGGTATCATCGGAAAACTGCGGGTTCTTCCGCGCGCCGATGGCCTCGTAAAAGGCGATGGCACGGTCGAGGTCGTGGACGGGAAGGTTGATGAAGATGAGCGTGGGCACGGCGTCCTCCTGAAGTTGAAAAGCTTCCGCAAGGGCACGTCCTTGACCAGGAATAGAGGACATGGTTAGTCATAGCAACCGTGGAGTTAACAAAAATAACTGATGAATCCATCAAAAATCGTCGTCGGTACGACGATGCCTGCGGCGCCGCCCATGCGCTCGACCTGATCGGCGAGCGCTGGTCGCTCCTCGTCATGCGCGAGCTGATGCTGGGGCCGAAGCGGTTCGGTGACATCAAGGCCGGCCTGCCGGGGATCAGCGCCAACATTCTGACCCAGCGGCTGGAAGCGCTGGAGGCGGCGGGCATCCTCACCCATACGCGCCTGCCCCCGCCCCATTCCGTGCCGGTCTATGAGCTCACACCGTGGGGCTATGAGGCCGAGCCGATCCTGCAGGTGCTCGGGCGCTGGGCCTCGCGCTCCCCGGCGCATGACCCCACCCTGCCCTTCGGTGCGGTCTCCCTGCTGCTCTCGCTGCGCACCATGTTCGCGCCCGCGCGGGCGGGCGACATGCGCGCGATCATCGGGCTCGAACTCGATGGCGAGACCTTCACCCTGCGCATCCGGGACGGGGCGTTCGAGGCCGAGCGTGGCGCTGCCAAGACGCCGGACGTGGTGTTTGTCGGCGCCGCCCGGATGGTGGCAGCGGCGATCTATGGCGGGCAGGCGCTCGACACGCTGGAAGCCGCCGGCGCGCTGGCCCTGCGTGGCGACAGGGCGGTCGCGGCGCGCTTCGTCACGCTGTTCCCGCTGCCGCCCAAGGCCGAGCGGCCACCGGTATGAGATTGCAGAGTTGAGCCGGCATTCCGCCACCATCTGGCATATGCCGTGCATCGTAGAATGAGACCAACCACCTGCCGGAGGGGCCATGGCCGTCTTCATCGTGTCGTTCGAACTTGCCGCGCCCGAGAACACCGCCGCGATGATCGAGGCGATCCGGCAGATGTCGTGGACCCAACTGGGGCCGACGACCTTCGCCGTCACGACCGAGGAGACGGACGAGGCGCTGTTCTACCGGCTACGCGAGTTCACGCAGGACAAGGACAGCCTCTACATCGTGCTGGCCCGCAAGCCCTATCGCGGCATGGGCTTTCGCGAGGTGAACTACTGGCTGGAGGATAATCTGCGCTGGTGAACCGACGAGCGCGCAGCTAACCGCCCAACAAAAAAGCCCCGGCTCGCACCGGGGCTTTTGCATGTGGCGGCAGCGCCGCGATCAGTTGCTGTTCCGGTTGCCGAAGAGCTGGAGCAGCATGATGAAGAGGTTGATGAAGTCGAGATAGAGCGTCAGCGCGCCCATGATCGCCTTGCGCCCGGCCACCACGTCGTCATCGCCGGCGAAGTACATTTCCTTGATGCGCTGCGTGTCCCAGGCGGTCAGGCCGGCGAAGATCAGCACGCCCGCCACCGAGATGACGAACTGCAGCATCGACGAGGCGAGGAAGATGTTCACCACCATGGCGATGATCAGGCCGAAAAGGCCCATCACCAGGAAGGAGCCCATCGCCGAGAGGCTGCGCGAGGTGCTGTAGCCATAGAGGCTCAGAGCACCGAACGCCGCCGCGGTGATGAAGAACACCCGCACGATGCTGTCATGGGTGTAGACGAGGAAGATCGAAGCCAGAGAGACGCCGACCAGCGCCGCATAGAGCCAGAAGATGCTCTGTGCCGCGCCGACGCTGAGCCGGTCGACCCGGAAGTTCAGGAACAGGATGGCCGCGAGCGGGGCGAAGATCACCACCCAGCGCAGCGGGCTGAGGAACAGCGCGACGCCGAGATCGGTGAGGTAGATGTTCGGCGCGATGGCCGCGGCGGTCGGCACGTCGGAGACGGCGAGCATGTAGATGCCCAGCGCCGCTGCACCGGTGATGGCGAGGCCGAGCGTCATGTAATTGTAGACGCGCAGCATATAGGCGCGCAGGCCCTGGTCGATCTCGGCCTGCGTCCGCGCCGCCGTCGCCCCGAAGCGCGGCACGGAGACGTTGCGGTTGTAGTCGGACATGGTCGGATCCTCTCCCGTCGGTGGCGCGCCAGCGTGCCGAGACGGCCCTGACGCAGTGTTACCGGGAATATGAGGTCCGCACCCGCCTGCCGCAAGTTAAGTTTGCGACAGGCTTAACGCGCCCGCACGGCCGACCGGGGCGCTGAGCGTCACAGATTGCGCAGGATGCGCGCCGGCTTCTGCCCCAGCGCCCGCCAGGTGCCGATGAGACCGAAGCCGACGGTGAGCACCAGCGCGATGCCGACCGCGCTGAGCGCCGCGCTGCCCGACCAGGCAAAGGCGACCTTCATCACCTGCGTGGTTACCAGATAGGCGGCGGCCGAGCCGGCCCCGAGCGCGACCACCGCCGTCACAAGGCCGAGCGCGGCATATTCCAGCACATAGGCGAGCACGAGCCGGGCGCGGGTGGCACCTAACGTCTTCAGGATCACCGCGTCATAGACCCGGTGATGCTGGCCCGCCGCCAGCGCGCCGGCGAGCACGAGGACGCTTGCCACCAGCGTGACGAGGCTCGCGCCACGGATCGCCAGCAGCAGGTTCGCGACGATCTCGCCGATCTGGCTCAGCGCCTCCTTCACCCGCACCGCCGTGACGGCCGGGAAGTCCCGCGCCACCGCGCGCGACACGCCGCTCTCCACCCCTGCCTCGCCACCGCCGGGCAAGGTGAGTGTGGCAATGGAGGTGTGCGGGGCGCCGCGGAAGGTGTTGGGTGAGAACACCATGACGAAGTTGATGGCGAGCCGCTCCCACTCGACCTGCCGGAGATTGGCGATGCGGGCGGTGATCGGCCGTCCCAGCACGTTCACCGTCACGCTGTCGCCGATCTTCAGCCCGAAGGCATCGGCGATCTCCTTCTCGAAGGACACCAGCGGCGGCCCGGCATAGTCGGCGCCCCACCACTCGCCCGCGACGAGGCGCGAGCCCTCCGGCAACGCGTCGGCATAGGTGATGCCGCGATCGGAGGAGAGCACCCAGGCGAATTCCGGCGGCGGGGTGATGCTCTCCGCCGGGCGGTCGCCGAGGGTGATGAGCCGCCCGCGCAGCATCGGCACGAGTTCCACCGTCCCGGCCGGCGCCTGCTGCTGCAGGAAACTGGCGAAGCGGTCCGTTTCGGTGTTCTGGATGTCGAGGAAGAAGAAGCTCGGTGCCTGCTCGGGCAGGCGTGACGTCAGCTCGCGCGTGAGGCTGCGGTCGATCAGCGACAGCGTGACGAGCAGCGTCAGCCCCAGCCCCAGCGACAGCACGATGGTCGGGGTCAGCGCCGCCGGGCGGTGGATATTGGCGAGCGCCAGCCGGGCCTCGGTGAGGCGCGGGCGCGGCAGGCGGCGGGCGAGCGCCATGATGCCGGTGCCGACGAGGCGCAGCATCACCAGCACGCTCGCCGAGGCGATCAGGTAATAGACCGCGATGCGCCGCTCCTCGGAAGCCGCAACTGCCAGCGCGGCAAGCGCGGCAATGGCGAGCACGGTGAGGATCACATAGGAGCGCCGGGGCCGGCGGCCGCGCGTCTCCACCTCGTCGCGGAACAGCGCCGAGACCGGGACGTCATGCGACAGACCCAGCGGCCACAGCGCGAAGGCGAGCGCGATCAGCGCGCCATAGGCCACCGCCAGCAGCAACGCCGCCGGTTGCAGGCTCGGCTCGATGGCAATGGGCAGCAGATGGCCGAAGGCCGCGTTAACCGCGAAGGGCAGCGCCGCGCCCACGACAAGGCCGATGGCGATGCCGATGGCGGCGATGAGGCCGACCTCGACCAGATAGATGGTAAACACCGTGCCGCCCGGCGCACCCAGGCTCTTGAAGGTGGCGATGACGCCGCGCTTGGCGTCGAGATGGCTCTTCACTGCATTGGCGACGCCGACGCCGCCGACCAGCAGGGCGGTGAGCCCAACCAGCGTCAGATATTCGGTGAAGCGGCGGACATTGTTCTCAAGGCGCGGGGCGGCGGCATCGCGCGTGCGCACCTCGAAGCCCGCCTGCGGCACGCCTTCCTGGACGCGCTCGACGAAGCCGGTCAGCGCGGAAGGATCCGCCATTTTCACCCGGTAGTGCCAGCGCACGAGGCTGCCGGGCTGGAGAAGCTGCGAGGCGCGCAGCGCGTCAAGCGACACCATGAGGCGAGGCCCGAAGCCGATGCCGGTGGAGAGCGCGTCAGGTTCGCGGGTGATGAGGCCGGTGAGGCGCAGCGTCGCCTCGCCGAGCTGGAAGGCATCGCCGACCTTGATGCCGAGCCGCTCGGCCAGCGCCGGATCGGCCAGCGCGCCGAAGCGGCCATCGGTCGACGCGAGGGCGCGGTCGATGGGCTGCGGCGGGTCCAATTCCATGGCACCGACCATGGGATAGGCGCCATCCACCGCCTTGGCCTCGACCAGCGTGGAATTGAGGCTGTCGCCTTCGCCCGCCCGCGCCATGGCGCGCAGCGTGGCGATGGTCGAGACGTTGCCGCCGGCGCGGATCAGCGCCAATTCCTCGGGGCTCGCCTCGCGCTGGACGAGGGTGAACGCCGCGTCGCCGCCGAGCAGCGTCGTGCCCTCGCGGGCGAGGCCGTCGGTCAGGGCGCGCGAGAAAGAACCGACGCCAGTGATAGCGGCGACGCCGAGCGCCAGACAGGCGAGGAATACGCCGAAGCCGCGCACGCCACCGCGCAGTTCGCGCAGGGCAAAGCGCAGGGCGAGCGAGGAGCGGGCGCGCATGCCGAGCGGAGACGGGCGGCCGGCTTCGGCGCGCGACGACAGGGCGGAGAGGCTCATGCCGGCACCCCGGCACTGAGCGCCGTCGCGGCGACTTCGTCGCCCTCGATCTGGCCGGAGCGCAGGCGGATGGTGCGGTCGCAGCGGCGCGCAAGCGCGAGGTCATGGGTGACGATCACCAGCGTCGCCCCGCGCCGGGTCTGCGCGGCGAAGAGCAGGTCCATGATCTGACGGCCGGTCGCCTCGTCGAGATTTCCGGTCGGCTCGTCAGCGACAAGGATGCGCGACTCCGGTGCCAGCGCGCGGGCCACCGCCACGCGCTGCTGCTCGCCGCCCGAGAGCTGCGAGGGGTAATGGTCGAGCCGGTGGCCGAGGCCGACCGAGGCCAGCTCCGCCGCCGCCCGCTCGAAGGCATCCGCCCGCCCGGCGAGTTCCAGCGGCACGGCCACGTTCTCGATGGCGGTCATGGTCGGGATGAGATGGAAGGCCTGGAACACGATGCCGACATGCCGGCCGCGAAAGCGCGCCAGCGCATCCTCGTCGAGCCGGGTCAGCTCCTCGCCCGCCACCGTCACCGTGCCGGAGTTCGCCTGCTCCAGCCCCGCCAGCACCATCAGCAGGCTTGATTTGCCGGAACCCGACGGCCCGACGAGGCCGACCGCCTCACCCTGCCCTATATTGAGCGACACACCTTTGAGGATATGAACGCGCGCCGCGCCGTAGCCGAGGGAGAGTTCGACCTTGTCGAGGGTGATGGCGGGCTTGGATGAGGAGTTCGGCTGCATGTGGTCCTGGGCGTTCGTCGGCGGGAGGCGCGCCGGAGCGGCGCGCTGCGGTGCGGTAGGTTCGGCAGGATATGGCGCCTTGTTTACGTCGCGAAAGGGACGGTGGACGCTGAACGTCGCTCTCCCGGTGCTCGCTCTCGCGGGATTGATGATGGCCATGACCCCGCTGCACGCCGAACCGCTCCGTCTGGTGGCCTTTGGCGACAGCCTGACGGCCGGTCTCGGCCTGCCCGCCAAGGACGCTTTTCCCGCGAAACTTCAGGCGGCGCTCAAGGCGAAGGGTCACGATGTGGTGATCGAGAATGCCGGTGTGTCCGGTGACACGACCACCGCTGGCCTCGCGCGGCTCGACTGGTCGATCCCGGACGGGACGCAGGGCGTCATCCTGGAACTCGGCGCCAATGACGCGCTGCGCGGGCTCGATCCCGCCATCGCGGAAAAGTCGCTCGACGCCATTCTGGCGCGGCTGAAGGAGCGCAAGATTCCCGTGCTGCTCGCCGGCATGGTCGCCCCGCCAAATCTCGGCGGCGGTTATGCCGAACGGTTCAACGCGATCTATCCGCGCCTTGCGGCGAAATATGACGTGCCGCTCTACCCGTTCTTCCTCGACGGCGTGGCCGGGCAGGGCAAGCTCAACCAGCCCGACGGTATCCACCCGACAGCGGCGGGCGTCGATGTCATCGTCGAGCGCATCACCCCGGCGGTGGAACGCTGGCTCGCCACGCTCAAGAGCGCGCCATGACCGTGCCGATGGCCTATCGCCGGGCCAGCGAGGCGTTCGACGCGTTCCTGGCCGAGGTGGCGGACACGGCGCAGCTCTCCAGCCGCCATCAGGCTTATACGGTGGTCGATGCGGTGTTCCGCGCCTTTCGCCGGCGGCTGGCGCCGGGCGAGGTGCTGGTCTTCGCCGCCGCGCTGCCGCCGCTACTCGGCGCGCTGTTCATCGAGAACTGGCGCGCCGAGGGGATCGGCGCCGCCTCCTGGGCGGCGGAGGAGGTGCTGCGCGACGTCAGGAGCCTGCGCGCGCACCATAACCTCGCGAGCGATCAGGCGGTGGCGCAGGTCGGCGCGGTGCTGCGGCGCCATGTCGACGTGGCCGTCTTCAGGCAGGCGTTGCGGCGCCTGCCGCTGGAAGCGGCGCACTTCTGGGGGATCGAACCGGCGGCCACCCCGGCGGCGTCCTGACCCTCCCTTGCGGCAGCTTGTACCACTGGGTTGGCGCTCCTATCATCAGGCACCCCCTTCCTGACGAATCCCGGACATTGCCATGCAGTACCGCCCGCTCGGCCGCACCGGCCTCGAGGTCAGCGCCATTTGCCTGGGCACCATGACCTATGGTGAGCAGAACACCGAGGCCGAAGGCCACGCGCAGATGGACTACGCCCTCGATCGGGGCATCAATTTCTTCGACACCGCCGAGCTTTACTCGATCCCGCCCAAGCCGGACACGCAGGGCTCGACCGAGCGCGTGATCGGCTCCTGGTTCAAGGCGCGCGGCAACCGCGACAAGGTGATCCTCGCCACCAAGGTGTGCGGTCTCTCGGAGATGACATGGTTCCGCGACGACGGCTCCCCGGCCCGCCCGACGCGCGGCCAGATCCGCGAAGCGGTTGAGAAAAGCCTCACCCGGCTGCAGACCGACTATATCGACCTGTACCAGCTCCATTGGCCGGGCCGGCCGATCGCCTATTTCGGCTCCAACCCGACGCGCTGGAAGTCTGTGGCGGGCGACGAGACGCCGATCGCCGAGACGCTGGACGCCTTTGCCGAGCTGGTGAAGGAGGGCAAGGTGCGCCATATCGGCCTCTCCAATGAGAGTGCCTGGGGCACGATGCGCTTTCTCGACGAGGCCGGGCGCACGGGGGGCCCGCGCGCGGCCTCGGTGCAGAACGCCTATCACCTGCTCAACCGCACCTATGAGACGGCGCTTGCCGAGGTGAGCCTGCGCGAGGATGTGGGGCTGCTCGCCTATTCCCCGCTGGCGCAGGGCTATCTCACCGGCAAGTACCAGAACGGCGCCCGCCCGGCGGGTGCCCGCTCCACGCTGTTCAACCGTGGCCAGCGCTACCAGACACCCGGCGCGGAAGCGGCGATCGACGACTATCTTGCCATCGCCCGGGAAGCCGGCATCGACCCGGCGCAGTTCGCCATCGCCTTCTGCCTGTCGCGCGAGTTCATGACCTCGGTCATCATTGGCGCGACCACGATGGAGCAGCTGACGAACGACATCGACGCGATCAATGTCGCCTTCACGCCGGAGCTGGAAGCCAAGGTCGACGCGGTCCACCAGCTGCGCGGCAATCCCTGCCCGTAAGGCCGGTTTGACGCGGGCGGGGCGTGATGGCCCCGCCTGTGTTCCTACGTGCCGTCCGTCGGCTTTGCCGGGTCGTTGGCGGCATGGGCGGTCATCAGCGGCACCTGCGCCATGGCGAAGACCAGCGTCAGCGGCAGATAGCCGAAGGTCTTGAAGGCCACCCAGGTATCGGTCGAGACCGAGCGCCAGACCACCTCGTTCAGCACCGCCATGACGAGGAAGAACACGCCCCAGCGTATGGTCAGCTTGTGCCAGCCTTCCGGCGTGAGCTGGAACACGTCGCCCAGCACATAGGGCAGAAGCGGCTTGCGGAAGATGAGCCCGCCCAGCAGCAGGCCGCCGAACAGCGCGTTGACGATGGTCGGCTTCATCTTGATGAAATGGTCGTCCTGCAGCCAGAGCGTGAGCGTGCCGAACACCAGCACCACCACGGCCGAGACCAGCGGCATGACCGCGATCTTGCGGGCGATCAGCCACATCACCAGCAGCGCCGCGAAGGTCGCCACCATGAAGGCGCCGGTGGCGACATAGATGCCGGCGCGGCCATTGGCGATGAAGAACACCACCAGCGGCCCCAGCTCCAGCGCGAATTTCAGCGCCGGGTGCATCTTGCGCAGCGGCGTCGGGCCCGTGGTGTCGGCCATGCGGATCAGCCTTCCTTGGCGAGTTGCTTGAGCCAGCGCTTGGCCTGCGCGCGCACATTCTTCGGCGCCGTGCCGCCATAGGAGACGCGGCTCGCCACCGACTTCGACACGGAGAGCACGCCGAACACCTCCTTGGTAATGCGCGGCTCAACGCTTTGCATTTCCTCAAGTTTCAGCTTGTGCAGAGCGATCCCCTGCCCGCTCGCCAGCGAGACGATGCGGCCGGTGACGTGATGCGCCTCGCGGAAGGGCAGGCCGAGCACGCGCACCAGCCAGTCGGCGAGATCGGTCGCGGTGGAATAGCCCGAGCCCGCCGCGTCCTTCATCTTCTTCTCGTCCGGCACCATGTCGCGGACCATGCCAGCGGTCGCCGCGATCATCAGCGAGAGGGTGGAGAAGGCATCGAACGCGCCCTCCTTGTCCTCCTGCATGTCCTTGGCATAGGCCAGCGCCAGGCCCTTCATGACCATCAGCAAGCCATTGAAAGCACCGGCAATTCGGCCGATCTTGGCGCGCACCAGCTCGGCCGCGTCGGGGTTGCGCTTCTGCGGCATGATCGACGAGCCGGTGGTGAAGCGGTCAGACAGCTTGATCAGGCCGACCAGCGGCGAGGTCCAGATCACGATCTCTTCGGCGAAGCGGGAGAGGTGCATGGCGCAGATCGAGGCCGCCGCCAGCGTCTCCAGCACGAAGTCGCGGTCGGAGACGGAATCCAGCGAATTGGCCGTGGGCCTATCAAATCCAAGGCTCGTTGCGGTAGCGAAACGATCGATCGGGAACGACGTGCCAGCCAGCGCGGCGGCGCCGAGCGGGCACTCGTTGAGCCGCGCGCGGGCATCGCGCAGCCGCCCGCGGTCGCGCCCGAGCATCTCGACATAGGCCATGAGATGGTGGCCGAAGGTCACCGGCTGGGCGGTCTGGAGATGCGTGAAGCCCGGCATCACGGTGCCGGAATATTGCAGCGCCTTCTCCGTAAGTGCCTTCTGCAAATCACGAATCTGCACATCCAGCGTGTCCAGCGTGTCGCGCACATAGAGCCGGAAATCGGTCGCCACCTGGTCGTTGCGGGAGCGGGCGGTGTGGAGGCGGCCGGCGGATGTGCCGATCAGGGCGGCGAGGCGGGACTCCACATTCATATGGATGTCCTCCAGCGCCCGCTGGAAGGTGAACTGGCCGCCCTCGATCTCTGACAGGATCGTGTCTAGACCCGCCACGATCTTTTCGGCATCTGCCTTGTCGATGATGCCTTTGGCCGCCAGCATAGCGGCGTGCGCCTTCGAGCCGGCAATGTCCTGCGCGTAGAGGCGCTGGTCGAAACCGATGGAGACGTTTATTTCCTCCATGATCGCGTCGGGGCCGGTCTCGAAGCGGCCACCCCACATCTTGTTGCTCATGCTCAACTTTTCTCCGCGAGGACGGTCATGACCGAACGACCCGAGACGCCGACGGGCGACGAAGGCACACACGCGGCGCGCCCCGGGCGGCGCCGCCTGCTGATCGTGGCCGCGGCGCTCCTGCTCGGCGGCGCCGCCGTGCTGGCAGGCGTATACGGGATCGGGGGTGATCCGCGCAACGCCATTGCCACGAACGGCGCGGGAACGGTGACCAGTCAGGCCAGTGGGGTGAACGATCAGGCCAATCAGGTGGCCAGTCAGGCCAGTGTGTCCGGCAAGGACCCCGCCTGTCAGGCGGCGAGCGACACCGCCCGCCGCATCGCGGATCTCGCCAAGGGGGAGCTTGCCGCCTTCGCCCCGACGCTCACCCCCACCCGCATCCCCGACCTCGCCTTTCTCGGTCCCGACGGCACGCCGCTGACGCTCGCCAAGGTCGGCGGCGACGGGCTGAAGCTCGTCAACATCTGGGCGACCTGGTGCGTGCCCTGCCGCAAGGAGATGCCGGCGCTCGACGAGCTTCAGGCCAAGCTCGGCACCGGGGACGGCACCGGGACGAGCCCGCAGGCCCCCGCCTTCAACGTCGTCGCCCTCAACATCGACACGCGCGACCCCGACAAGCCCAAGCGCTTCCTGGAGGAGACCGGCATCAAGGAGCTGGCGCTCTACACCGACCCCAAGGCCAAGGCGTTCCAGGATCTGCGCACGGTGGGGCGCGGCTTCGGCCTGCCGACCACCATGCTCATCGACGCGCAGGGTTGCGAGATCGGCCACATCGCCGGCCCGGCGGAATGGGCGAGCCCGGATGCGCTCGCGCTCATTCGCGCCGCGCTGGGCACCGCCCCTTCCCAGCCCTGAGCCGGCCTATCCCCGTACCCGTCCCGTGAAATCGGGTGGCGCGGGGCGCGGCGATGGAGTAGAGCGCGCGTCTTGAGGGCGCCCGCCGCGCCCGCGTTGCAGGAGCCGGCCCCATGTCGCACCCCGAGCCCGCCCCCGCCCAAGGGCTCGCGACCCCCGCTCCGGCATCCTCCACGCCCGCCCACACCGGCCCGCACCCGATGGCGGCCGGCGACTGGGGCGCGCTGGTGCTGCTCTCGCTGATCTGGGGCGGCTCGTTCTTCTTCGGCAAGGTCGCCATCGCCGAGATCCCGCCGCTCACCATGGTGTTCGCGCGCGTGACCATCGGCGCCGGCGCGCTCTATGTCATCGCCCGCCTCGCCGGGGTGCGGCTGCCGCTCAACCGCCGGCTGATGGCGGAATTCGCTTTGCTCGCGCTCATCGCCAACATCATCCCCTTCGGGCTGATCGCCTGGTCGCAGCAGCATATCCCGAGCGGCCTGTCCTCGATCCTCAACGCCGCGACCCCGCTCTTCACCGTGCTGGTGGCGCAGGCCTTCACGCGGGACGAGAAATTCACCGCCGGCAAGCTGGTGGGGGTGAGCCTCGGCTTTGCCGGCGTGGCGGTGATGATGGGCCCGGCGCTGCTCGGCCAGCTCGGCGGCCACAACCTCGCCGCCCAGCTCGCCGCCATCGGCGCGACCGTCTCCTATGGCTTCGCCAGCGTCTATGGCCGCCGCTTCCGCGCTTTGCCCCCGCTCGGCGTCGCCATGACCCAGCTCGCCTTCTCCAGCCTGATGCTGCTGCCGGTCATCGCCGTGCTGGACGCGCCCTGGCAGCTCCCGATGCCCTCGCTCAAGGTGGTCGGCGCGCTGGCCGGGCTCGGCGTGCTCTCCACCGGCATCGCCTACATCCTGTATTTCCGCATCCTCGCGCGGAACGGGGCGACCAACATCTCGCTGGTCACCTTCCTCGTGCCGGTCAGCGCGATCCTGCTCGGCGCGCTGGTGCTCGGCGAGGCGCTGGAACCCCGCGAATTCGCCGGCTTCGCCATCATCGCTTTGGGGCTGGCGGCGATTGACGGGCGCCCGTGGCGGTGGGCGCGGGGGATCGGGCGGTAGGGCGGCGGCGGCTCCCAGAAGCCGTCATCCCGGACGGCCAAGCGCCGATCCGGGATCGGTCGCCCTGGCCCCGAGTGAGACAGTGCCACCCAAACGACGTCATGCCCGGGCTTGGCCCGGGCATCCATGACTTCTTAGGGCACATCCGTCGGCAAGACGTGGATGGCCGGGTCAAGCCCGGCCATGACCGCGTGAGGGGTGGAAACGCGTTCCGTCATCCGGCGCCGTCAGCCACCGCCGTCATCCCGGACGGCCGAAGGTCGATCCGGGATCGCGAGCCTTACTTGAATGGGGAACCGATCCCGGCTCTCCGCCACGCTGCGGCCGGGATGACGGGCGGGACGGGAGTGGTTGACCGGCCTCGCCCTCTCTCACCACGTCATGCCCGGGCTTGACCCGGGCATCGATGACTTGCGGGGCGACAGAGCGCTGCCGGAAGCTGTGCAACGTCCATCCAGCGGGAAGTCGTGGATGGCCGGGCCAAGCCCGGCCATGACGGTGCAAGAGGTGGCGGGGTTGCAATCATCTCAGGCCCCGAACGGCACCCGATGCCCCCCCTCAGCGTGCCGGCGTGCCCCGCTTCTAACGGGTCGGCACCGGCTTTTCGCCGCGGTAGTCGTAGAAGCCGCGCTGGGTCTTGCGGCCCAGCCAGCCGGCTTCGACGTACTTCACCAGCAGCGGGCAGGGGCGGTACTTGGAATCGGCCAGACCCTCATGCAGCACCTGCATGATGGACAGGCACGTATCCAGCCCGATGAAATCGGCGAGCTGGAGCGGGCCCATCGGGTGGTTGGCGCCGAGGCGCATGGCGGTGTCGATGGCGTCGACCGAGCCCACGCCCTCATAGAGCGTGTAGATCGCCTCGTTGATCATCGGCAGCAGGATGCGGTTGACCATGAAGGCGGGGAAATCCTCCGCCACCGCATAGGTCTTGCCGAGCCGGGTGACGAAGCCCTTGGAGAGCTCGAAGGTCTCGTCCTCGGTGGCGATGCCGCGCACCAGCTCGACCAGCTGCATCAGCGGCACCGGATTCATGAAGTGAATGCCGATGAAGCGCTCCGGCCGGTCGGTCGAGGCGGCGAGCCGGGTGATGGAGATGGACGAGGTGTTGGTGGCGAGGATCGCCTCGGGCTTCAGGAACGGGCAGACCGAGGAGAAGATCTTGCGCTTGATCTCCTCCTTCTCCACCGCCGCCTCGATCAGCAGGTCGACATCGCCGAGATCGGACGCCTGGTCGGTGCCGTGGATGCGGCCGAGCGCGGCCTGCTTGGTCTCGTCGGAATACAGGCCCTTGGAGACCTGCCGGGCCATGTTGCCATTGATGGTGGCGAGGCCCGACTTGACGCGGTCCTTTTCGAGGTCGTTCAGCACGACGTCATAGCCGGCCAGCGCGCAGACATGCGCAATGCCGTTGCCCATCTGCCCCGCGCCGATGATGCCGACGGTCTTGATCTCGAAAGCCATGGTTCGTCCTGTCCGCCCTGCCCTTTGGATCCAGTATAGAGACCCGTCAGGCTTTTGCCTTAGCTATTTCGGCGGTGAGCTCCGGCACGATCTGGAACAGGTCGCCCACCAGCCCGTAATCCGCCACCTGGAAGATCGGCGCGTCCTCGTCCTTGTTGACGGCGACGATGACCTTGCTGTCCTTCATGCCGGCGAGATGCTGGATGGCGCCGGAAATGCCGATGGCGACGTAAAGCTCGGGCGCCACCACCTTGCCGGTCTGGCCGACCTGCCAGTCATTGGGGGCATAGCCCGCATCGACCGCCGCGCGCGAGGCGCCGACCGCCGCACTGAGGCTGTCCGCCAGCGGCTCGATCAGCGCGTGGAAGTTCTCCGCCGAGCCGACGGCACGCCCGCCGGAGACGATGGCCCGCGCCGCGGTGAGTTCGGGACGGGCGCTGTGGGCGACTTCCTCAGCCAGGAACCGGGTCTGCGCGGGCGCCTCGGTCGGGCCGACGGCGCGGATCGGCGCGGCACCGCCCTCGCCCGCCGGGGCGAAGGACGCGGTGCGGATGGTCAGCACGCGGGTCCCGTCGGTCGCGCGCACGCGCTGGATGGCGTTGCCGGCATAGATCGGCCGGTCGAACGTGTCGGGGCTGACCACCGCGATCACGTCGGAGACCTGCATCACGTCGATCAGCGCGGCAAAGCGCGGCAGCACGCTCTTGCCGAAGGCGGTCGAGGGGGCGACGACGGCGCTGTAATCGCCCGCCAGCGCCACCAGGAGCGCGCTCACCGGCTCGGCGAGGCGGTGGGCGTAGACGGGCGCGTCGGCGACCAGCACCTCGGCCACGCCATCGAGCTTGGCCGCAGCCTCGGCGGCGGGGGCGCAACCGCTGCCGACCACCAGCACATGCACCGGCGCGCCGAGCGCCAGCGCGGCGGTCAGGGCGCGGGCGGTGACGGGGTTGAGGCTCGAATCGTCATGTTCGGCGAGAAGAAGCGTCGCGGCCATGGTCAGAGCACTCCCGCCGTCTTGAGATGGCCGACCAGCTCGGCGGCCGAGGAAACCTTGATGCCGGCGCTGCGCCCGCTCGGCTCGGTGGTCGAGATCACCTGCAGGCGCGGGGCGAGGTCGACGCCGAGATCGGCCGGGGCCTTCTCCTCGATCGGCTTCTTCTTCGCCTTCATGATGTTGGGCAGCGAGGCATAGCGCGGCTCGTTGAGGCGCAGATCGGTGGTCAGCACCGCCGGCAGATCGAGGCTCAGCGTCTGCAGGCCGCCATCGATCTCGCGGGTCACATCCACCGTGCCCTCGCCGATCACGACCTTGGAGGCGAAGGTCGCCTGCGGCCAGCCGAGCAGCGCGGCGAGCATCTGGCCGGTCTGGTTGCAATCGTCGTCGATCGCCTGCTTGCCGAGGATGACGAGGCCGGGGGCTTCCTGCGCGACGATGGCCTTGAGCAGCTTGGCCACCGCCAGCGGCTCGACGCCGACCTCCTCCGTCTTCACCCAGATGCCGCGATCCGCGCCCATGGCGAGCGCGGTGCGGATGGTCTCGTCGGTCTTCACCGGGCCGATGGAGACGGCGATCACCTCGGTCGCCTTGCCGGCTTCCTTGAGCCGCAGCGCCTCCTCGACGGCGATCTCGTCGAAGGGGTTCATCGACATCTTGATGTTGGCGAGCTCGACCCCTGAGCCGTCCGCCTTGACGCGGATCTTGACGTTGTAGTCGACCACCCGCTTCACGGGCACAAGGATCTTCATCTCACATCTCCCGCCCGGCGGGAGAGGCCCGCCCCGGCAGCCGCAATGGGGGGAAGGCGACGCAGCGGAACCGGGAGGGGAGGAAAAGGCCGACCCGGCGCGGCATCAGCCCGCGGAAAGCCGGGCGAAACTATGGACCCGCCAAGGGTGTGTCAACGTGGCGAAAGGGCGTTTGTGATCACACCGGGGGATGCCCGTCCGGTGTCCCGTCCCGCGTCAGCACCCAGAGCGGGACACCTTTGCGGCGCATGACGACGATGAGCGCCGCCCCGGCGATCAGCCCGCCCATATGCGCCCACCAGGCGGTCTCCTCGTCGCCCGCCGCGATGAGGTTCCAGAGCTGGAAGGCGATCCACGCCCCGAGCGGCCAGATGGCGGGAATGCGCAGCGGGATGCGCAGGAACACCAGCACCCAGATGCGCACATTGGGGTGCAGCATGAGATAGGCGCCGACCAGACCCGACACCCCCGCCGAGGCGCCGATCAGCGGCGCCGGCGATTCCGGCACGGCGAATGCGTGGGCGAGGCCCCCGGCGATGCCGCAGAGCAGGTAGAAAGCGAGGAAGCGGGCATGGCCGAGCGCATCCTCCACATTGTCGCCGAACACCCAGAGGAAGGCCATGTTGCCGATGAGGTGCAGCCAGCCGCCATGCAGGAACATGTAGGAGACCAGCGTCAGCTCCGAGGGCAGGCGGACATATTCGTCCGGCAGCACGGCGGCATGGGTGACGACGGCGGGAATGGCGCCGTAGCCGAAAGCCGAGGCGATGTCGATCTCCGGCCGGTAGCCATGCTGCACCAGCAGGAACACGACGACATTCGCCGCGATCAGCGCCCAGGTGACATAGGCGTGGGTGATGCCTTCGAGCGGGTTGTCGTCATTGATCGGCAGCAGCATGGGCGTGGGACGGCAGCTCGGGCGATGATTCGCGGGACAACGCGGCGACGGGCGCCGCATGACAATGCCGCGTCGCGGGCAAAAACACCATCAAACCGGTGCCTGCGCCCTGCCCGCCATGCGCTCCCACCAGCGGGCAAGGCCGGGATGGGCCGCGATAAGCGCCGCCCCTTCCGGCGCGCGGCGGAAATAGTCGATCATCGGTGCGAGATGAAGGTCGGCGAGGCTCAGCCGCGCGCCGGCGAGGAAGGGCCTCTCGCCCATCAGCGCCGTGATGGCGGACAGGCAGGTGCCGGCCTCGACCAGCGCCGCGGCAAGCCGGGCCTCGTCGCAGACCCTGCCGGAAGCGGGCTTCTCCACCCGCTCGACATAAACGCCCCAGACCAAGGGGCGATACGCATAGGCGTCGGCGATGCCGATGAGCTGGTTCATGCGCGCCCGCTCCCGCGCGCCGGCCGGCTGAAGCGAGGGGCCGGGGAAAGCGTCGTCGACATAGCGGGTGATCGCAGCGGTCTCGTAGAGCCAGAAACCCTCATGCTCCAGGGCCGGGATACGGCCGAAAGGGTGGTGCCGCAGATAGCTGGCCGGCGGCCCGCCGGGGGCGAAGGGGTCGACCGGCACCAGCTCATGGGCCACGCCCTTCTCAGCGAGGGCCAGCCGCGCGATCCGCACATAGACGCTGTCGCTCGTGCCGTAGAGACGCGGCGCAGCCATCACGCCCCTCACCCCTCGCGGCCGGCCGCCGGCACCCAGAGCACGTCGCCGCTCGCCCGGTGATTGGCGGCGCGGCTCATGACGAAGAGCAGGTCGGAGAGGCGGTTGAGATAGCGCACCGCCGGTTCCGAGACGATCTCGCCCGGCGTCTGGGAGAGCTCGACCACGAGGCGTTCGGCGCGCCGGCAGACGGTGCGGGCGACATGCAGATGCGTCGCAGCGGGAGTGCCGGCGGGCAGCACGAAGGAACGCAGCGGTTTCAGCGGCGCGTTCAAAAGGTCGATGTCGCGCTCCAGCTTGTCGACCTGCGTGCCGACGATGCGCAGCGGCTCCCAGCCGCGATCCACCCCGTCATCGGGGGTGGCGAGATCGGCGCCGAGGTCGAACAGATCGTTCTGGACGCGCGCCAGCACCGCGTCGAAATCGCCAAAGGCGCTGTCCGGCCCGGTATGGAGGCGCACCACGCCGAGGGCAGCGTTGGTCTCGTCCACCGTGCCATAGGCGGTCACGCGCAGATCATATTTCGGCCGGCGCTCGCCGGTGCCGAGCGCGGTGGTGCCGTCGTCGCCGGTGCGGGTGTAGATGCGGTTCAGCACGACCATGGGGGCGCCGGGCTCCTTGTGATGGGACGTCGGGGCGGCGCGCGACGGGCGGCGCCGGCGGGTGGAAAGGCGTCAGCTCTGGCTCATGAGAAAGATGGTGGCGAGCACAAAGCACAGCGCCACCGCCTGCAAGAGCACGCGCCATTGCATGAGCTTCTGCGAGCGCTGCGGCGAGCCGCCGCGCGCCAGATTGGCGAGGCCGAGGATCAGCACCACCGCCACCGCGCCGAGCGCGACCGGCAGGAGGAGGAATTTGGCGAAGAACAGCATGTCCATGGACTTTCCGGGGCGCTTGCGGGCTTCCAGCCCGCGTGGCGGGAGGCGCGGCGGCTCAGTTGAGCGCCACGATGGCTGCGTTCAGGCTGGTCGCATAGGAGACCCAGAGAATATAGGGCACCAGCAGCCCGGCCGCGATGCGGTCGATTTTCGCCGCCGCCCAGATCGTCGCGGCGATGGCGAGCCAGAGCGCGATGACGACGGCGAGTGCCGCGCCGGGCGCTTCCATGCCGAAGAACACCGGCGACCAGGCGGCGTTGAGGGCGAGTTGCAGGCACCACAGCAGGATGGCGCGGCGCCGCGCGGGCGAGGGTGCGTGAAGCTGCCAGAGCCGCCACAGCGCCACGGCCATCAGCACGTAGAGCGTCGTCCAGGCGATGGGGAAGGCCCAGTTCGGCGGGTTCCAGGCCGGCTTCACCAGGCCCGCATACCAGGTCGGGATCTGCGGCGTGGTGACGAGCGAGCCGATGGCGCCGACCCCGAGGCAGAGCCCCACGGCGACGACAAGGCGGAAGAAGGAAAGGGTCTTCATGCGGTCCATCCCCGTGCTGGCCGCCCCGCCGATTCGGGCGCGTCCTCGCACAGTAGCCGCTTCTTACGCGCGGCGCCCCGGATGGGATGACCGGACGATGAAAGAGCGCCGGCGCCACATGGGCGCCGGCGTTTTGGTGAAGGGACCGGCCTCAGGCCGCCAGATGCTTCTCGATCTCGTAGACCGGCAGCTTGACCATGTCGCGGTCGACCTCGCTGGTCAGGGCATCGCTGAGCGCCCGCGAATAGAACGGCCGGATCATGCCGAGCGCGCGCGGGGCGGCGACGATGATGAGCGCGCTGACCTCGCCGGCCGCCACCGCCTTGTCGAGCCGCTGGGCGATCTGGCGCAGGAAGTCGCGCTCGCCCTCATCCTGCCAGTCGGTGGTCTCGACCGCCGAACGCGCGGTGCCAGCCGACTGATGCACGCGGCCGGGCGAATCCGTGCCCTGCTCGCGGGTCGGCGGGTTGTCCTGCTCATGCACCTCGTGGGTGCGCAGATTGGGAAAGGCGGCGTCGCCCTTGTTGCACAGGATCAACGCCTTGCGGCCGTCGCACACGACGACCCAGGCGCCGGCCTCGATCCGCATCTTGTCATAGCTGGTGCTCATGGCATGCCTCCTTTTGACGCTGTCATTGGGCGCATGCCGGCCGGGCATGCGCCTTGAGCAAGGTCAAGCGGGGCGGAAGCGATCGGTTCCCTGTCGGGAAGGCTCAGAGCCGGCCTTCGCGGAAGCGGCGGATCGCGGCGTTGAGTTCGCCGCCATACACGAAGATCGAGGCGGTGGTGTAGAGGAACACCAGCGCGATCATCACCGAGGCGAGGCCCGCATAGGTGGTGACGTAGTTGTTGGCGAATTCCGCGAGATAGCGCCCGAAAGCGGCACCCGCCGCCAGCCACAGGGCGAGCGTGACCAGGATGCCCGGCGCGACATCCGCCAGCGAGCGCTTGCCGGCCGGCAGCCACATATGCGCCACCACCAGCGCGACGATCAGGATCGCCGAGGTCGCGGCATAGCGCAGAAAAGTGATCACCCAGCCGAAGGGCGCGAGCGCCGGCACCCAGCGCACCGCGGTCAGCCACAGCACCGGGCCGAGCACGACGAGGAAAGACAGGGCCAGAAGCCCGGCCGCGCCGACCACGACATAGCCGATGGATTCAAGGCGCAGCCAGTACCATGAACGCTGCTCGCGCACGCCATAGGCGCGGTTCAGCCCGATACGCAGGCTCTCAATGCCGTTCGACGAGAAGTAGATGGCCAGCACCACACCGATGGTCAGCACATCGGTGCGGACCTGGGTGAGCACGTTCTTGATCTCGCGGCCAATGGGGTCGGCGACCTGCGAGGGCCACGCCTCCAGCATGAGCTGCACCGTCTCGTCGGCCAGATTCTTGAAATCGAAGAAGGCGGCGAGCGCGGTGACGAAGATCAGGAAGGGAAACAGCGACATCAACGCCGACAGCGCGATATGGCTGGAGATCGCCCAGCCATCATCCTCGACGAAGCGCCAGAAGGCGTCCCACGCGATGTCGAAGGCACGCATCAAGACGCCCAGTCTCCTCATTGGCACGACGGCAGCACGTGACATCGGACACCGCAGGCCAAATGGCAAGGGCAGGCCATCGCGGCAGATGCGCCGGGTGGGGGACAGCGCGGAATGGGCGGGCGCCTGTCGCACGCGATACGTGCTTTGCCGCCCCCGGCCGGTTTGTGATAGACAAAGCGCCCCTTGATGGCCGCGCACACCCGCGCGGCCGGCTTTGCGAGTGACAATCATGTCCGCCTCCGCCGCCCGCGCCGTTTCCGCCTCCGACACCGGCCGCCTCGCGCCGGCGCCGGCGGGTGCGGCGCCGGGCGAGGTCGAGACGCTGATGCGCGCCATGGGCCGGCGCGCCCGCGCCGCCGCCCGCGCCCTGGCTCTGGCCTCGGCGGAAACCAAGACCGCGGCGCTGAACGGCGCCGCCGCGGCGATCCGTGCCCGGGCGGGCGAGATCCTCAGCGCCAATGCCGAGGATGTCGCCGCCGCCCGCGCCGCCGGTATCGCCGAGTCGATGATCGACCGCCTCACCCTGACGCCCGCCCGGCTCGAGGGCGTCGCCAGCGCCGTCGCCGAAATCGCCGCCCTGCCCGATCCCGTCGGCGCGGTGACGGAGAGCTGGGAGCGGCCGAACGGCCTGCGTCTCGAGCGCGTGCGCACCCCGCTCGGCGTCATCGGCGTGATCTATGAGAGTCGCCCCAATGTGACGGCGGACGCCGGCAGCCTGTGCCTCAAGGCCGGCAATGCGGTGATCCTGCGCGGCGGCTCGGACAGCTTCCATTCCAGCCGCGCCATCCATGCGGCGATGGTTGAGGGCATCACCGCGGCCGGCCTGCCCGCCGACGCCATCCAGCTGGTGCCGACCCGCGACCGCGCGGCGGTGGGCGCCATGCTCGCCGGCCTCGACGGTACGCTTGACGTGATCGTGCCGCGCGGCGGCAAGAGCCTCGTCGCCCGCGTGCAGGCGGAGGCGCGCGTGCCGGTCTTCGCCCATCTGGAAGGCATCGTTCACGTCTATGTCGACCAGGCCGCCGACCTCGCCAAGGCGCTGACCATCGTCAAGAACGCCAAGCTGCGGCGCACCAGCGTGTGCGGCGCGGCGGAGACGCTGCTGGTGGATTCGCGCGCCGCCGACACGCTGCTCAGCCCGCTCGTGACCATGCTGCTCGACGCGGGCTGCGCGGTGCGCGGCGATGAGGCCGCGCTGGCGGTCGACCCGCGCGTCACCCCGGCGAGCGAGGAGGACTGGCGCACCGAATATCTCGACGCGGTGATCGCGGTGAAGCTGGTGGACGGGCTGGATGCCGCCATCGACCATATCGAGACGCATGGCTCCCATCACACGGACGCAATCCTCACCGAGGATGCCGCCGCCGCCGAGCGCTTCCTCGCCGAGGTGGATTCGGCCATCGTCGTTCACAATGCCTCGACCCAGTTCGCCGATGGCGGCGAGTTCGGTTTCGGCGGCGAGATCGGCATCGCCACGGGGCGGATGCACGCGCGCGGGCCGGTGGGCGCCGAACAGCTCACCTCCTTCAAGTACCGGGTGCGCGGCACCGGGCAGATCCGCCCCTGAGCCGGCGGCGACCCGCCTGGGCGCGCGATTCAGCGCCCATGCGGGTTTTCACGGGCTTTCGGCGTTCAATATGCTTCCAAACAGCTTCCTTGCGCCCCCCAAAAGGGTGCGCTAGGGGAGAGCCGCGGGCCAAACCACATGCCTCGCGCGGAGACCGGATGAATGACCTACGTCGTCACGGACAATTGCATCAAGTGCAAGTACACCGACTGCGTCTCGGTGTGTCCCGTCGACTGTTTCTATGAGGGCGAGAACTTCCTCGTCATCCATCCGGACGAGTGCATCGATTGCGGCGTGTGCGAGCCGGAATGCCCGGCCGAGGCGATCAAGCCGGACACTGAGCCGGGCCTTGAGAAGTGGCTCACGCTCAACGCCGACTATTCCAAGGTCTGGCCGAACATCACCGAGCGCAAGGATCCGCTGCCCGAGGCGAAGGAATGGGATGGTGTAGCCGACAAGCTACAGTATCTCTCGCCCGAACCGGGTAAGCAGGACTGACGACGCACCGTTGCGGCACCCGTTCCGGGAATGCCGACGTCGCCATGTAGCGCCTGTCCTGGCGCCTGACACGCCGCCGCTGCCCTCGCGCCGCGAGCGAATCCGCGTGCGCGCTGCATTGCGGCAGTATTTTGATTTCCACCGGATTTGTGTTACAAGGCTGCTCGTGCAGTCGAATGGATTTGCCATGGTGCAACGCTCCCGAACCGGAGCGATCTTCCCGGAATTCATGTCGGGTTCTCGTCCAGCGCGCCTCCGCGCGCCGGGACTTCCTGAATTTTCCGTCGACGGCTGAAGTACGGCTGCGGCATCCGCCACAGCCGGGGTGTTTCTTGACCTCGCGGGCTGCCGCGCGCGGGGGCGACGCGCGTCGAGGGCGGCGTGGCGCCGAAGAACCGAGACCCAGGAGCAGGCACAGCATGACGTCGACGACGAAGAAGCCGTCCACCAACATCCGCCAGGGTTTCAAGACGGGCGAGCACATCGTCTATCCCTCGCATGGCGTGGGACGCATCACGGCGATCGAGGAACAGGAAGTCGCGGGTTTCAAGCTTGAACTTTTCGTCATTCATTTCGAAAAGGACAAGATGACGCTGCGCGTACCGGTGCCGAAGATCGCCACCGTCGGCATGCGCAAGCTTTCGGACGCCACCGTGATGAAGAAGGCGCTGGAGACCCTCAAGGGCCGCGCCCGCGTGAAGCGCACCATGTGGAGCCGCCGCGCGCAGGAATATGAGGCGAAGATCAATTCCGGCGATCTCGTCGCGATCTCCGAAGTGGTCCGCGACCTCTACCGCTCCGACGCCCAGCCCGAGCAGTCCTATTCCGAGCGCCAGCTCTACGAGGCCGCGCTCGACCGCATGGCCCGCGAACTCGCGGCGGTTGAGAACCTGACCGAGACCGAGGCGATCAAGCAGATCGAGCAGAACCTGCTCAAGGGCCCGCGCCGCACCGGCAAGGGCGAGGCGGAAGCCGAGGCCGAAGTGGCCGAGGACGACCCCGAGGAAGCCGCCGCCTGAGCGGCACGCCTTCCGATCGTTTCAGGAAAAGCCCGGCCTCGCGCCGGGCTTTTTCGTTGGGGGGCGTGGCAGGACCGTTCCCCCCTTGCACCCTCACGGCCGGGCTTGACCCGCCCGTCCGCGTCGTACCCCCGCAGCGCCCGCCTCGGCGGCATGCCGGCGCCAGTCCTCCAAACCTTCGTCATCCCGGCCGGAGCGCAGCGAAGAGCCGGGATCGTCCATTGGGCCAAGCTGTGTCAGCGATCCCGGCTCGGCCTTCGGCCGTCCGGGATGACGGTGGGAAGGGGATAACGGTGGGGGGGCCGGCGGGCATAAGGGAAGGCCGCGTTGCCTCCCCGGGAACCTTCGGCGCCTCCCGGCGTTCACTTGCGGTTGGTCCTGTCCGGCGCGCCCGGCGCGTGCGGGGTCATGACCGGAGCCGTGGGGAGACGCGCATGAGCGATCCGGGCGAGCGCCACAGCCGGCTGGCGCGTGAAGCGATGAAGGCACCCCTGCTTGGCCGCGAGCAGGAATATGAACTCGCCCGCCGCTGGAGCGAGGCGCGCGACGAGCAGGCGCTGCATGCCCTCATTCGCGCCCATATGCGCCTTGCCATCGCCATTGCCCGGCGCTTCCGCAATTACGGCCTGCCCATGTCCGACCTCGTCCAGGAAGGCCATATCGGCCTGATGGAGGCCGCCGCCCGCTTCGAGACGGCGCATGAGGTGCGCTTCTCCACCTACGCGACCTGGTGGATCCGCGCCGCCATTCAGGACTATGTGCTGCGCAACTGGTCCATCGTGCGCGGCGGCACCTCCTCCGGCCAGAAGGCGCTGTTCTTCAACCTGCGCCGCATGCGCGCCAAGCTTGAGCGCGCCGACAGCACCGCGACGCGCGAGGAGATGCACCTCTCCATCGCCCGCAATCTCGGCGTGAACCCGGTCGAGGTCGCCCGCATGGACGCCCGGCTGAACGTTCCCGACCTGTCGCTCAACGCCCCGCTGGCCTCGGACGACGAGAATGGCGCCGAGCGCATGGACCAGCTCATCGCCACCGACCCGCTGCCCGACGAGCAGGTGTCGCAGCAGATCGACGGCGCCCGCCGTCGGCGCTGGCTGCACCGGGCGCTGACCGCGCTGAACGAGCGCGAAATCCGCATCATCAAGGCGCGGCGGCTGAGCGAGGAAAGCGAAACGCTGGAGACGCTCGGCGCGCGGCTCGGCATCTCCAAGGAGCGGGTGCGGCAGATCGAGAGCCGCGCCATCGAGAAGCTGCGCGTCGCCCTCACCCAGGGCGAGGGCGTGCCGCGCGGCGCCTTCGGCTGATTTAGCTCCGTCCCGCCCGGCTATTCCGCGACGATCTTGTACTGCTCGCCATAGACGAGCTTGTCGCCGCGATCGAGGCCGTTGAGGATCAGGAAACGCTCCAGCGCCTTGTCCTGCGTGTCCATCTTCGCCGCCATCTTTTCCGGCGTGTCGGTGATGCCGGCGGTGACGATGCGGATGCGCAGCGGTTTCACATTCTCCGCCTCCTCGATGGAGACGCGCCGGAAGGTCTCCGCCGCCGCGCGGAAGGATTGGTCGAGCTCCGGGGTCAGTTCGCGCGCGGCGAAGATCAGCCGGTAGACATCGCTGCCGAAGCGGATGGCGAACATGCGGAACGACCACTGGTCGCCGCGCGCCACGGCGGTCGCCGCCGGGAAGCCGTTCAGCACCAGGCTCTCCACCGAGGAGACCTCGACACCCTCGATCCAGCCGGACGACAAATACTGCGCCAGCGACTGGTCGCCGGGCACGCGGACCGCGTCGAGCCGCAGCGCCTCGCGGCCCGACGCAGAGGCGCCCAGCACGGCCTGCGAGGTGTTCTCCAGCGCGAAGCCTTCCGGCGCGCTGAAGGTGAAGCCGAGCTTGGGGTGGAAGAAGCGGCGGCCGCGAATGAAGCCTTCCTTCGGGTCGTCGCCATAGACGAGGCCGTCAATGGCGCCGAGATACTCGCCCCGGTCGCGCTCGCCCGGCTTGTTGGGCGAGGCATATTCGCGGGCATTGGCCATGACGATGGAGATGCGCTCGGGCGTCGCCGGATGGGTGGCGAGGAAGTCCGCCTGCTCACCGCTGCCGGTCTGGCCCATGGTCGAGGCGGTCTTCAGCGAGGCCTGCTTGCCCATGGTGGTGAGGAAGCGCTCGGCGCCATAGGGATCGAAGCCGGCGCGCGCGCTGATGCCGACGCCGATGGCGTCCGCCTCCAGCTCCTGCGCCCGCGAGAAGCTCGCCAGCGAGATGCGGCTCTTGGCCAGCGCCAGCGCGCCGAGATCGGGATCGTTCACCACATCGGAGATGACGCGCGAGACGAGCACCGCCTGCTTCATCTGGTCCTCGCGCGTCGCCGCGTGGTTGGCGATGACATGCGCCATCTCATGCGCCAGCACCGAGGCGATCTCGGCATTGTCGGAGGCGAGCGCGAGCAGGCCGCGCGTCACATAGAGCGAGCCGTTCGGCAAAGCGAAGGCGTTGATGGCCGGCGAATTGAGGATGGTGACGCGGTATTTCTGGTCCGGCCGCTCGGAGGCGGCGACCAGCCGGGTGACGATCTGCTGCACCTCGGCCTGGAGCTTGGGGTCGTTATAGGCGCCGCCATAGGAGGCGACGAGGCGCTCATGCTCGCGGCGCTGCGCGGGCGTCATCATGTCGTCGAAGCCGGGAGCGGCCTGCGGGGTCGGCGCCTGCGCCTGCCGGGCGGGCTCCAGCCCCGCGCAGCCGGCCAGCACGAGGCCGAGCGCGAACAGGCCGGCAAGCGCCAGCGCGCGGGCCATGCGCGGCGCCGCGCCCGTCATGCCCCGTCCGGCCGTTGCCTTCTGCTGTGGCGCCCTCACCACGTCCCCGCCCGCTTCCCGTCCCATTCATCCAGCCGCGCGATCTGCCCGGCCTCCTCGACCGTGATCGCCGGGCCGCCGGCGGTATGAACCACCCCGCGCGCCAGTATCAACGCACCGGCGAGCCCGTCAGGGCTCGTCCCGGCCGCCTCCAGCGCGGCGCGCGCCGGCTTTGTCAGCCGCACCGTAGCGTCATTACGCCAAACCGGGCCGAAATTGAGGTAATCCACCGCGCGGCCCTTTCCAACCGAAAGCACACGCCCTGCCAGTATTGTGAAGCGCCCCTCCTGGGCGCTGAGGCGCGCCACGTCGCGGGCGGGAACCGGCAGATCCGCCCAGAGGCCGCGCCTCGCCTGCCGCGCCGGCGCCTCGGCCGCGAGCAGCGTGGGCAAACAGGCCCCGAGCCCGGGTTCCGGGCGCACGACGGCGAGACCTTGTGAAAGCAGGCGCTCATTGATGCTGGTTACTGGGAGGCTGGCCGCCGCCTCATCCGCGCCCGCCACCGCCAGCCGGACGGCGAGCCGCCCAAAGCGGTCCGGCCGCGCGCCGATCACCGCGAGACGCGGCGCCTGCCCGACCAGCTTCGCGAGCGCGGCGCGGTAGGCGGCCTCACCCGCACCCAGCGCATCCGCCGGCACGGCGAGGCCGGCCAGGCGCAGCACGCGGCCATCCTCCAGAACGAGGTCGCCAAACCCATCGACCGCCGCGACGCGCCCCGCAGGCTGCGCGGGGGACGGGCAGTCCTGCGCCGCGAGCGGCGCCGTCCCGGTGAGAAGGAGCGCGCCCATGAGCGCGGCAAAGCGGGCGACGGACAAGCCGGCCTTGGGATGGACGCACGCGCCTGCGCGCGGCGCCGGCCGCGCGGGTGGTCCTGTCTGCTCGTCCCGGCCCGTTCCGGAAACCCGGCCTCTGGGCATGTGCGATCCGATGGTTCGACGGCGCTTGGCCCACAGCATAACGCAGCCGCGCCTATTCCCCTAGGTCTGCACGGGTGGATCTGCGGGCGGACCTATCTGCGCGCGGCCCATGAGCCAACGGCCCGAACCGACGCCGCCAGCCCCCAACCGCCCAAGCCGCCCCGCCCCCTTGATTGCGACCGGCGTTTCGGTTCATCTACGCGCGGTCTCTCCCGGTAGCTCAGCAGGATAGAGCACAGGTTTCCTAAACCTGGGGTCAGGGGTTCGATTCCCTTCCGGGAGGCCACCGTCATCGGGGCGCCTCCTGCCGCGGGAGGCGCTGGCCGAGGCGGACGGCCAGCCGCTGTTGCTGAACGACGACGTCCATCACGCCGGCTTGACCCGCGACCAAAGCGCCCTGCCTTACCTTTCGGCAGCGTGGTGTCTTGCCCTTGCCATGATCGCTTCCAAGATGGGGGCCGTCGGCGTCCTGCGCCGGCCGCCCGTTTCTCAGAGAGGTCTTTCTGCGAGGTCATGGAGAGCATCACCGCCGATCTGGCTCAGCTCATGCAGAGCCACAGCTATCTGGTTCCCGTCGTCGTCGGCATCATCGCCTTCGGCGAGTCACTGGTGCTTCTGGGCCTCGTCATTCCCGCCACCGCGCTGATGCTGGCGATTGGCGGGCTGGTCGGCTCCGGCATTGTCGAGCCGGTGCCGGTGGTGGGCGGCGCGATCGCCGGCGCCATTCTCGGCGACATCGCCTCCTACTGGCTCGGCCGCTGGGTCGGCCCGCGCGTCGTGCATCGCTGGCCGCTGCAGGGCTACCGCCACCAGGTGGCGCAGGCGCGGCTGTTCTTCCGCCGCTTCGGTTTCGCCTCGGTGTTCATCGGCCGGTTCTTCGGCCCGGTCCGCTGCACCATGCCGATGGTCGCCGGCATGATGCGGATGGAGCAGCGCCGCTTCCAGCTCGCCAATGTCTCCTCCGCCTTCGTCTGGGCGCCGGTGATGCTGGCGCCCGGCTGGTTCGCGGCGGAGAGCGCCGAGGCGCTGGGCGGCGGCAGCACGGAAGGCTGGGCGCTCTCCATGGTCGGCATCACCGTGGTGATGCTCGTTGTCACCACGGTCGTGCTCAAGGTGATCAAGAACCGCATCGCCCCGCGCCGCCGGCAGCGCCGCACCCCGGTCAGCACGGGTCTCGCCGAACCGGCGGGCCCGCTCTGAGCCGGCCCGCTGTGAGGCTCAGCGGTAGAGGAACCCCGCCGCCGCCGCGTAGAGCGGAATGCCCAGCACCACATTGAACGGGAAGGTGATGGCGAGCGAGGCGGCCAGCGAATAGGCCGCGTTCGCTTCCGGCAGAGCGAGCCGCACCGCCGCCGGCGCGGCGATGTAGGAAGCGCTCGCCGCCAGCGTTGCCAGCACCACCGCCCCGCCTTCCGACAGGCCGGCCGCATGGCCGGCGGCGAGGCCGAGCGCGCCATTCACCAGCGGGGCGAGAAGCGCGAAGGCGAAGAGCCGCCCGCCCGCCTTCCACGCCGCGTCCGCCTTCTCCGCCGCGACGATGCCGAGTTCCAGCAGGAACAGGCAGAGGAAGCCGAGGAAGAGGTCGCCGAAGAAGGGCCGTACCGGGGCCAGCCCCGCCTTGCCGATCACCCCGCCAATGACCAGGCCGCCGACCAGCAGCAGGAAGCTCTTGGCCGAGATCACCTCATGCAGCGCCGGCCCGAGCGAGCGGGCGCCGCCGCCCTCCCCGCCCGCTCCCGCGAGCCGGGCCAGCACCAGCGCGACGACGATGGCGGGCGCCTCCATCAGCGCGAGGATCGCGGTCATGAAGCCCTCATGCGGCGTGCCGGCGCGCTCCAGATAGCTGACCACCGCGATGAAGGTGACGGCGGAGACCGAGCCGTAATGGGCGGCGAGCGAGGCGGCGTCCGCCACGCTGAAGCCGGCGACGCGCCGCAGCGCGGCGTAGCACCAGAGCGGGATCAGAATGCCGAGCCCGAGGGCGGCGGCGGCCGGACCGGCAAAGTCCGCCCAGCGCGTCTCCGCCAGTTCCGCCCCGCCCTTCAGACCGATCGCCAGCAGCAGATAGATCGACACCGCCTCGAACACCGGCGCCGGCACGCGCAGATTGCTGCGCAGCGCGCAGGCGAGCGCGCCAAGGCCGAAGCACAGGACCGGTGGGGAGAGAAGGGCGGCGCTGGCGAGCGACATGGCAGATCTCCGGGTGGGTGGCGGGCAGTTGATCCGTGGTGGATGTGACGACGGGTGGTTCAGACGTGGTGAAGCCGGACACGGCCCCGCATCAGCGGCAGCCGGCCCGGCCCCAGAGGCACTCCCGCCTCCCCGCATGGCGGAGGCGGTGGTTGTGACGCGGCCGGCGCAAGGCCGCGCCGCCTGTTCCTGAAACGGCCAGCCCGAGGGCCGCGCCGCGGTTCTCGTGAGACGGCCAGCCCGTGGGGCCGCGCCGTGGTTCTCGTAAAACGGCCGGCCCGTGGGGCCGCGCCGCGGTTCTCGTGAGACGGCCGGCCCATAAGGCCGCGCCGTGGTTCTCGTAAAACGGCCGGCCCATGGGGCCGGCCGTCCTTGGCGGGAGAGGTTGCCGGCGGCGAACCGCCGGCCACCGGATCAGTGGGCGCTGGTCTTGTGGGCGCCGGTCTCGGACTGGCGGGTCTTCCACAGCGAGAAGAGGATGCCGCCGAAGATCATGGCCAGCGTCACGCCAAGCGAGATGGCGGGGTCAAGCTTGCCGTAGAAGTAGTTCCAGAAGATCTTGCCGCCGATGAACACCAGAACCAGCGCCAGGGCGTATTTCAGGTATTCGAAGCGGTGGACCATCGCGGCCAGCGCGAAGTAGAGGGCGCGCAGGCCAAGGATCGCCATGATGTTCGCGGTGAAGACGATGTAGGTGTCCGTGGTGATGGCGAAGATCGCCGGCACCGAGTCGACCGCGAAGACGAGGTCGGCGATGTTGATGACCACCAGCGCCAGGAAGAGAGGCGTCACCCAGAGCACGATCTTGCCGGTCACCGGATGGGGCTGGCGCACGAAGAAGCGCTGGCCGTGCAGCTGGGGCGTCACCCGCAGGAAGCGGGAGAGCAGGCGCACCACCGGGTTCTTCGAGACGTCCGCCTCGCCTTCCTTGACGATGAGCATCTTGATGCCGGTGGCGACCAGGAAGGCGCCGAACAGCAGCAGCACCCAGTCATATTCCTGCACCAGCGCCGCACCGACGCCGATCATGATGCCGCGCAGCACCAGCACCGCGATGATACCCCAGACCAGGGCCCGGTACTGGTACATGCGCGGGATGGCGAAGTAGGTGAAGATCAGCGAGATGACGAAGACATTGTCGATCGAGAGCGCCTTCTCGATCGCGTAACCAGTGAAGTACTGCATGCTGGCGTCCGGACCCATCGAGTACCAGATCCAGCCGCCGAACACGATGGCGACAGCGATGTAGAAGGCGGAGAGCTTGAGGCTCTCGGCGATGCCGAGTTCCTTGTCGCCCTTGTTCAGCACACCAAGGTCGAAGGCCAGCAGGATGAAGACGATGGTCAGGAAGCTCAACCAGAGCCAGACCGGCTTACCGACGAAGTCGGCGGTCATCAGCGAAATCAGAGTGTCCATAAAGTCCTCGGGTCAGGGACCAGTGGCGCACGCGCGGTGAACGGCCCGCAGCGCTGGGGCAAGCGCCGCGAACCGTCCGTTCCGGGCGTCCGCACTGGACGGTCGGTGGGGAGAGGACCGACATGGCGGCGCAACGCCGTCAGAGGGGCCCGGACCTCGGGCAAGTATGGGGATAAGGCTAGGCGTAACCGCTCAACGGGGCGGCGACCTTACCGGATGGGCTTCAGCCGGAGATCGGTGAAGCGGCGGGGCTTGCGCACCACCATCACCTCGGTGATCTGGCGTCCTTCGCGGCGGATATAGTCGATCTGCGCGCCAAGCTGGCGCTTGATCCGCTTCAGCGCCACCAGGCGCTCGCCATCAGGGTCCAGACGCCGGCGCTCGGCATCCATCTCGGCATCGAGCATCTTGCTGCGGGTCGTCAGCGACTTGAGGAACTGGTCCACGTCAACCTCCTTTCAATGGGAGGAACATGGCGTGGACGAACTCATAGTTCCAATGCATAGTCTTAATAGTCTCGATTGAGTGAAGCTATCGCCATGGCCTTCCGCCCCACCCATCGCCAGCTCGAATATGCCGTCGCGCTGGCCGAGACCGGCCATTTCGGCGCGGCGGCGCGGCGCTGCCATGTCTCGCAACCGACGCTCTCGGTGCAGATCGCCCAGCTCGAGGCCCAGCTCGGCGCCACCCTGTTCGAGCGCACGCCCGGCCGCGTCCAGCCGACGCCGGTGGGGCTCCACGTGATCGAGGCGGCGCGGCAGGTGCTGCTGACGCTGGACGACATCGTCGCGGCGGCGGCGAGCAGCACGCGCAATCTCGGCGGGCTGATCCGGCTCGGCGTCGCCCCGACCTTCGGGCCCTATTTCCTGCCCAATCTGCTGCCGGCGCTGCACGCCAAATACCCGGCGCTGCAGATCTACATCAAGGAAGAGCGCCCGGCGGTGATCCTGCGCGAGGTGATTTCCGGCGCGCTGGATTGCGGGCTCGGCCCGGCGCCCGATTCGGACCATGCGGTGACCTTCCGCCGGCTGTGCCGCGAGACGATCTTTCTCGGCGTGCCGAAGGACCACCGGCTGGCCCCGGTCGGCCATGTCGACCCCAAGGCGCTGCGCGGCGAGCGGCTGCTCACGCTGGGGCGCGGCCATCATCTGTTCGAACGGGTGCGCGAGCTCGCCACCGCCTGCGGCGCCGACATGCGCGAGGACTATGAGGGCACCAGCCTCGACGCGCTGCGCCAGATGGTGGTCATGGGCATGGGCATGTCGCTGTTCCCCGAACTCTATGCCCGCTCGGAGTTTCGCATGGAGGACGACATCGCCCTGCTCACCCTCGACGGCTGGCCCGCGAGCCGCGACATGGGCTATTTCTGGCGCGCCGGCAGCGGGCGGGCGGTTCAGTTCGAGCAACTGGCACGCGAAAGCGAGACGACCTGCGCGGCGCTCGGGCTTGAAGCGGTCTAAGTCCATGACTTAGCGTCATGTGGTTCTGAAATACCGCCGCTATCGTCGCTAAATTACCAATATATTTGGGCATTTGCCGAAAGGCTGTTCGTGCCTATTCTGGTGCCCGGGGATGCGGATGAAGGTAGCCATGGCGGGTCAACGGGTGGGGCGTGACACGGGCAGGCACAGGCGCGCGCGGCAGCTCTGCCGCGCCGGCGGCCTCGTCCTTGCCGCGCTGCTGGGCTTTGCCCCCCTGTATGCCGCGGCCTCCCACACCAACACCGCGCCGCCGCCGGCGACCGGCGACCCGGCGACCACGGTCAACCTGCAGATCGTCGGGGGCCTCGCGGGCGTCACCCAGTACACCAATTACGAGCAGCCCTTCTGGGAGAAGGAGATCACCGAGCGTTCCGGCGGGCGAATCAAGGCGACCATCCGCCCGCTCGACGCCGGCGGCCTGCGGGCCGAGGAGACGCTCCAGCTCATGCGGCTCGGCGTCGTGCCCTTCGGTTCGGCGAGCCTCTCGCGCGTGTCGAGCGACGACCCGGAGCTCAACGCCTTCGACCTGCCGGTGCTGAACCCGGACATGGGCACGCTGCGCCGCACCGTGGGCGCCACGCGCCAGCACCTCGCGGACTATCTGCTGCAGCGCTACGACATCGTGCTGCTCGCCGTCTATGCCTACCCGGCGCAGGTGATCTTCTGCACCAAGCCGTTCAGCGGCCTCGACGATCTCGCCGGCCGCAAGGTGCGCACCTCCTCGGTTGGCCAGGCCGAGCTGATGGCCGGGCTCGGGGCGGTGCCGGTGCTGCTGCCCTTCGCGGAAATCGTGCCGGCGCTGAAATCCGGCGTCGCCGAATGCGCCATCACCGGCACGCTGAGCGGCTATGAGATCGGCCTGCCGGGCATCGCCACCCATGTGCATTCCATGGCGATCAGCTGGGGACTCTCCTTCTTCGGCGCCAACCGCGCCGCCTGGGACGCCCTCCCGCCGGATCTGCAGGAAGTGATTCGCACCGGCGTCGCCGATCTCGAGCGCCGCGTCTGGATCCAGGCCGACACCGACACCCAGCGCGGCCTCGCCTGCAACAGCGGCGGCGCCACCTGCGGCGAGACCATCGGCGACATGACGCTGGTGCCCACCTCGCCCAAGGACGCCGCCCGGCGCGAGCGCCTGCTGCAAGAGGTGGTGATCCCCCGCTGGATCCTGCGCTGCGGGCCGAGCTGCGCCACCGCCTGGAACACCTATCTGGCGCCGGTTCACGGCATTCACGCGGATCGGGAGTGATGCCTCATGCGTTGCGGCACCGTGCGGTGATGCTCTGGCCGCGGCTCAAAATGGTCGTCGCCGCCGGCACAGGGATAATCCTGCTGACCGTCGCCGCGGGCACGGCCCTTCTGATCGACCGCGGCGAGCGGGCCGCCATGGCGGCGGCGGCCACCGGCCTCGAACGCTCCGCCCAGGCGGTGGAAAACGCGCTGAACCGCCAGCTCCTGCAGGTGCATGGCGCCCTTGCCAGCCTGCCGAGCCTGTTCGCCGCCGCCAAGGCGACCCCGCAAAGCTCCGGTCTCGCGGCCGAGCTGCTCGGCAGCCTCAACTTCCAGACCCTGGCCTATCGCGACCTCATGCTGGTGGCGCCGGACGGCGCCGTCATCGCCACGGCGCGCCCGCATGGCGGCCAGCGCGAGCTGCCCTTCACCGCCGACCGGCTGCACGGCGCGCCGCTCGCTTTGCTCGGGCCGCTGCGTAACAAGATCTCCGGCGACTGGTCGCTCTACCTCGCCCGCACCGTGCCGCAATGGGGCGGGGTGACGCCGGTGGCGGAAGTCCCGCTGCTCACTTTGATGAAGCTGCTGGCCGAGACCGGCGTCGACCCGCAGGTGCGCATCACGCTCCAGCGCCCGGACGGCCAGCTCATCGCCACCCTGCCGCATGACGAGCTGCGCACCGGCGAACTTGTCGCCAGCGGTCCCGCGACCCCGACGCCGGACGGCACGGCCTATCTCCTGCCCGCCGCCGGGCCGGACGGGCAGACCCTCTCGGTCGCCCGCGCCTCGCTCTACAATGATGTGCGCGTCGTGCTCAGCGCGCCGCGCCAGGTGCTGCTCGCCAACTGGCTGCGCGACCGCGACCGCATGCTGGTCTCGGTCGCCATCGGCATGCTGCTGGTCGGCGCCTTCGGCACGGTGATGATCGTCGCGCTCGGCCAGCGCGAGCGCATGGAAGCCGAGCGCAGCCGCGCCGCCTCGGTGCTCGTCAACGCCATCGAGGCCATGTCCGACGGCTTCGTGATGTGGGATCAGGACGACCGGCTCGTCACCTGCAACCAGCGTTTCCGCGACATCTACGCGCTCAGCGCGCCCTTCATGATCCCCGGCGCCCGCTTCGAGGACATCGTGCGGCAAGCGGTGGCGGCGGGCCAGTACGACGTGCCCGAGCACGAGCGCGGCGCGCTGGTCGACGAGATGATCGCCATGCATCGCGATGCCTCGGGCTCGGCCGAGCGCCAGCTTTCCGACGGGCGCTGGATCCTCATCCGCGAGCGCCGCACCGCCGATGGCGGCATGGTCGGCATCCGCGCCGACATTACCGCGCTGAAATCCGCCCATGAGGAACTTGCCGAGGCCAATGCCCGCGCCAACGCCGCCGCCGCCGAGGCACGCCGGCAGAACGCCGCGCTGATCGAGCGCGAGGGCCAGATCCGCTTCCTCGCCCATCATGACGACCTGACCCGCCTGCCCAACCGCGTGCTGTTCCGCAGCCGAATCGATGCGGCGCTACAGGCCGCCGCCGAGCGCGGCGAGCGGCTCGCGCTGCTCTATCTCGACCTCGACCGCTTCAAGGATGTGAACGACACGCTCGGCCATCCCGTGGGCGACGCGCTGCTGCGCGCCGCCGCCGCCCGGCTTGGCCACAGCGTGGCCGATGATGAACGGGTCGCCCGGCTCGGCGGCGACGAATTCGCCATCATCAGCCTCGCCTCGAACCAGCCGGAAACGGCACAGGCGCTGAGCGAGCGCATCATCGCCGAGTTGAGCACGCCCTACAGCATCCTCGGCCACACCATCGCGGCGAGCGCCAGCGTCGGCATCGCCATTTCCGACGGCACCGAGCTCGACGCCGACGCCCTGCTCAAGCAGGCCGACCTCGCGCTCTATCACGCCAAGGCGAAGGGGCGCGGCACCTATTGCGTCTTCACGCCCGACATGGACGCGCATCTGCGCGGCCGCATCGAACTGGAGACGGACCTGCGCGCCGCGCTGGATGGCGACCAGTTCCACCTCGTCTACCAGCCGATCTTCGATCTCGCCGACAACGCCCTCACCGGCTTCGAGGCGCTGCTGCGCTGGCAGCACCCCGAGCGCGGGCTGGTGAGCCCGGCCACCTTCATCCCGCTGGCGGAGGAGACGCGGCTCATCGTCGAGATCGGCGCCTGGGCGCTGGGCCGGGCCTGCGCCGACATCGCCGACCTGCCGGGCGGGCCACGGCTCTCAGTCAATCTCTCGCCGGTGCAGCTCGCGGTGGGCGACATCATCGGCGTGGTCAGCCAGGTGCTGGAGCGCACCGGCTTCGAGGCCTCGCGGCTGGAACTGGAGATCACCGAGACCGCGCTGTTCGACAACAATGCCCGTAACCTCGAGGCGCTGCGCGAGCTCAAGGCGCTCGGCGTCGGCATCGTGCTCGATGATTTCGGCACCGGCTATTCGAGCCTCAGCCATTTGCGGCTGTTCCCGCTCGACACGATCAAGATCGACCGCTCCTTCGTACGCGAAATGGTGATCCGGCCCGACAGCGCCGCCATCGTCGACACCATCGCCGATCTCGCCGGCCGGCTCGGCATGACGACGACGGCCGAAGGGATCGAGACCGCCGAACAGCAGGACGTCGCGCGCCGCGCCGGCTGCACCCATGGGCAGGGCTTCTTCCTCGGCCGACCGCAGCCGCTGGAGCAGGCCCGCGCCCTCGCCGCCTCGCTCGGCAGCCGGCCCCGCCATGGCGCGCGGCGCGGCGTGCGCGCCGGCCACCGTCCGGGCGACCTGACCGGCTGATCCTGCCCTTCGCTCACATCCTTCAGGCGCCGGCGGCGGCGAGCCGTGCGTGCGCGCGGTGCTCGGTGAGGCGGAGCGCGGCCAGGAGGCCGACGAGATTCACCGCCGGCAGCAGCCAGATGGCCGCGCGGAAGGCTTCCGGGCTCGGGTCGGCGCGGGTGGAGAACAGGTCCAGCAACGCGCCGAAGCCCCATTCGCCGAGGCCGCCCAGCAGCATGATCATCATGTTGGTGGCGGCAATCGCCGTGCCGGTGACGCGGGCCGGGTTATGCTCCACGGCGGAGGCGAAGCACACGACCTGCGAGGTCGAGGCAAGGCCGAGCAGCAGAAGCAGCGCATACATCCCCGTCAGCGACGCGGAGGGCAGCAGGGCGATGACGACGGTCACCGCAACCGTGGCGATACTCGCGCCGACCAGCAGCGGCCGGCGCGTGCCGAAACGGTCGGAAACGAAGCCGGCAAGCGGGCCGCCGATCATCCAGCCGACATACATCATCGAGACCGCGCCGGAAGCGCCGATCTTGTCGGCACCGGTCAGCGCGGCGATGTAGCTCTCGCCCCAGAGGGCGCCGAGGATCGAGAGGGGCATGTAGAGGCTGGCGCCGACAATGCCGATGTACCAGCTCTGCGGGTTGGCATAGACCACGCGCAGCGCCGCGACGATGCCCGCCCGCTCCGCCGGCGGCTCACCGACCTCGGGCACCGGCCCGGCGCTGCCGCCGGCCGGAATGATCAGGGCGATCAGCAGGCCGATGAGGATGCCCAGCGCGCCGGTGATGAGCAGCGCGGTCTGCCAGCCCAGCGTATCGACAAGCCGCGCCACGCCGGCATTGCCGATGATCGCCCCGGCCATGCCGAGCGAGGTCGTCAGCCCCGACAGGAGCGCCAGCATGGAGCGCGGGAACCAGGCCGCCGCGAGATACATGGTGCCGACGAAGGCGAAGGCCGAGCCCATGCCCTGGCAGAAGCGGGCGGCGACCAGAAAGGCCGAATTCGAGCCGGCCACCTCGATGAACACGCCGAAGGTGCAGATCGCAACCGAGACCAGCAGCACGCGCTTGGCCCCGAACCGGTCGATCATCGTGCCGGAGACGAGCTGCATCGGCGAGTAGATGAAGTAATAGGCCCCCGCCGCGGCCCCGAGCGCCGCCGCCGTGAGGCCGAAATGCGCCTGGAGTTCCTCTTCCATCGCCGCCGGCGCAACCCGGACGAAGAACTCATAGAGATAGAACAGCGCCGCCGTGCCCCAGATCAGCCAGCCGCGCGCCGAGGCGCTGGTGACGGCGCTGCCCGCGCGCTCCTCGATGATCATCCGTCCCCCCCTCGCGCGCGATTCGCGTCTCGTTTCCCGGTAGGATGATAACAGAGACATGACGTTGCGGAGGGACGGCGGATGCGCCGCTTGGGCGGTTTCCGCTCCGGCATGCACCGCCCCGAAAAGCGCCCCTGCCTGAGGACAGGCGCGGTTTAACGCGGGGACGTCAGGCCGCGCGATGGCGCCGGGCGCGGCGCCACTGCCGCCACCACTGGCGCAAGCCGGCATAGCCGGCGCTGTGCGTCGCCGCCGGCCGGTGCATGGTCGCCGGCGTGTTGATGGCAGCCGCCTGATGGGCCATGCGCGCGCTCATCTCCTCCAGCTGCGCCTGCGTCTGCGCCAATTGCCGGCGCGCAGCCTGAAGCTCACGGGCGATGGCGAGCCGGTCCGCATCGGCATTGGACAGGGCGCCGCCGGCCCGCACCTCACGGCCGGTGCGCACCAGCGAGGGGTCGGACAGCGCCGCATGCGCCGCCATCGCCCGCTCGCGCTGCAAGGGCAGCACGGCGGAGAGCTTGGCGGCGAGATACTCGCCATCCTCGATGAAGCGGGGAAAATCGAGGAACACCACCGGGATGTCCTTCTGCACCGCGTAATGCACCAGCGTGTGGAAGCCGACGGCGAGGATGCGCGCCTGATCCACCGCGTTCAGCGCATGCACCATGCCGCCGGGGGTTTCGCCCCACTGATGGAAGCTTTCCGGCAGGTCGGCCATCCACGGCGCCGCGCGATGGATCGCGGTGCGCTCGACGAGCACGCGGCTCGCCGCCGCCTCCTCCAACGCCCGCACCGGCACGATGAAGGCGTCGACGGTGACTTCCGGCGGAATGGCGCTCGCCGGATCGAAGGCGATCCAGGGCGACTTCACCACATAGGGCAGATCATCGAGCTGGCCGGGCAGCAGGAGATCCTCCAGCCCGGCATTGGCCGCGTCGTCGAGCTGGGCGTCCGGGTGGCGCCCGAGATGGGTATCGAAGCCATTGGCGTGGAGATACTGCACGAGAAAGCTCGTGCCCGCCCGCCCCGTCCCGGTGATGACGAGATGCTTGTGGTGAGACATGGCCGATCCATTTTTGAATCGTTCTTATGAGCCTTACGTTAGATCATCTCTCCGGCCCGTCGCGCAACCCAAAGAATCGTGGTGCGACCCTCCTGCAACCACAGAGAACGTTGCCCAGCGCCGCGCCGGGTCATCCGGCGGGTGGCCGGCCACGTAGTGCCCGCATGACCCACGCGCGTCTCCCTCTCTTGCCCGCAGGTGCCCGATGACCACCGAACCCCGCAGCTGCGCCGTCGTCTTCGGTGCCACCGGCGGCATCGGCGCCGCCCTCGTGGCGGCGCTCCAGTCGTCCGGCCGGTATGACGCCGTGCTGGCCTTCGGGCGGCGCACGCCGGTCGCGATTGACCTGACCGACGAGGCGAGCCTTGAGCGCGCGGTCGCCCATGCCGCCGGGCACGGCGAGATCCGCCTCGCCATCGACGCCACCGGCATGCTGCACACGGGAGACTACCGGCCGGAAAAGAGCTGGCGCGAGCTCGATGCCGGCCATCTCGCCGAGAGCTTCGCCATCAACGCCATCGGCCCCGCTCTTTTGATGAAGCACCTGCTGCCGGCCCTGCCGCGCAGCGGGCGCGCGGTCTTCGCCACCCTGTCGGCGCGGGTCGGCTCGATCGGCGACAACCGGCTCGGCGGCTGGTACGGCTACCGGGCGGCGAAGGCGGCGCTGAACCAGTTCGTCCGCACCGCCGCGATCGAGCTGGCCCGCCGCGCGCCGGAGGCGATCTGCGTCGCGCTGCATCCCGGTTCGGTCGCGACCCCGCTCTCCGCGCCCTTCGCCCGGCCCGACCACCCGGCGCAGACACCGGCGGAGGCGGCGGCGCATCTTCTGGCGGTCATTGACGGGCTCGCCCCCGCGCAAAGCGGCGGCTTTGTCGACTGGCAGGGCGAGACCATTCCGTGGTGAGCATCGGAGTGGCGCAGCCATGAGCCGGATGCGCCGCAAGGCGGAACTGCCGACCAAGCCCTGCGCGGCCTGCGGGCGACCTTTCGCCTGGCGCCGCAAATGGGCGCGGGACTGGGAGGCGGTGCGCTTCTGCTCCGAGCGCTGCCGGCGTACGCGGCGTCCGACCGAGACTTCGCCCCGCGATCAGCTGTCGAAATAGCCGAGGCTGGGCTCCAGCCGCTCGAATGTCTCGTCCATGGCGTAGAAGGGCGTGAACGGCAGGGCGATATGGCCGAACCACAGCGAGAGCTGGCTCTCGGCGGTTTCCTCGTCCGAACGCTTGATGGCGGCGAGGTAGAGCGCGGCGGCAAGGCCCGTGCGGTCGGCGCCGGAACGGCAATGGATGAGGATGGGACGCGGCGCGTCCTTGAGGCGCGCCATGAAATCGGCGACCTCCGCATCGGTCAGTTCCCGGCGCGCGGACCAGGGCAGGTCGATCAGCGTCGCGCCATGGGCGTCGGCGAGGCGCACCTCCTCGCGATACCAGCCCTGATCGGGCGAGGCGCCGCGCAGATTGACGATGGTGCGGATGTTGAGACCGCTCAGCGTCGCCTCGAGCTGCGGGCCGGACAGCGTGGCGGAGCGGTAGAGCTCGCCGGGGATCACCGCGTGAAGATTGCCCTGCGCCACGGTGACGCCGGCATAGAGCGCGGCGGCGCCGCAGATCGCCATCACCAGCCAGGCCGCGCCGCGCCCGATCCGCCCCCACATCCCCCGCACGCGTAGTCTCCCCCGGACACTTGATCGGGGGATGTGTCGCGGGTTTTTCCTGTCGGGAAGCTGTCAGAAACGTCCAATCGAGCCGCTCCCATTTCTTGGCGAGGGCGACAGTTCACCGACAGGTTTACGCTGCGAAGTCTCTCGCCGTCGGCAGGTCGCCGATGTTGCTTGAGGACTTACCCCGATGCGCCTTATCGCCGCCAGCCTCACCGCCGCCTTCCTGATCGCCCCGGTCGTCGCCCCGATCGCCGCCTATGCCGGCCCGGCCTGCACGACCGAAGCCAAGGACAAGTGGATGACCGAAGACGCCATGAAGGCGAAGGTCGCCGAGATGGGCTATCAGAAGATCAAGACCTTCAAGGTCTCCGGCAGCTGCTACGAGATCTACGGCTACACCAAGGACGGCAAGAAGGCCGAGGTCTATTTCAACCCGGTCTCCGGCGCGGTCGTGAAGTCCGAGATCGACTGATGACCGCCCCCACCCCCGGTGCCGGTGCCGCCACGCGCGGCCCGGCCAGCGCCTCATCCACGGCCTCGCCCGAGGTCGTGGTGTGGGATCCGGTGGTCCGCATCTTCCACTGGACCGTGGTCGCCGGGTGCCTCTTGAACCTCTTCGTCGTCGAGGACGGCGAAGCGCTCCACCAGATCATCGGCTATGTCGTGGCCGCGGTTCTGGTGGTGCGGGTGATCTGGGGCTTCATCGGCACGCATTATGCGCGCTTCGCGCAGTTCGTTCCCGGCCCGCGTCGGCTCGGGCGGTATCTCTCCGCTCTTGCCAAGGGCCGCGAGCCGCGCATGCTGGGGCATAATCCCGCCGGTGCGGTGATGATGCTCGCGCTGATGGCCCTGCTCGCCGCCACCTGCGTCAGCGGGTGGATGATGGGGCTCGACGCCTTCTGGGGCGAGGACTGGCTGGAGGAGACGCACGAATGGCTCGCCAATTCCATCCTGGTCCTGGCGCTGCTGCACGCGCTGGCGGCGCTCGTCGAGAGCCATCGCCACCGCGAGAACCTCGTTCTGTCGATGATCACCGGGCGCAAGCGCCGCGCCTGAACGATGCGAGGGGGAGCCGGCCATGAGGCTCCTCCTGGTGGAAGACAGCCCGCGGCTGCGCGAGCTGGTCAGCGAGACGATCCGCCAGGCCGGCTGGCGGATCGATACGGTGGGCTCGCTGGAAGAGGCCGAGGCCGCCGTCGACACCAATGCCTACGACCTCGTGCTGCTCGACCTTGGCCTGCCCGATGGCGACGGGCTCGATTTCCTGCGCGCCATCCGCCGCAAGCGCAGCACCATTCCCGTCCTCGTGCTGACCGCGCGGGGCGCGATCGACGAGCGCATCGCCGGGCTCGATGCCGGCGCCGACGACTATCTGACCAAACCGTTCAACAATGGCGAACTGCTCGCCCGCTCCCGCGCCTTGCTGCGCCGGGCGCCGACCATGGCGCCGGTGCTGGAGGCCGGGCGGCTGCGCTTCGACCTCTCCCGGCTGGAGGTGAGCTGCGGCGAGGAGATCCTGCCACTCACCCCGCGCGAGCGCGCGGTACTGGAAATCCTCATGCGCGATTTCGGCAAGGTCACGCCCAAGCGCGTGCTGGAGCACAAGCTCTCCGATTTCGACGAGGACATCTCCGCCAACGCCATCGACCTGCATCTCTCGCGCCTGCGCAAGAAGATCGCCGCCCATGACGCCGGCATCGCCATCGAGACGGTGCGGGGCGTCGGCTATCTGCTGCGCGAGACCGAGGCATGAGCCCGGGCAAGGGCTTGAGCGCCACCCCGCGCCGCACGGATATCCGCACCGGTCGACGCGCGCTCGGCGTGCTGGTGGCCCAGCGCATCGTGCTGTTCACGCTGCTCGCCATGCTCGCCCAGCTCGTGGCGGTGGTGGCCGAATATGCCGCCGATCCCGACAATCTCTCCCGCCTGCTGCTGGAGCGCGAGACGCAGGCGCTGGCCGAGGGCTTCTCGCTCAACGGTTCGGCGCTGCGCTACGAGCTGCCGGAAGACCTCGCCAGCCGCTACGACGTGGAAGGCTCCGGCTATGTGGCGCGGGTACGCACGCCCTCCGGCGTCATCCTGTTCTCGCACTGTGACGAATCCTGCACCGAGCATTTCCTCCCGCTCGATCTCAACCCGCCGAGCTTCTGGATGCGCATCCTGCGCGACGGGTATCCCCTCACTTTCGCTGGCGGCCATACGGTGGAGATCGGCGGGTACCATGCCTTTATCGAGGTGGCGATCGACGGCGATCCGCAGGGCGCGCTCTGGGGCGTGTTCGCGGATGAAGTGACCGAGCACATGCTGGTGCCGATGAGCATGACGCTGATCTTCGTGCTCGGCGCCAGCCTCTATTCCATCCACACCGCGCTCAAACCCGTGCGCGCCGCCGCCCTCGCCGCCGAACAGCTCGACCCGATGAAGCCCGATAGCGGCCTGCCGACCGACGGCATGCCGCGCGAGATCGCCCAGCTCGCCGGGGCGGTGAACCGGTCCTATGAACGGGTGCGCGCGCTGGTCGCCGGGCAGAAGCTGTTCACCTCGGCCATCGCGCACGAAATCCGCACCCCGCTCGCCGTGGTGCGGCTGGAGCTGGAGCGCATCGACCACCCGCGCGCCCGCCAGGCGCTCCACGAGGTGGATGAGCTCTCGCGCTTCCTCGAGCAGATGGTCGCGCTGGCGCGGCTGGAGGCGGCGGACAAGCGCGGCTTCGCCCCAGTCCATGTCGACCGCCTGCTGGAGGAAGTGGTCGGCTCCACCGCGGCCTTCGTCTATGGCGCCGGGGCCTCCATCGGCTTCGAGGCCTCGACCGATCCGGTGGTCGCCGGCTACGCGCCACTGCTGCGCGACGCGGTGCGCAACCTCATCGAGAACGCGGTGCGCCATGGCGGGCGCGGCGTCGCCATCCGCGTCGCCTCCACGCCCGATGGTGGCATCGAGGTGGCCGATGACGGCATCGGCTTTGGCGGCGTGACGCGCGAGGACGCGCCGGGCTTCTACAAGCCGGCCGGCGGGCTCGGCATCGGGCTGGAAATCGTGCGCCGCATTTGCGAGCTGCACGGCGCCCGCTTCGAGATCGGCCGGGCGCCGGAGCGCGGCACGCTGGCCCGCATCCGCTTCCCCGCCACCGAGGCCGCGTGAGGCTCAACGCGCCGGGTTTGCCGGCCACACAGCGAGCCGTTCCTTGACGAAGGGCTGCTCCCAGAGCGGCGGCTCGGCGAGCGGCGCCGTCCCCGGCTTGAAGCGGGCGATGATCTGACCATCAGGATGGGCGGCGCGCCAGGCCGGCAGCTCGGCCAGCGTCGGCAGGTCGACCGGGCGGGTGAGCCGCGCGAGATAGCCGATCTCGCCCTCATAGATGCCGACCACCGCGATCGGCCGCGCCGTATCAAGCCGGGCGACCAGCGGCGCGAGATCGAAGGCCGGCACGCGCCCCATTCCCGCTTCGAGGAAGCCGGCGAGCAGCAGCGCGCCCGTCACCAGGGCCCCGGCGCTCCAGCGCCGCTGGCGCAGCGCCCAGATCGGTACGGCGAGCGCGATCAGCAGCAGCCCCGGCCACACCCCCAGCGGCGGCAGAAGCTGCGGGTAGCGCGGCGCCAGCAGCGCGCTCACCACCAGCGCCAGACCCGCGACCAGCACGGCGAGCGCCGGCCCGGTCTCGCTGCGGCGCGGGGCGTCGCCGATCAGCCGGGCGAGGATCAGCGCCGCCGCCGGCAGCGCGGGCAGCAGGTAATGCAGCTGCTTGCTGGAGATCGCCGACATGATGAGGAAGGTGCCGGCGGCCATGATGACCGGCAGCCGCCACGCCCGCTCGCGCCACAGCGGGGCGAGCGCCGCCCGGTTCCAGAAACCGGAGACGCACCACCAGGGGAACAGCAGCAGCGGCAGCAGCGGCAGATAGAACCAGAACGGCCGGCGATGGGCGAAGGCCTCGACCATGCGGCCCGCCGTCTGGTGCCACAGCAGCGTGCCGGCGAATTCCCCGCCGCCCGCACCACCCGCCGCCAGCGCCCAGGCGAGCACGGGAATGCCGGCGAGGAGCGCCGTGCCCACCGTCAGCCCATACCAGCGCCGCCAGTTCATCGCGCCCTCGACCCAGAGCGGGGCGAGCAGCGCGGCCGGCAGCACATGCACCAGCATCACCGGACCCTTGGCGAGCAGGCCGAACGCGAGGGAGACACCGAACACCGCCCAGCCGCCCGCCTGATGACGCGCGGCGCGCAACAGGCCGATCAGCGCGGTGATGGTGGCCAGCGTCAGCATGGCGTCGAACATCACCGAGGCGGCGAGCGCCGCGTAGACCGTGAAGCCCGCCAGCATCAGCGCCGCGCGCGCGCCCAACACCGGGCCGGCGAGATCGCGGCCGAGCCGGTAGGTCGCCAGCACGCTGAGCGGCAGGAACAGCGCCGGCATCAGCCGGGCGCTCCATTCCTGCGGGCCAGTGACGTGCCAGGCGAGGTTGATCAGCCAGAACAGCAGCGGCGGCTTGTGGCTGTAGGGCTCGCCATTGAGATGCAGCAGCACCGCGTCGCCGGAGTTCCACATCTCCCAGGCGACGGTGAGATAGCGCGTCTCGTCGACGGGATAGGCCCCGCGCAGCGTCAGCGTCAGCGCGACGGTGGCAAAGGACAGCGCAAGGGCCAGCGCGAGCGGGCCGGCGACACTTTTGGCAGGGGGAGGGACGGAGCCCTCAGGCGGCGTTTTCAACCAGCGCCTCCGGCGCCCGGCTCTGACGGCGGATCAGGCGGATGTTGCGCATGTAGATGGCGAGGCCCGCGCCCTGGCCGATGATGAACACCGGGTCGCGCTGGTAGATCGCGTAGGCGACGAGGCTCAGCGAGCCGGCGATGCTCAGATACCAGAAGCTGTGCGGGATGACGCTGCGCCCCTCGCGCTCGCTCGCCCACCACTGGACGAGGAAGCGCGCCGAGAACATGGCCTGCCCGACGAGGCCGATACCGAGCCAGAGACCCGCGATCATGAATGCACCTCCGGCCGGCTCATGCGCGACTTCAGCCACATCACCCCGGCGAGATCGATGAGGCCGACCCAGAGCCGGTTCCACGTGCCGTATTTGGAGCGGCCGGCGGAGCGCGGGCGGTGGTTCACCGGGTGAGTCAATACCACGCCGCCTTCGCGCTGCACCAGAGCCGGGAGGAAGCGGTGCATGTGGTCGAAATAGGGAAGCCGCAGATAGGTGGCGCGGTCGAACACCTTGAGCCCGCAGCCGGTATCGGCGATGCCGTCGCCGAGCAGCGCGCCGCGCACGCGGTTGGCGATGCGCGAGGACAGGCGCTTGACGACGCTGTCATTGCGCCGCCGCCGCTGGCCGGCGACCATGCGCACATCCGGCCCATGGGCGGCGTCGCGGTAGAGCGCGAGCAGGGCGGGAATATCGGCCGGGTCGTTCTGCCCGTCGGCGTCGAGGGTGACGATGATCCAGCCGAGCGCCGCGTCCACCCCCGAGCGGATGGCCGCGCTCTGCCCATGCGAGCGGCGATGGCGCAGCAGCGTCAGTTCCGGCTGCACGGCCGCGACCTCGCTGATGACGGCGGCCGTGGCGTCGGCCGAGCCGTCATCCACCACGATGATCTCATAATGTTCGCCCGCCAGCGCGGCGGCGATCTCGGCCAGCAGCGGCGCGATGGCGCCGGCCTCGTCGCGCGCGGGAATGACCACGGAAATGTCCGGCAGGCCCGGCGCCGGCATCGCCCCCGGGAGCGCCCATGCGGCGGCAAAGGGCGCGCGCGCCTCCGCCATTGCGGTCGCGGGGGCAGCCTTGGACGGGTGGAGGCTCTCCATGTCGACCGCCACCGTCATCGCGCACCGAGGGGCAAAGTCGGCACCGTCGGCGCGGACGCGGGAAGGCGGGCGAGCCGCAGCTGCACGGCGCCGGCAAGGCCCAGCGGGGCGCAGAGCAGCGCCAGAAGGGCCATGCGGCCATGCAGGGTGGCGGCGCTTGCCACATCCAGTTCCGGCGCCACCGCCAGATGCACCCCGCTCATCACCGCGCCGGCGAGGCTGACCACCGACAGCGCGGTCAGCAGCAGCGGCAGGGCGGGAAGGCGCAGGCCGGGCCGGCCACCGGCGTGGTCGGCCGCCCAGAACAGGCCGGCGATCACCAGCGCGGCGCCGATGCCGCCGGCGATGATATGAGCGGCAGAGCCGCCCGGCGCCAACAGGCTGGTGATGGCGACGCAGGCCGCGGCGGCGCCGTTGATAAGGCAGAGCGGGGTGAAACAGACGCCGGCCTGACGGATAAGGCGTCGGGCGAAAGCGAGGTGTCGCGCGGCACGGCGATGGACGCCCATGGTTTCAGCACGGTCCGGCACCCGGCCCTCCCCTGTCGGCTGGTTCTATCCCGGCGTAACGGGGCCAACCTGTCGAACATCTGTCGGCGGTGTCACCCGGCCCGCCCCACCGGGCGGCATCAGACGCAGCGCCCGCAGCGCGTTGAGGATGACGGCGACGTCGATCGCCTCCTGCAGCAGCGCGCCCTGCACCGGGGCGAGATAGCCGAACGCCGCCGCCACCATGCCGAGCACCGACAGGCCAATGCCTACCGCCACGCTCTGCAGCGCGATGGCGCGCGCCCCGCGCGCGATGGCAAGGCCCGCCACCAGCGGGTCGATGCGGTCGACCAGCAGCACGACATCGGCGGCCTCGGCGCTGGCGGCGGCGCCGCGCGCGCCCATGGCGACGCCGACATCGGCCGCCGCGAGTGCCGGGGCGTCGTTCACCCCGTCGCCGACCATCATCACCGGGCCATGCCGGCGCTCGGCGCGCACCAGCGCGACCTTCTGGTCCGGGGTGAGCCCGCTGTGCAGGGCGTCGAGCCCAAGCCCGCCGGCGATGCGCGCGGTGACCTCGGCCCGGTCGCCGGTCGCCAGCAGCAGGCGGGCGATCCCCTGCTCCCGCAGCCCCGCCAGCACGGTGCCGACGCCCTCCCGCAGCGGATCGGCCATGATGATGTACCCGGCCAGCGCCCCGTCGAGCGCGATGGCGACGAGCACGGAACCCGCCATGTGCGATGGCGGGGCGGGCAGCGTGGTGGCGAGGCGCGCGGCGATATAGGCAGGCCCGCCCACCGCGACGCCTCGCCCCTCCACCGTGCCGGCAAGCCCCTCGCCCGGCTGTTCCTCCACCGCCTCGGGCAAAGCGAGGGTGAGATCGCGCGCCCGCGCGCTCGCCACCAGCGCCCGCGCCATCGGGTGCTGCGAGGCCTGTTCCAGCCCGGCGGCGAGGCGCAGCATCTCGTCGCCCGCCCCGCCAGCCACCGGGGCGAGGGTGACGATCTCCGGCCGGCCCTGCGTGAGCGTGCCGGTCTTGTCGAGGATGAGCGTGCGCACGCGCGCCATCGCTTCCAGCGGCGCGCCGCCCTTGATGAGCACGCCGAACTGCGCGGCGCGCGACAGGCCGGCGACCAGCGCCACCGGCACGGCGAGGATGAGCGGGCAGGGCGTCGCCACCACCAGCACGGCCACGGCGCGGATCGGGTCGCCGGTCGCGGCATAGGCCGCCGTCGCCAGCGCGACCGTGACGGCGAGGAAGCCGAGCGACCAGCGGTCGGCGAGCCGGGCCATCGGTGCCTTGGAGCGCTGCGCCTGCTCGACCAGCCGGACGATGCCGGCATAGGTGCTCTCCTGCGCCCGCCGCGTGGCGAGGAGATCGAAGGCTTCGCCCGCATTGGTCGCCCCGCTCAGCGCCTCGGCGCCGCGCGCCAGCCGCTGGGGCAGCGACTCGCCGGTGAGCGCGGCGGTGTCGAGAAAGGCGGAAGGCGTCGCCACCGTGCCGTCCACCGGCACGACATCGCCCTGGCGGATCAGCAGCCGGTCGCCGGGGGCGATGGCGTCGAGCGGCACCTCGGTGAGCCCGCCCGCGCCATAACGCGTCGCGGTGCGCGGCACGCGGGCGAGCAGAGCGTGCATCTCCCGGCGAGCCCGGCCCTCGGCGAAGCTCTCCAGAAAGCTGCCGCCGGAATACATCAGCGCGACCACGGCGGCGGCGAGCGTTTCCCCCGCCACCAGCGCGGCACCCATGGCGAGGGCGGCGACGATATCGAGCCCCACCTCGCCGCGCCGCAGGCTGCCGATGATCTCCACCACCAGCCCCGCCAGCACCGGCAGCACGCCGAGCCGCCAGATGAGGGTCGCGCCGGCTGGCAGCCCACCGACATGGAGGGCGAGGCCGAGGACGAGCCCGCCCGCCGCGAGGGCGAGCAATAGCGTGCGTATCCGGCCCTGACGGTCGGTGCTTGCCGGCTGCATGGCCGCGCTCCCCGCGCGCGGCGCCCCGCCCCGGCGGCGAGGACGCGCGCGCCGGTTGATCATGCGCCGGGGGACACAACCCGTCGAGGGCGCGCCGGGTCGGTAGGAAACCTCATGGGCGATATATTATACGGGGATGGCCAGTTGATTGGGCGCCGCGAGACTGGCACATGATGAACGGGGCCCCCACATTGGCGGAGCCTTCCCATCATCGGCCTAGGACCGACCGCACATGCTGACCAACAGGGGCAAGTATGGCCTCAAGGCGATGCTGTACCTTGCCCGTCAACCGGAAGGGAAGAGTTCGCTCGGGCAGGAGATCGCCACGGCGAACAACATCCCGAAGAAGTTTCTCGACGCCATCCTGCTCGACCTGCGCAATGCCGGCATGCTGCGCTCCCGCAAGGGGCCGGGCGGCGGCTATGCGCTCTCACGCTCCATCACCGATATCCGCGTCGGCCACATCATCCGCGTGCTGGATGGCCCGCTGGCGCCGATCGGCTGCGCCAGCAAGAGCGCCTATGTGCCGTGCCAGGACTGCCGCGACCTCGGCACCTGCGCCGTGCGCATCACCATGACCAAGGTGCGCGATGCCATGTCGGACATTCTCGACCGCATGTCGCTCAAGGACATGCTGGCCTTTTCCGACAATGCCGACATCGACCTGATGTACCACATCTGACCCGTCGGGAGCCGCGGGTGACCCTGCGGCATGGCGGCAACGTTTCGACACGCGGCGAACTGTGCTAGTCAGCACGCGTGAAACAGCGAACGACATATCGGCGGACCGGCGGACGGTCCCCTGTGCTCACCGCCGTCGCGCTCGCGGCCGCCGGCCTTGTCGCCACGGTGCCCGGCACCGCAGGGGCAACCGATTCGCGCCCAAACCAGGGCACCGGCGGCCCGCTCGTCGCTCCCGCGGGCAACACGGTGACGCTGGCGCTGCTGGTTCCCGGCGCTGGCCCGGCCATGGTCGCCCCGTCCTATGGCGACTGGCTCGTCGAGCCTCCCGCCGCAAGCCTGCCGACCGAGCATTTCGTCGCCCGCCCGCCCGCGCCGGGCACCGCCACCCATTTCCAGAAGTCGGCAGCGCCGGCAGCGGCGATGGCAGCCGCTCCCGCCCCCGCCATGGCGGCCGCCATTGTGGCGACGCCGGCACCCGTGCTCGCCGTGGTGCCGCTGCCGCCCAAGCGCCTGGCGGAGAAGCGCATCGTTCTCGCCTCCATCGCGCCCCTGCCGCCGCCGCGCGCCGCCGAGCCTGAGGCGAGTGAACCCCCGACCACCGAATCTCTCGCCTTCGCCCCGCCGCCGCCCGCCGCCGGCATGACCCTGCTGCGCCCGCCCAAGACCGAAGCCGCGCCGGAAGCCGAAGCCGCGCCCGAGGACGAGCCGGCCGGAGCGGAACAGGAAGACGCCGCCCGCCCGATCGACGACACGCCGGAGCCTGCCGCGACCCGCGCCACGGCCGACCGCGCGCCCCCGCATATCGAGGCGCTGATCGAGCGGCACGCGGCGCGCTACGATGTGCCGACCTGGCTGGTGCGCCGTGTGGCGTGGCGCGAGAGCAAGTTCGAGCCGACCCGGCGCAACGGGCCCTATTGGGGGCTGATGCAGATCCGCGTCGACACCGCCCGCGCCCTCGGCTTTCGCGGCGAGCCGAAAGACCTGCTCGATGCCGACACCAACATGACCTATGCGGTGGCCTATCTCGCCAACGCCTACCGCACCGCCGGGCGCGACGAGACGCGCGCCGTGGTGCTCTATTCCAAGGGCTATTACTACGAGGCCAAGCGCAAGCGCCTGCTCGCCTCGCTGATCCGCACCGCCTCCACCGAGACGGCCAAACCCGCCGCCGAGGGCGAGGCGGCGAGCGACGGGGCGACGGACGCCGCCCCGCCGGTCCAGTAAGCCCGGCTCAGCCGCCGGTACGGATCACCGCGTCGGCCACCACGATCTTCTTCGGCAGCAGGCCGAGCTCGAAGAAGGTGTCGGCCACGAGCTGCTGGTCGGCGATCACCTTGTCGGTCAGCGGCGCGACGCCGAAGCTCTGCCGGCCCACGGCGACGGACAGGATCGGCGCGGGAATGCCGGTGGACGGCGCGAGTTCCGCCACCGCCGCCGCCGGGTCCTTCTGGATCCAGTCATCGATCTCGCGGATGGCGTCGATCAGCGTCGCGATCACCTTGGGGTTCGCCTGCGCGAAGCTGCGGGCGCCGAGATAGAACTGGTAGTTCGGCACGATCCCCTCGGCGGTGGTGAGGGTGCGCGCCTTGATCGACACCTCGGCGGCGGCCTGGAACGGATCCCAGATCGCCCAGGCGTCGATCGCGCCCTTCTCGAAGGCGGCGCGCGCATCGGCCGGCGGCAGGAACTTGGTGGTGATGGCCGAATAGGGCACGCCGGCCTTCTCCAGCGCCTTCACCAGCAGGAAATGCACGTTCGAGCCCTTGTTGAGGCCGACCGTCTTGCCCTTGAGCTCCGCCACCGAGGTGATCGGGCTGTCCTTCGGCACAAGGATCGCCTCGCCCTTCGGGGCCGGCGGCTCATTGGCGAGATAGACGAGATTGTCGCTCGCCGCCTGCGCGAAGATCGGCGGCGCCTCGCCGGTCTGGCCGATGTCGATGGCGCCGGCGTTCAGCGCCTCCAGAAGCTGCGGCCCGGCGGCGAACTCCGCCCATTTCACGGTGATGCCGAGCGGCTCCAGCTTCTTCTCGAGGATGCCGCGGCCCTTCAACAGCACCAGCGTGCCGTATTTCTGGAAGCCAACGCGCACCTCGCCGGCGGCACGCGCCGGGCGCAGCGCGGGGGCGGAGAAGGTGGCGGCAAGGCCGGCGGCGCCGGCCAGCACGGTACGACGGGTCAAACGGGTCATGGAGTGTCCTTTGTCAGCCGGCAAACAGATGGGAGAGGAGGCGCTCTTCCAGCGCCGCGAGTTCGGCCGAGCCACGCCGGCGCGGGCGCGGCAGCGGCACGTCGAGATCGAAGGTGATGCGCCCCTGGTCGATCAGGATCACCCGGTCGGCCAGCGCCAGCGCCTCGGCGACGTCATGGGTGACGAGGATCGCGGTGAAGCGCTGCTCCAGCCAGATGCGCTCGATCAGCCCCTGCATCTCGATGCGGGTCAGCGCGTCGAGCGCGCCGAGCGGCTCATCCAGCGCCAGCAGGCGCGGACGGGAGGCCAGCGCGCGGGCGAGCGCCACGCGCTGCTTCTGCCCGCCCGACAGCACCGCCGGCCATTCGCCCGCCCGGTCGGCAAGGCCGACCTCACTGAGGATGGCGCGGGCGAGCTTGTCCCGCTCGGCGGCCGGCGTGCGCTGGGGCAGACCGACCTCGACATTGGCGCCCACGCGCTGCCAGGGCAGCAGGCGCGGCTCCTGGAACATCAGGCGGATCGCCTCGCGGTCGGCATCGCCCTCAAAGGAGATGCCGCCGCTCGAGGGCTCGTCCAGCCCGCCAATGAGCCGCAGCAAAGTGGACTTGCCGCAGCCGCTCTTGCCGATGACGGCGACGAACTGGCCGGCGGGAATGCTGAGATCCAGCCGCTCCAGCACCCGTTTCTCGCCGAAGCGGCGCGACAGGCGCTCGACATGCACGCCGAGCCCATGCGGGGGAAGGGACGATGCCGCTTCCGTCGACGGAGTGGCAGCAGAAGTGGCGCGCGCGACGGGCGCGACAACGGAGACGGGGGCAGCGGTCATGAGGGGCGCTCCCGTCAGCTCTTCGGCGTGTGGAAGGCGGGGTGCCATTGCAGGCACAGGTGCTCGAGCGCGCCAGTCAGCACATCCGCCAGCTTGCCGAGCAGGGCGTAGATGAGGATGGCCAGCACCACGACATCCACCAGCAGGAATTCGCGCGCCTGCATCGCCATGTAGCCGAGGCCGGACGAGGCCGCGATGGTCTCGGCGACGATCAGCGTCAGCCACATGATGCCGAGCGCGAAGCGCAGGCCGACGAAGATGGAGGGCAGCGCGCCCGGCAGGATCACCTTCCAGAACAGCGTGGCGGGGCCCATGCCATAGACCCGGCCCATCTCGATGAGCTGCGGATCGACCGTGCGCACGCCATGCAGCGTGTTGATGTAGATCGGGAAGAACACGCCGAGCGCGACGAGGAAGAGCTTGGCCTCCTCGTCAATGCCGAACCACAGGATGACCAGCGGGATGAGCGCCAGGTGCGGCACGTTGCGCACCATTTGCAGCGTGGTGTCTGTGTAGCGGCGCGACAGGCTGGACAGGCCGTTGGCGATGCCGAAGACGAGCCCGATCAGCCCGCCGACCAGAAGCCCGGTCAACGCGCGGGCGGTGCTGACCGCCATGTGGTGGACAAGCTCGCCCGATTTCAGCGCCTGCCAGCCGGCCAGCGCAATGGCGGAGGGCGCGGGCAGCACGTTCGGCGCGATGTAGCCCCAGCGCGCCAGCACTTCCCAGGCCGCGACCAGCAGCGCCGGCAGAAGCCATCCGGCCAGCCGGGCTTCAAGGCGCAGCAGACGCGCGCGGGAGCTGCCCGGCGCGACGGTTCGGGCGGCGCTGCTCTTCGTGCCGAAACCGGCGGTGCGCGGGCGGGTCGAACGTTCCACCAGCGACATCAGGCGGCCTTTCCGAGCGCGCCGTGATGCGCCTTGTGACGCGCCGCGAGGGCATGGACGGCCTCCTCGACCAGCCGATCGAAACGCTGCTCGGCGGCTCCCGGCGTGACAACACCCTCGGCGAAATCGCGTTCGGTGAAGAAGGCGCCGGTGCCCAGCGGGTGGGCCTGGAAGAAGGCGAAGAGCGGGCGCAGCTGATGCTCGATCACCAACGCGTGGCGTTCGCTGCCGCCGGTGGCGAGCAGCGCGACCGGCAGGCCGATCAGCCCGCGATAGTCGAGGAAATCGACGAAATGCTTGAACAGGCCGGAATAAGACCCCTTGTAGACCGGCGAGCCGACAACGAGGAAATCCGCCCCCTCCACCGTCTGGAACGCCGCCTCCACATCATCCGGCGCCGGGCGCGTGCGCAGCGCCCCGATGCCCTCCAGCGCCGCGATGTCGACGAGCTGGGTGGTGGTCGAAAGCCCCGCCGCCTCGGCGCCGCCGGCAATGCGCCCCAGCGCATGCTGCACCAGCGCGAGGGTTCGCGAGGGTGAGGACAGACCGCCGCTCAGGCCGACGATCTTCAGCGGGCGGTGGGACACGGGGGCCGTCGGCAGGCCGGAATTCTGCGGGCTCAAATGCTGCGTGCTCATGCGCACCTTCCTCAGTCGCTGCACCCTGTGAGCGGGGCGGCCTCGCGCCGGGCGGCGGGGCCGCGGCCGTCACAGCGGCTCGTGGTTGACATAGGTCTTGCACGGTCGGGGCCATTAGTCTATCGAATTTATATACCTTGTAATCGGAGCCGCTCATGTCCCTCGCCATCACCCGGCGCTCCTTCGCCGCCCTCGCGGGTGCCGCCCTGGCGCTGGCCGGTCTCGCCGGCGCGCCGGCGCTGGCCGCCCCGCCCACCGAGATCCGCGTCGACTGGGCGACCTACAGCCCGGTGTCGATCGTGCTGAAGGACAAGAAGTTCCTCGAGGAGGAATTCGCCAAGGACGGCATCGCCATTCGCTGGGTGCAGTCCGCCGGCTCCAACAAGGCGCTGGAATTCCTCAATGCCGGTTCGCTCGACTTCGGCTCCACCGCCGGTGCGGCGGCGCTGGTCGGGCGCATCAACGGCAACCCGATCAAGTCGATCTATGTCTATTCGCGGCCCGAATGGACCGCGCTGGTGACGCGCAAGGACAGCGGCATCACCAAGGTGTCCGACCTCAAGGGCAAGAGCGTCGCCGTCACGCGCGGCACCGACCCGCACATCTTCCTCATCCGCGCTTTGGCCGCCAACGGCCTGACCGACAAGGATGTACGCTTCGTGCTGCTCCAGCACGCCGATGGCCGCCTCGCGCTGACCCGCGGCGATGTCGATGCCTGGGCCGGGCTCGACCCAATCATGGCCTCGGCCGAGCTGGAAGACGGCGCGGTGCTGTTCTTCCGCGATCCGGCCGCCAATAGCTGGGGCGTGCTGAATGTGCGCGAGGCCTTCGCGCAGGAGAACCCGGAGATCGTCAAGCGCGTGCTCGCCGCCTATGAGAAGGCGCGCAAATGGGCGGTCGAGAACCCGAAGGAGCTGGCGGTGCTGCTGGAAGGCGCGACCAAGCTCCCCGCCCCGGTCATCGCCCGCCAGCTCGAGCGCACGGGCCTCACCTATGGCCCGATCGGCGACGCGCAGAAGGACACCATCATCGCCGCCGGCAAGGCGCTGCAGGACGCCGGCGTCGTCGCCGCGACCGTCGACGTGCCCGCCACGGTGAATGTGCTGATCGATTCCCGCTACCTGCCGCCGGGATCCTGACATGAGCGCGGCGGACGGCATCATCGAGACTCCCCTCGCCGCCCCCACCGGGGCGACGCGGCGGGGCGCGGGCGGCTTGCGGGGCTGGCAGCGGGCGCTGCTGGGTCTCGTCCTGCCGCTCGGCGCCGCGCTGGCGTGGGAGCTCGCCGTCCGCTTCGGCCTCGCGCAGGGGCGGCTGCTGCCGGCCCCCAGCACCATCCTCGCCACGCTCGCCGAGCTGGCCCGCAATGGTGATCTCGGCCTCCACATTCGCGCCACGCTGGCCCGCGTCGCCGCCGGTTTCGCGCTGGGTGTCGCCGCCGGCACCCTGCTCGGCGCGCTGGCCGGGGCCTCGGGGCTTGCCCGCGCGCTGCTCGACCCCACGCTTCAGGGCCTGCGCGCCATTCCGTCCATCGCCTGGGTGCCGCTGTTCATCCTGTGGCTCGGCATTTTCGAGGCCTCCAAGGTCACGCTGATCGCGGTGGGCGTCGCCTTCCCGGTCTATCTCGGCACGCTCGGCGCCATTCTCTCGGTCGACCGCAAGATCATCGAGGTCGGCCGCAGCTTCCGCCTGACCCGCCTCCAGCTCGCCCGCCGCATCCTGCTGCCCGCCGTGCCGCCGCATTACATTGTGGCGCTGCGCTCGGGTCTCGGGCTCGGCTGGATGTTCGTTGTCGCCGCCGAGTTCATGGGTGCCTCCGAAGGGCTCGGCTATCTGCTGGTCGACGGCCAGCAGCTCGGCAAGCCCCAGCAGATCGTTGCCGCCATCGTCGTCTTCGCCATTCTCGGCAAGCTGACCGACGCCGCACTGGTCGCCGCCACCGCGCCGCTGCTGCGCTGGGAAGACACCGCCCAGCGCGCCGCGCAAGGCGAGGGCTGACGCCATGCTGCGCCTCGATCACATCGCCAAGACCTACCCGAACACGACCTACCCGACCGGCACGCAGGCCCTCGCCCAGCTGACCCTCAGCGTGGAGGCGGGCGAGATCCTCGCGATTGTCGGCGGCTCGGGCTGCGGCAAGAGCACGCTGCTGCGCCTCATCGCCGGGCTGGACCGGCCGAGCGCCGGGCGCGTCGAGGTCGATGGCGAGACCATCACCGCCCCGCACCCGGCGGTCGGCATCGTGTTCCAGGAGCCGCGCCTGCTGGCCTGGCTCACCGTCGCGCAGAATATCGGCTTCGGCCTCGCCCATCTGCCGCGCGCCGAGCGGGACGCGCGGGTGGCGGCGGCGCTGGAGCGCATCGGCCTGCCCGGCCACGGCAAGCGCTGGCCGCGCGAGCTCTCCGGCGGGCAGGCGCAGCGCGTCGCGCTCGCCCGGGCGCTGGTCACCCGCCCCCGCGTGCTGCTGCTCGACGAGCCGTTCTCCGCGCTCGACGCCTTCACCCGCGCCGACCTACAGGAGCATCTGCTTGCCCTGTGGGAGGACACCCGCCCGACCTTGGTGCTGGTCACCCACGACATTGACGAGGCGCTGACCCTCGCCGACCGCATCGTCGTCATGCAGCCTCACCCCGGCCGCATCGCCGCGATCGTGAATGTCGCACTGGCGCGCCCGCGCCAGCCCGGCTCCCCCGATGTCGAGGCGCTGAAGCGCCAGATCCTCAGTGTTTTGGGACCGACGCGCCGTCACGCGGCGCTGCCGGCCGCCGCAGAATAGGAAAAAAACCATCATGTCTCACCCCGCCCCTTCCAGCGACGGCCTCAACGTCCTGTGGTTCCTGCCCACCCATGGCGACGGGCGCTATCTCGGCACCGGCCTCGGCGCGCGGGAGGTCGATATCGACTATCTCCGCCAGGTCGCGCAGGCCGCCGACCGGCTGGGCTATTACGGCGTGCTGATCCCGACGGGAAAGAGCTGCGAGGACAGCTGGCTGGTCGCCTCGGCGCTGGCCCCGGTCACCAAGAACCTGCGCTACCTCGTGGCGGTGCGGCCGGGCCTTGCCTCGCCGACCCTTTATGCCCGCATGACGGCGACGCTCGACCGCATCTCCAACGGGCGCCTGCTCATCAACATCGTCACCGGCGGCGACCCGGTGGAGAATGCCGGCGACGGCATCTTCCTCAACCATGACGAACGCTACGAGGTCACCGACGAGTTCCTTACCGTCTATCGCCGCCTGCTGGCCGGCGAGCGCGTGACCTATTACGGCAAGCACATCAAGGTCGAGGACGGCCATCTGCTGTTCCCGCCGCAGCAGGCGGACGGTCCGGCGCTGTATTTCGGCGGCTCCTCCGCCTCCGCCAACAAGGTGGCGGCCGAGCATGTCGACAAGTACCTGACCTGGGGCGAGCCGCCGGCGGCGGTCGAGGCCAAGATCAAGGAGGTGCGCAAGCTCGCCGAGGCCGAGGGCCGCAAGGTTTCCTTCGGCATCCGCCTGCATGTCATCGCCCGCGAGACCGACGCCAAGGCGTGGGAAGCGGCGGAAGACCTCATCCGCTATCTCGACGACGATACCATCGCCGCCGCGCAGAAGGTGTTCTCGCGCCTCGATTCGGTCGGCCAGGCCCGCATGTCCGCCCTGCATGGCGGCCGGCGCGACAAGCTGGAAGTGAGCCCGAACCTGTGGGCCGGCGTCGGCCTGGTGCGCGGCGGCGCCGGCACGGCGCTGGTCGGCTCGGGCGAGACGGTCGCCCAGCGCATCCGCGAATATGCCGATCTCGGCATCGACAGCTTCATCTTCTCGGGTTACCCCCATCTGGAGGAAGCCTACCGCGTGGCCGAGCTGGTTCTGCCGCGCCTCAAGCTCAACCACTCCATTGCGCAGGCGAGCGGCAAGGTGAACACCGGCCCCTTCGGCGAGACCATCGCCAATGACTACCGCCCGCCGGTGCGTGCGGCGCAGTCGTGAGCGCCCCCGCGCCGGGCGCCCAGCCCCTCCGCCCGGCGGCTGACGCCGGGCCGGTCGGCGCGCCGCGCGTGATCGAGACGCCCGTGGCGATCATCGGCGGCGGCTTTTCCGGCGCCGCTGTCGCCTGGCACCTGCTGCGCCAGCGGCCGGACCTCGCGGAAATCGTCATCGTCGAGCCGCGCGCGGTCATCGGGCGCGGCCTCGCCTATAGCGCCGCCGACCCGCAGCACCGCATCAACGTGCCGGCGACGCGCATGTCGCTGATCCCCGACGCGCCTGACCATTTCAACGACTGGCTGGAAGCCTCCGGCGCGCTGGAGGCGGACCCCACCGCCCGCATCGACACGCGCAATTTCCCGTCCCGCGCGGTGTTCGGCGCCTATGTCGCTGAGGCCATCGCCGCGCTGGGCGCGCGCGTGCGCCATGTGCAGGCCCGCGCCGAGGATATCGCGCCCGACGGCGCGACCTATCTCATCACCGCCTCGGACGGCACGCGCATCCGCGCTGGCATCGTCGTGCTAGCGGTGGCCCATGCCGCGCCCGCCGCGCCGCGCGCGGTCGAAGAGGCGCTGGCCGGCCATCCGCGCTATGTGCGCGACCCCTGGCAGGACGGCGCCTTCGACGCGATCCGCGCGACCGACCGCGTGCTGATCGTCGGCACCGGCCTCACCATGGCCGACATCGTGGCGAGCCTTGAGGCGCGCGGCCATCACGGCGAGATCCTCGCCATCTCCCGCCGCGGCCTGCGCTCGCGCGGCCACCCCGCCGCGCTGCACGACCCGTTCGGCGATTTCACCAGCCCGCCCATCCGCACCGCCGGCGACCTGGTGCGCCGCATCCGCGCGACGGTGAGCGAGGCCGTAGAGGCCGGTAAGAGCTGGCACTGCGTGCTCGATCAGGTGCGCCTGCAGGGCAGCGCGATCTGGCGCGCCTTGCCGCTGCCTGAGCGGGCGCGCCTTCTGCGCCATCTGCGCCCGTTCTGGGACGTCCACCGCTTCCGCATTGCCCCGCAGGTGGAACAGGTGCTGGACCGGCGCATCGCCGACGGCACGCTTGCCATCCGCCCCGCCTCGCTCAAGGCCATCACGCGGGACGGCGACACGATCCGCGCCAGCCTGCGCGAGCGCCGCCGCGGCGGCCGCGAGGAAAGGGCCTTCGACGCGGTGATCGTCGCCACCGGCCCGGCGCATGGCTCGGTCTTCGCCTCCAACCCGGCGCTGGCCGCCCTTGAGGCCCATGGCCTCGCCCGTCCGGACCCGCTGCGGCTCGGCATCGACGTGACGCTGGAGGGCGCGGCCATCGGCACGGAGGGCACGGCGCGCGGCACGCTGCTGGTCGCCGGCCCGCTGGCGCGCGGCACGATCGGCGAGCTGATGGGCCTGCCGGATGTGACCAACCACGCCATCCGCATCGCCGGCGCGGTGGCGCAGGCGCTCGGCGAACCGGCCGTGCGCGACCGCGCAACCACGTCTCGCGAGCCATCCCTTGAGGCGTCCATAGCGGCGCCGGCCACCGCACGCCGGGTGGGGGCGAAATAACTCTACTATTTTAGTAGATTTATGTTGACGCTGCCGGCGCGCTCTGCTCAACTGGTCATCAGCGGCGGATGAGACCGGCGCGACGCCTTCGCGGCCCGCCGCTCTTGGTTGCCACGGTATTTTTTGATGTCGCTCTCGGGGGAGCGCGTTTCATGACCTGGATCTGTCGACGCGGCTGAGCCGCCCTTCCATCACGGCCCCCTGTGCGCAGCGCGCGGTCCGGCCCCCTTTTTCCTGTCCCGATCTGGTTGCTGGCGTCGCCTCAAGCCGCGCGCCACCCGATCCTGCCTGAGTGGATGAACCCTATGTCCCGTCTGTCCCGCCGCGGCGTCTTCGCCGCCACGGCCGCGCTCGGCCTGCTGATCGCCGCGCCCGCCTTCGTCGCCCCCGCCTTCGCTGCCGACGTCACCATTGGCTACCAGACCGGCGCCGACCCGGCGAAGGTTGCCCAGGCCGGCGGCGCCTATGAGACCGCCACCAAGTCCAGCATCGACTGGCGCAAATTCGACTCGGGCGCCGACGTGATCGCCGCCATCGCCTCCGGCGCCATCCAGATCGGCTATGTCGGGTCTTCCCCGCTCGCCGCCGCCGCCAGCCGCGAAGTGCCGATCGAGACCATCTATGTCGCCGCGCTGCTCGGCGACGCCGAGGCTCTGGTGGTGCGCAACGGCGCCGGCATCGAGAAGCCCGCCGACTTCAAGGGCAAGAAGGTCGCCGTGCCCTTCGTCTCGACCACGCATTACTCGCTGCTCGCCGCCTTCAAGCATTGGGGCGTCGATCCCAAGAGCGTCGAGATCCTGAACCTGCGCCCGCCGGAGATCGCCGCCGCCTTCACCCGTGGCGACATCGACGCCGCCTATGTCTGGGATCCGGCGCTTGGCAAGATCAAGGAGACCGGCAAGGTCTTCACCTCCTCGGCCGAGGTCGCCAAGTGGGGCGCCCCGACCTTCGACGCCTGGATCGTGCGCAAGGACTTCGCCAAGGCGCACCCGGAAATCGTCGCCCAGTTCGTCAAGGTGACCGCCGATTCCTACGCCGACTACGCCAAGAACGGCGCGAGCTGGACCGTGGGTTCCCCGCAGGTCGCCGCCATCGCCAAGCTGACCGGCGCCAAGCCCGAGGAAATCCCCGAGCTGCTCAAGGGCAACAAGTTCCCGCTGCTGGCCGACCAGCTCTCCGAGGGCCTTCTCGGTGGCGGCACGGTCGAGGCGGTCACCCAGACCGCCGCCTTCCTGAAGGAGCAGGGCCGCATCGACGCCGTGCTCAAGGATTACGGCCCCTATGTCAGCCGCGTGCCGGCCGAGCAGGCCGCCAAGCTCAACTGAGCGTGCCCGATTGATCCCCGCCGGCCGTGCGCCGGCACCTGCCTCGGCTGATCCGCCTCCTCCCGGCTGATCCTCCCTTTCCCGAGCGTCGTGGTTGGTGAGACCCGCGACGAACTTAAGGCCCGGCATCTGCCCCTACCAAGGTGCCGATGTCGGGCCCTTTTCTTTTGGCACACACCGGCCACATCGGCCTGACTGGTCACCTCATGAAACTGACCATCCACCGTCTCGGCGTCCGTTTTCCACAACCACAGGGTGGTGAGACGCAGGTGCTCGGCGGCATCGACCTCGCGGTCGCCGCCGGTGAACTCGTGGTGCTGCTCGGCGCCTCCGGCTGCGGAAAATCCACGCTTCTCAACGCGATCGCCGGCTTCGCGCCGCCGACCGAGGGCGAGATCTGGGTCGACCAGCGGCGCATCACCGGCCCCGGCGCCGATCGCGGCGTGGTGCTGCAGACCGACGCGCTCTATCCCTGGCTGAACGCCCGCGACAACGTCGCCTTCGGCCTGCGCCTGCGCTCCATCCCCTTGAAGGAACGGCACAATCGGGCGGAAGAGGCGCTGGCTCTGGTCGGGCTCAACGGCAAGGGCGACCATGCGACGTGGCAGCTCTCCGGCGGCCAGCGCCAGCGTGTCAGCCTCGCCCGCGCGCTCATCGCCGATCCCGATATTCTCCTGATGGATGAACCGCTTGGCGCCCTCGACGCGCTGACCCGCGAGCAGATGCAGGACCTCGTCCTGGAAGTCTGGCAGCGGACGGGAAAGACCATCGTCTTCGTCACCCACAGCCTCGACGAGGCGCTCTATCTCGGCACGCGGCTGGTGGTTCTCGCCGGCCAGCCGGGCCGCATCGTGCTGGACGAGGCGATCCCCTTCGCCCGCCAGGCGCTGGAAATCGGCAGCAAAGTCAAATCATTGGCTGAATTCACCGCGGCGCGCGACCGGCTGCGCGGGGTGATCTTCTCGAGAGCGCCGTCATGACCGCACCGCAGGCCCGCCTGATCAGCCCCGTGCCGGTCCCCGACATCGCGCTGCCGCTGCTGCTTCCCTCGGAGGGCGTGCCCTACGGGGCGGACGAGGCCGCCACGCGCCCGGCCCTGACGCTGCGCGCCATTCCCCCGCGCGTCGCCATCTCGCTGGCCACCCTTATCGGCTTCGTCGCGCTGTGGGCGCTCGCCACCGGCTTCAACCTCGTCCCCGCGCTGTTCCTGCCCTCGCCGCTGACCGTGGCGGAGCGGCTTGTCCGCCTTGTCAATGAAGGCTTTGTCGACGCGACGCTGGCCCAGCATCTGGGCGCGAGCCTGCTGCGCGTCTTCGCCGCCTTGGCCTGCGCATTGGTGATCGGCGTGCCCGCCGGCCTCGCCATCGGGCTCTCGACGCTGGGCCGCGGCATCCTCGATCCCATCGTCGAATTCCTTCGCCCCATCCCCCCGCTCGCCTATCTGCCGCTGGTCATCATCTGGGCCGGCATCGGCGAGGCGGCCAAGGTGCTGGTGATCGGCCTCGCCATGCTGCCGCCGGTCATCATCGCCACGGCGGCTGGCGTGCGCTCGGTGGATCGCCACCGGATCAACGTCGCCCGCGCGCTCGGCGCCACGCCGGGCCAGGTCCTGCGCCTTGTGGTTGTACCCTCGACGCTCCCCTCCATCCTCACCGGCACCCGCATCGCCCTCGGCGCCGGCTGGTCCACCCTCGTCGCTGCCGAACTTGTGGCGGCCACGCGCGGCGTCGGCTTCATGATCCAGTCCGCCGCCAACTTCCTCGCCACCGATGTGGTGATCGCCGGCATCCTCGTCATCGCCGCCGTCGCCTTCCTGTTCGAGCTGATCGTGCGGCTGGCCGAGAAGCTGCTAACCGGCTGGAATCGCACGATTTAAGAGACGGCGGCGTAGCCAGCCACCGCAAAAACCTCCCGGTCCGCGCCGGAATCATGCTAGGCGCGGGTGGCGAGGTGACCGTGGAAACCGCTCTTTATGAACCCGTGAAGCGCTTCCTTGAGGCGCTCGGCTACAGCGTCAAGGGCGAGATCGGCCCCTGCGATGTCGTCGGCCTGCGCCCCGACGAGCCGCCCGTGGTCGTCATCGGCGAGCTGAAGCTGACCTTCAATCTTGAACTGGTGCTGCAGGGCGTCGACCGGCTGGCGATCGGCGACGAGGTGTGGCTCGCGGCGAAACTCTCCGCGCGCGGCAAGGGGCGCGAGAGCGATCCGCGCTTTCGCAATCTGTGCCGCCGCCTCGGGCTCGGCCTGCTCGGCATCACCGCCGACGGACGGGTCGAGATTCTCATCTCGCCCAGCGCAGCCCTGCCGCGCAAGGATCCGCGCCGCCGCTCCCGGCTGGTCGAGGAACATAAGCGCCGGCAGGGCGATCCGGTCGCCGGGGGCGGTACGCGCAAGCCGGTGATGACCGCCTATCGCCAGCAGGCGCTCGCCTGCGCGGCGGCGCTGGAGGCCGCCCCGCGCCGCCCGCGCGATCTGCGCCCCGCCCTGCCGGACGCGCAGAAGATCCTGCACCGCAATGTCTATGGCTGGTTCGAGCGCGCCGAACGCGGCGTCTACGCGCTGACCGAGGCCGGGCGCGGCGCCCTGGCGGCGTGGCTGGCGGATGCGCCGCCCCTGGATGCGCCACCCTTGGATGCGCCGCAGGCGCCTCAGCCGGACCTTCCTTCGCCCCGCGCCAGATAGAGCGCGGAATCGAGCGACAAACCGTCAAGCGCGACGCTGCGCAGGGCGGGATGGGCCTCGCTCACCAGATCACTCAGCACGGTGCCGGGCGGGGCCTGCAGGAAAAGCTCGACGCCGCGCTCTACCAGAAGGCCGGCAGCGTCGTGCCAGCGTACCGGCTCGGCGACATTCGCCGCGAGGTCTTCGGCGATGGCGGCCGGATCGCTGATGAGCCGCGCCCGGCTGGCGCTGGCATAGGCGATGCGCGGCGGCTGGAGGGCGATCCCGTGCAGGATCCCCCGCAACTCCTCCGCCACCGGCGCCAGCAAGCGGCAGTGTGAGGGGGTGGCGACCTGCAACCGCTCCACCTTGCGCGCCCCCGCCGCGAGCGCCGCTTCCGCGGCCAGAGCGAGCGCAGCGTCATAGCCGGAAATAACGGTCTGCAGCGGGCCGTTATAGTTCGACACGTAGAGAGGGCCGACAGCGGCGCCCTCCGTCACGATCTCCGCCACCCGGCTGGCTCGCAGCCCGACAATAGCCACCATGCCGAAGCCGCTCGGGTAGAGCCCCGCCATATGGCTGGCCCGCCCGCGCACCAGCGTGAGCGCGTCGGCAAAGCTCAGGCAACCCGCCGCCACCGCCGCCGGGAAAGCGCCGACCGACTGGCCAAGCACGACATCAATGGCCGCCCCTTCCGCCGCCAGCAGGCGCGCGGTGGCGACGCCGGCGATGAGCAAGGCGAGCTGCGCGGCGCGCGCGCCGGCCAGCGCGTCATTGCTCTCCAGCTCACGCCAGTCCTGCCCGAGCACCTCAGCAGCCTCGGCGCGCGTCGTATGGACGGCGGCATGGTCCGGCAGCGCCGAGAGCATCCCGGCGCGCTGGGCACCCTGGCCGGGGAAGATGAGGGCCGTACGCATCAGCGAAGCCTCATGGCGCGACACCGGCCCGCAGGCTCGCGCGAGCCACCAACCGCGCGCCGTCCGGCCGGCGCAGCAGGAGTGTGTCGGACGTGCCCACAAATTCCGCCAGCGAGAAGCCGCCGGCCGGCGTTTCCACCAGAACGTCGATCCGGCAGGCGGCCTCTCCCGTCAGTGCCGCGAAGGCTGTGAGCACCGTCTCGGGAAGCGGCGGCGCGCCGCGCAGGATCAGGTCGAGATCGCTGGAATCGCTGAGGACCGGCATCCCGGTCGCCAGCTCGAACCCGGCGCCGCCGGCAATGCCCCAGACGAGGCCCGTGGCGGTGAACGCCGGCGCGCGGCGGGCGAGTTCCACCAGCACCGGATGGGCACGGCGCGGCGCCTCCTCCCACGCCGCGCGGGCCACCAGATCCTCCGGCGCGACGCGCTGCCGGATATGGACGGGGTCGAGATAGGCCGCGCAGCGCTGGTCCCGCGTCGCACCGCGTATCCCGACAGCGACCCGGCCGTTACGGGACGGGGCGCGGCGCACCACCACCCAGGGCGCGGCCGCCAGCGTCCCGGCAAGCCACAAAGGCGGGTCCACGACCTCCACCGCATCCGGGGAAGGAACGTGCAGCAGGTCGTGGACCCGAAGCTCGATCAGTCCCATTCGGCCGCGAGCCCCGCGCGCACGGCGATGGAGGCGGCACGGTTCTGCTGCGCCGCCGCCGAACGGCGCCGGCTGGAGAGATCGGGCGGCCCCTGCCGCGCATCGGCGATGGCGGCGACAATGCGCTCCCGCACCCGCGCCACATCGGCGGGCGAGGGCGCATCCGCATCCACCCCGCCGATCAGCTCATGCAGCAGGCCAAGCTTGGCGAAGGAGGCGACGTCATAGGCGAGCGGAAGGATCTCCTGCCCCAGTCGCTCCAGATCGGCGACGCTGCGGCGCGTGACGCGCGCGGCCGCCGCCTTGCCCATGGCATGGATCGACACGTGCGGGTCATCGAGCGCGATCACCCGGTTGGCCTGGTAGCCATGAGCGAGGAAGGCGCCGGACAGCGCGTTGCCGACCACCAGCGACACCACGGGATGGCCGGCAAGCCGGGCTGTGGCATAGGCGTCAACCGCAGCGGCGCAGGCGAGATGGATGCCGAGAAGCTCCTCCATCCGGCCATAGGCCTGGCTCGGCACATCGACCACCGCAAGGATGGGCCGACCGCTGCCGTCGATCGCCTCCCGCACGCGCCGGGCGATGGCCCAGCCTTCGTCAATGCCGATCTCGCCCTGACGCGCCCGCGGCAACCGGTTCGTTGGATCCGGCACCACGGCGATGACGCGCGCCCTGTCCGATCCGAGCGGGATATCGGCGGCGAGAACCGAGGGAATGCCGCCGGGGAGCGGCGACACACCGTCCGTGAGCGCCTCGAACCAGTGCCTGCCGCGCAGGCTCGCGCTGTCGCCCATCACTCGTCTCCCGCCCAAAGGGTCCGCAGCGCCGCGCCATCCGCGCTGGCTGGCAATTGCGCCAATCGGGCTTGCCAGAACGCGACGCGCGAGCTGTTGGGCTCGGCCGGTGCGCCCGCCGCGAAGGCGGCCCGCACCTCATCCGCAATGGCCTGCGCGTCGTCCTCGACCAGCACGTCGGCAAAGCCGGTGGCGACCCGTATCTCGCCACCCGTGAGGCTCCAGATCAGCGGTTTGTTGCGGCTATCCAGCTCGGCAATGCCAGCATTCTGCTCGATGACCTCCGGCCCGTTCAGGCCGAGACGGCCCTGCCGGGTCATGATGAGGCGGCTGACGAGGCCCGCCGTGATCGACATGCCGCCAAAGCAGCCGACCATGCCGGCGATGACGCCAACCACCGGCACATGCTGGCGCAGCGCAATCAGCGCCGCGTGAATGTCGGCCATGGCGGCAAGACCGAGATTGGCCTCCTGCAGCCGCACGCCGCCGGTCTCGAACAGCAGCACCGGGCGGATGGTCTTGCCGGCCTCCGCATCGCGCAGCGCGAGTTCAAGGGCGCCGGCGATCTTGGCGCCGGAGACCTCACCCGTGCTGCCGCCCTGAAACGCGCCCTCGATGGCAAGGACCACCGCCGGCACGCCGCCCAACGTGCCACGGGCGACCACGACGCCGTCATCACTCTGCGGCACCACGCCCTGACGCTGCAGCCAGGGCGATTCCAGCCCCTCGAAGGGGCCAAGCAGTTCGCGGAACGTGCCGGCATCGAGCAGGCTGCGGGCGCGCTCGCGCGCATTCATCTCGACGAAGCTGGCGCGGGTTAGCAGATCGGCGACACGGGTCATGACTCGGTCTCCTCAAGCGCCTGCGCCAGACGCAGCCCCACGACGCCCGGCGTGGCGCCGGCATCGTTGATCTCCACGCGGACCGCCACCGGGTAGCGGGCGAAGAAGCGGGCGAGGGTCTCACGCCACACCGCGCCGAAGCCATCGACGCTGGTCCGCACCCGCACCGTCGTGGTCTCCGCCGGCCAGAGCAGCACTTCGAGATCGCCCGAGGCGACGACGCCGACATGGGCGCGCCGGGTAACGGGTCGGGTGCCGGGAAAGGTGAGGTCGAGGGTCTCCATCGCTCAGCCCTCCCGATCGAGGCGGTCGAGGAAAAGCGCGGCGGCCAGCATATCGGCGGCTCCGCCGGGAGAGGCGTTCAGCGCCAGCAGGCGGCGGTCCAGCGCCAGCAGCGCGGTACGTCCGGTCGGGGCCCCGGCGCCGCCCGCCGCGAGCACAGCGCGCGCGCCGAGCCGGGCGACGCGCAGGGCGCGCCGGCCGCCACGGTGCAACAGGCAGGTATCGTCCAGCCGGGCCATCACCGCCATCAGCGCATCGAGCCGCGCGGCGCCCTCCTCCACGCCGGCGGCGCGGCGTTCACGCAGCGTGGCGAGCGCCAGCCGTGCATGGGGAAAGCCCTGCCAGGCCTCGCCGCGCGCGCCAGCGACCTTGTAGGCCCGGCAGGCCCGCGCGCCATTGGTGGCAACGTCCGGGGCGAGGCGATCCGGAAAGCGGGCGATCGCCCCGGCCCGGGCGCAGACCGCATCCGGGCTCGTCTCGTCCGGCCGCAATGCAGCGGCAGCCACCATCAGGCCGAGCGCCCAGATGGCGCCGCGATGGGTATTGGCGCCGCCGGTCACGCGGTACATCGCCGCTTCGCCCGCGCGACCGATGCGCGCCAGCTCCTCGCGCAACATCGGCGACGGCGCCTGCCCGCAGGCCGCGCGCGCAAGATCTCGAAAGCACCCGCGCAAAGCCTCGGCCGAAGCGAGCAGCGTCGCGAGCTCAATGTCGGCATGGGCGCCAGGGCCACGGGCGTCGACAAGGCCCGGCTTCGGCGTCAACTCGGCCTCGGCGATGAGAGCCGCCACGGCGAGATCGGCGAGCCTGTCGGCCGGGTGCAGCCGAACCGGCAATTGGAGGGCATGGACCATGGCTCAATAGCTCCTGAAACGCGCGGGCGGCTGGTAGAGCCCGCCCGACCAGGTCACCAGATCGTCGATGCTCCGCGCCGCCAGCAGCGAGCGCTTGGCGTCGGTCGGGCGCACGCCGAGATCCTCCGGATAGGCCACAAGTCCCCGGCGCCGTAGGTCCTGCGTGCGGGAGGCATCATGCTTCAGACCGATGGGGCTCACCCCCGCCACGGCGGCGAGCGCGGCGCGGCGCTCCTCCTCGTCGCGGGCGAGGTAGAGATAGGCCACGCCCTCCTCGGTCACGACATGCGAGACATCCGTGCCGTAGATCATCACCGGCGCGATGGGCATTCCCGCGGCTCGCCCGACAGCGACCGCGTCCAGCTCCTCAACGAAGGTGGGCACCCCGCCGGCCTGGAACGTCTCGGCCATCTGCACCACCAGCTTGTGACCCCGCGCGGTCGGGCGCGGGTCGGTCTTCATGGCGAGCCAGGCCGCACTGGCATGGCGCCGCCCGCCGGGGTCATGCCCCATATTGGGCGCCCCGCCAAAGCCGGCGAGACGGCCGGTGGTGACGGTCGATGAGTTGGCGTCGCCGTCGATCTGCAGCGTCGCGCCGATGAACATGTCGACGGCGTATTGGCCGGCGAGCTGGCACAGCACCCGGTTGGAACGCAGCGAGCCGTCGGGGCCGGTGAAGAACACATCGGAGCGCGCCTCGATATAGCGCTCCATGCCGACCTCGCCGCCGAAGCAGTGCACGCTCTCCACCCAGCCGCTCTCGATGGCCGGGATGAGGGTCGGGTGCGGATTGAGCGTCCAGTGGCGGCAGATCTTGCCCTTGAGGCCGAGCTGCGCGCCATAGGTCGGGAGCAGCAGCTCGATGGCCCCGGTATTGAAGCCGATGCCGTGATTGAGCGAGACCACGCCGTGGCGCTCATAGATGCCGCGTATCGCCAGCATCGCCATCAATATGTGCTGCTCGGTGATGAGGCGCGGGTCGCGGGTGAACAGCGGTTCGATGGCGGCCGGCGTGTCGGCCTTGACGATGAAATCCACCCAGGAGCCGGGAATGTCCACGCGCGGCAGGGTGTCGACGATCTCGTTGACCTGCGCGATGACGATGCCGCCGCCAAAGGCCGTCGCCTCGACGATGGTGGGCGTGTCCTCGGTGTTGGCGCCGGTATAGAGGTTGCCGTGCCGGTCGCCCTTCTCGGCCGCCACCAGCGCCACGCGCGGCGTCAGGTCGACGAACATGCGGGCATAGAGCTCGACATAGGTATGGATGGCACCGACCTCGAGCTTGCCGTCCTCCAGCAGCTGCGCCACCCGCAGGCTCTGTGGCCCGGCATAGGCGAAGTCGATGCGCCGGGCGATGCCGGTCTCGAAGATGTCGATCTGCTCGGGGCGCGAGATGCTGGAGACCAGCATGTGCAGATCGTGCACCTTGGCCGGATCGACCTTGGCGAGCGAGCGCGACAGGAAGTCCGCCTGCTTCTGGTTGTCCCCTTCCAGGGCGACGCGGTCGCCGGAGGCGAGAACCGCCTCCAGCGCCGCGACGATGTCCCCGGTCTTCAGGACGCGACCATCCGCGAAGGGCGCGACGCGCGTGAGCCGCCGCTCCTTGTCCTCCCGCCGGCTCGACCATGAGCGAGCGGGCTTCTCCGCGCCCGGTTGCGTCATCGGCATGTCCTCACAATACGACGAACAGGAACCACACCACGAAAGGTGCGATGACGGTGACGAGCGCCCCGTAGCCGAGCAACTGCTTGAAGAAGCCGTCACGCGAGGCTTCCGGCGAGTTGGCCAGCACCAGCGCGCCATTTGTGGAAAAGGGGCTCACATCGACGATGGTCGAGGACACCGCCATTGCGGCGATAAAGCCGATGGCGTCGACGCCCGTGCCGGCATGAAGGAACGGCACGGCCAGCGGGATCAGCGAGCCCAGCACCGCCGTTGATGAGGCAAAGGCCGAGACCACCGCGCCGATGAGGCACAGGACAAGGGCGGCCATGAGCGGCGAAGCAAGGCCTGCGACGCTGTTGGCGGCATAGCTGATGGTGCCCATCGCCTCCATGACGCCGACATAGGTCGAGACGCCGGTGATCAGCACGATCTCCGGCCAGGTGACCTGCGCCACCGCCTTGCGCTGGAGCGTCGGCGCCATCAGCGACAGGACGAGGCCGATGGAGATGGCGCAGAAGCCGATATCGAGCTTGTAGACGAGGGTGAGGACCGCGAGGAGGATCAGTCCGGCCAGCGTGGTGAGCTGGTAGAACCGGTTATTCGCCATCGGGTCGTTGCTGGAGACGCCGCCCTCGGCGATACGCCGCTCCAGTGTGATGGCCTCGGTTTCCGCGTCACCGTAGCGCGGCGGGGTGGCGGCCGGGTAGCCGGCCCCAGCGGGTGCGCCCGCCATATGCGCCTGCCGGCCGAGAAGCTTCATCCCGCCGAGGGCGAAGAACAGCAGCACCGCGACGCCGCCATTGACGGCAAAGCTCGCGAGAAAGGTGACAATCGGGTCGAGGGGAAGCCCCGCCTTCGCCACCACGCCATTGGTGATGCCACCATAGATGCTGATCGGCGAGAACCCGCCGGCCTGCGCGCCATGGATCACCATCAGGCCCATGAGCAGCGGGCTGATGCCGTATTTCACGGCGAAGCCGAGCGCGATCGGGGCAATGATCGCGACCGCGCCGGGGCTCACCGCGCCCACCGATGTCAGCGCCGCCGCCACCAGGAACATCACCCACGGGATCGCGATCACATGGCCGCGCACCGCCCGCACGGCGAGGCGCACGAGCCAGTCGATGGTGCCGTTGTTCTGGGCGATGGCGAAGAGATAGGTGATGCCGACCAGCGTCAGGAACAGGCCGGACGGAAAGAAGGACAGGATCTTCGCCGTCGTCAGCCCGGCGAGGACGGTGCCCACGAGAAACGCGCCGGCAAAGGCGAGGACACCCATATTGACCGGCAGGATGGTCGCCACCACGAACATCGCGGCGAGGCCGAGGATCGACAGGATCTCATGCGACATGGCCGACCTCCCGGATGCGAAGCCCCGCGACACATCGGACGTGGTTCATCCGGCCCCGCCCGCATCCGCGGACGGTCTCCCGCTCTCTCGTCATTGGCGTTTCCCCATTGCAGGCGTTGTGTTGATCCCTGCTGACGGGGATCATGAACTCTGCGCATATCCTGTCAACGTTTTTGTATACAAGAATACTCGCCACGTATTCGTAAAAGCCTCCCGAATGAACGAAACGCTCAGCGCTGCATCCGCCCATCATTGACAAAGCGCAGGGCGGCCCGTTGACTCGCCGCCGACCTCGCCTGCCCGGCCCAGCCAGGGGCGAGCCGTCGCGCAGGCCGGTTGGGAAGACGCATGACAACGGAACAGATGGAGCCGGAGACCGGGCGTACACGGCACGCGGACCGGCTGCGGCAGGCGATCGAGACCGACATCGTCACGGGTGTGTTCCGGCCGGGCGAGCGTCTGGACGAGCAGAGCCTCGCCGACCGCTTCGGCGTGTCGCGCACGCCGCTGCGCGAGGCGCTGGTTCAGCTCGCCGCCAATGGCCTGATCAAGCTGCTGCCGCGCCGCGGCGCCTTCGTCGTCTCACTGAGCTTTCAGGAAATCGTCGAGCGCTTCGAGATGATGGCAGCGCTGGAGGGGATGTGCGCGGCGCTGGCGGCGCGGCGGTTCAACGACCAGGACCGCGCGGCGCTGCTCGCCTCGCTGGCGGAGTGCGAGCACGAGGCGCGGCAGGGTGACAGCGACAGCTATTATCTGGCCAATGAGCGATTCCATCAGCTGATCTACACAGCCTCGCGCAACGGCTTCCTTGCCGAGCAGGCGCGCCAGCTTCAGACCCGCCTGCAACCCTACCGGCGCCTCCAGCTCCGGGCTGGCCGCCGCATCGCCAGCTCCTTCGCCGAACATCAGCGTATCGTCGAGGCGATATTGGCGGGCGACGGCGAGCGGGCTGCTAACGAGATTCGCGACCACGTGCTCATCCAGGGCGACCGCCTGCGCGACTTCTTCGCCAGCCTGGCCCATGCCGACGGTATAGCTGGCGCAGGCTAGGCTCATCGAACCTGCCGGACGGCGTGAGCATCATTTGCGCAGGCAAAGTTGGCGGGTCGCCGAGCGATACGAAAATAACAGACAGAACACGGACGATCGCATTGTCCTCGAGGCGCGCGACGGTTCGCCCTCGAACATCACATGAGCGACGGGTGTAGGCTGGGTGCGCATGGCGCGCGAGAGACGCGGCAGTGACGGACGGTCACGGCGGTGCGAGCGCCTCGTTGAAGGCCTCCCCTGGAGCACCGCCCAAATTCCGATCTACATGCCTTTAAAGGGCTGACAACCTTGTAATGTTGCCGCTGCGCGCACATATCATCTAGCGCCCAATATCTGTTTTCGCTCCATGTCGAACCAATAAACAACTACGTTCCGAACCAATTTTTGGTTATATTTTCCGTTTTATTTTCCGTCGAATTCTATGAATTTCGGTAAAATAAGTCCCGATTGAGCGGCGAATGTCGCCTGGCGACGGAGATTATTAAACGGTCCAAGCTGGAAAGGCTTTGGATCCGTCGCCTGAACACGCCGAAGCCGAGGCAGGGCTCCGTCTAGCGCGATCCACCGGGTTGCGGCGACGGGAACGGCGGTCGTTGCGCGCTCGCCAAGCCGGCGGCCCGCCGCAGGCCGTGCCATGACGCCGTTTTGAGCCTTGTAAGCCCACGCCTCTCGAGCCACCCCGGACCGGAAGGCCCCCACAATGCCGTTCCTCGCGCTTCGCCGTCATTATGGCCTCCAACTCGCCGCATGGAGGAATCGCGGACAGCGCGGCACCGTCTGGGACGATGCCTCGCCGATCCGCGAGGAAATGTTCGGCCCCGAGCGGCTGGAGCAGCATGCCCGAAGCCTCGCCACAGCCCAGCCCATCGCGTCGCGACCGCGCGCCGTTCCCGCCCTCCATGCCCGGCTCGAAAGCAATGCCGGCGTCCTGCTCACGGCCTATCGGGCCACGGCCGCCGATGCGGAGGCCGGACGGCCCGTCGTGCCCGCAGCCGAATGGCTGCTCGACAATTATCATCTCGTCGAGGAACAGATCCGCGAGATCCGCGACGATCTGCCGGTCGGCTATTATCGGCAGCTGCCGAAGCTGGCGGACGGCCCCTTTGCCGGCTATCCGCGGGTACTGGGCCTCGCCTGGGCCTATGTCGCGCATACCGACAGCCATTTCGATCCCGAAATGCTGCGCCGCTTCATCGCCGCCTACCAGCAGGTTCAGCCGCTGACGATCGGCGAGCTGTGGGCGGTAGCCATCACCCTGCGCATCGTGCTGATCGAGAATCTTCGCCGCCTGGCGGACCAGATCACCGATGGGCGCCGATCGCGCCGCGACGCCGATCTGCTCGCCGACCGGCTGCTGGCATCGGGGGAGGCGCGCGCCGCGCTCGATGCGGACATCTTGATCCGCTCGCCCGAGCCACTGAACGAGGTGTTCGCGGCGCAACTGGTTAAGCGGCTCCGGGATCAGGACCCCCTGATCACGCCGGCGCTCGGCTGGATCGAAGCCCGGCTCAACGCCCAAGGCGCCTCGGTCGACGACGCGGTGCAGCACGCCCAGCAACGGCTCGGCGCCTCCAACGTGACCGTGCGCAACGTCATCACCAGCATGCGGCTGATCTCCGATATCGACTGGGCCGAGCTGTTTGAAAGCGTCAGTCTGGTCGATGCCCGGTTGCGGACGGGCAGCGACTTCGATGCCATGGATTTCCCCACCCGCAACCTCTACCGCAGCGCCATCGAGCAGCTCGCGCGCGGGGCACCGGTGCCGGAGCTCGCCATCGCCGACCTCGTGCTGGAGGCGACCGCCGCGGAGCTGCCGGAAGGAACGGACGACACCCGGCCCGTGCCGAGCCGTGACCCCGGCTATCATCTCATCGGCGAGGGGCGCGGCGCCTTCGAGCGGACCATCCGGTTCCGCCCGCCGGCCCGGCTGCGCCTCAGTCGCCTCAGCATTCGGCTCGGCATTGGCGGCTATATCGGCACCATCCTCGGCGTCACGCTCGCCCTCATGGCGCTGGCGCTCTGGGCTCTGGGTGCCACCGGGCTCTCCGTCGGAGGGCTGACCGCGTTCGCCCTGCTGGGCTTCCTTCCCGCCAACGAGGTGGCGACCGCCTTGGTCAATCGCGGTGTCGCCTGGATGTTCGGCGCGACCATTCTGCCGGGCCTTGAACTCGCCGGCGGCGTGCCGGTCTCGCTGCGCACCCTCATTGCCGTACCGACCCTTCTCACTAGCGAAGCCGATCTCCTGGAGCAGGTGGAGGGGCTGGAGATTCACTTCCTGTCCGGCTCCGGCGGCGATCTCACTTTCGCGCTGCTTTCCGACGGCATGGACGCCGATGCCGAAGTCATGCCGGACGACGCCCGCTTGCTGGAGCGCGGCGTCGCGGCGATCGACGAGCTGAACCGTCGCCACGGTCCCGGTCCGGCCGGCGACCGCTTCCTGCTGCTGCACCGCCATCGCCGCTTCAATCCGGGCGAGGGCAAATGGATGGGATGGGAGCGCAAGCGCGGCAAGCTGCACGAACTCAATCGCCTGCTGCGCGGCGCGGACGACACCTCCTTCATGCCCCTTGCCGGGCGGGCGCCATGGGTGCCGGCGGATGTGCGCTATGTGATCACGCTCGATGTGGATACCCGCCTGCCGCGCGACGCCGCGCTCCGGCTGGTCGGCAAGATGGCGCACCCGCTGAACCGGCCGAATTTCGACGCGGCCGCCCAGCGCGTGGTTGGCGGCTACGGCATTCTCCAGCCACGGGTGACACCCTCGCTGCCGATCGGTCGCGAAGGCTCGTTCTACCAGCGGGTGATCTCCGGCGGCGGCGGGATGGACCCCTATGCGGCGGCGGTGTCCGACGTCTATCAGGATCTGTTCGGCGAGGGCTCCTACACCGGCAAGGGCATCTACGACATCGACGCCTTCGAGGCGGCCCTGGCCGGGCGCATTCCCGACAACACGCTCCTCAGCCACGATCTTTTCGAGGGCGTGTTCGCCCGCGCCGGCCTCGCCTCGGACATCGAGGTGGTCGAGGAGTTTCCCTCGCGCTATGAGGTGGTCGCCAAGCGGCAGCACCGCTGGATGCGCGGCGACTGGCAGTTGCTGCCCTGGATGCTCGGCGCCGGCGCGCGGCAGAATGGCGTCACCCCGGTCGGTCGGGGCAAGATGCTGGACAATCTGCGCCGCTCCACGCTGGGACCGCTGACCCTTCTCGCGCTCTGTCTGTCCGGACTGCTCCCCTTGCCCGCCGCTCTGGTCGGCGCACTGCTGGTCCTTGCAACGATCGCGGTGCCCGCCTTTCTGCCGATCGTCTTCGCCATACTGCCCCGCCGGCCGGACATCCGCCTGCGCAGCCATCTCGCGCAGGTGCTGGCGGATCTTCGGCTGGCGACCGCCCAAAGCGCGTTGTCGCTGGTCTTCCTGCCCGACCAGGCCTGGCGCGCCGGCGATGCCGCGCTGCGCACCCTGCTGCGGCTCGGTGTGACCCACCGCCATTTGCTGGCATGGACCTCGGCAGCGACCTCCTCGACCGCGCCGCGACTCGACGCCCTCGGCTTCTACCGGCAGATGGCCGGCAGTACCGCGCTGGCCCTTGGCCTTGTGGCGGCTGTGCTTACCCTCACCCCCGCGTCCTGGCCGCTGATGCTGCCCCTCGGCCTTCTCTGGCTCCTGGCCCCGGCGATCGCGCACGCGGTGAGCCGGTCCCCCAAGGCGCCACCGCGCCTGCATCTCGACGCGGCAGAGGGCCGGGAACTGCGGCTCATCGCCCGCCGCACCTGGCGCTTCTTCGAGACCTTCGTCACGCCGGCTGAGAACATGCTGCCGCCGGACAATTTCCAGGAAGTGCCCAGGCCGGTCGTGGCGCACCGGACCTCGCCGACCAATATCGGCCTCTATCTGCTCTCGGCGGTCGCCGCGCGTGACTTTGGCTGGGCCGGCACGCTGGAAACCATCGAGCGGCTGGAGGCGACCTTTGCCACGCTGAAGCGGATGTCGCGCTTCCGCGGCCATTTCTTCAACTGGTACGGCACGCAGGACCTCGCGCCTCTGCCGCCCGACTATGTCTCCTCGGTCGACAGCGGCAATCTCGCCGGTCATCTCATCGCGCTAGCCAATGCCTGCGAGGAGTGGACGGGCCGCGAGGCGATAGCCGCTCGCGCCGGCCTCGCGGATTGTCTCGCGCTCGCCCGCGAGGCGCTCGCCACCCTATCCGGGCTCGACAGCGCGCGCGGGCAGGCGCTGGCGGCGACGCTGGACGAGATCGACGCCCAGCTGAACAGCGTGCTGGCGCTGGACGCCATCACCCCGGTGCTGAAGCGGCTGGTGGACAAGGCGGCGCGCAGCGCGGCGGATCTGCTCCCCGCGGCCGGTGACGACGCTTCCCCGGACATCACCTATTGGATCGAGACGCTCGGCAGGACAGTGAACGCGCATGAGCGCGATCGCCTCATCATGGCCGCCGCGCCGGCCGCCACGCAGCAAAGGCTCGGCGTGCTGGCGGAGACGGCGCGGGCGATGGCGATGGAGATGGACTTCGCCTTCCTGCTCGATCCGGAGCGGAAGCTGCTGTCGATCGGCTATTCGCTCACCGATAACGGCCTCGATCCCAGTTGCTACGATCTCCTCGCCTCCGAGGCGCGGCTCGCCAGCCTGTTCGCGATCGCCAAGGGCGATGCGCCGACCCGTCACTGGTTCCGCCTTGGCCGGCTGTCCACGCCGGTCGGCAACGGCTCGGCGTTGATCTCCTGGTCGGGCTCGATGTTCGAGTATCTCATGCCCTCGCTGGTGATGCGCGCGCCGGCCGGCAGCGTGCTCGAACAGACCAGCCGCCTCGTCGTGGAGCGCCAGCAATCCTATGCGCGGACCCTTGGCGTTCCCTGGGGCATGTCGGAATCCGCCTATAACGCCCGCGACATCGAGTTTACCTATCAGTACGGCAATTTCGGCGTGCCGGGCCTCGGGCTGAAGCGCGGCCTGTCGGAAAACACCGTGATCGCCCCCTACGCGACCGGCCTTGCCGCCATGGTGTATCCCGAGAGCGCGCGGCAGAACTTTGCCCGCCTTGCCGCCCTCGGCGCCCTCGGCCGCTATGGCTTCTACGAGGCGCTCGACTTCACCCGCGCGCGCGTGCCGGAACACCAGGACGCCGCCATCGTCCGCAGCTTCATGGCGCATCACCAGGGCATGACCATCGTCGCCATTGCCAACACGCTGATGCAGGGTGAGATGCGGGCCCGCTTCCATCGCGAGCCGATGATCCGCGCCAGCGAGCTTCTCCTGCAGGAACGCTCGCCGCGCGATGTCGTGGTGGCGCGACCGCGCGCCGAGGAAGTACGGGCTGCAGCCCTCGACGCGCGCGCCGACGGGGTGACCGTCCGCCATCTCTCCGCCCCGACGCGTGGGGCACCCGTCACGCACCTGCTCTCCAATGGCAGCTACGCGGTGATGATGACGGCGAATGGCGGCGGCTACAGCCGCTGGCGAGACATCGCGGTGACCCGCTGGCGCGAGGATTCAACCCGCGACGACGGGGGCTCCTTCATCTTCCTTCGCGACCGCCGGAGCGGCAGCGTCTGGTCAGCCACGCCCCACCCGATGGCCGGCGACGCGGGCGAGAGTGACGTCGTGTTCGGCGAGGATCATGCCGAGTTCATCCGCCGCGATCCCGGCCTGACCACCGCGCTCGAAGTCATCGTGTCCGGCGAGCACAATGGCGAGGTCCGGCGGGTCTGCCTGACCAATAGCGGGCGGCGGGCACGGGAGATCGAGCTCACCTCCTATGCGGAGCTGGTGCTCACCACCACCGCCGCCGATATGGCCCACCCGGCCTTCGCCAAGATGTTTGTCGTCACCGAGCATCTGCCGGAGTTCGGTGCCCTGATCGCGACGCGGCGGCTGCGCGCGCCGGGCGAGTCGCAGATATGGGCCGCGCATTTCGCGGTGGTCGAGGGCGAACTGGCCGCCGACCCGCAATATGAGACGGCCCGCGCCCACTTCATCGGTCGCGGGCGCCACATGGGGATGGCCGAGGCGATGCGGGACGGCCAGCCGCTGTCCAACACGGTCGGCACGGTGCTCGATCCGGTTTTCTCGCTGCGCCAGAGCGTGCGCATCGCGCCGGGCAAGATGGCCCGCGTCGCCTTCTGGACCTTGGTCGCGTCGTCCCGCGAGGAACTGCTCGACCTCATCGATACCCATCACGACCGCAATGCCTTCGAGCGCGCCCGGACGCTGGCCTGGACGCAGGCACAGGTCCAGCTCCGGCACATCGCGGTGGAACTGGAGGAAGCCGCCGATTTCCAGCGGCTCGCCGCCCCGATCCTGTATGCCGACCGGCGCTTCCGACCGGCCTCCGACGTCATCCTTCGCGGCGCCGGTCCCCAATCGGGCCTCTGGCAGCATGCGATTTCCGGCGACCTGCCGATCGTGCTGCTGCGCATCGACGACATCGACGACATCGCCCAGGTCCGCCAGTTGCTGCGCGCGCGCGAATACTGGCGGATGAAGCGCCTCGCCGTGGACCTTGTCATCATCAATGAGCGCGCTTCCTCCTATGTGCAGGATCTGCAGATCGCCATCGAGGCGGCGGTACGCACCAGCGCCTCCCGCCCGCTGCTGGGCGAGGAGCCCGCCATGGGCACGGTCAAGGTGCTGCGCGCCGATCTCATGAGCATGGAATCCCGCGCGCTGCTGCACTCGGTCGCCCGCGTCGTGTTGCTGGCACGCCGCGGCACACTGGCCAGCCAACTGGCGCGCATTGACCGGCGGGGACCTCAAACGGCGACGCCGCGCCTCCTCGCGCGTGCCGTACCCGCACCGTCGAGCCCGGCGCCAGCACCGGCGCTCCCGGAGCTCGAATTCTTCAACGGCCTCGGCGGCTTCGACAAAAACGGGCGGGAATATGTGATCGTCCTCGGGCCCGAGCGCACCACGCCGGCCCCCTGGATCAACGTCGTCGCCAATGCCGGCTTCGGCTTTCAGGTGTCCGCCGAGGGAAGCGGCTATAGCTGGGCGCAGAACAGCCGCGAAAACCAGCTCACCCCCTGGTCGAACGACGCCGTCGTCGATCCGGCCGGCGAGGCGATCTATGTGCGGGACGAGGTGAGCGGCGAGCTGTGGAGCCCGACCGCGCAGCCGATCCGCGACGGCGGCACCTATGTCGCCCGGCACGGCTTCGGCTATAGCCGGTTCGAGCATGAGGCCAACGGCATCGGGCTGGACCTGCTCCAGTTCGTGCCGCTCGACGACCCGATCAAGATTTCCCGCCTGGTGCTGACCAATCGGTCCGGGCGGCCGCGCCGGCTCTCCGTCACCACCTATGCCGAATGGGTGCTCGGCACCGCGCGCGGGGCGTCCGCCCCGTTCCTCACCACCGAAAGGGATGAGGACACGGGAGCGCTCCTCGCCCGCAACCCCTGGAGCTCGTCCTTCGGCTCCTGCGTGGCTTTTGCCGATCTCGGCGGGCGGCAGAGCGCCTGGACGGCGGACCGCACCGAATTCCTCGGCCGCAACGGCGCGCTCGACGCTCCCCACGCCCTCACCGGCCGGGCGCCGCTGTCCGGTGCTACCGGCGCGGGGCTCGACCCCTGCGCCGCGCTGCAGAGCGTGGTCGAACTCGGTATTGGCGAGAGCGTCGAGCTGGTAGCACTCCTTGGCCAAAGCGCGTCCGTAGTGGAAGCCCGCGCGCTGATCGCCCGCTATCGCCGCGCCGATCTGGACGCGGTGCTGGCGGCGGTGACGGCGCATTGGGACACGGTGCTCGGCACCGTCCAGGTGAAGACACCGGACCGGGCGATGGACATCATGCTGAATGGCTGGCTGCTCTATCAGACGCTTGCCTGCCGTATCACCGCGCGCTCCGCCTTCTATCAGGCGAGCGGAGCCTATGGCTTCCGCGACCAGCTTCAGGATGGCATGGCGCTGACCCTCGCCCTGCCGGCGGAAACGCGCGGCCACATCCTGCGCGCGGCCGGCCGGCAGTTCGTCGAGGGCGACGTGCAGCATTGGTGGCTGCCGCAGTCCGGGCAGGGCGTGCGCACCCGCATCTCCGATGACGTGGTCTGGCTCGCCTACGCCACCGCGACCTATATCGAGAACACGGGCGATGCCGCGATCCTTGACGAAAGCGTGCCCTATCTCGACGGCCCCCAGTTGGCGCCGGGCGAGCACGATCAGTTCTTCCAGCCGATGCCGGCGGACGAGACCGGCCCGCTATTCGAGCATTGCGCCCGCGGCCTCGACCTCGCCATGGCCCGTACCGGCGCGCTCGGGCTGCCGCTCATGGGCACCGGCGACTGGAACGACGGGATGAACCGCGTGGGCGAGGGTGGCCGGGGCGAGAGCGTCTGGCTCGGCTGGCTGCTCATCCGCACGATCGAGATGTTCGCGCCGCTGGCGGAGGCGCGCGATCCTGAACGTGCACGCCAGTGGCGCGCTCATGCCGCGTCGGTGCGGCGGGCCATTGAGCGCTCGGCCTGGGACGGCGCGTGGTATCGCCGGGCGACCTTCGACGACGGCACCTGGCTCGGCGCGAAAGACAGCGAGGAGTGTCGCATCGACTCCATCGCCCAGTCCTGGGCGGTGCTGTCGGGCGCCGCCGACAGCCTGCGCGCATCCACGGCCATGGCCTCGCTCGAACGCCATCTGCTCCGCCCGGACGACAAGCTCGCGCTGCTGTTCACGCCGCCCTTCGACCGGACGCCGCACGATCCCGGCTATATCAAGGGCTACCCGCCCGGCCTGCGCGAGAATGGCGGGCAGTACAGCCACGCCGCCATGTGGGCCGTGCTGGCCTTCGCGCGTCTCGGTGATGGTGACAGGGCGCACGCTTTGTTCGCCCGGCTCAACCCGATCAACCACGCCCGCACACCGGACGAGGCCGAGCGCTACAAGACGGAGCCCTATGTCGTGGCTGCCGACGTCTACTCGGTCGCCCCCCATGACGGGCGCGGCGGCTGGTCCTGGTACACGGGCTCGGCCGGCTGGATGCACCGGGCGGGGGTCGAGGGCATTCTCGGCATTCGCCCGCAGGGCGACATTCTCTTCGTCGAACCGACGCTGCCCGCAAGCTGGCCCGGCTTCGAGGCGACGGTGACACTGGGGGCGACGGTCTGCCGTATTGAGGTCTGCACCCTTGGCGCGGAGGACGAGACCGAGCCGCGCTGGCAGCTCGACGAGACCGCCCCCGCCACGCCGGGAGAACCAGCCCATATCCCCCTCGATGGCCACCCTCACACCCTGCGCCTGTGCCTGCGACGGCGCTGACATAAGCGGGCCGTCGCGCTGACGCGCTCTGAGGCAGAAGAGCGTCGCCGATCAGGGGGAGCGCCGATGGGGCATGCGCTGCTTACCACGCGTGGCGACGTCCGGCGGCGAAGCTTTCGAGCGCGCGCCGGCATCCCCGCACGAACGCCGCATGTCGGCTCGCTTTAATTGACCCAAGGATTGCTCGGCTGGCGTTTGGTTGTCATCAAGGCCAATGCGGCCAACGCCGGAAACCCAGCGGATAACGTGATAAATCAATGAATTGATGGAAATTTTTGGCGGAGAGGGTGGGATTCGAACCCACGGTACGCTTGCACGCACAACGGTTTTCGAGACCGTCCCGATCGACCACTCCGGCACCTCTCCGCGCACGGGGCGCAGATCAGGTCCGCGCCGTGGAGCGGGGGCTCAATAGCCGAGGCCGGCGCGCCTTGCAAGGGAAGACGCGCCGGAAGCCGGGAGAGGCTGTGGGTGCCGCTTCAGAGGGCGCCGCAAAGCCGCGATTTCCTCGCTCAGCGGCGACGGCTGGAGCTGAACAGCCAGGCCAGCGCCGCGCCGGTGAGACCGGCCGCGAGGACGACGGCGAGGGGGTGGGCGCGGGTCTGCTGTGCAAGGGCGCGCACGCCCCTATCATAATACTCCTGGCCCATGTCATAGGCGCCATCGGCGAGACGCACCGCCTGCTCGCGGGCATCGCCCGCCAGACGCTGGCCGCGGCCGAGCGCTTCCTCATAGACACCCTCGCCCCTCAGCGCCGCGTCGTGCGACACCTGGCCGGCGACGTTCCGCAGGCGTCCGCCGATCTGACGGGCGGCACCGGTGATCTGGTGGCTGTTCATGATAGGCCTCTCGATCTGGAGCGCGTCGCCATCTGCGACGCCATTGCCGCTGACAACGCGACGCCCGCCGGAAGGTTCACGGCCGGTATCGAAAGACCCGTCAAAGCCAGCGCGCGCCATGGCCGGCGGGTCATTTGCGCGCCTTCCATTCCTTGACAGGACGGGCGCCCGCGGTTAAGAGGCAGCGCGCATGAAAAGGGCAATCCGGCCCATGCGCATCCCGCAACCGACCGAAAGAAGCCGATCCCGCGCCGCTTGCGGCGAGGAGTTCGGGCTCGAACGAAAGGACATAACATGTTCGCGGTCATCAAGACGGGTGGCAAGCAGTACCGCGTTGCCGCCGAACAACTCGTCACTGTCGGCAAGATCGACGCCGAGCCCGGCACTGCCGTGACCCTGCCGGTCCTCATGCTCGGTGGCGACAGCCCGAAGGTCGGCGCTCCGCTCGTCGACGGCGCTTCCGTGACCCTCGAGGTCGTGAAGCACACCCGCGGCGCCAAGGTTATTGCTTTCAAGAAGCGTCGCCGTCAGAATTCCCGCCGCAAGATCGGTCATCGCCAGGACTTCACTGTCGTGCGCGTGACCTCGATCGCCGGCTGACGTAGACCGCACAGAGAGAAACAGGAGAGCATCATGGCTCATAAGAAGGCTGGCGGTTCTTCCCGCAACGGTCGCGATTCCGACGGCCGTCGCCTCGGCGTCAAGAAGTTCGGCAGCGAGCAGGTCGTGGCCGGCAACATCATCGTTCGTCAGCGTGGGACGCAGTGGCATCCCGGCGTGAACGTCGGCATGGGCAAAGATCACACCCTCTTTGCGCTGACCGAAGGCCGAGTCGAGTTCCGCACCAAAGCCAATTCCCGCACTTACGTATCCGTCATTCCGGCCGCCCAGGCCGCCGAATAAAGCCAGTGAGGTTCTTGAAATCCCACTGGTCTCGCCCGACCGGTAGGATTTCCCGAACGTCCTGAGAGGACATCCCGGGGTGCCCGACAGGGGAGGCGAGGAAACCGCCTCCCCTTCGTCGTTCCAGGCCCCCCAGGAGACCTCCCATGACCATCGTCGAAGCGACCTTCGGGTCACCCCTCGCGGAAAGCTGTACCTCCGTCCTCGAAACCGGCCGCCTCGTGCTGCGCGCGCCGCGGATCGAGGACATGGCATGGATCGCGGAGCTCGCCGACAACCGAAAAGTCGCCGAGATGACCGCGAACATTCCCCATCCCTACGGTATGGCGGATGCGGCGGCGTTCATCGCCAAGCTGCCGGGTGGGCCGAAGGCGGCGACGTTTGCGATCTTCCTGAAGAACGAGGCGGCGTTGCGGGGGGCGGACCAGTCCAATTTCGGTCCCCCGATACCGGTCGGCATGTGCGGCTTCGTCCAGCGCGACGAGGATGCGCCGGAGATCGGCTACTGGCTCGGCGAGCCCTATTGGGATCGCGGGATCGGCACCGAGGCGGTCCGGGCGCTGATCGACCATGCCTTTGCCGATCGCGGGCTCGAGGCCATCGTCGCCTCCGCCCGCGTCGTCAATCCGGCCTCGCGCCGGGTGCTGGAGAAGTGCGGCTTCCAGTGGACCGGCGTCGGGCTGACGCGGGTCCGGGCGCTCGGTGCCTCGGTGCCGGTCGACCGGTTCCGGCTGGAGAAGCGTCTGTGGAGTTCGCTGCGGGCCTGGGGGGCCAGCGCGCATCCGACGCTTCACGCCATCGACACCCGGCATTGAGCCGGAGATTCTGCTAGGTTGAGGGGCCTCCGCACGCGGGGGCCCCGCCCCACATTTTGAGCATCCACGATGAAATTCCTTGACCAGGCAAAGATTTACGTCCGCTCCGGCGATGGTGGGGCGGGCTGTCTGTCGTTCCGGCGGGAGAAGTTCATCGAGTTCGGCGGCCCCGATGGCGGCGACGGCGGGCGGGGCGGCGATGTGTGGATCGAATGCGTCGACGGGCTCAACACCCTCATTGATTACCGCTTCCAGCAGCACTTCAAGGCCAAGAAGGGCGGCTTCGGCATGGGCAAGAACCGCGCCGGCGGCAAGGGCGACGACGCTGTGCTGAAGGTGCCGGCCGGGACCGAAGTGCTTGATGAAGATGGCGAAACCATCCTCGCCGACCTCACCGAGATCGGCCAGCGGGTGCGCCTCTTGAAGGGTGGCAATGGCGGCTTCGGCAATGCCCATTTCCAGACCTCGACCAACCAGGCGCCGCGCCGCGCCAATCCCGGCCAGGAGGGCGAGGAACGCTGGATCATCCTGCGGCTGAAACTCATTGCCGATGCGGGACTTGTCGGCCTTCCCAATGCGGGCAAATCCACCTTCCTCGCCGCCACGACGGCCGCGAAGCCCAAGGTGGCGGACTACCCATTTACCACTCTACACCCTGGCCTCGGCGTGGTGCAGGTGGATGGCCGCGAATTCGTGCTGGCGGACATTCCCGGCCTGATCGAGGGCGCGCATGAGGGCGTGGGCCTCGGCGACCGCTTCCTCGCCCATATCGAGCGCTGCCGCGTGCTGCTGCACCTCGTCGACGGCACCTCGGAACACGCCGGCAAGGTCTACAAGACCGTGCGCGCCGAGCTCGACGCCTATGGCCAGGGCCTTGAGGATAAACCGGAAATCGTCGCGCTCACCAAGACCGACGCGCTCGATCCCGAGACGCTGAAGAGCCAGCTCGCCCGGCTCCAGCGCGCGGCGAAGAAGAAGCCGCTGGCGCTCTCGGCCCAGTCCGGCCAGGGCGTACGCGAGGCGCTGCGCGCGCTCGCCTATGTCATCGACGAGGGCCGCGCCGAGGAACTGGCGCGCGAGCCGGCCGAACCCTGGCGCCCCTGATCGGTGTTTTTATACCTCCGCGCTGCCGTCCGGTTTCGCCGTGACCAGTCAGTGCAGTGAGGTGGACGATGTGTGCACGGTGGGTGACCGATCCGGCCAGTGTGGGTGACACCGCCGGCCGCTCGCCGGCGCGCCGCCGGCTTCAATTCCCTCTCCGTCGTGGTCCCTCCCGGCCATTCCCTCCCCTCCTCCGTCGTCATCCCGGCCGAAGCGAAGCGCAGAGCCGGGATCGGGTGCCTGTCGGGGCGCGATGTCCGCGCTCAATAGCGGGGCGCGATCCCGGATCGGCCTGCGGCCGTCCGGGATGACGTGAAGGGGGGTACCGTCCGGCATGACGGCGTATTGGGTGGTTGCTCCCCTCCCCCGCAAAAATCCGCGCGACTTTTGGCGAAAGCGCGTATGAGACGGCATCCCCTTCTTCGGCGCGGCCCGGTGACCGGCGCGCCCTTGCCGTGAAGCCGCCCGATGACCCGCCGCCCCGCTGCCCAAACCTCCGACGCGAAGACCTCCGAGACCACCTCCGCCGCCTCCCTTGAGCCGGCGGCGGCTGCCGCGCTTGCCACGGGCGGGGCGGCGGTGCCGCAGATTTCCGCCTTCCGCCGGGTGGTGGTGAAGGTCGGCTCGGCGCTGCTGGTGGATTCCGCGCGCGGGGCGCTGCGCCATGCCTGGCTCGCGGCGCTGGCGGAGGATGTCGCCCAGCTGCACCGCGAGGGCAAGGAGGTGCTGGTGGTTTCCTCCGGCGCCATCGCCCTCGGCCGCAATGTGCTGAAGCTCCCCAAGCGCCCGCTGAAGCTGGAGGAGAGCCAGGCCGCCGCCGCGGTCGGGCAGATCGCGCTGGCGCGGGCCTGGTCGGAGGCGCTGGCGCATGAAGGGGTCAATGCCGGGCAGATCCTCATCACGCTCGGCGATACCGAGGAGCGCCGGCGCTACCTCAATGCGCGCTCGACACTGGCCAAGCTCCTCGATCTCAAAGTGGTGCCGGTCATCAACGAGAACGACACGGTGGCGACCTCGGAAATCCGCTATGGGGACAATGACCGGCTCGCCGCGCGCGTCGCCGGCATGGCGAGCGCGGACCTGCTCGTGCTGCTCTCCGATATTGACGGGCTCTACACCGCCCCGCCCAATGACGACCCGAACGCCGAGTTCCTGCCCGTGGTGCCGCGCATCACCGCCGAGATCGAGGCGATGGCCGGCGGCGCGGGCACGGAACTGTCACGCGGCGGCATGAAGACCAAGATCGAGGCCGGCAAGATCGCCACCACGGCGGGCGCGCATATGGTCATCGCCTCCGGCAAGGGGAAGAACCCGATCCGCGCCATCGCCGAGGGCGCGCGCTGCACCTGGTTCCTCGCCCCCACCAACCCCGTCGCTTCGCGCAAGCGCTGGATCGCCGGCTCGCTGGAGCCGCGCGGCGTGCTGCATCTCGACGCTGGCGCGGTCGCCGCCCTGCGCCGGGGCTCCTCGCTGCTGCCGGCCGGCGTGAAGCGCGTGGAAGGCGAGTTCCAGCGCGGCGACGCCGTGGTGCTGCGCGGCCCCGACGGCGCCGAAGTCGGCCGCGGGCTGGTGGCCTATGACCACGACTACGCCGACCGCATCCGCGGCCGCTCATCGGACGAGATCGCGACGATCACGGGTTTCGAGGGCCGCGCGGCGATGGTGCACCGGGATGATCTTGTGTTGGGGGGCGGGGGGTGAGGGATGTTCAATGGTGGTTTAAAATCACGAGCTAAAGAGACCAGGAAAATGCCAATTCATTTGTGCGACTGCAGTGTGTGCAGCGAAATGAATCGGTCAGAATAATTCGCGCTAAATTATGTTTTGTTATCTTGATAGGCCTGCTGCATGAGAAACAACGTATAATTGGACCCAAAATCTCTGTGAATGCACTTATTAACGTCACCTGACGAATGTTATCAGATAATAAATAGTACCCATATCTGGAACGAGTTATAAATGCTCGCTTGGATAAGCTGTCCATACTCTTCATTTTGTCAAAAAGTTCGACTATTATTCCAGACATGAAAAGCATCATATATGGAATATATCTGTATATTTCTTCATAAATATCATCATCTGATGGATTCTTGAATATAAAATTGAAATTTTCTGTACTAGTTTTTAATTGAATTCGATCTACAGTTATCAAATGAACTGCGTGCTGAAAAATACGGTACATTCCATTTGGATTATTTGAATCAAATGTCCACTCATGAACTGTTTCAGCATCTATTAAGTCTGATACTCCGGACTTTTCTATTGACAACCGAAATATTTCTAATCTTCTGTTGCCGATTTTTCGAGGAGTAAGCGAATCTGGTGAACTTTCTCTAAATTTTATGAAAAAATCATCCTCATCTCCCAATATCCACGAAAGATAGACAGACGAATCTAGCATTGGCTTCCGAAGAAGATTGCATGCTACGATATATTTTCTTTTCTCTAGACACTTTAATGCTTCAAATATATGATGTAAAAAGTCAGATACCATCGCCATAATCACTGTATTAATTATGACTTTTCTCGCTTCGGCCTCATAACCCAATTTCCTAAGTGACTCTATTGCGTCTATATTCTGTAATGACATTTTTGAGAATGAATTTGCGTCGGATTTATTTCTAAAAGTTATAATTTCCTTATGAGCGCCTGAATTTTCATATTCAACCAACATGCGAGTAATCTGATCGTGCAAGAAAAATGAATACTCGTGGGCCAAATGCAGATGCCTTGGTATCCACCGAAGTCTGTTCCGTGGAATTAGGCGCCCAGTCCTCGTCATGGCTTAGCACTTCACCGATCATCATGGGTCGCGTATCGTGATAAAATCAACCTAGCCTCCTGATGTCGAGCCTATATCGGCTAAGCGATAGACCACTCTGATTCACACTCCCCCCATCGTGACCACCGCTCCCCCGCATCCGCCCTATCTTCCCCCGGATGCACCGTCGTTCGCTGATTGCCGCTCCGCTGCTGCTTCTCGCCTCCCGCGCGCTCGCGCAGGGTGAGAGCGGCACGCCCGCCCCTTCCCCCGCCTCCCCCGCCCCGCCCGTTGACCCGGCGGCGGGGCTCGCGCCGATCCTCGACCGCGCCGCCGCGCTGGAGCCTTTGCGCACCGTGCTGGTGGCGAAGGAGGGCGAGCGGCTGGTCGCGCGCGGCTATCGGGGCGGGCGGGTGGACCGGCCGAGCAATATCAAGAGCGCGTCGAAGAGCATCGTCTCCGCCCTTGTCGGCATCGCCATCGACAAGGGCGTGCTGGAGGGCGCCGACCAGACGGTCGCCCCGCTGCTGCGCGCGGATCTGCCGGATGATCCCGACCCGCGCCTCGATGAGATCACCATCGGCAATTTGCTTTCCATGCAGGCGGGGCTGGAGCGCACCTCCGGGCCCTATTATGGTGAGTGGATCGCCAGCCGGAACTGGGTGCGCGCGGCGCTGAACCGGCGCTTCGTCGATGAGCCGGGCGGGTTGATGCTCTATTCCACCGGCTCGACGCATCTTCTCTCCGCCATCCTCACCCGCGCCAGCGGGCGCTCGACGCTCGCCTTAGCGCGCGACTGGCTGGGCGATGTCGAGGGCTTTGCCATCACCGATTGGGAGCGCGACCCGCAGGGCATCTATTTCGGCGGCAACCAGATGGCGATGCGCCCGACCTCGCTGCTCGCCTTCGCCGAGCTCTACCGGCGCGGCGGGCGGAATGCTGAGGGCGCGCAGATCATCCCGGAGGCGTGGATTGCGGAGAGCTGGCGGGTGCGCACCGCCTCGCGCTTCACCGGGGACGGTTACGGCTATGGCTGGTTCACCCGCGAAATGGCGGGCACGCCGGTGCATTATGGCTGGGGCTATGGCGGGCAGATGCTCTATGTCGCCCCCGCGCGCGGTGTTTCCATGGTCGTGACCTCGACGGTGGACGCGCCATCGGGGCGCACCGGCCACCGCGACGATCTGCACGCTCTGGCGGCGGAGATCCTCGCGACGCTCGGTTAAGGCGCGGGATAAGCCGAAGCGAAAGTGCGGGGGTTTCGTTCCCGGTGGTATCTGCGCCCGTTCCGCGTGCAGCCCCGCGCGGGAGTTGCATAAAAGCGAGGCAACCGCCCGCCTGACGTAGCGACGGGTGACGCGGGGCCACGCGCGGGCGCCCGCCCTGTCGGCTGAATGCAAATCCCCTGTCGCGTTTGTTCAACGCTCCCCGCCTCTGGCACGCTTCGTGCTGAACAGGCCCCAGCCATCCGCCCCCGCACAGGGGCGACCAGAGGGGACCAGCGACGTGACCAAGAAGCCGGATGCCACCAATTCAACGACCGAAACGCTGCTCGCGGCGCGCAGCTTCAACCGCCGCGTGCTGTTCAAGGGCGCGCTTGCCGCCGGCACCATCGCCGCGACCGGCCCGTGGATCGTCAAGGACGCCTTCTCCTCCTCGGGCGAGCTGAGCCTGCTGAACTGGGACGACGAACTGCCCGCCCCGGTCATCCCGAACTTCGAGAAGAAGACCGGCATCAAGGTGAAGACCACGCCGTTCTCGCAGAACGAGGAGCAGATCAACAAGCTGCAGGCCACCGGCGGCGAGGGCTTCGACCTCTGCGCCCCGACGCGCGACCGCGCCCCGCAGTTCAAGGAGCTCGACGTCCTCGCGCCCTACGACACCTCCAAGCTCAAGCTCGACAACCTGCTCCCCTCCATGCTGGAAGCCTCGACCAGCGTGTGGACCTGGGACGGCAAGCTCTACCACGTGCCGCATTGCTGGGGCTCGGAAGCCATTGCCTGGCGCACCGACCTGGCGCCCGGCCTGACCTATGACAAGCTGTCCTACGGCACGCTCTGGGCCCCCGAGTTCAAGGGCAAGATGCAGGGCCGCCCGCACTCGCTGCTGCTGGGCATCGGCCTGTGGTGGGACAAGACCGGCAAGCTGCCGTCCAACCGCATGCTCGACGCCTTCAAGGACGAAGCGTCGATGCGCAAGATCTACGACCCGATCCTCGCCTTCGCCATCGAGAACAAGGCGCAGGTCAAGCAGTTCTGGGATTCGGCTGACAACACCAAGTCCGGCTTCATGGAAAATGGCTGCGTCATCGGCCAGACCTGGGACGGCCCGCCGCTCTCGCTGAAGAAGCAGGGCAAGCCGGTCACCTATATGGCCCCGCAGGAAGGCGCCATCACCTGGGTCGATGGCTGGGCGCTGACCAAGGGCGCGAAGAACATCGCGCAGGCCTATGAGTTCATCAACTACATCCACACCCCGGAAGCCTCCGCCGCCGTCGCCGACGGCTCGGGCTACAACCCGGTGGTGAAGGGCGCGGACGCCTTCCTCTCCGACATCGCCAAGAAGAACTTCGCCGAGGCCTATCCGGGCAACGCGCTCGACAACCTGTGGAGCCGCCCGCCGGAGCCGTCGTGGTTCGCCGAGCTGCGCACGCAGTACGCCGAGAAGTTCAAGGCGGCGTGAGCCAAAGGCGGCGGGGTGGCCTTCGGGCCACCTTTCCCCGTCATCCCGGACGCGCCACCGGCGCGATCCGGGATCGCCGCCCGGATGGTGGGCGATCCCGGCTCTGCGGCTTCGCCTTGGCCGGGATGACGACGAAGCGAGGGCGCCCGGGTACGGCGCTCTGAGTTGGGCGGCGCACGGCGCGCCGCTCCTGTCACGTGCGAATTGAACGGAACATTTATGGCCGCTGCCGTCGAGCTAGAGGGCGTGAACGTCACCTTCGGGGACTTCGTCGCCGTGCGGGACGCCAACCTCACCATCGAACCAGGCGAGTTCTTCTCCTTCCTCGGCCCGTCCGGCTGCGGCAAGACCACGCTCTTGCGCACCATTTCCGGCTTCATCGAGCCGACGCGCGGCAGCGTGCGCATCGGCGGGCAGGACATGAAGGGCATCGGCCCGAACAAGCGGCCGACCGCGCTGATCTTCCAGAACCTCGCCCTGTTCCCGATGATGACGGTGGCGGAGAATATCGGCTACGGCCTGCGCGTGCGCGGCGTGCCACGCCATGAGCGCGACGAGAAGGTGAAGAACCTGCTGATCCAGGTTGCGCTGTCCGAGCATGGCCACAAGCGCGTCTCGGAGCTCTCCGGTGGCCAGAAGCAGCGCGTGGCGATCGCCCGCGCGCTGGCGGTGGAGCCCTCCGTGCTGCTGCTCGACGAGCCGCTCTCGGCGCTCGACCTCAAGCTGCGCCAGCATATGCGCACCGAGCTGCGCGCCATCCAGAAGCGGGTGGGCATCACCTTCATCTACATCACCCATGACCAGGGCGAGGCCCTGACCATGTCCGACCGCATCGCGGTGATGAATGCCGGCGTGATCGAGCAGGTGGGCGACGGGCGCTCCGTCTATGCCGAGCCGCGCACGCCCTTCGTCGCCTCCTTCGTCGGCGAGAACAACCAGATCCGCGGCCGCATCAGCGCCGTCACGGACGGGCAGGCCACGCTGGAGACCCCGCTCGGCACGCTGAAGGGTCGCAACCCGGTCGGCCTCAAGGCCGGCGAGGAGGCGCTGATCTTCGTGCGCCCCGAGCAGCTCAGGCTGCACCCGCAGGCCAGCAACGCCTCCACTCTCGGTTTCGAGGGCGAGGCGCTCGATGTCGCCTATGAGGGCAGCGTGACCCATGTGACGCTGCGCGTGCGCACCGGCCAGAAGATCACCGCCACGCTCAGCGCGGCGACCGCCCTGCCGACGCCGGGCGAGACGCTGCATATCGGCTTCCAGCCCGAGGACGGGCTGCTGCTGGCACGCCCGGAGCGCGCATGACCGGCACCGGCGGCCTCACCCTCGCCTTCGGCCTGCCGCTCGCGGTGGCGCTGATCCTGTTCGCGCTCGCCGCCTATGAGCGGCGGGCGGGCCTCGCCAGCGGGCCGGGCTTCTTCCAGCGCAACGGCCTGGCGGTCGGGCTCTACCTCGTCATCGCGGTGGGGTTCTGGGCGTTCTTCGTCATCGTGCTGCCGCAGCTCGCCATGGTGGACATGTCGTTCCGCCCGAAGCTGCCGCCCTCGCAGATGGGCGGGCCGAAGGATCTCTACACGCTGGAGAATTACCGCTACTTCCTGTTCGGCTCGACCACCTCCACGGCCGAATGGAACTGGCTGCACATCAAGGCCTTCCTGCTCACCATCGGGGTGAGCATCGCCATCACCCTGCTCAACTTCGCCATCTGCTACCCGATCGCCTTCCACATGGCGCAGTCGGCGAGCGTCGGGCGGCTGCGCATCCTGCTGCTGCTGCTGATCCTGCCCTATTGGGTGAACGAGATCCTGCGCGCCTTCGCCTTCCGCGTGCTGCTCTCCTCCGGCGGCATCATCAACCAGGCGCTGCTGGGGTCGGGCCTCACTTCCGAGCCGATCGACTTCCTCGCCGCCGATGTCGGGCTCTATATGGGCCTCAGCTATGCCTACCTCTTGATGATGGTGTTTCCGCTCTACAACGCCATTGAGAGCCTCGACAAAAACCAGATCGAGGCGGCGCGCGACCTTGGCGCGCCCTGGTGGCACATCCACGCCTTCATCGTCATGCCGCACGCCAAGCCGGGCATCGCCTCGGGCTGCACGCTGGTGTTCATGCTCTGCGCCGGTGCGCTCGCCGCGCCGCTGGTGCTGGGCGGACCGCGCACGCTGTGGTTCACGCCCATCGTCTATGACCGCTTCTATCAGGCCTTCAACTGGCCGCAGGGCGCGGCCTATGCCTTCGTGCTGCTGGTCACCTGCATCCTGTTCGTGCTGCTGGTGCTGAAGGCCTTCCGCCTGAGCCTCGGGGAGATCACGCGATGAGCGGGGGGCCTTTCCAGCGCATCATGTTCGCGCTCTACATCGCGATCTTCTTCCTCTATCTGCTCGGGCCGCTGGCGGTGATGGGGGTCTCGGCCTTCAACACCCCGCAATACCCGCAGGTCTGGCCGATCGAGGGGCTGACGCTCGACTGGTTCGGCCTGCTGCTGGCCGATGCCGACATGATGTACGGGCTGAAGACCTCGATCTGGATCGGGCTGCTCGTGGTCTGCATCTCCGTGCCGGTCGGGCTCGCCGGCGCCATCGTGATGACGCAGATCAGCGCGCGGTTGCGCTCGACCTATTACCTGATCGTGGTCTCGCCGGTACTGACGCCGGGCATCATCATCGGCATCTCCACCGTGGTGTTCTGGCGCCAGTTCACCGCCGATACCGGCACGCGCTTCCTCTATGACGGCATCATCCTGACCGTGCTCGGCCAGTCGAGCTTCATCTCGGCCTATTGCATGCTGATCATCCTCGCCCGGCTGCAACGCTTCGACCGGGTGCAGGAAGAGGCGGCGCTGGACCTCGGCGCCTCCTACCCGCAGGTGTTCCGCCACATCCTCTTGCCCTTCCTCAAGCCCGCTCTGGCCTCCGCGGCGGTGCTGGCCTTCCTGTCCTCCTTCGAGAACTACAACACCACCACCTTCTCGATCCTCTCGGACAAGACGCTGACCACGGTGCTTGCCGGGCGCGTGCGCCAGGGCACCACGCCCGCCATCAGCGCGCTCGCCGTGCTGATCGTCGGCGTGACCATCATCGGCGCCATCGCCTATGAGATCTGGAAGCGCCGGGCGGATGCCGCCGCGGCACGCCGCCAGCGCGCGGCCATCGCCGCCGAGGAAGCGGAACTCGCCGGCGAACCCATTCCGGCGTAATATGGGTTGTGTTTCCCCGGGGGGCGGGGAAGCGGCGCGGCCGGTCGGCTCCGAGGGGGTAGCCGACTGGCCGCCCGCACGCCCCCGGCTCCCTCCGCTTGCCATTCGTCGCGCCTCGATCGAAGTCTCGTCATCTGCGATCTTTTGATTGCGATCTTTTGATTGCATTTTTTTGCAATCGTTATAGGCTCCGCGTGATCCTTCGTGGAGACCGCGCCATGACCGCCCCTGTCCGTCTCAAGCCTGAGGTGACCGGCTTCTTCGATCCCCGCACCGGGTCGGTGCAATATGTCGTCGCCGATCCCGCGAGCGGGCGCTGCGCCATCATCGACCCCGTGCATGATTTCGACGAGAAGTCCGGCCAGACCGCGACCCACAATGCCGACCGCCTGCTCGCCTTCATCGCGGCGCGCGGCTACACGGTGGAGTGGATCCTCGACACCCACCCCCATGCCGACCATTTCTCCGCCGCCCGCTATCTGAAGGCCCGCACCGGCGCCCCCACCGCCATTGGCGCCGGGGTGCGCGACGTGCAGCTTCTGTGGAAGGGCTATTACAACTGGCCCGATTTCCCGGCCGATGGCTCGCAATGGGACCGGCTGTTCGCGGATGGCGAGACCTTCTCCATCGGCGGCATTCCGGCACGGGTGATGTTCTCGCCCGGCCATACGCTGGCTTCCGTCACCTATGTCATCGGCGATGCCGCCTTCGTGCACGACACGCTGTTCATGCCCGACAGCGGCACCGCCCGCGCCGATTTTCCCGGCGGCAGCGCCCAGGCGTTGTGGCGCTCGATCCAGGCCATTCTCGCTCTGCCGGACGAGACGCGGCTGTTCACCGGCCATGACTACCAGCCGGGCGGGCGGGCGCCGCAATGGGAATCCACCGTCGCCGAGCAGAGGGCGCGCAACATCCATCTCGACCAGGACGAGGACGGCTTCGTCGCCATCCGCGAGGCCCGCGACCGCACCCTTCCCATGCCGAAGCTGATCCTGCATTCCCTGCAGATCAACACCAATGGCGGGCGGCTGCCGGAAGCGGAGGCTAACGGGATGCGCTATCTGAAAATCCCGCTCGACCTGCTCACCGGCGCCCCCTGGGACTGAGACCCGCATCATGACCGACATGCTCCCGCCCGAGGCCGCGCAGATGAAGGCGCGCGTCGAGGAAGCCAGCGCCTTCCTCAAGACGCTGGCCAATCCCGACCGGCTGCTCATCGCCTGCGCGCTGGTGGGCGGCGAGCGCTCGGTCGGCGAGCTGGAGGCGCTGCTCGACCTGCGCCAGCCCGCGCTGTCCCAGCAGATCGCGGGCCTGCGCGCGGCGGGGCTGATTACCGGGCGCAAGGAGGGCAAGCAGGTGTTCTACCGGCTCGCCGATCCGCGCGTTCAGACCTTCATCACCACCATGCACGGCCTGTTCTGCGCCGCGCCGGGCACCGGGACCCCATCATGACCCAGTTCCCGATCACCGATTTCACCCCCTATGCCTCCTTCACTGGGGGCGTGCTGATCGGGCTGTCCGCCGTGCTCCTGCTGCTCGTCGAGGGCCGCATCGCCGGCATCAGCGGCATCGCCAGCCGGCTTTTGCCGCCCACGCGCGACGGAGGAAATGGCGGGCGGCTCGCCTTCCTCGCCGGCCTCGTCGCCGCACCCTTTCTGGTGAGCGCGCTCACCGGCGAGGCGGTGGCGCAGACCGTCTCCGGCAACGCCCTGTTGATGGGCGCCGCCGGGCTTCTGGTCGGCTTCGGTTCGGTCTGGGGCTCGGGCTGCACCTCCGGCCATGGCGTGTGCGGCCTCGCCCGCCTTTCCCCGCGCTCACTGGTCGCAACCGGCGTGTTCATGGCGGCGGGCTTTCTCACCGTCTTCGTTACCCGCCATCTGATCGGGGGCTGAGCCATGCGCGCGGCGCTGTCCGTCCTCGTCCATCTCGGCATCGGTCTTCTGTTCGGCGTCGGCCTCGTCATCTCCGGCATGGCGAACCCGGCCAAGGTGCTGAATTTCCTCGATCTCGCCGGCGCCTTCGACCCGTCTCTCGCCTTCGTCATGGGCGGGGCCGTGCTGGTGGCGTTTGTCGGCTTCCGGCTCGCGCTGACCCGCCCCGCGCCGTTGCTCGCCGCCCGCTTCCACCTGCCGACACGGCGCGACATTGACGCGCGGCTGATCGTCGGGCCGGTGGTGTTCGGCATCGGCTGGGGGCTCGGCGGCTTCTGCCCCGGCCCGGCCTTCACGGCGATCGGCCTTGCCGCGCCGGGCACCCTCGTCTTCGTGCCGGCCATGCTGATCGGCATGGCGGCGGCGCGGGCACTGCAGGAGCGCGTTTGAACCCGGCGCAGCTAAGCCGGCGCGCATAACTGGGGCCCGGACGGGCTGGGACACAATGTCCCCGCTCACAGCCGCGCGATCCGGCAAGCCACCGATAGGCCGCCCGCCCGACCCGGCCTATAGAGGAACCGGATGAAACGGGAGTGCCGCTGATGCCACCTCGCCGGCCGGACGGAGCCGCCTGACATGCCCGCCGCGACCGTGGCGGCGCCTGTGCCGCGCGTGAAAACCAGAGTGCGCACAGCCGCCCGCCGCGCCGAACGCGCGGGACTGATGCTCCAGCTCGCCGCCCCGCTGGTCTGGATCCCGCAGGCCGGCCTTCTCGCCTTCGCCGTGGGCGCCATTGCCGACAGCCAGCCGGCAAGCGCCGCGCTATTGCCCGCGCTCGGCATCGCGCTGCTCGGTTTTCTCCGCGCCGGCCTCGACGCCGCCGGCGCCCGGCTGAGCTTTCGCGCCGCGCGGGCGGAACTCACCCGGCTGCGGGCCGAGGCGGCGCGCGCCCTCGCCACACGCTCCCCGCTCGCCATCGACCGGCCAGCCTCGGGCCTTGCCGCCAGCGTGCTGACCGAGCAGGCGGAAGCGGTGGTGCCTTATCTCGCCCGCTTCGCCCCGGCGCGGATGAAGGCGAGCGTCATTCCGCTGGTGCTGCTCGCCTGCGTCCTGCCGATCTCCTGGGCCGCCGGCCTGCTTCTGCTGCTCACCGCGCCGCTGATCCCGCTCTTCATGGCGCTGATCGGCCTGCAGGCGAAGGCGGCGAGCGAGGCGCAGCTTGTGGAGATGGGCAGCCTCAACGGCTTCCTGCTCGACCGGCTGCGCGGGCTTGCCACCATCCGTTCGCTCGGCGCGGTGGACGCCACCGCGCGCCGGCTGCGCGAGGATGCCGACAGCCTCGCCCGCCGCACCATGGTGGTGCTGCGCATCGCCTTTCTCTCCTCGGCGGTGCTGGAGCTGTTCTCCGCCGTCGGCGTGGCGCTGGTCGCCGCCTATATCGGGCTGCATCTCCTGGGCGCGCTGGAGTTCGGCAGCTGGGGCCGCGATTTCGGCCTCGCGCAGGGCCTGTTCATGCTGCTTCTGGCGCCCGCCGTGTTCGAGCCGCTGCGCGAGCTCGCCAGCGCCTGGCACGACCGCGCCGCCGGGCAGGCGGCGCTCGCGGCGCTGGAGCGGCTCGCCGCGCCGGGGGCCGGCATTGTCGGCGACGACGCGCCGGGACGGGTGGTGGCGCAAGGCGCGCCCGCCGTGCGGCTGGAAGCGCTCGGCTTCCGCCATGGCGACGGCGCGGCGGTGTTCGACGGCTTCACGCTCGATATCGCGCCGGGCGAGCATGTCGCGCTGTTCGCCCCGAGCGGCGCCGGCAAATCGACGCTGCTGGCGCTCATCGCCGGCCTTGCCGCGCCGGATGGCGGGCGGGTGCTGATCGACGACGAGGCGCTCACCGAGGCGAGCGCGGCGCGGCTGCGCGCCCGCATGGCCCATATCGGCCAGCGCCCGCACATCTTTGCCGGCACGCTGAACGCCAATGTCAGCCTCGGCCGCGAGGGCGTGGACGCGCCCGCCATCGCGGCGGCGCTGATAGCGGCGCGGCTCGACACGGTCGCGGCCCGGCGCGGGCCCGCTCCTATCGGCGAGGCCGGGCGCGGCCTTTCCGGCGGCGAGGCGCTGCGCCTTGCTCTGGCGCGCCTCGCCGCGACACCGCAGGCGGGCCTTATCCTCGCCGACGAGCCGACGGCCCATCTCGACGCCACCACCAGCGCCGAAGTGACGGAGGGGCTGCTCGCGCTCGCGCAGGGGCGCACGCTGATCCTCGCCACCCATGATCCCGCGCTCGCCGCGCGCATGGACCGTGTCATCACCCTCGCCCCCGGCGCGACAGCGGGAGAGGCGGCATGAGCCAGCACGCCCCCGGCCGCGCCCGCGCGCTCCTCGCCATTCTCCGGCTGTTCTTCGCGCAGAAGCCGCTGGCGCTCACCGCCGGCATCGGCCTCGCCGTGGTCACGCTGGTGGCAGGCATCGCCCTCCTCGGCACGGCCGGCTGGTTCATCACCGCCACCGCCATTGCCGGCCTCAGCACGGCGACGGCGCTGGCCTTCGACCTGTTCGCCCCCTCCGCCGTGATCCGCCTGCTGGCGCTTCTGCGCACCGCCGGGCGCTATGGTGAGCGGCTGGTGACGCATGATGCTGCCCTCAGTGTGCTCGCCGGGCTGCGCGAGCGGCTGTTTCGCGGCTGGGCGGCGCCGGAGGCGGCCGGACGGCTGGCGGACCGGCCCTCGCGCCTGCTGTTCCGCCTGACGCTCGACATTGACGCGCTGGATTCGCTCTATCTGCGCGTTGCGCTGCCCGTCGCGGCGGCGCTCCTCGTGGCGGCGGGGCTGATCGGCGCCATCACTGTCATCGACGGGACGACCGCGCTCATTTTCGCCGCGCTGCTGCTCGGTGTCGGCATCGGCGTGCCGCTTGTCGCGCTGAAGGCCGCGCGCAAGCCGGCGCGCCGGCGGGCACATGTGCTGGAGGTGCTGCGCGCTCGCGCGGTGGATATGCTCGCCGGCCAGACGGATCTCGTCATGGCCGGCCGGCTTGGCGCACAGCGGGCGGCGCTCGCTACCGCCGATGCCCGCCTCACGCAGGCCGACGACGCGCTGAACCGGGTGGAGACGCGCATTGGCGCGAGTTTCACCGCGGCCTCCGGCGTGCTGCTGGCGGTGATGCTGGTGCTGGTCGCCGGGCTCGCGCAGGGCGGCACCATCGACGCGCCCATCGGGGCGCTGGTGCTGCTGGTTGTGCTCGCCGCCTTCGACCCCTTCGCGGCGCTACGGCGGGGCGTGATCGAGGCGGAACGCGCGCTCATCGCCGCTACCCGGCTCGCCCCGCGCCTGCGGCCCGCCGCGCCGCCCCCGGCACCCGCCGCACCGCCGCCGGGGCTGGCGATCCGCCTCGCCGATGTGACGCTCGGCCATGACGCGCTCAAACTTGGCGGCGTGCCGGTGCTGAGCGCGCTCACACTCGACGTGCCGCGCGGGGCGCGCACCGCCTTTCTCGGCACCAGCGGTGCCGGCAAGTCGACCCTGCTCGCGGCGCTGGCGGGCGAACTCACGCCCCACGCCGGCGCGCTCGCCACCCTGCCATCGAGCCTGCTTACCCAGCGCACCGAGCTGTTCCAGGACAGCCTCGCCGGCAATCTGCGCCTCGCCAAACCTTCCGCCAGCGAGGGTGAGCTCTGCGCCGCGCTGGCGCAGGCCGGCCTTGCCGATGTGGTGGAGGCGCTGCCGGAGCGATTGGAAAGCCGGCTCGGTGAAGGCGGCATCGGGCTGTCCGGCGGCCAGCAGCGCCGCCTCGCGCTCGCCCGGCTGATCCTGCGCGGCGCCCCGCTCTGGCTGCTCGACGAGCCGACCGATGGGCTCGACGGCGCCACCGCCCGCGCGGTGATGGCCCAGCTCACCGCCTGCGCCGGGGAGCGCACGCTGGTGCTGGCGACCCATCTGCGGCGCGAGGCGGCGATCGCCGATACGCTCGTCCTGCTCGCGGAGGGTCGCCTCCACACCGTCGCGCGGCGCGGCGAGCCCGCCTATGATGCGCTGCTCGCTCGCCTGCGGGACGACTGACCGGACCATCCGCCCGGCATCCCTGAAAGACCCGCCCTGAAAGACCCGCGCGCCGGCGCGTGCGAGACACTGGCACGGGGCGATGCCGCGCGCCGAAGGAGAGAGCCGTGCCGCAACCGCGACTGCCCATCGTCCCCGTCTCCTTCTTCGGCATGGTGCTGGGGCTGGTCGGCCTCGGCGGCAGCTGGCGCGCCGCCCATCATGTCTGGGATACGCCCGCTCTCATCGGCGAGGCGATCATGGCGGTGGGCTCCCTCGTCTGGGCCGTGGTGCTCGCGCTCTACGCGCTGAAATGGCTCCTCGCCCGGCCCGCCGCGCTGGCGGAAATGAGCCATCCCGTGCAATCGGGCTTTGTCGGCCTCGCCGGCGTCGCGACGCTGCTGGTGAGCATCGCCGCCGCGCCCTATTCCCGCGATCTGGCGATCCTGCTGCTGCTGGCGGGCGCCGCCTTCACCCTCGGCTTCGGCGTCTGGCGCTCCGGCGCGCTGCTCCATGGCGAGCGCGACCCGGCGCTGGCGACGCCGGTGCTCTATCTGCCGACCGTCGCCGGCTGCTACGTCACCGGCACCGCCTGCGGCGTGCTGGGCTATCCCGACTGGGGCCAGCTCGCCTTCGGGGCGGGGCTGTTCTCCTGGCTCGCCATGGAATCCGTGCTGCTCTACCGCTTCCAGCACGGCGCCGCGCTCGCCCCGGCGCTGCGCCCGACGCTCGGCATCCAGCTCGCCCCGCCCGTGGTCGGCGCGGTGACCTATCTCGCCGTCACCAGCGGCCCGCCGGACATCTTCGAGCGTGCGCTGATCGGCTATGGCCTGCTGCAACTCCTGCTGCTGGCGCGGCTGCTGCCGTGGATCCTCAAACAGTCGCTCTCCCCGGCCTATTGGGCCTTCACCTTCGGCCTCACCGCGCTGGCCACCGCCAGCATCCAGTTGATCGGGCGCGGCGAGACCGGGGCGCTGGCGCTGCTCGCCCCCGCCCTGCTCGCTCTGGCGACGGCGGTGGTGGCGATCACCTCCGGCCATTCGCTCTGGCTGCTGCTTACCGGCCGGCTGGTGCCCGCGCCCGCCCCACCCGCCTCGACGCCGGCCTGATCGACAGGCGCGGGCCGGCGCGTCATGCTCGGGGCCGAGAGGTGCCGCCGCGTGACGACCCCCGTGATCCCCTACCCTCCCGGCCTGCCCGTCCGCTTTCCCGCCGCCGACGGCTATGAGCTCGGTGGCACGCTGTGGCGTCATGAGGATGGGGCGCCGCAACAGGCGAGCGTGGTCATCGCCTGCGCGACGTCGGTGCGGGCGCGCTATTACGCCCGCTTCGCCGGCTGGCTGCATGGCCATGGCTTCAACGTGCTCAGCTTCGACTATCGCGGCATTGGCGCGAGCCGGCCCGTGCGGCTGCGCGGCTTTGAAGCCGACTGGACCGACTGGGGCGAGAAGGATCTGGACGGCGCGCTCGCCTTCATGCGCCAAGGCTTCCCCGGCGACGCGCTCGACCTCGTGGCGCATTCCTTCGGCGGCGTCGCCCTCGGCCTCGCGCCATCCAATGCGCAGGTTCGGCGGGCGGTGACCGTCGGCGCGCAATACGCCCATTGGCGCGACTACGCCCCCCGCTCCCGCGCCGGCATGGTGCTGAAATGGCATGTCGCCATGCCCGCGCTCAGCTGGATGGCCGGCTATTTTCCCGGCGGCCGCCTCGGCTGGATGGAGGACACGCCGGCGGGCGTCGCGCGCGACTGGGCGGGCATGGGCCCGCATTACCCCTCAAGCGTGCGCCGGCACCGTCCCGGGGAGGCCGAGCGTCTCGTCGCGCGCTTCGCCACCGCCCGCGCGGCGCTGCTCGCCATCGGGCTGGAGGACGATCCCTATGGCACGGTGCCGGCGCTGGAGCGGGCGCTCGGCCATTTCACCGGCGCGGCGCGCACCCATCTGCGGATCGCGCCCGCCGACATCGGCGTGGCCGAAATAGGCCATTTCGCCTTCTTCCATGCGCGCTTTCAGGACACGCTGTGGCCCATCCCGCTCGCCTGGCTGACGCAGGGCAAACTGCCGGCATCCACGCCCGGACGCAGGGTTATCTTACCCTGATACCTTCACCATCAAGGATTTGAGCAATATTGTGGCAATATCTGCCTGCTACCTTGCGGCCTCTACATTTCGCTTGCGATGAAAGCTGGTCATGACCCGACTGACGATCCGCCACCGCATTCTTGCGAGTTTCCTGGCGGTGCTGCTGGTGCTGAGCGCGGTGACGGCGGTGAGCTATCGCTGGTTCCGCCAGGCCGAGCAGGAAGCGCTGACCATCGAGACCAGCACCGTCCCCGCGCTGATCGCCAGCCTCAAGATGCGCGAGGCCTGGGCCCGCGCGCAGGGGCTTCTGACCTCCGTCGCGCTGGAGACCGACAGCAACGGCCGCGCGACGGTGCTGGAGCAGCTAAAGGCGAACCGGACCACGATCACGCAGGGTCTCGCGGCCTATGAGGCAACGCTGGACTCCCCGGAGGACCGGCGCAATTACGAGGCGCTGCACGCCGCGGCGAACGGCTTCTGGCCGGCGGAAGATGCCGCGCTCACCCTTCCGGCCGACGCGCTGCACGCGGCGATCCGCACCGATCTGATGCCGCGCCTCGCCTCCATCGACAAGGTGCTGGACGAGGCGGTGGCGCTCAATCAGGCCGCGGAGGAAGCCTCGACCGATCATATCGTCGCGGTGATCCGCAACGCCGAGATCGGGCTCTATCTCGGCTTCATCGTGGCCGCCGCGCTGTCGCTGCTGAGCGGCTGGCTGCTGTTCCGCGCCATCACCGTGCCGCTCGGCACGCTGGTGGGCGCGGTCGGCGTGATGCGCACCGGCGATTTCAGCACCCGGCTCACGCTGGCGCGGCGCGACGAGTTCGCCACGCTGGCCGATGGCTTCAACGCCATGGCGGACGAGCTCACCGCGCTGATCGGGCAGGTGCAGAAGTCGAGCATCCAGGTCAACACCTCGATCACCGAGCTCGCCGCCACCTCCAAGGAGCAGCAGGCGACCTCCAGCGAGATCGCCGCCACCACCACCGAGATCGGCGCCACCGCCAAGGAGATTTCCGCCACCTCGAACGAGCTGGTGCGCACCATGACCGAGGTGTCGCATGTCGCCGAGGAGACGGCGACGCTGGCCGGCGGCGGCCAGGCCGGCCTTGCCCGCATGGAAGCGACGATGCGCCATGTGATGGAGGCGGCGGGCGCCATCAACGGCAAGCTGGCCGTGCTCAGCGAGAAGGCCGGCAACATCAACCAGATGGTGACCACCATCACCAAGGTGGCCGACCAGACCAACCTGCTCTCGCTCAACGCCGCCATCGAGGCGGAGAAGGCCGGGCAGTACGGGCGCGGCTTCGCCGTGGTGGCGACCGAGATCCGCCGCCTCGCCGACCAGACGGCGACCTCGACCTATGACATCGAGCAGATGGTGCGCGACATCCAGTCGGCGGTCGCCGCCGGCGTGATGGGCATGGACAAGTTCTCCGAGGAGGTCCGCCGCGGCATGACGGAGGTGCAGGAAGTCGGCGGCCAGCTCACGGCGATCATCCAGCAGGTGCAGGGCCTCGTGCCGCGCTTCGAGATCGCCAATGAGGGCATGCAGGCCCAGGCCACCGGCGCCGAGCAGATCAGCGACGCGCTCGGCCAGCTCAGCGAGGCGGCGCAGCAGACGGTGGAATCGCTGCACCAGTCGACGCTTGCCATTGACGAGCTGAGCCAGGTGTCCGGCGGCTTGCGCAGTTCGATCGCGCGGTTCAGGCTCAGGGCCTGAGCCCGGGGGCGACGGTGCTGTTCCTCACATTCCGCATCGGCAAGGACCGCTACGTGCTCGATGCGCGGCAGGTCGAGGAGGTGCTGCCGCTCGTCGCCGCCAAGGCGCTGCCCGGCGCGCCGGCGGGGATCGCCGGCCTCATCAGCTATCACGGCCAGCCCGTGCCGCTGCTCGACCTCGCGCTCCTCGCCACCGGGCAGCCCGTGGCGGAGGTGATGAGCTCGCGCATCATCCTGCTGCGCTACCCGGAAGCGGGCGAGGGCGCCGCGCTTCTGGCGCTCGCCGCCGAGGAGGTAATCGCCACGGTGCAGCGCGCGCCGTCCGATTTCGTGCCGACGGGCGTGGAGGCCGGCATGCCGGCCTATCTCGGCCCGGTCGCCGCCGATGCGGACGGGCTGCTGCAATGGGTCAAGGCACCGGCTTTGCTGACCGACGACATCCGCGCCATCCTGTTCCGCCCCGCAGACACGGCGAGCGGCGAGGTGCGGCCATGAGCGCGGCGGCAAGCCACAGGACGGAGCACGGCCCCATTGAGAGCCTGCTGCGCGGCACGATCGGGCTCGATGCCGGAACGCTCGGCGCCCATACGATCACCTATGCCGTGCGCCAGCGCCTCGCGGCCACCGGCATCGCCGACGAGACCGCCTATGCCCGCCATGCTGCCGCCGACCCGGCCGAGCTTCAGGAGCTGGTCAACGCCATCGTCGTGCCGGAGACCTGGTTCTTCCGCGATCCCCGCGCCTTCGCGGCCATGACGCAGCACCTCACCGGGCGGGCGGGCAATACCGGTCCGCTGCGGCTGCTCAGCCTGCCCTGCTCGACCGGCGAGGAACCCTATTCCATGGCCATGGCGCTGCTCGATGCCGGCATTCCCGCCGATGGCTTTGTGATCGACGCGGTGGACGTCTCCACCCGCAACATCGTCGAGGCCCGGCGCGCCCTCTATGGGCGCAATTCGTTTCGCGGCCGCGACCTCGCCTTCCGCGAGCGCTATTTCGAGGCGGTGGACGGGGGCTACCGTCCCCACGCGGCCGTGCGCGCGCCGGTGCGGCTGCGCACCGGCAATCTGTTCGATCCCGGCCTGCTGCTGGGCGAGCCGGCCTATGACGTCATCTTCTGCCGCAACCTGCTGATCTATTTCGACCGCGCCGACCAGATCCGGGCGCTGGAGCGGCTCGGCGCGCGGCTGGCGCCGGACGGGCTGCTGCTGGTGGGGCCGGCGGAATCCGGCCTGCCGCTGCTCAATGGCTATGCCTCGCTGCGCAGCCCGATGGCCTTTGCCTTCACCCGTGTGGCGCCGACGCCGCGCCCTGCTCCGCGCCCGGCGGCCCCGGCGCGCCGCCCATCACCGAAGCCGGAGGCGCGCCCCGTCGCCCGGCCGGCAACCCACGCCCCGGCTACCGCCCCGCCCCGCCTCGTCGCGCCGCGCGGGCCGGTCTCGCCGTCCCCGGCGGCGCCATCCGCCAGCGGCGACGCGGCAGCAACGAGCCTTGCCGCGATCGAGGGCGCGGCCAATGCCGGGCGTCTTGCCGAGGCCAAGGTGGCGGCACAGCGGCACATCGCCGCCTTCGGGCCCTCGGCCGGTGTGTTCTATCTGCTGGGGCTTGCCTGCGACGCCGGCGACGACGCGGCCGGCGCCGCCGAGCAGTACCGCAAGGCGCTCTATCTCGCGCCGGACCACCGCGAGGCGCTGGCCCATCTCGCCCTTCTTCTGCGGCGCAATGGCGACGAGGCCGGGGCGGCCCGGCTGCGCGCGCGGCTGGAGCGGCTCGGCCCGCAGGGTGACGTCTGATGGCGGCGCCCGACGACGATATCAAGCCGGACGCCCCTGCGGCGGGCACGAGTGCCGGCGCCGGCGGCCTGCTCGCCCGCCCGCTGCCGGAGGGCTACCGTGCCGAATGGGCCCGCCACATCGCCGCGCCGCGCCGCGAGACCGAGGCGGCGCAGGCCAGCGCGGCGAAGGTGCTGATCTTCCGCCTCGGCCGCGAATGGCTCGCCCTGCCCGCCGGGCTGGTGACGGAGATCACCGAGCCCCGGCGCAGCCACAGCCTGCCGCACCGGCGCGACCGTCTGGTGCGCGGCATCGTCAATGTGCGCGGCGAATTGCTGGTGAAGGTCGCGCTTGGCGAACTCCTCGGCACCGCCGAGGCCAGCGATGGAGAGCGCGGCACCGGTTTCGCCCGGCTCGTGGTGATCGGCGATGCCGAACGCCGCCGCGTCGCCTTCGAGGCCGACGAGGTGCATGGCCTGCACCGGTGCATGGAAGCCGAACTGCGCCCGCTCCCCGCCACCGTCGAGCGGGCAGGGTCGCGCTTCACCGACGCACTGATCGACTGGCAGGGCCACGCCGTCGGCCGTCTCGACGGGCCGGCGCTGCTCGACGCGCTCGGGCGGGGGCTGGCATGAGCACCTCCGGCACCCCCGATCTCAGCCAGTTCTCCATGCTCGACCTGTTCCGCGCCGAGCTGGAGACGCAGTCGCAGGCGCTCACGCAGGCATTGCTGACGCTGGAGCGTGAGCCGACCTCGGCGCCGCATCTGGAAGCGGCGATGCGGGCGGCGCATTCGCTCAAGGGTTCGGCACGCATCGTCGAGCTGATGCCGGCGGTGCGGGTGGCGCACGCCATGGAGGAATGCCTCGTCGCCGCCCAGCACGGCACGCTGCGGCTGAGCCGCGCCCCGATCGACGCGCTGCTGCGCGGCGTGGACCTGCTGGCGCTGGTCGCCGACCCGGCGACGGAGGGCGCCGAGGACGGCCCGGTCGCGGCGCAGATCGACGGCTTCCTCGCCGCGCTGGCGCAGGCGGCCGCGCCGGATCACGCTGCACCACCCCCTGCGCCCCCGGTGGCGCCGGAACCGGCGCGCCTGGCCCCGCCATCTGCGCCCGAGCCCGTCAGCGAGAGCGGCGAGCGGATGATCCGCATCACCGCCACGAGCATGACGCGCCTGCTCGGCCTCGCCGGCGAATCGCTGATCGAGGCGCGGCGGCTGCGCCCCTTTGCCGACAGCCTCACCCGGCTGCGCCGCGAGCACACCGCTCTCGCCCGCGCGCTCGATAGCGTGCGCGCCACCCTGCCGCCCGGCACGGAGGACGGCCCGACCGCGCAGGCGCTGATGCTGGCGCGCGGCGCGCTGGAGGATGGCCGGCAGGCGCTGGAGGCGCGGCTGGCCGAACTCGACGCGCTCGACCGGCGCAGCACCGATCTCGCCAACCGGCTCTATAACGAGACGCTGGCGAGCCGGATGCGCCCCTTCGAGGACGGCGTGCGCGCCTATTCCCGCACCGTGCGCGACCTCGCCCATGCGCTCGGCAAAAGCGCGCGGCTGGAGATCATCGGCGGCTCGACCGGCATCGACCGCGACATTCTCGACCAGCTCGACGCCCCGCTCGGTCACCTTCTGCGCAACGCCATCGACCACGGGCTGGAGACGCCGGAGCAGCGTCGCGCCGCCGGCAAGCCGGAGGAAGGCGTGATCCGCCTCGAGGCGCGCCACCATGCCGGGCTGCTGCAGATCCTCATCGTTGACGACGGCGCCGGCATCGACCTCGCCGCCCTGCGCCACGCCGTGGTCACCCGCCGGCTGATCGGCGCCGACGCGGCGGCGGGGTTGAGCGAGGGGGAACTGCTCGACTTCCTGTTCCTGCCGGGCTTCTCGATGAAGGAGGCGGTGAGCGACGTTTCCGGGCGCGGCGTCGGGCTCGACGCGGTGCAGACCATGGTGCGGCAGGTGCGCGGCAAGGTACGCGTGACCACGCAGCCGGGCGCGGGCACCACCTTCCTGCTGGAGCTGCCGCTCACCCTTTCGGTCATCCGCACTTTGCTGGTGGAGATTGCCGGCGAACCCTATGCGCTGCCGCTGGCCGGGCTCACCCGCACGCTGCGGGTGCCGCGCGAGGCGGTGCAGCTTCTGGAAGGGCGCCCGCATATCGGCCTCGACGGCCAGCGCATCGGCCTTGTCACCGCCCATGAGCTGCTCGGCCTGGGCGACGCGGAGGCGAACGGGGACGATCTCGCCGTGGTGGTGATCGGCAGCGGCGCCGGCGCCTATGGGCTGGTGGTCGACGCCTTTCGCGGCGAGCGCGAGCTGGTGGTGCGCCCGCTCGATCCGCGCCTCGGCAAGATCAAGGACATCGCCGCCGCCGCGCTGATGGAGGACGGGGCCCCAGTGCTGATCGTCGACATGGACGACCTGCTGCGCTCGGCCGACAAGCTGGCCGCCGCCGGCAGCCTGCGCGGCATTGCCGGGCCGCGCGGCAGCGCCCCCGCGCAGCGGCGCAAGCGCGTGCTGGTGGTCGACGATTCGCTGACCGTGCGCGAGCTGGAGCGCAAGCTGCTCGACCATCACGGCTATGAGGTCGAGGTGGCCGTCGACGGCATGGATGGCTGGAACGTCGTGCGCTCGGAGAGCTTCGACCTCGTGGTGACCGATGTCGACATGCCGCGCATGGACGGTATCGAGCTGGTGACGCTGATGCGCCGCGACCCCCGCCTGCGCAACCTGCCGGTGATGATCGTCTCCTACAAGGACCGCGAGGAGGACCGGCGCCGTGGCCTCGACGCCGGCGCGGACTATTATCTGACCAAGGGCAGCTTCCATGACGAGACGCTGATCCAGGCGGTGACCGATCTCATCGGGCCAGCCGTCGGATGAGCGGGAGCAGGGGCATGAGGATCGGCATCGTCAACGACCTGCCAATGGCCGCCGAGCTGCTGCGCCGGATCATCGTCGCCGCGCCGGAGCATCAGGTCGCCTGGATCGCCGCCGACGGGCGCGAGGCGGTGGCGGCCTGCGCGCGCGACCTGCCCGATCTCGTGCTGATGGACATCACCATGCCGCACATGGACGGCGTGGAGGCGACCCGCCGCATCATGGCGGCGACGCCCTGCCCGATCCTGCTGGTCACCGCCAGCATCGATGCCAACGTCTCGGGCGTCTATGAGGCGATGGGCCATGGCGCGCTCGACGCGGTCGACATCCCGACCGCGCGCGGCGACGACCCGGTGGCGCCGGCCGCCACGCTGCTCGCCAAGATCGCCACCATCGGCAAGCTGGTCGGCGACGGACGCACGCCGCGCCCGGCCCCGGCGATGCCGGAAACGCGCGGCCCGCGCACGCTCATTGCCATCGGCGCCTCGGCGGGCGGACCGGCGGCGGTGGCGGCGGTGCTCTCGCGGCTTCCCGCCGGCTTTCCCGCCGCGCTGGTGCTGGTGCAGCATGTCGACCCGAAATTCGTGCCGGGCCTCGCGAGCTGGCTCGCCCAGCAGGCACGCCTGTCGGTACGCCCGGCGGCGAGCGGCGACCGGCCGGAAGCCGGGACGCTGCTGATCGCCGCCACCGCCGACCATATGGTGCTGACCGCCGCCGGCGATCTCGCCTACACCGCCGAACCGGTGAGCTATCCCTACCGGCCCTCGGTCGATGTGTTCTTCGAGAGCGCCGCCCGCCACTGGCGGGGTCCGCTTCTGGGCGTGCTGCTCACCGGCATGGGGCGCGACGGCGCCCAGGGCCTGCTGAGCCTTCGCAAGGCGGGCCATCTCACCATCGCGCAGGATCAGGCGAGTTCGGCCGTCTATGGCATGCCCAAGGCCGCCGCCGCGCTCGGCGCGGCCGCCGAGATATTGCCGCTCGCTCTCATCGCCGACCGCCTCACCGAGGTGATCGGCCGCCCGTCAGACGAGGTAGTTCCATGACACGCGACACGGACCTTGATCCGCACGGGGCCCAACTTCCGCCGGGGGCGGAGAAGTACCTCTCCATGGTGCTGCTGGTGGACGACCAGGTGCTCATCTGCGAGGCCGTGCGCCGCGCCTTATCCACCGAGTCGGATCTCGATTTCCACTATTGCACCGACCCGCTGGAAGCGCTGCGCATCGCCGAGGAGGTGAAGCCGACCGTCATCCTGCAGGATCTCGTCATGCCCGGCATGGATGGGCTCGACCTCGTGCGCCGCTACCGCGACACGCCGGCGACCCATGCCGTGCCGGTGATCGTGCTCTCGGCCAAGGACGAGCCAGCGGTGAAGAGCGCCGCCTTCCAGGCCGGGGCGAATGACTATCTGGTCAAGCTGCCGGACCGCATCGAGCTCATCGCGCGCATCCGCTACCATACCCGCGCCTATCTCGATCACGTCCAGCGCGACGCGGCCTATGCGGCGCTGCGCGAGAGCCAGCGCCAGCTCATGCAGGCCAATCTGGAGCTGGAGCGCCTCACCCGCATCGACGGGCTGACCGGGCTCGGCAACCGGCGCTATTTCGACGAGTACATGCTCGCCGAATGGCGCCGCGCGCTGCGCACCCGCGCGCCCATCGCCCTGCTGATGATCGATGTCGACAATTTCAAGCGCTACAATGACAGCCATGGCCATCTGGCCGGCGACGACGTGCTGCGCAAGGTCGCCGATGCCATTCAGGAGGGGGTCGGGCGCTCGGGCGATCTGGCGGCGCGGTTCGGCGGCGAGGAATTCGTCGTGGTTCTGCTCAACACCGAGCTCGCCGGCGCGCAGGCCGTGGCCGATCAGATCATGGGCCGCATCCACGCGCTCGACATTCCCGCCGAGGGCGGCCATGTCACCATCAGCATCGGCGCCGCCGCCATGGTGCCAGCCGACGGGGTGAGCCCGGAAGACCTCATCAAGGCCGCCGACCTCGCGCTGTTCCGCGCCAAGTCGAATGGCCGCGACCGGGTGGAGGTCGAGCTCATCGCCTGAGGGGCGGGTGAGGCTCAGGCCGAGGCCGGGCCCATGGTGCGGGTGGCGAGGCGCGGCAGCATCCAGCGGAAGGCAATGCTGCGCGCGCACTGGAACAGGCCGAGCGCGATCCACAGCCCGTGATTGCCGAGGAGCGGCTGGAGCACGGCGCAGGCGGCGACATAGAGCACCAGCGAGGCCAGCATGAGGTTGCGCATCTCGCGCGACCAGGTGGCGCCGATATAGACGCCGTCCATCTGGAAGGCGATGACGCCGATGATCGGCAGCGCCACCGCATAGGGCAGATAGAGATAAGCGAGCCGGGCGACCTCCGGTCCCGGCGCGGCGAGCGCGATCACCGTGCCGGACAGGGCGAGGAAGCCGAGCGACACCAGCACCGCGAAGACGAAGCCCCACAGCGTGGTGAGCGCGATCACCCGGTCGAAGGCCGGGCGGTAGCGCGCGCCCACCGCCCGCCCGGCAAGCTGCTCGGCGGCAGTGGCGACGCCATCCAGAAACGCGACGCCGAAGAAGTAGAAGCGCAGCAGGATGGTGTTGGCGGCGAGGATGTGGATGCCCAGCGTGCCGCTCTGCCGGGTGAAGAAGGAGAGCCCGAGCAGCAGCGCGAAGGAGCGGATCATCATGTCGGAATTGACCGAGAACAGCCGCTTCAGCTCCGGCAGGCTCGGCAGGGTCCAGAGCCGCCGATCGGTACGGACGGCGATCAGCACCAGCCCGGCCAGCGTCGTCACCGCCTCCGCCGCCAGACTGGCGAGAGCGAGACCTGCCAGCCCCCAGCCGAGACCGAGCACCCACCACAGGCTCAAGGCGAGGTTGAGCCCGTTCAGCAGGGTTTGCAGCACCATGGCGCTGACCGAACGGCCGAGGCCGATGACCCAGCCGAAAATGACGAAATTCACCAGCGCAAAGGGCGCCGACCAGATGCGCCAGCCGAAATAGACGCGCGCCGCCTGCGCCACCTCGCCCTCCGCCCCGAGCACGGCGAGGCTGAGCCGGCCGAGCGGGGCATGGACGGCGAGGATGAGCAGCCCGCCGGCGAGCGCGATCAGCAGCCCGCTCAGCAGCATGCGCTGCTCGGCCACCCGGTCGCCGGCCCCGAGCGACTGGGCGGTGAAGCCGGCAGTGGCGGCGCGCAGGAAGTTGAACGAGACGAAGATGACGTCGAAGATCACCGCGGCCAGCGCCACGCCGCCGATCAGCGCCTCCTCGCCGAGCTGGCCGACCACCATGGTCGCCACCAGCCCGACCAGCGGCGTCGAGAGGTACGCCGCCATCATCGGCACGGCGATGCGCAGCACATCGCCATGGCCGACCGTGAAGGGCCGGACCGCGGGGCTGGCGGAAGGGGCGTGCGGGTCCACTCAGGCCTTTCGCAGCGGTTCGCCGAGCGTGTGCATCAGCCGGTTGGCCCAGCCGAAAATGGCCACCGAATGGATGAGGTCGAGGATTTCCAGATCGGACAGCCCGCTATTGCGCAGGTGATAGAGATGGTAGCCGCCGACATCGCCGGGATTCGCGGTCAGGTCCACCGCGAAGTCGAACAGCGCCTGCTCGGGGGCCGGCAGGTCCGCCTTGGTCTCGCGGGTGTAGATCTCCTCCACCACCTCCGGCTTCTTCTCGAGCTGGATGTAGCGGGCGGCATGGACGGCCGCGCAATAGACGCAGCGATTGACCACGGAGGCGCCGAGCGCGCCGAGCTCGCGCCCGCCGCGCGACAGGCCGCCCTCGCTGTACATGATGTCGTTGAACAAAGGCGTGCGCTCGCGCAGCGCCTCCGGCTCATGGGCGAGCACCAGCACATAGGGCGAGATGCCCTTGTTGGAGGGCGTCATGCTCAGCGCCTCGCGCTGGGCGTCCGTGGCGCTGTCATAGTCGACCATGCCGACATAAGGGCGCCAGTCCAGCGCTTCGGTCGTGAAGGCGTGGACGGGTTCGCGGGTGTCGGTCGAGGGAGCGTCGCTCATGGTCAATGATCCCGCAGCATCTTCAGGCCGGCGACGAGCAGCACCTGATAATTCACGAAGGCGATGAGACCGGCGAGGGCAACGATGTCGCGATCATCCAGCCCGGCGGCCTTCAGCGCCTCGATATTCGCGCGGGTCGCCGCCTTGGGGCTCAGCGTGACGAGGTCGACATGGCGCAGCAGCACGGCGAGCGGGCTCGCCGCGTCGTCCGGCCGGAAGGCGGGATCGGCGATGCGGACGTCCTCAGCGTCGCCACCCTCGGCCGCCAGCGCGGCGGTGTAATGGGCGTTGAGCTCCGTCGCCTTCCACGCCGCCGCCATGCGCGCGGCGAGCGCGGCGCGGCGGGCATAGGAGAAGTTGCGGGGGTCGGCGGGGCGCAGCGCGGCGAGGTAGCTGGTCTGGGTCAGCTGCTTGAGCCTCTCCCGCTGCTGGCGCAGCGCCAGCGTCGGCGACGACCCATCGAGGCCAAGAACCGTGTCGATGACATCCGGCAGCGGTGCGGTTGCGCTGTCGCTCATCGCTCAATCCTCCGACAGCGCTTCATCGAGGAAGCTCAGCCGGTCCTGGCCCCAATAGAGCACGTCCTTGTAGATCCAGGTCGGGGTGCCGAACACGCCGCGCCGCGTCGCTTCCTCGTGGCTGTCGAGCCAGGCCTGCATGATCGCCGGCTCGTCCTCCATCGCCTGAAGCTTTTCGCCATCGAGGCCGAGGGCATTGGCCACCGCGATGCGTACGGCCGGGTCGGTCACGTCCTTCTCCTCGCTCCACAGCGCGCGCAGCAAGGCATGGCTCAGCTCCAGCGCCGGCAGGCCGAGCCGGTCGGCGGCGATGACCATGCGGGCGGAGAACTCGTTATTGGTCGGGTAGTGAGCCGGCTTCAGAACCAGCGGCATGTTCAGCCGCTTGCGCCAGCGATCGAGCTCCACCGCGTGATAGTCCTGCCGCGGCTGCGGGCGCGAGCGCAGCGGCACGCCGCCATTCTCCGGCACGATGCGGGTCGGGCGCACCACCACGTCGAGATCATGCTTCTCGATAAGCGCCTTGAACTGCGGCCAGCCGAGATAGGCCCAGGGCGAGGACAGAGCGTGGTAGTAATAGACGGTCTTGCGCATGGCTCTCACGCTGTCTTCTGCTGGGGAATGGAGGCGGCAACGGGCGCATCGGCATCGGTCCATTCCGAGCCGTCGAGTTCGGGCTTGGCGTAGGCGAGCAGCGCCTGCCAGTGCGCGTCGATGTCGCGGATGAACAGCCCGCCGGCGATGCCCTGCGCCAGCCAGTGCGCGCCCTCGCTGATGGCGGGGATGTCGCCCGAGACCTTGCCGAGGCTCATCGTCGCCCCGTAATTGAAGCAGTGGATATTGGCGAGCCAGGGCGCGGTGCCCGGCACCTTCTCGGTGAAGGAGAAGTCCTCCGCCAGCCAGGGGAAGCGGCCAAGGCCCGGATTGGCTTCCTCCGGCGGCGGGGTGAAGCGGTCCTCCCAGCAGGCGATGGCGTCCCGGTAGTCGGCGAGTTCCTCGCGCGCCACCGGGTCGATGGAAAAGCCGGTGCCGAGGATGAGGAAATCGGTGCGGAACTCGCGGCCCTTCACCGTGGTGATGACGACTTCCCCGTTCTCCTCGCGCACCGCGCCGATGCCGCAGTCGAAATGGAAGAAGGCGTTGGGGTGGCGGCTGACGCGCAGGGTGGAATTATGCGGCGCGGGGGTCTGCTGCTTGGTGGAATAGTCCATCATCCGCCAGCGCCATTCCGGCGCAATGCGCGGGAAGCCAGCGGTGACGCCATAGGAGCCGATGCCCATCAGCTTGTTGATGGTGGGCATGGTCGGGCGCCGGGCGAGCAGGCGCACCTCGGCGGCTCCCGCCTCCAGCGCCTCCGCCGCATTGTCCACCGCCGAGGCACCGACGCCGATCACCACCACGCGCTTGCCGGCGAGCCTGGCGAAATCCACCGGATCGGCCGAATGCGCCCAGAGCCGGTGACGCTCGATCGGGGCGACGAAATCGGGAATGGTCGGCTCGCCCAGCCCGTCGCGGCCGGTGGCCATCACCACCTTGCGGGTGAGGATGCCCGGCCCGCCGGCGATCTCCAGCTCCATCAGCCCGTCGGCGCGCGGCAGGATGCGAGAGACCGGCGTGTCGTTCTCGACGGGGATAGCGAGCACGTCACGGTACCAGTTGAGATAGTCCATCCACATCGGCCGGGGGATGCGGAACAGCTCCTCCCACGCGCTCTCGCCGAAGCGGGTGGTGAACCACATGCGGAAGGTGAGCGAGGCCATGCCGAGCGCCGGGCCGAGCAGGATCTTCGGCGAGCGCAGCGTCTCCATGCGGGCATAGGTCACCCACGGGCCTTCCTTGCCCTTGGGCGCCTTGTCGATGATGCGGATATTGCGCACCCCGGCGCGGGTGAGCGCGAACCACGCCACCAGCCCGCACATGCCGCCGCCGATGATGACGACATCGCTGACCGGGCGGCCGTCCGGCGAGGGCGCCGGCACCGACCAGTTGGCCGGCGGATAGTTGAGGCAGGCGAGGTCATGCCGCACACGGCGGTTGAGCTCATCGAGCGCCTCGATCCCCTGACTGGTCATGGTCGTTCCTTTCCAAGCGGTCTCAAGCCCATGCGGCCGGCGCGCGGGCATGTGTGCGTCAGGTCGGTGGCGGGCCGGTTTCAGTCCGCCAGCAGCACCGCGTTTTCCCAGCGCCAGCCAACGAGCACCTCGTCGCCGGCAAGGCGTGCCAGCGCCTCCGGGTCAAGCTCGGCGGTCACGCTCTGGCGGCCCGCCAGCTCGATCTCCACCGTGGTGTGGCTGCCCTTGAAGATGCGGCGCACCACGCGGCCGGGCACGGCGAAGGCGTCGCCCGGCGTCTGGCCGAGGCAGTAGATCGATTCCGGCCGCACGATGAAGGCGACGCGCGCGCCGATGGCCGGGCTGGTGCCGTTGCGCCGGGCGCGCACGGTCTGGCCCGCCCAGGAGAGCACGGCCATCTCGCCCTCAAGGCCCAGCACCTGCGCCTCGAACAGATTGCTCTGGCCGATGAAATTGGCCACGAAGCGGCTGCGCGGCGAGGCGTAGAGCGTGTGCGGGTCACCCATCTGCTCGATGCGCCCGCCATTCATCACCACCACCACGTCGGACATGGTGAGTGCCTCCTCCTGGTCGTGGGTCACGAACAGGAAGGTCTTGCCGGTGCGCTGCTGGATGGATTTCAGCTCGATCTGCATCTGCTCGCGCAGCTTGGCGTCGAGCGCGCTCAGCGGCTCGTCGAGCAGCAGCACGTCCGGGTCCGGGGCGAGCGCCCGCATCAGCGCGACGCGCTGGCGCTGGCCGCCGGAGAGCTGCGAGGGCATCCGGTCGGCGAAATCGCCGAGCTGCACCAGCGCCAGCAATTCCATGGTGCGCCGGTGGATGACGTCGGAAGACAGCCCCTTCAGCTCCAGCCCGAAGGCGACGTTGCGCCCGACGGTGAGGTGCGGGAACAGCGCGTAGTCCTGGAACACGATGTTCACATTGCGCTTGTTGGGCGGCAGGCGGGTGATGTCCAGCCCGTCCAGCAGGATCTCGCCGGAGGTTGGCAGCTCGAAGCCGCCGAGCATGCGCAGCGTCGTCGACTTGCCGCAGCCGGAGGGGCCGAGCAGGGTGACGAACTGGCCGGGCGCGATGGACAGATCGAGATCGGCGACCGCGGGTGTCGCGCCATAGAGCTTGTTGACGTTGCGGAACTGGACGACAGGCTGCATCGGTCAGGCCTTGGAACGACGGGTGAAATGTTCGGCGTAGAGGCCGACGGCGGCGGTGACGATCAGCACGATCGTCGCCATGGCGTTGATTTCCGGCGACATGCCGCCCTGCACCTTGGCGAAGATCAGCATGGGCAAGGTCGGCTGGTAGCCGCCGAGGAAGAAGGTGCGCACGAAGTCGTCAATGCTGCTCAGCACGCAGAAGATGGCGCTGCCGGCCAGCGCCGGGGCGAGGTACGGCACCGTCACCCGCAGGAAGGCGACGAAATTGTCGGCCCCGAGATCGCGCGCGGCATCCGTCAGGCTGTGCGGCATGGAGCGCAGGCGGGTGAGCACCATCACCACCACGAAGGGCACGGCATGGACGGTGTGGCCGAGGATGATGGCGCCGGTGCCGGTCGGAATATCCAGCACGCGGATGAAGATGCGCATCGAGATGGCATTGATCAGGCCCGGCACCACCGCCGGCAGGCAGGCCAGCGCGAAGATGATGGCCCGGCCCCAGATGCCCTCCGCCGCGACCAGGAGCGCGATCCACACGCCGATGACGAGCGCGACCGCCGTCGTCGCCAGCGCGATGAAGATGGAGTAGCCGACCGCGCCGAGAAACTGCTGGTCCTGCAACACCTTGGCGTACCAGTCGAGCGTCCAGTTCTGGATCGGGAAGGCGATGAAGCTCGCCTCCTTGAAGCTCATCGCCATCATCAGGCTGAGCGGCAGCAGGAGGTAGATCACGAAGATCCAGTAGGAGGCCGACAGCGCCGTCTTCGGCAGATCGGTGAAATAGCGGCTGGCGAAGCTGGTCATGTGCGCGCCCTCAGGATAGCCGCACCGACCGCCCGCCAACGACCTTCATGAACAGGCCGACGGTGGAGAGCGAGACGATGAGCATCAGGATGGAGAAGGCCGAGCCCGCCGGCCATTTGTCGTTCGAGGCGTGGAACAGCGCGGCGATGATCTCGGGGAAGATCACCGTGTTCGGGCCGCCCAGCAGCAGCGGCGCGGTGAAGACACCGATGGAGATGAGGTAGACGAGGCTGCAGCCGGAGACGATGCCGTCCTTCGACAGCGGCAGGATCACCCGCTTGAACCGCTCGAACGGCCCGGCGCCGAGATCGGCAGCAGCATCAATGAGTTGCGGCGGGATTTTTTCGATCGCCGAGTAGAGCGGCAGCAGCATGTAGAGGGCGATCAGGTAGACCACGCCGAAGCTGAGCGAGAAATAGGTGTAGAGCATGGGGATGGGCCGGTCGATCAGCCCGAGCTCGCGCAGCGCGTAGTTCAGCGCACCGCGATTGGCCAGCAGCATGATGACCGAGAAGGTGCGGATAATCTCGCCCGCCCAGAACGGCACCAGAAGCAGCAGCAGCGCGCGCTTGCGGTTCTGCGGGCGGATGACCTTCGCCACGTAATAGGCGACCGGGTAGACCACGAGCAGCGTCACCACCGTCACCACCGCCGCGAAGATCAGGCTGCGGATGAACGGCATGAAATAGAGCGGCTCGCGGAAGAAAAGCCTGTAATTGTCGAGCGTTAGGATCGCCCCGCTCTCCGGGGCCGGGTAGGTCTGCATCAGACTGATGCGGCCCATCTGGTAGATCGGGCCGATGTTGAAGGTGACGATCCAGGCCAGCGGCACGACGATCAGCAGGATCAGCCGGGCGCGCGGGCTGGCCGCGAGCGCGCCGAGCGTGGCGCCATAAAGCGGCGAGCGGATGAGCCGGCCGATCCAGCCGCGGTAACGCGGACCGGCCTCGCGGCGGTCGGTTCGGGTATCCGTCATGCTGCTCTCGACCATGGCGTCGTCATCGGCTCCAGTGTGCCGGATCGCCCGGAAAAGGGCGACCCGGCCTGTCTCGTGCGTGCAGTCTTGTCAGTGCAGTGAGGTGGACGATCAGGCCGATGAGGCCGATCAGGCCGCCTTGATCTCGGCGGTGGCCTTGTCGATCATGTCGTTCTTCATCTTGCGGTTGATCGGGCTGAAGAACTGGATCCGCTCGATCTCTTCCTGCGGCAGGGCCAGCGCCGCCCGCTCACGGTCGTTCAGCAGCTTGTCGACGCCGCCGAAGGCCGAGCTGAAGCCGGACTGCCGGGTCATCGCCGCACCGATCTCGGGCGAGGCGAGGATGGCGTTCAGGAAGGTGTAGGCGGCGTCCGCGTTCGGCGCGTTGTTGACGATGTTGAAGGAGTAGAGGAAGCCATAGGTGCCCTCCTTCGGGATCGACAGCGCGATCGGATGGCCGTCCATGATCAGCTTGGCGGCCGGGCCCGACCAGGTCTGGGCGAGGTGGATGTCCTCGTTGAGGAACATCTGCTGCACCTCGGAGCCGGCGTCGTAGTACTTGCGCACCTTGTCCTTGTTGGCGATCAGGAAGTCGCGCGCCTTGTTGGTCGCCGCCTGGGCGATCTCGGGCTTGCCCTCATAGGTGACGAAGTCGCCGTCATTGCCCTGGTACTTCATCACGATCGCGATGAAGTCGGAGATGATGTAGGAGGTCAGCCCCTTGAACTCACCCTCGAACATGTAGCCCCAGGTGTCGGTGGGCTTGGTGTACTGGGTGTTGCGGGCGAGGCCCTCGAAGCCGGCGAGCAGCGGCACGCCATAGACCTTGCCGTCGATGGTGAGCTGCGGCGCGCCCTTATAGGCGCTCGCGAGGTTGCCGAAATTGCCGATGCGGCCGACATCGAGCGGCACGATCAGCTTGGACGCCAGGAACTGCGACAGGCGGTGGCCGGTGACGGTGACGATGTCGGTGGTCGGCGCGCCGCCCTCGGCGGTGAGCAGATTGTACTGCTTGCCCTGATCGTCGGTCAGGCGGACGCGGACCTCGATGCCGGTGTCCTTCTGGAACTGGTCGATGAAGGACTGCGGCACGAACTTGTCATAGGTCGTGATGTTCACGACCTTGCTCTGGGCGCGGGCGGGGCGGATGACATAGGGCGCGGCGACGAGGCCGGCGCCGGCTCCCAGGAGCTTCAGCGTCGAGCGGCGGGTCAGGTCAAATCGGTTCATGGCATCCTCTGGCGGTTGTCGGTGGACCTATCGCGACCCGGAGCTCGCGCGGCGGCCGGGCGTCAATGCATGAGTGGGGCCAGCGCGGCAGGCGCCATGGCCCCGCCCTCCCCCAGCGACAGCCGCACGGCGGCATCGGCGTGGATCAGGGTGGAATCGAAGGTCGGGAAGGCGAAATCCTCCGCGCTCACCAGAAGGCCGATCTCGGTGCAGCCGAGGATGACGCTGTCGGCCCCGGCCGCGCGCCCCTTCTCGACAATGTCGAGATAGCGCTGCTTGGAGTCCGGGCGAATGATGCCGCAGCACAATTCCGAGAAAATGACCTCGTGCACCTCCCGGCGCTCCTCGGCTTCCGGCACCAGAACGTCGAGGCCGAAGCGCTCTTCCATGCGGTGGCGGTAGAATTCCTTTTCCATCGTGTACTGCGTCGCCAGCAGGAGCGGGCGGCGGCACTCGGCGGCGCGCACCGCCGCGCCGGTGACATCGGCGATGTGGATCAGCGGAATGCCGACGCTGGCCTGCACCTGGTCGGCGAGCAAATGCATGGTGTTGGTGCAGATCAGCACCATCTCGGCTCCCGCCTGCTCCAGCTCGCGCGCCACCTGGCCGAGCGCCTGCGCGGCGGCATCCCAGTCGCCCGCCTTCTGCAACGCAACGATGTCGCTGAAATTCACCGAGCGCAGCACGATATCGGCCGAGCTCAGCCCGCCCAGCGCCTCACGCACCTGCTCGTTGAGCCGCCGGTAATAGACGGCCGTGCTTTCCCAGCTCATGCCGCCGATCAGGCCAATCCGCTTCATCATCAAACCCACACTTCCACAGAACGTGGGAGGGCATGATAAGGGTGTCGCTCGGGAATGCATTGCGTTGTTTTACGCCAAGCGCCTGCAGTTTAGGATATTATCCTACCATTTAGCTGGAATTTAGGATGATGTCACGCCCCTTTCGAAGTGGCTACGCGGCGCTCACCAAACGCCCATTTTTTCGCCAAGAATCATCCACCGGCGATGTAGAAGGGCGAGCCTGCGGTAATATCCTTTCCTTTCGCACCGCGACCTTCACGTATATTGACGTTTTCGACGAACAACGTTCTGCTGAACTACAACCGAATAAAAGGACGGCAGGGGGATAGACGTGTTCGACCAGATCGACCGCAAGATAATCGACATCCTGCAACAGGACGCCGGCAAGTCAGTGGTCGAGATCGCCGAGGCGGTGGGGCTGTCGCACACGCCGTGCTGGCGGCGCATCAAGCGGATGGAGGAGATGGGCCTCATCCGCAACCGGGTCGTGCTGATCGACCAGCGCAAGGCCAATGTGCCGATGACCATCTTCATCTCGGTCAAGGTGCCCCGTCACACCACCGCCTGGCTCGACACCTTCCGCAAGGAGATCCGCGACATCCCCGAGATCATGGAAGCCTACCGCCTCACCGGCGAGACGGACTATCTACTGCGCGTCGTCGTGCCGAACATCGACGTGTACGACCAGGTCTACAAGAACCTGATCAGCCGCGTGGAGTTCTCCGACCTGTCCTCCTCCATCGCCATGGAGGAGATGAAATTCACCACGGCGCTGCCGACCAAATATATCTGAGCGCCCTATCGGCTCCCCTGGCCCGCCGGTTCGCCGGCGCCGCGCGCCTTGCTCCGCGCGCCTCGACCTCTCCCGACGAAGGAAATTCCCATGCGTGTCTCGATCCTCGGCGCCGGCTCCATCGCCTTTGGCGTCGCCGGCTTCCTCGCCGCCGCCGGCCATGAGCCCGTGCTGTGGTCGCCCTCCGGCCGCGCGACGCAGGCGCTCGCCAGTGGCGCGCCGCTGAAGGCGTTCGGCGCGCTTGAGTTCGAGGGCAAGGTCGCGACCGCCGCCAGCGCCGCCGAGGCCGTTGCGACCGGCGACGTGCTGTTCGTCGCCCTGCCCGGCTATGGCCACCGCGCCGCCTATGACGCGGTGATCCCGTATATCCGGCCCGGCCAGCCCATCATCATCTCCTCGCACTCCTCCTTCGGCGCGCTCTACCTCGCGCGGGCGTTGGCGGCGCGGGGCGTGAGCGCGCCCATCATCGTCTGGGGCACGACGCTGCTCACCGCCCGCGTGCAGTCGCCGGTCGGCGCCGACACCGCGCCGGACAGTGTGAAGGTGAACACGGTGCGCCAGAAGATCGACGTCGCCACCCTGCCCAAGGAGGCGATCGAGGAGGGGCACGCGCTCTGCACCACCCTCTTCGGCGACCGCTTCGTGCGCCGCGACGGGCTGCTCGCCATCGCGCTCAGCAACCTCAACCCGCAGAACCATCTCGGCATCGCCCTGCTCAACCTCACCCGCATGGAAAAGGGCGAGACCTGGGGCCAGGGGGAGCATGTGACGCCCGCCGTCGGGCGCGTCATCGAGGCGCTGGACGCCGAACGCCTCGCCATCGCCGAGAGCTTCGGCCTGTCGGTCCGCACGGTGCGCGAGCATTTCTCGCTGTCCTTCCACGTGCCGATGGCCAGCGTGTCGGAGATGAACCAGCAGATGCACGCGGAAGGGCGCGGCGGCTTCGGCCCGACCAGCTTCGATAGCCGCTACATCTTCGAGGATGTGCCCTTCGGGCTCGTGCCGACCGTGCTGCTCGGCCAGCTCACCGGCCGGCCGGCGACGCTGCACGCGGCGGGCGTGGCGCTGCTCTCGGCCGCCGCCGGGCGCGATCTCGCCGCCGACAACAATCTGCTGCCGGCGCTCGGCCTCGACACGCTGTCGGTGGACGCGCTCGCCGCCCTCTGCGCGACCGGGTATCCGGTCGCGTGAGGCTCAGCCACGCGCGGCGCGATAGGCGGCCTGGAACGCCTCGAACGCGGTGAAGCGGCGGTCATGCCAAGCGCGGAGCGCCGGATCGGGCTCATAGACCGCCTCGATCTCCGACATGGCCGACATGGCGGCGGCGAAGCTCTCATAGCGGCCCGCCGCCACCGCGCCGAGCACGGCGGAACCCAGCAGCACCGGCTCGGGCGAGGTGGTCGCGGCGATGCGGGTACCGCCGGCATCAGCCAGCACCTGCCGCACCAGCGGGCTCTGCCCGGCGCCGCCGCTGATGACGATGAGATCGGTGCGCGCGCCCTTGGCGTGCTGCGCGTCGAGGATCTGGCGCAGGCCATAGCCGATGCCGGCAAGGCCCGCCATATAGAGGCCGACAAGGCTCTCCACGCTCTCATCCATGCCGAGGCCGGCGACAATGCCGCGCGCCAGATGGTCGGCGAAGGGGGCGCGGTTGCCGAGGAATTCCGGCACCACATGCAGCGTGCCGGCAAGCTTGGCGATCGCCGCCGCCCCACCCGCCGCTTCCGCCTGCGCGGCGAGCCACATGCTGAGATTCTTGCCCTCGGCGCGGGCGATGGTCTCGGCCTGCGGCGCCGCCGGGTGCATCCGCACGAGACGGTCAATGGCCGCGCCGGCGGCGGACTGGCCGCCCTCGTTCAGCCAGAGGTCCGGCACCATGGCGGAGAAATACGGGCCCCACACGCCCGGCACGAAGGCGGGGTCGGCGGTGGTGAGCAGCGTGCAGGCGGAGGTGCCGAACACATAGGCCATGCGGTTCAGCGCATCCCCCGCGCCGCCGCGCGCGCCGACCGTGCCGATGCCGCCGGCATGGGCGTCGATCAGCCCGGCCGCGACCGCCGTGCCCGGCGCAAGGCCGAGCTCGTCCGCTGCCCGCACGGTCAGCCCGGTGCCGAGCGGCGTGCCGGCGGCGACGATGTCGGTGCCGATGCGGGCAAAGCCTTTCTCCGCCAGCGCGCCGAGGCCCACTTTACGGAAATAGTCGGCGTCCCAGCGGCGCTCATGCGCCAGATAGGTCCATTTGCAGGTGACGGTGCAGACCGAGCGGGCGAGGCTGTCGGTCGCCTTCCAGGTGAGGAAATCGGCCAGATCGAGAAACTGCCAGGCGGCGTTGAAGGTCGCGGGCAGTTCTTCGGCGAGCCAGAGAAGCTTCGGCGTCTCCATCTCCGGCGAGATGATGCCGCCGACATAATCCAGCACCGGGCTGCCGAGCGTGTTGATGCGGTCGGCCTGCCCGGTGGCGCGGTGGTCCATCCACACGATGATGTCGCGGGCCGCATCGCCATGGCGCCCGACGGGCAGGGACGCCCCGCCCTCGCCCAGCACCACCAGCGAACAGGTGGCGTCGAAGCCGATGCCCTTGATGTCGGCGGGCGCGATGCCGGCTTTCGCCACCGCCTCGCGCACGCTGGCGCAGACGCCCGCCCAGATGTCGGCGCTGGACTGCTCGACGATGTCGCCGGGCTCCTTCCACATGCGGATGTCGCGCTTGGCCGAGGCGATGAGCGTGCCCGCCGCATCGAAAATGCCGGCGCGGACGCTGCCCGTGCCGACATCAATCCCCGCGAAACATCCTTCCATGGTCACAGATCCGTTCCGTTCGGCAGAATCACCAGGTCGCGAATGGTCACGTTACGCGGACGGGTCAGCATGAAGATGACCGAATCGGCCACTTCTTTCGGCTCCATCAGCGCGCCGGCGGCCAGCGCCTCGTCGAGCTTGGCCTGCGGCCAGTCCTTGATCAGGGCGGTCACCACCGGGCCGGGCAGCACCGCCCCCACCCGCACGCCATGCTTGGCGACCTGCCGGCGCACGGTGTGGACGAAGGCCTGCACGGCGAATTTCGAGGCGGTATAGACCGGCTCCCACACGACGGGAACCACCCCGGCGATCGACGAGGTGAAGATGATGTCGCCGGTGCCGCGCTCCACCATGTGCGGCAGCACGGCATGGACGGTGCGGAAGGCGGCGTTGACGTTGAGGTTGAGCACGCGGTCCCACACATCGGGATCGCCCTCCACGACGTCGCCGCCAATATAGGCGCCGGCATTGGCGTGGAAGATGTCGAGCGGGCCGCAACGGTCGAGGATCTGCGGCAGCATGGTCGCGACGCTCACCGGATCGAGCAGATCGACCACCACCGGCACGGCCTTGGGGCCGAGCTCGGCGCAGATCGATTCCAGCGCATCGGCGGCACGGTCGACGAGTGCGACGCTCGCGCCTTCCTCGATCATGGCGTGGGCGCATTCCAGCCCGATGCCCGACGCCGCGCCGGTGATGGCGGCAACCTTGCCCTGAAGCCGTAAGGCCATGTGAAACTCCGGTGGTTCGGTTCTGTGGTGGTCGTCCCTCTCCCGGACGGGGAGAGGGAGTGCGCCGCGCCCTCAGCGTCGGGCGTTCACGGCATGCGGATCTGCAGCTTCACGTCGGTCGGCAGGCCCTTGGCGGCGCGGTCGAAGGCCTCGATGCTGGCGGCGAAGTCGAAGGTCTCGGAGATCAGCGGCTTGAGATCGACCTTGCCGGAGGCGATGAGGTTCACCGCGCGGTCGAAATTGTTGGCGTAGCGGAACACGGTCTCGAGCCGCGCTTCCTTGATGATGGCGGCGGCAACATCGAACTTCACCGTCTCCACCGGCATGCCGATCAGCACCAGCGTGCCGCCCGGCCGCACCACGTCGAACAGCCCCTCATAGGCGCGCGGCGAGCCGCTGGCCTCGAACACCACATCGGCGCCCCAGCCCTCGGTTTCCTCGGCGATCACATCCTTCAGCGCCCGCTCGGTGATGTTGACCGGGTGAATGCCCGGATACTGGCCGGCGATGGCGAGCTTGGGGGCGGAGAGGTCGGAGATGTAGACGCGCGAGCAGCCGCCAGCGAGGGCGGCGAGCGCGGTCATGATGCCGATCGGGCCGCAGCCGATCACCACCGCCACATCGCCGGGGGTGATGCGCGCGCGCGTCGCCGCCTGCAGGCCGACCGCGAAGGGCTCGACCATGGCCCCTTCCGCGAAGGAGACGTTCTCCGGCAGCTTGTAGGTGAAGGCGGCCGGGTGGACGACCTCAGGGGTGAGCACGCCATGGATCGGCGGCGTCGCCCAGAAGCGCACGTCCGGGTCGACATTGTAGATGCCGAGCTTGGTGGCGCGCGAGTTCATGTTCGGCACGCCCGGTTCCATGCAGACCCGGTCGCCGACCTTGAGGTTCTTCACATGGGCGCCGACCGCCGTGATGGTGCCGGCGGCCTCATGGCCGAGCACCATGGGCTCGCGCACCACGAAGGAGCCGATGGCGCCATGCGTGTAGTAGTGCACGTCGCTGCCGCAGACGCCGACGGTGTGGATGGCGATCTTCACGTCATCGGGGCCGACCTCGAGGGGGAGGTCGATGTCCCTCAGCGCGAGTTCGCCCTTCTTTTCCAGAACGAGTGCTTTCACGGGAATGGTCCTGTCCGGTGACGGGTCGGCTCAGAGGGCGAGGCCGGCGGCGTCGAAGAGATAGATGTGGCGGGGGTCGATGCCGAGCTTCAGCGCGTCGCCCGGCTGGAGGGCGGGGCGGCCGGCGGTGAGCACGATGATCGGCTCGCCCTCGCCACGGGCATAGAGCTGCGTCGAGCCGCCAAGGCTCTCGGCGAAATCGAGGGTGAGGGCCAGCACCGGCTGGGCGGGCTCGACGGTGAGATGTTCGGGGCGCAGGCCGACGGTGAGGGTGTCGCCCACCTTCGCCTTGCCCGCGGAGGGGGTCTCGACCGTCAGCGTGCCGCCGACGAAGGCCGTGCCTTCCAGCACCAGCGCGGACGGGCCGGTAGCGCGGACCTTGGCGGTGATGAAGTTCATCTTGGGCGAGCCGATGAAGCCGGCGACAAAGGTGTTGGCCGGCTTGTCATAAAGCTCGGTCGGCGATCCGATCTGCTCGACGAGGCCGGCGCGCAGCACGACGATGCGGTCGGCCAGCGTCATCGCCTCGATCTGGTCGTGGGTGACATAGACCATGGTGGCGCCGAGGCTGCGGTGCAGCTTGGCGATCTCCACGCGCATCTGCGAGCGCAGCTCGGCGTCGAGGTTGGAGAGCGGCTCGTCGAACAGGAAGAGTTTCGGGTGCCGCACGATGGAGCGGCCAATGGCGACGCGCTGGCGCTGGCCGCCGGAGAGGGCGCGCGGCTTGCGGTCGAGCAGGTGTTCGAGCTGGAGGATGCGGGCGGCCTCGGCCACCTGCGCCTTGATCTCGGCTTCCGGCTTCTTGGCCATGCGCAGGCCGAAGGCCATGTTCTCGAACACGCTCATATGCGGGTAGAGCGCGTAGGACTGGAACACCATGGAGACCTCGCGCTTGGCGGGCTCCTCATAGGTCACGTCGCGCCCGTCAATATGCAGCTGGCCCTCGCTGACATCCTCAAGGCCGGCGATCATGCGCAGCAGCGTGGACTTGCCGCAGCCCGAGGGGCCGACGAACACCACGAACTCGCCCTTCGCCGCCGAGAAGCTGACGCCCTTGATGACGGAGACGTCGCCATAATTCTTTTTGATGTTGTCCAGTCGCAGGAAGGTCATCGGCTCAAAACTCCAGATCGGGGCGGGCGCGGGCGCGCGCCGCCCGTCGTCAGCTCTCCAGCAGCGCGGCGGCGCAGCGCTCGTCGGTCACCAGTCGTTTCACATAGCCGGCGCGCAGGATCGCCCGCACGATCGGCACCTTGTAGAGGCCGCCCGAGGCAAGGATCGAGTAGCGCGCCGAGGCCACTTCATGCGGCGCCAGCGACAGCACGCGCTCATTGAGCGGGTGGTCGACCGGGCGGCCATCGGCATCGAGGAACACGCCGAGCAGATCGCCCACGGCGCCGGCGGCGCGCAGGCCCTCGAGATTTTCCGAGACGGTCTGCGTCTGCACCAGCAGCGAGCGGGTCGTCATGTCGCCGCAGGACAGCAGCGCCACATCCACCGCGCGGGCGCGGCGCATGGTTTCGCTGATGCCGTGATGGGAGAGCAGCATGGTGCGGCTCTCGGGCGTGGGGAAATAGAGCGGAGCGGCGAGGTAGTAGCACTCGGCCGAGATGGTGCGGGCATAGCCGGTCGCCACCTCGAAGGTGCTCGATCCCGAGCCGCGGGTGAGCCCGCCCATGACGGAGGTGACGTAGCATTGCGAGAGCGGGCGAGCGGTGACGCGCTTCAGCCCGGCGGCCAGCGTCTTGCCCCAGCCGACGCCGAGGCCCATGCCGTTCTCCAGCAGCCGGTCGAGCTCGGCGCCGGCGGCCTCGCCGATGACGCGCTGCTGCTCGCCCTCATCCGGCAGCGCCGGCACGACGCTCGCCGCCTCCAGCCCATAGCGCGCCATCAGCTTGCGCTCGGCGTCGATGCAGTCGGCCATGGGCAGGCGGATGTCGATCTGCACCGAGCCGTCGGAGCGGACCTGGCCGAGGATCTTGTTGGTGCGCAGGCGCGTGAGGCCAAGCTGGTCGGCGATCTCCTGCTGGGTCAGGCCGCCGACGAAATACAGCCAGGCGACGCGGGCGCGGATCTGCGCCGCCTCGATCTCCTGAGCTTCCACCAGCTTGCGTTCGCGCCCGACCATGTTCATGCCATCCCCCCTAGGCGAAGGCCTGCCGCAGCCGGGCGGAGGTGATCTCCAGCGCCGACAGGATCGACAGGTCGTCCTTCTCGAAGGGATAGAATACTTCGAGGAACACCGGCGCGGGGGCGATGCCGGTGCGACGCAGCAGCGCCGCCGCATCCACAGGATCGACGCGGCCGGGCTCGGTGAAGTCCCAGTGGCGGTCGAGCTGGAAGTCGGTCTGCTGGATATGGACGGCGGTGATGAAGGGCTTCAGCTCGCGGAACCACGGCTCCATCGCGCCATGGTCGGGCCCGTAGAGCGGCTCATGCGTGCCATGGCCCCAATCGACGCAGTAGCGCCACGGGACAGCGCTCCCGGCGACGTCGGCCATCATCTGCTTGGCCTGCGCGATGGTCCACGGCCATTCCCGGCGCATCGGGGTCGGCTCGACATAGAGCTCGCTCAGCCCCTCAGCTGCCGCGCGCTCACCGAGGCGATGCATGCGGGCGATGAGGTCGGCATAGTCGGCCGCGTCCAGCGCGTCCGGCTCCACGCCGTCAACGCGCGAGGCGATGGCGCCGAGCGGGCCGCCGACGCGGGTGATGCCGGCCATGGCCGCCACGCGATAGGCGCGGGCGAACCATTGTTCCGCATAGTCGCGCACGTCCCGGTCGGGGTGGAGCAGCTGGTTATAGGTGTAGTGGGCGAGGCCGATGAAGGCGCTGTGAATGGTCACGCCCGCCTGCGCCGTGCGCGTGCGCAGCTCGGCGGCGTGACGCTCGAGGATGGCGTCCGGCCACATCGGGTCGATCAGGTCGAAGGAGAGCTGGACGAGGTTCAGCCCCAGCCGCTCGCTGACGATCTGCGTCCATAGTTCCGGCGTCACCCAGCGCTTCACGCAGAAGGACAGGTTGATGCCGAACGGGATGGGGGTCTGGGCCACGCTCAGGTTGTCGCTCACTTGGTCGCTCCCATGGTGAGGCCGCGCACCATGTGGCGGGAGACGATGAGCGCGAAGATGGTGACGGGCAGCACGATCACCGTGCCGGTCGCCATGATCTTGCCCCAGGGCAGCTCATAGCCGGACATGAAGGAGGTCGCGACCACGGGCGCGGTCTGCGCGGCGCGGCGGGTCAGCACCAGCGCGTAGAGCAGCTCGTTCCACGAGAAGATGAAGGAGAAGATGGCGGACACCGCGATGCCGGGCGCGCCGAGCGGCAGATAGATCTTGCGGAAGATGGTGAACTGGTCGGCGCCGTCGAGCCGCGCGGCCTGTTCCAGATCCGGCGGGATCGACTTGAACTGGTCGGTGACGATCCACACCACGATCGGGATGTTGAAGGTGAGATAGACCAGCACCAGCACCAGATGGGTGTCGAGCAGGTTCATGTACATGGCGAGCAGATAGACCGGCAGCGCCAGCACGATCGGGCTCGTCATGCGGTTGGAGATGAACCAAAACCACAAATCCGACTTGCCGCGGAAATCATAGCGCGCCAGCGCGAAGGCGGCCGGCGTGCCCAGCACCACCGAGAGCAGCGTGGCGAAGGCCGCGACGATCAGCGAATTGATGATCGCGCCGGAGACCTTGGTGTCGGAAAAGATCTGCGCGTAATTGTCGAGCGTCGGGGTGAAGAACCACACCGGCGGCGAGGCGAGGATGTCCGCCTGGCTCTTGAAGCTCGCCGCCACCATCCAGAAGAACGGGAACAGCGAGAAGATGACGACGGCGGCGAGGCCGAGCGCGTGGAGGATTTTGCCGGTACGCATCAGTTGACCTCCCGGTACAGCACGCGGATGTAGAGCCGGCTAATGATGATGGTGAGGATGAGCAGCAGGATCGCCTGCGCCGATGCCGTGCCGAGATCGAAGATGCGGAAGCCGACGCGCTGGATGTAGATCGAGATGAGGTCGGTGGCCGAACCCGGCCCGCCGCGCGTCATCACGAACACCATGTCGAACAGCTTCAGCACGTCGGCCGAGCGCAGGATCATCACGGCGGTGAGGCCGGGCAGAAGATAGGGCAGCTGCACATGGCGCAGCAGCGCGAGCTTTGAGGAGGTCTCCAGCCGCGCCGCCTCCTCGATCTCGCCGGGGACCATGGACAGGCCGGCGAGGAAGATCAGCGCGCAGAACGGCGTCCACTGCCAGACATCCATGATAACGATGGCGGCGAAGGCGCCGTTCGGGGTCGACAGCCAGTCCACCGGGCCGAAGCCCAGCACGGACAGGAACTGGTTGGCCACGCCGAAATCGCGGTTGAAGATCAGCCGGCCGATGAGGCCGACCACCGCATAGGTGGTGGCGAGCGGCACGACGAGGGTGACGCGGGCAAGCGACTTCAACAGCCCCATGCCCGGCTTGTGCAGCAGCAGCGCGACGATGAGGCCGAGCACGACCTGGATCGGCAGCGCGGTCAGGTAGAATTGCGCGGTGAGGCCGAGCGAGGACCAGAAAGTACTGTCGGTCAGCACCGCCACGTAGTTCTCGAAGCCGACGAAGGGAAAACCGTCGCGCGGGCGGGCGATGTTGTAACGCCGGAACGAGGTGACCAGCGCGAACAGCGTCGGGTAGATGCCGATGGCGAAGAGGGTCAGGACGGCCGGGGCGAGGAACCACAGCGGCGTCCAGCGGCCGTAACCGCGATTGGGCTTGGTCTGGGTTGCGCTCATCTCTTCAATTCCCGCATGTCTTCACTTCCCGAAGGCGCCGGCGGCGCGGGCCGCTGGCGTGTCGCGGTGGCCGTTGCGGAGGAGGCGGGGGAGCCTCATCCCGCGGCCTCATTCCAGATTGGTGTGGTTCGCCCGCATCGCGGCCGGCGTGATGGCGAGCCGGTCGCGCAGCTTCAGGATCAGGATCTCGAACAGCACATAGAGCGCGCCTTCATAGAGCGAGCCCATGGGCAGCACCGAGGTGGCGGCCGCGCCCTGGTCGCGCGCCATGGTCTGGGCGGGCACCACGAGCACCGTGTCGGCGCGCGCGGCGGCGGCCCCGGTGGGCTCGGCGGTGACCAGCAGGGTGCGCGCGCCAGCGTGGCGGGCGACGCCCATCAGCGCGGCAACGGTGGAGAAATCGCCCGGCCCGGCGGAGACGACGAGCAGGTCGCCCTCCCCCACCGGCGGGGTGGTCATGTCGCCGACCACCGCGGCTTTCAGGCCGAGATGGAACAGGCGCATGGCGAGGCCCTTGATCTGCAGGCCCTCGCGTCCGACGCCATAGAGCGCGATGCGGTTGGCGCCGGCCAGCGCCGCGACCGCGGCGTCGATGTCGGCGCCGCTCACCTGGTCGAGGCAGGCGCGGATCTCGTCCAGCGCACGGGCATGAAGCGTGGTCATGGAACAATCCCGGGACAGTATCAGGAAAAAGGGGGCGGGCGCCGGGTCGCGGGCTCCGGCACCCGCCCGCAGGAGCCGGCACGCAGGGGGCGGAACCCCGCGCGTGCCGCGCTCAAGCCGTCACTGGAGGAGCTTCTTCTTCCCGTCGTAGTAGCCTTCCTTCTGCAGGATGGCTTCCATGCGGGTGCCGATCTCCTTGGAGCCGGCCTCCACCGAGACTTCGCCCAGCTCCATCTTGGAGCCCCATTCGGCGACGATCTCGGAGATCGCCGGCCAGGCCGGGAAGCGCGGGCGATATTCCGGCACGCCGGCCTGCCAGGAGGCGACCATCGGCGCGACGAACTTGTACTTCGCCTTGATCGCCGGATCCTCATAGACCGCCATGCGGCCCGACACGCCGCCGGCCTCGACATAGGCCTTGGCGATGGCTTCCGAAGTCGCCCACTGGATGAACAGCCAGGTCGCCTTCTGCTGCTCGGGGGTCGCCTGCGCGGCGACGGCGAGCGAGAAGCCACCCAGAGCGGGCAGGCGGCCGGCCGGGCCGGCGGGCTCCGGCGCCACGGCGAGGCAGTCGCCGAGCTTGGAGGTCGCGGGGTCGGCGAGGGTCGAGTAGAAGGCCGACCATTCGGTGATCATCGCCACCTGGCCCTGGGCCAGCGCGTTCACCGCTTCCGCGTGATCGAAGCTGACGACGCCGGGCGGCTGGTACTTGAGCAGTTCCTGGCGGAACTTCAGGCCGTCCTGGCTGCCCTGGCTGAGAAGGTTCGACTTGAACTCCTTGTTCAGCAGCGAGCCGCCGAAGGGCCAGAGGAAGCGCATGAAGGCGTCAGCTGACTGCGTCTCGCCGCGGCGCGACTGCAGGGCATAGGCGTACTGGTTCTTCGAGGGGTCCGTGAGCTTGGGCCCATAGACGTCCTTCAGCTCGGCCCAGGTCGCCGGCGGCTTGTCGAAGCCCGCTTCCTTGAGCTTGCAGGAATTGTAGAACAGCAGGCCGGAATAATTGTCGAAGGGCAGGCCGTAGACCGTGCCGCCCCAGCTGCCGAAGGCGTCGAGCAGCAGCGGGAAGAAGCCCTTGAGGTTCAGGTTCGGGTCGGTGATCGCCTTGTCCTTGGCGAGGTCGTCGACCGGCACCAGCCAGCCATTCTCGGCGAACTCGCCGATCCAGACGAGATCGACCAGCGCCATGGTGAGGTCACCGCGCGAGGTGAAGTTCAGCACTTCCTTCTCGCGGGCGTTCTCATAGGGAACGATCTCGTAATTGACCTTGATGCCGGTCTTCTTCTCGAATTCCGGCAGCAGCTTGATGATGGCGCGGTAACCGGGACGGTCGAGGAAGATGCCGTTGACCTCGGTTCCCTTGAGAGGCTTGGCGGCCTCTTCGAGCCAGTCGGCCATGGCCGCGACCGGCATCGCCGCCGTGGCGGCGGCGAGCGCCACCACGCTGGCGCAGATTCTCAATGCACGCTTCATGTCTTTCCTCCTGAGATGGCGTGGCGCCGCCGGGCAGCGGGCCGCAGGGACGGCTGGGCCGTCTCGTCTTGTTGGCTCGGGAGGCTTCCCGCCCGTTTCCTCATGATCGCCGAACTCCCGGAACCGCCCGCGCGAGGCCGGGGAAAGCTGTTCAGCAAGGCTCGCGGGGCGAGCCGATCAGGAACCTGGATGGGACGCTTCCGTCGCGTCGTGCGAAATTCGATACATTTGTAATCTGGATTATGCAATAGCATGGCGTCAACATAGCCCGCGAATTGCAGGGCCAGACAAGACGCCAGGAAGGGGAGAGACGCATGGTGGCTGCCGGGGACAGGACGCAAGGCGAAGCGCAACAGGGGCAGCCGGTGGACGCCCTCGCCGCCCGCGTCGCGCTGGCGCAGAAGCTGGCCCGAACCGCCGGCAGCAAGGCGCGGCGTTTCTTCCTGAGGCCCGAGGCGCTGCACCCCGAGCTGAAATCCTCGTCACAGGATCTGGTCAGCGAGGCCGACCGCACGGTCGAGACCTGGCTGCGCGCCGCCATCGGCCGGCACTTCCCGCAGGACGGCATCGTCGGCGAGGAGGAGGCGGCCACACGCGGCACGTCCGGCTATGTCTGGGTGGTCGATCCGATCGACGGCACCATGCCCTTCCTCGTCGGCCAGCCGAACTGGTGCGTCTCGATCGGCCTCGCCCATGAAGGGCGCCCGGTCGGCGGCGCCATCTACGCGCCGATGCTGCGGGAGCTGTACTGGGCGATGGAGGGCGCCGGCGCCTATCTCAACGGGCGGCGCCTCGTCATGAACCCGGACTGGACGCTCGCCTCCACCACCATCGGCTTCGGCGCCACGCAGAAGGCGACGCCGGAAGAGGTCGGGGAATTCGTCGAGGGGCTGTATCGCGAGGGCGGGGTGCTGTTCCGAATCGGTTCGGGCGCGCTGATGCTGGCCTATGTCGCGGCCAACCGCATCGCCGGCTATTACGACCCGATGCTCTATTGCTGGGATTGCTGGGCGGGCGCGGCACTGATCCGCGAGGCGGGGGGCGAAGCGAGCTTCGCCGGCGATCTCGCCAATCCCGGTCCGATCTGGGCCGGCAATGCCCGCGTGCACGCCGATCTGAAGCGGCTCAGCGGCGCCTGAGGCGCGCGGATTATCGCAGGGCGTTCAGCGGCGGCGCCATTCGGCGGCGGCCGGCAGGTCGCCGATGATATCGACATGAGCGGCCGCCTCGCCGCTGGACAGGCGCTTCTCGGAAAAGCGCAGGCGCAGCAGGCGCCCGCCGGCGGTGCGCAGGCGCAGATCGGCGCGGCCGAACACCTGCCGCAGCGCGGCGGAGGCAAGACGGATCTCGCCGCAGCTCGTCACCTGGCCGGAATTGGAGAGATAGCCGTCGAAATCATAGGTCGTCGGCACCGCCGCTCCCGAACCGCACAGGAGCAGGCCGTCGCCGCGCATTCCACCGAGATAGTCCATGCGGATGTCCTCCTGGGGACGCGCCACGAGCTATTGCGGTGAAATCCGGTTCACCGCAATAGCTCTAAATTATTGTTCGGACGCATTTTCTTCACGCGAACCGGAATCCACTTCGCTCGAAAATGCTCTAGCGAATCTGGTCGGCGTCGAGCGCCTTGGCCAGTTCATCGGCGTTGACGGTGAAAACCTGGACACTGCCAGAGCCGGCGACTGCCGGCGTGTGCAGCATCGTCGCCGCCCGGCGAAAGGCGAGGAAGGTGATGTCGGGGATCTCTTCCTCGTCGATGACGACGCGGTAGGTTCCCGCCGGCTGGGGACGGTCAAAGGCGCTCAGCGTGAAGGGATGCCGGAAGGTGACCGTGGTTTCCCGTGTCCGGCTGAGCATGAACGTGCCTCAGACCTTCTTCTTGGCGCCGAGGGTGACGGGGGCGCCCTTCAGCAGGGTCGGGGCCGCGACGGGCGGCTTCACCTTCTTCGGCTTCTTGGCTTCACGGGTGCCGCGTAGCTGTCCTTTAGCCATGGGATGGCCTCCACCTGATGATTGTCGCTGCCGCACAAGGCGCCGTCACACAAATCCCCGCGACCTCGGAGAGGCGCGGGGCTGAAGGCGCGAAGCGCCCTGCGGAGGCCCTGGGGGCCTCGTATCCTGACGGATCGGCGACCGCCGAAGCGGTCCGCCGGGGTCCGTTCTCAGCTCAGCGATTCAAGCTTGTCGGCCGTCATCTTGCCGCTGCGCTGATCCGGCACGAGCGTGAAGCCGACCTTCTGGCCCTCGCGCAAATCGCTGAGACCGGCACGCTCCAAAGCGCTGATGTGAACGAATGCATCACTGCCGCCGTCATCCGGCGCGATGAATCCGAAGCCCTTCTGGGCGTTAAACCATTTCACGGTTCCCGTGGCCATGGGAAGCTCTTTCATCTTGTATTCTGGCTTGCCCGCAGACATTGCGGGCCGTCGAAATCGCATTTTCAGGAAAATGAACATAGTGGCGCGAAACTATTTTCCGCGCGAAGTGACGTTCAGTTCGCCGTTTATCGACATGATTAATATGTGCCTGACGGGGTATTATTTCAAGGGAAATGATTTTCTAAATTCCCCATCGGCGTTTTACTATGACAAAAACCCCGTCTTTCGGACACACAGCTAGACCGGGCCGGGCACCTCATAGGTCCACACCCGGAACGATTTCAGCAGATGCGGGCCGAAGGAATTGATCAGCGGAATGTCGGCGGCGTCCCGCCCGCGCGCGATGAGGATGCGGCCGATGCGCGGCACGTTGTTGCGCGGGTCGAAGGTGTGCCACTGGCCGTCCAGGAACACCTCGATCCAGGCGCTGAAGTCCATCGGATCGACCACCGGCACGCCGATATCGCCGAGATGGCCGTTCACATAGCGCGCGGGAATGTTGAGGCAGCGGCACAGCGCGACCGCCAGATGGGCGAAGTCGCGGCACACGCCGACGCGCTCATGGAAGGCCTCGAAGGCCGAGCGGGTGGAGCGCGCCTGCTGGTAGTCGAAGCGGATGTGGTTGTGGACGAAATCGCACACCGCCTGCACCCGGCCCCAGCCCGGCGCCACCGTGCCGAACATGTCCCAGGCGATCTGGCTCAGCCGGTCGGTCTCGCAATAGCGGCTGCCCAGCAGATAGACGAGGCAATCGTCCGGCAGCTCCGGCACCGCCATCTCGCGCGCGTTCGGCAGCACAGGGTCGAGCTGGCCATCATCCTCGATGGTGGCGTCGCCCCAGATCATCAGATCGCCCGCGGGCGCCACCAGCCGTCGGCAGCGATTGCCGAACAGGTCGCGATAGGTCGTGCTGGGCACGTCGGGCGCGGTGAAGAAGCTCTCCGGCGCGCGAATATCGGCGGCGCGGTCCTCATGGACGGAGAGCAGGCAGACCAGCGCCGTCGGCTGCTGGCAGGTCAGGGTGATCTCGTAGCCGTAGCGTATGTGCATCTAGGGTTCCCGGAGGCGTGGATCCGCCTACCGGACATCGGCGGCAGTCAGGACATAGGGGGAGCGCCGCCCGTCGGCATAGGCCTTGGAGGCGGCGGCGTAGACCGAGCCGCGCAGCCGGTCGAAACCGGACAGGCAGGCCGCCTCGATCCGTTCGGGCACGCGGTCGGCGGTGGAACTCACCAGCGCGGCGATCTCGACGAGGAAGGACACCTCGAACATACCGTCATAGCCGGTGAACCGAACCACGTTGCGCGACGCATCGAAGCTGCGGCTTGGATTGGGGAAGGCCAGCGTCATGGCGAGCGCCTCTCGGTTGGCGGCAACAGGGCGTCATCGAAGGCAAGTTCATGCAGGGTCGTCCCGTCGGCATCGCGGATGACCAGCGCGTCGGGCCGCTGCGGCATGAGCGCGGGCGAGTCGGCAAGGGCCTGAGCCCGCAGACCCGCCAGCGCGATCGCGGCGGCGAGATCGGCCACCTCCGCGCTCTCGCGACCGAGCAGCGCGTGGGCGTCGTCCTGGGCGCGGGTGCGGTAGAACTCGATGACGATCCGCATCACGCCCTCACGCGCCGATGGCCGGCGGGGGCGCTCAGCGCGCGAAGGTCCGGTCGCGCAGCGCGTTCGCCTCGGTCGGCGCCTCGACGCGCACCATTTCCAGGCTGTTCTCGGTCGCGACCCGCTCATAGTGCTGGCGCTCATGGCGCAGGCGGTACTGCAGCGAGTTGCCGGTCGGCGGCAGCGTGCCGATGACGCGGTAGATCTCATCGATGCGCGAGCTGGGAATGCCGTAGCCGCCCTTGAGCCGCACGGCCTGGCCGACGGTGAACATATGCGTCGTCGGCTCACTCTGCGTCGGGCGGGTGCCGGGCTGCGGGGTGGGTTGAATGCTCATAGAAGGTGGTCCTTGAAGAAGAGGGCGGAGCGATCGACGCCAGCGCCCTGACACCGGCCGAAGGCCACCGTCAGGAGAGGGCGAAGGCGTCGCTCACCGGCCGAGATCGAGAATCCGCCACGCGCAAACGGCAAGGATCGGGGAACGGGCCGCGCGGGGCGTGGCCAGTCCAGGATCATGTCGAACTCAGGCGGGGCGGCATCGAACGCCGAACGGCGCGATGCATTCACGTCGACGATCCTGCGGCACATGCGGAACCCAACGGACACCGCGCCAGCCAAATCAGCTCGTCGACTTTATTGATGTAGTCCCTACCGGTCATTACGGCAAGGCGAAAACAGGAAAGCGGAAATATTTCTTGCCGAGATATTTGCCAGATCAAAATAAATGAGGCCCTGCATAACGGGCGTTCGGGTGATTTATCGGAACTTTTGCTTGCGGCGATGGATTGACGGCGAGCCCCCTCACGACGGTGTGAGACGCGGCATTGTGCTCCGTGGGTTCGGCATTCCCCGTCCCCTCCGCCCCCCGGCTCGCGCGTGTCGCCAGGAGATCTTCCAATGGCATCCACCTATCCGGCGACCGGCGTCGCCCTACCCGCCGCAGCCTCCACCTCCACCTCGGCCGTGAGCTGGGGACCGATCGTCGCCGGCGCCCTCGCCGCCGCCGCCCTCACCTTCGTGCTGATGCTGCTCGGCTCGGGGCTCGGCCTCACCATGGTTTCGCCCTGGGCCAATGAGAGCGCCAGCGTCACCACCTTCGCGGTCTCCACCGCCATCTGGCTGGTGGTGGTGCAATGGCTCTCCTCCGGCGTCGGCGGCTATCTCGCCGGCCGGCTGCGCTCGAAATGGACCGGCATCGCCACGCAGGAGAGCTTCTTCCGCGATACCGCGCATGGCTTCATGAGCTGGGCGCTGGCCACGCTGCTGGTGGTGACCCTGCTGGGCTCGGCGCTGACCGGGGCGATCGGCACCGGCATGCAGGCGGCCTCCACCGTCGCCTCCGGGGCCGCTCTCGGCGCCTCGGCCGGGGCGAGCGCCAATGCGGATTCGGATGACGGCTCGCAGATGAGTTCCTATTTCGTCGACGCGCTGTTCCGCCCGAGTGATGCCGCCCAGCTCGCCACCAATGACGCGCAGGGCAATGGCGCCGCCGCCGCGCAGGCGACGCGTATCCTTGCCGCCAGCGCGATGGCGGGGCAGGTCTCGCCGGACGACAAGGCCTATCTCGGCCAGCTCGTCGCCGCCCGCACCGGCCTCTCGCCGGCCGACGCGACAGCGCGGGTCGATGCCGTGCTCGCCCGCGTCAATGAGGCGAAAACCCAGGCGCAGCAGGCGGCCGAGACCGCCCGCAAGGCCGGCGCGACCTTCGCCCTGCTCGGCACGCTGTCGCTGATGATCGGCGCCTTCATCGCCTGCGTCGCCGCCGCCATTGGTGGACGCCAGCGCGACGATGACGAACTGAACGCACGCGGCCTCCGCAGCTGAGCGTTCCAAGGGTCGGCCCCCCGCGCGGGGGCCGGCAGCTCCGCAACAGGTGATGGGGTCAGGGTATCGCCCTCACTTCACCTCTTATTGTGCAGCGCAACAAATCCATTGCCGACGCGTTGGCTTCGTGGCACTCGATACTCAGGGGGCCGTAACAAGGATATTTCCGTGCGGACCCTCTCGGACAATTTCGCCGCCTTTGGCGGTTTTCGCGGCCTCCACGGCCTCTCGTCCACCACACAGGCTCCGGCCGGTCATCTCGCCACCCTCACCGATTTCGGCAGCAATCCCGGTCATCTCGCGGGGCGGTTTCATGTGCCCGCCGGGCTGGCCGATCAGGCGCCGCTGGTTGTCGTGTTGCATGGCTGCACCCAGAACGCGGCGGGCTATGATCATCACGCCGGCTGGTCGCAGCTTGCCGACGAGGCGGGATTCGCCCTGCTCTTTCCCGAGCAGCACTCCGGCAACAACCCCAATCTGTGCTTCAACTGGTTCCGCCCCGGCGATACACGGCGCGATGCCGGGGAGGCGCTGTCGATCCGGCAGATGATCGATGCCATGGTCATCGCCCATGGCATCGACCGGGAGCGCATCTTCATCACCGGGCTGTCGGCCGGCGGCGCCATGGCCTCGGTGATGCTCGCCACCTATCCCGAGCTGTTCGCCGGCGGGGCGATCATCGCCGGGCTCGCCTATGGCCGGGCCAGCTCGGTGCCGGAAGCCTTCGACTGCATGCGCGGGCAGCGCCTGGCCTCGGACGAGGAGCTGTGGGCGCTGCTGCGCGCCGCCTCCGCCCATGACGGGCCGTGGCCGCGCATCACCATCTGGCAGGGAACGGCCGACCACACGGTGGCGCCGTCCAATGCCGAGGACATCGCGGCGCAATGGCGCAGCGTCCATGGTCTCGACACGGCGCCGACGCAGAGCGAGACGCTCGGCCCGCGCGTGCGCCGCCGCTGGAGCAATGCGGACGGCGACATCCTGATCGAGGTGAACACGCTGGCGCGCATGGGCCATGGCACGCCGGTCGGCGAGGATCTCGGCACGGCCGGCCCCTATATGCTGGATGTCGGCGTCTCCTCGACCCGCGAGATCGCCGGCTTCTGGGGGATCTGCCCGGCGCGCGACGCCGACGCGCAGACCGCACCCCCGCGCCGGACGACAAAGGCCAATTCTCCGAGGGGCGCCAATGCTCCGGCGAAGGCCAATTCTCCGGCGACACGGCTGGCCGCGCCGGAGGCCGGCCGCACCCCGGCCGCCCCGCGCGGGCGCCCCCAGCCCGAGCGGTCCAGCGTGCAGAAGACCATCGAGGACGCGCTGCGCGCCGCCGGCCTGATGCGCTGACGCGCGCCAGCGCCGCCGCGACCTGCGCGCTGCCGAACCCATGAGATGACCGCCCGCGCCCGCTGCGCCCTCCCGCGTGGCGGGCGTTTCGGCAGCCCATGGCATCTTCGCGCAAGCCAGCCTTGCTAATGCCGGAAGCGTTGGCAGGCGCCGTGCCCTGCGCGGTCCGAATAGGCGCTGGACATGATCGCGGTGACGCGCCCTCGACGATCAGGCCGCGTGCGCGACAGGGCGCAGGGCGCGCCGCACCAGTTCCAGATGCGCCTCGATGAAGGCCGCCTCGTCGAGCGGGCGCTGCCCCATGAACAGGGAGCGCCACAGGCTCAGATGCAGGATGGAGCTGCCGACCACGTCCGGCATCGTCGCCACGGCCGCCCCTTCCAACTCGCCGGCGCGCACACCGTCCTCGACCACGGTGCGGATGGCGGTGACCAGCGGCGCGATGAATTCGTCGTGGTGGCGCAGCACCATCTCCGGGAAGCGGATGCCATCGGCGAGGGAAAGCCGCAGCAGGTCGCGCACCCGCCGGTCATCGGCCAGCATGCGGTAGCCGAGACGGAGCACGTTCTGCAGGCGGTCGGCATAGCCGCCATCGAGCCGCTCGATCTCCCGGCGCAGATCGGCGAACACCGCCGCGACATGGCGGAAGGCCTCCTCGAACAGGATCTCCTTGGTCGGGAAGTAGACATAGACCGTGCCCTTGGTCACGCCGATGCGGGCGGCCACGTCCTCGACGCGGGTGGCCGCGAAGCCCTTCTCCGCGAATTCGTCGAACGCCGCCTCGAGAATTTCCCCCGGCCGTCGCGCCTTCTGCTCCGCCCGCGAGAGCTTCGGCCGCTTCTGGATCGCCATCCCCTGCCTCCTGCTTGCCATGTCCGGAATCTTTTCATTGACTGACTTGAAAGTCAATGAAACAAGGCGACACGTGATTACCTATGGAGCGTCCATGCGACTGTTTCCGCTCGTCCTGATCTTCGGCGCGTTCCTGCCCCTTGCCGGGGCCGCACGCGCCGGCGAACCCGCGCCCCGTGCCGTGTCTGCGGCGCCACGGGACGTGCGGGCGGTGACGGCCGCCCTCACCGACTACCAGCCCTCCATCGACATCACCGGGTCGATCGCGGCGCGGATCCAGTCGGACCTATCCTTCCGCACCAGCGGCCGCGTCACCGACTTGCTGGCGGATGTCGGCGACCATGTGCGCAAGGGCGACGTACTCGCCCGCATCGACAACACCGAGCAGCGGGCGGAGGTGGACATCTCCCGCGCCAAGCTGCAATCGGCGCAGGCCACTCGCGTCCAGAAGCAGCTTGCCTTCGACCGCTACAAGACCCTGCTCCAGTCGAAGGCGGTGTCGCAGGCCACCTTCGATCAGGCGAAGGAGGATCTCGTCACCGCGCAGGGCTCGGAGGAGACCGCCAAGGCCAACCTCGCCACCTCCGAGGACGAGCTCGCCTATACCGAACTGAAGGCGGATGCGGACGGCATCATCACCGCCCGCAACATCGAGGTCGGGCAGGTCGTCTCCGCCGCGCAAGCCGCGCTGACCCTCGCCCATGACGGGCCGCGCGACGCCGAGTTCAACGTGTTCGAGGCCATGTTCCTCGACGGCCCGCCGATCCCGGATGTCGATGTCGCCCCGATCGACTCGACCGCACGGGTCCGCACCCGCGTGCGCGAGGTCTCGCCGGCGCTCGACACCAGCACCGGGACGATCCGGGTGAAGGTGACGCTGCCCGACAGCGCGCAATGGTCCCTCGGCACGCCGGTGAAGGGCGAGTTCCGCGCCGCGCCCCGCAGCGGCGTCGTCGTGCCCTGGAGCGCCCTGACCTCCGAGCGCGGCCAGCCGGCGGTGTGGATCATCGATCCGCAGACCAAGCTGGTGGCGCTGCGGCGGGTCAAGGTCGCGCTCTACCGCACCGGCGAGGTGGTGATCGCCGACGGCGTGAAGCCGGCCGAACTCGTGGTCACGCAAGGGGGCCAGTTCCTGCGCGACGGCCAGCCGGTTACCTGGGAGAACCTGCCATGACCCTCACCCGCTGGATGCAGGGGGCCGCGCTGATCGGCGCCCTCGCCGTGCTCGCCGGGTGCGATTCCCCGCCCCCCGCGCAGGAAACCGCCGTCCGCCCGGTGAAATCCATGGTGGTGAAGACCGAGGCTTTCACCGGCGCCGGCTATGCCGGCACAGTGCAGCCGCGCGTCGAGACCGATCTGGCGTTCCGCACGCTGGGCCGCATCATCGCGCGCGACGTCGACACCGGCGACCTCGTCACCAAGGGCCAGCTCATCGGCGAGCTCGACCCGCTCGCGCTGAAGATGGCTGTGACCAGCGCCGAGGCCGACCTGCGCAACGCGCAGGCCACGCTCGAGAACGCCACCGTCAATGAGCAGCGCAAAAAGACGCTCGCCGCCACAAATGCCGGCAGTGCCGCCGATTTCGATCTCGCCGAGCAGGAGCTGAAGACCGCGCAGGCCAATCAGGCCCAGACGCAGGCCAGCCTCGACAAGGCCCGCGAGCAGCTCGGCTATGCCAAGCTGCTGGCCGAGTTCGACGGCATCGTCACCGCAACCTCCGCGGAAGTCGGCCAGGTGGTGACCGCCGGCCAGGCCGTGGTACGCGTCGCCCGCCTCGCCGACCGCGACGTGGTGATCGACGTGTCCGAGGCCCGGCACGGCGCGCTCAAGCTCGGCCAGCCCTGGACCATCGCCCTGCAACTCGACCCCTCGGTCAAGGCGCATGGCGTGCTGCGCGAGATCGCCCCGCAGGCCGATTCTAACACCCGCAGCTACCGGGTGAAGATCGCCCTCGACACCCCGCCGGACGCCTTCCGCTTCGGCTCCGTCGTCACGGCCTGGCCCGACGAGGCGGCGAGCGCCGGCATCAGCGTGCCCGCGCGCGCCGTGCTGACGCAGGACGGCGCCACCTATGTCTGGGTGGTCGACAGAACCAGCCAGAGCGTGGAGCGGCGCCCCGTACAGCTCCAGCCCGAGGCGGCGACCGGCAATTTCCGGGTGCTGACCGGCCTCACCGACGGTGACGAAGTGGTCCTGGCCGGCGTGCACCAGCTCGCCGACGGACAGAAGATCAGGCTCAGCCAGGAGACGACCCGGTGAAGACCTTCAACCTTTCGGACTGGGCGCTCGAGCACCGTTCGCTCGTCTGGTACTTCATGATCGTCTTCGCCCTGGCGGGAACCTTCGCCTATCTCAGCCTCGGCCGGGAGGAAGATCCCGACTTCACCATCAAGACGATGATCATCCAGGCGAGCTGGCCGGGCGCCTCGGCGCAGGAGGTCACCGAGCAGGTGACCGACCGCATCGAGAAGAAGCTGCAGGAGCTCGAATCGCTGGAGCACACCCGCAGCCTGACCACGGCCGGCCAGACGATCATCTTCGTCGACCTGCTGCCGACCACCAAGGCCAAGGATGTGCCGGCGATCTGGATGCGCGTGCGCAACATGGTGGCCGATGTCGAGGGCAATTTTCCCTCCGGCGTGGTCGGCCCGTTCTTCAACGACAACTTCGGCGACGTCTATGGCAACATCTTCGCCTTCACCAGCGACGGGCTGAGCCAGCGCGAGCTGCGCGATCTCGTCGAGGACGCCCGCACCAAGGTGCTGACCGTGCCGAATGTCGGCAAGGTCGACATCGTCGGGGCGCAGGACGAGGCGATCTATCTCGAATTCTCCACCCGCAAGACCGCCGCGCTCGGCATCGACCAGTCGGCGATCCTGACCACGCTGCAGGAGCAGAACAACGTCACGCAGTCCGGCGTCATCCAGGCCGGGCCCGAGCGCATCGCCATCCGCGTCGGCGGCCGCTTCACCTCGGAGGAAAGCCTGCGGGCGATCAATCTGCGGGTGAATGACCGGTTCTTCCCGCTCACCGATGTCGCCACTATCAGGCGCGGCTATGCCGACCCGCCGAGCACGTTGTTCCGCTTCAACGGCCAGCCGGCCATCGGCCTCGCGGTGGGCATGAAGACCGGCAGCAACCTGCTGGCCTTCGGCACCGCGCTCGATGAGACCATGGCGCGCGTCGTCAACGACCTGCCGATCGGCGTCACCGTCGAGCGCGTCTCCGACCAGCCGGCCGTGGTGGACGAAGCCGTCTCCGGCTTCACCCGCGCGCTGTTCGAGGCCATCGTCATCGTGCTGGCGATCTCCTTCATCAGCCTGGGCTTCCGGGCCGGCCTCGTCGTCGCCATTTCCATTCCGCTGGTGCTCGCCATCACCTTCCTGGTGATGGCCTATTCGGGCATCTCGCTCCAGCGCATCTCGCTCGGCGCGCTCATCATCGCCCTCGGCCTGCTGGTGGACGACGCGATGATCGCGGTGGAGATGATGGTGGCGCGGCTGGAGGTGGGCGACAGCCTGCGCAAGGCCGCCACCCATGTCTACACCTCCACCGCCTTCCCCATGCTCACCGGCACGCTGGTGACGGTGGCGAGCTTCATCCCCGTCGGCCTCAACAGCAGCGCCGCCGGTGAATTCACCTTCACGCTGTTCGTCGTCATCGCCGTCTCGCTCATCGTCTCCTGGGTGGTGGCCGTGCTGTTCACCCCGCTGCTCGGCGTGACCATCCTGCCGGCCACGATGAAGAAGCATGCCGAGCACAAGGGCTGGTTCACCCGGGGCTTCGCAAACCTGCTCCGGCTCTGCCTGAGATGGCGCTGGGTGACGATCATCCTCACCGTCCTCGCCTTTGTCGCCTCGGTGGCCGGCATGTCGCTGGTGCAGCAGCAGTTCTTCCCGAGCTCGGACCGCCCGGAGCTGATCGTCGACTGGAACCTGCCGCAGAACAGCTCGATCCAGGAAACCGACCGGCAGATGGCGCAGTTCGAGAAGGACATGCTCGTGGGCAATCCCGCCATCGAGCACTGGTCGACCTATGTCGGCCGGGGCGCGCCGCGCTTCATCCTGTCCTTCGACGTGCAGCCCGACGACATCGCCTTCGGCGAAATGGTCATCCTGACCAAGAACCTCGAAGCCCGGGACAAGCTCAAGGGCGAGCTGCAGGCCTATCTGCAGAAGACGTTTCCGGGCACCGACGCCTATGTGAAGCTGCTCGACATCGGTCCGCCGGTCGGCAAGCCGGTGCAGTACCGGATCTCCGGCCCGGACCTGCAGACAGTGCGCGACCTCGCGCAGAAGTTCAGCGCCATCATGGGCAGCGATCCGCGGCTGCGGAACATGTCGATGAACTGGAACGAGCCGGCGCGCGTGGTGAAGGTGGAGGTGCTGCAGGACAAGGCGCGCCAGCTCGGCGTGTCCTCGCAGGACATCGCCACCGCGCTTAACAGCATCGTCGAGGGCTCCTCCGCCACGCAGGTGCGCGACGACATCTACCTGATCGACGTGATCGGCCGGGCCCAGGCGACGGAGCGCGGGTCCATCGACACGCTGCTCAACCTCCAGCTTCCCAGCACCAGCGGGGAGGCGGTGCCGCTGTCCTCGCTCGCCACCTTCCATTACGAGCTCGAGCAGCCCACCATCTGGCGGCGCGACCGCATCCCGACCATCACCATCAAGGCCGGCATCACCGACGCGACGCAGCCCGCCACCATCGTCGACGCCCTCGCCCCGCAGGTCGAGGCGTTCCGCAAGAGCCTGCCGGTCGGCTACCACGTGCAGGTCGGCGGCGCGGTGGAGGAAAGCGCCAAGTCGCAGGGCCCGATCGCCGCCGTGGCGCCGATCATGCTCTTCGTCATGGCGACCCTGCTGATGATCCAGCTCCAGAGCTTCCACCGGCTGTTCCTGGTGTTCTCGGTGGCGCCGCTGGCGCTGATCGGCGTGGTCATCGCCCTGCTCGCCAGCAATGCCCCGCTCGGCTTCGTCGCCCTGCTCGGCGTGCTCGCCCTGATCGGCATCCTGATCCGCAACTCGGTCATCCTGGTCGTGCAGATCGAGGAGATGCGCAGCACCGGCGTGGCGCCCTGGGAGGCGGTGATCGAGGCGACCGAGCACCGGATGCGGCCCATCCTGCTCACCGCCGCCGCCGCGACGCTGGCGCTGATCCCGATCTCGCGCGAGGTGTTCTGGGGCCCGATGGCCTACGCCATGATGGGCGGCATCGTGGTCGGCACGGTTCTCACCCTGCTGTTCCTGCCGGCGCTCTATGTGACGTGGTTCCGCATCCGCCGGGATACCCCGCCCTCCACGCCGGCCGCGCCGCTGGCGGCAGACACCGCGCCGACCCCCGCCGGCTGACAAAAAAGCCTCCCCGCCCGGGTCGGGGCGGGGAGGCCTTGGGAAGATCGCGAAAAGTGCGGGCGACGCCCGCGGCGATCAGCGGCGCTGGCGCCAGCCATCGAGGCTGAAGCCGCCGGCGCCGAACGCCGTCACCTGCAGAAGACCGCCGATGATCGCGATGTTCTTCATGAAGTGGATCATCTGGTTCTGGTCGGCGAGGTTGTTGTGGAAGAACACCGCCGCCGCCAGGGTGAAGGCGGCAACCGCGAGGCTGCTGATCCGGGCGTGGTAGCCGAGCAGAACGGCGATGCCGCCGCCGAGCTCGACGATGACCGCCACCAGATAGGAGATCAGCGGCAGCGGCAGCCCGGCCGAGGCGATATAGGCCTGCGTCGCCTCGGGAGCGGCGATCTTGCTCGCCCCGCTGGCGATGAAGATGAGCGCGATCAGCACACGGCCGACGGCCGCGAGCAGGTTGGTCTGAGACATGATGGATCCGGCCTTGGTTTCGGGAAAAGGGGATGAAGCGATTGGGGGTCAGGCGGCCAGCGCGTCGATCTGCGCCTTGGCGCCGGCCAGCGCCGCCTTGGCCTCGTCGCCCAGCGCCAGACCTTCGGCGCGGATGATCGTCACGTCGGTGAGGCCGATAAAGCCGAGTGCCGCGAGCAGGTAGGATTCCTGATGGTCGAGCGCCGCCAGCGGGCTCTGGCCGCTGTAGACGCCGCCGCGCGCGGAGGCGATGAACACCTTCTTGCCGGTCACCAGCCCCTCGGGGCCGTTCGGGCCATATTTGAAGCTGCGGCCGGCGACGGCGACGCGGTCGATCCAGCCCTTGAGCTGCGAGGGGATGGAGAAATTGTACATCGGCGCGCCGATGACGACGATGTCGGCGGCAAACAGCTCGTCCAGATAGGCGCCGCCAGTGGCGAGGTCCTGGCCGAGATGCGGATCGGACACCGGCGCGCCCTGAAACACCGCCATATGCGCGTCCGACAGATGCAGCGCCGCATCGGCGACGAGGTCGCGCCGGACGATCCGTGCGCCGGGATGCAGCGCCTGCTGCTTGGCGACGATGTCCGCCGTCAGCGCGCGGGTCGCGGAATAGCCGCCGAGAATGCTGGAATCGATGTGCAGGATACTGTTCATGGGGTGATCCTCCAGCTGTCCTGGCGTCGGGACCTTGGCCGCGCGTGAGAACAGCTTTTTGAGCGTGGTGAGCATGGAGGATGGGTGCCACGCGCCGATATGCCGGGGAAGCCGGTATAAAGTGATGTAATCCATCGACTGCCCCGATGGTAAGATCGACAAAGGCCCGCGCGAGAGTATCCTTGGGCCTGCTCACCGGGAGAACCCCCCATGCTCGACGGCGTCTCGCTCGACCAGTTGCGGACTTTCCTCGCGGCCGCCGATGAGGGCAGCTTCTCGGCCGCCGCCCGGCGGCTGCGGCGCACCCAGTCGGCCGTCAGCGAAGCCATCGCGACGCTCGAGGCTCAGCTCGCCGTGACGCTGTTCGACCGGAGCGCCCGCTACCCGCGTCTGACGCGGGAAGGCACGGTGCTGCTTGCCGATGCGCGGGGCATCGTTGCCGGCGTCGACGGCATGAAGGCGCGTGCCCGCGGCATTTCCGGCGGGCTGGAGGCGGAGCTCGCGGCAGTGATCGACGTGTTCTTCCCGATCAGCGTGATCGCCGAGGTCGCCCGCGACTTCCGCGACCAGTTTCCGGCGACACCGCTGCGGCTCTATGTCGAGGCGCTCGGCGGCACGGTGCAACCGCTCATCGAAGGGCGGGCGAGCTTCAGCCTCGTCGTGTCGCTGCCCACCCTTCCCGCCGGGCTGGTGGCCGAACGGGTGACCAGCGTCGATTTCGTCATGGTCGCCAGCGCCGACCATCCGCTCGCCGCCCATGCCGGCCCGATTCCGCGCGAGGAACTGGCGCGCCACGTCCAGCTCGTGCTGACCGACCGGACCAGCCATTCGCAGGGCCGCGAATTTGGCGTCATGTCGCCCTCGACCTGGCGGCTCGCCGACCTGTTCGCCAAGCACGCCTTCCTCATCAGCGGGCTCGGCTGGGGCGGGATGCCGCTCCATGCCGTGGCCAAGGACATCGCCGAGGGGCGGCTGGTGCGGCTCACCATCGAGGACGCGCCGCTTGAGGGACTGAAACTGCCGATGTCCGCCGTCTACCGCAGCGCCGCCCCACCCGGCCCCGCCGGGCGCTGGATGATCGACCGCATGAAGCGGTGCCCGAGCGAGGGGCGGAGCGTGGCGCTCATCGAGCCTACGCTCGGGGTGGTCTAACCTCGGGCCGGCCCCCGTCCCGGCCGGCGGCGCCGCTCATGCGGGGAAGGGAGGCGCGTCGGCGCCACCGCCCCTCAATGGCCGAGATACTGGGCGTCCGAGACCTGCTCCATCCAGGTGACCACCTTGCCATCGAGCTCCTCGGCAAAGGCGAAGTGCGACATGGCCTCGGTCGCGCGCGCCCCGTGCCAGTGGCGCAGGTTCGGCGGAATCCAGACGACATCCCCCGCCGCGATCTCCTCGACTGGCCCGCCTTCCTTCTGCACCCACCCCCGGCCGGAGATGATGAACAGCGTCTGGCCGAGCGGATGGGTGTGCCAGGCGGTGCGTGCGCCGGGCGCGAAGCTGACCGTCGCGCCGCTGATGCGCGAGGGAGCATCGCCACGGAAATGGCCGGAGATGCGGACATTGCCAGTGAAGAACTCCGCCGGACCCGGCGCCATCGGGGAATCCTTGGCGCGGACGATCCTCAGATCCGCACCCGGCGCGGGTGCCGGCTCCGCGACGCTGGCGGTCGCGAGAGCCGAGAGGGCGATGCCGGTGGCGATCTTCTTCATGGTGCGCCTCTTTCAGAGGAAACCAACCCCGATTCACGGGACCGGATGACGGGTGGGCCGGCGTGGAGCGACGCCGGCGCAGTGACGGAAGGGTCAGTTGCTCGGCGGTTGGCCTTGCAGATAGGCGATGATCGCCGCGCGATCCGCCGCGTTCGTGACCGCGACGGTCATGGTCGTGCCCTTCACCATGGCGCGGGGATTGGCAAGGAAGCTGTTGAGCTGGGCGGCATCCCAGGTGATCCCGAGATCGCGCAGGCCCTGCGAGTAGCGCGCGCCCTCAAGGCTGCCGGCCTTGCGACCGACGATGCCGCTGAGGCTCGGGCCGATGCGGTTCTGGCCGGGCTCCAGGGAGTGACAGGAGGCGCAGCGGGTGCGGAACAGCCGGTCACCATTGGCCTCCTGCGCGCCGGCCGCAGGGGCGAGCACCAGCAGGGCAAGGAACGGGACGGCGGATAAAGCGCGGAATCGGGCGGACATGCGGTCTCCGGCAAGGCTCACGGGCGTCGGGTCCGTGCGGCCGGCGGCCGGGCACGGGGTTTCCGTGGCAAGCTAGGTAGGGGGAGACGGCGGGATTAGCCCGCCTCCCCCGCATGGCGCTATGCGGGAGATTCATCAATCCGCGGGGCGACGCAGCGCCGTCAGGGCCTCGTCGGCGGCGCGCATCCCGGACATCAGCGCGCCATGGGCGGTCGAAAAGTCGGTCGGATGCGTGGCCTCGCCGGCGAAGAACAGCCGCTCATCGACAGGACGGGCGAGGCGGTCGCGCGCGGCGCGGTGACCGGGCAAGGCATGGCTGTAGCCGCCGCCGATCTCCGGCGTCGCGCCCCAGGCGGAGGCGCGCGCCGGGCGCAGCACGCGCCGCACATCCGCGCCGAAGAGGGCCGCGAGCTGGTCGGTGGCATGGGCGAAGGCGGCGTCGGTTCCCTCGTCACGCGCGCGGCGGGCGCCGGCGCCGCCGAGGAAGCACTCGATAACGGGCCGGTCGAGGGGCCGGATGTAATAGGTGCCCGACGCCGGATCGTGGAAGTCGCCGTGCACATGGGTCTCCGCCTCGAAGGGCGAGGGACCGACGATCTCCAGAAACAGCTTCTCGTTGCAGCCGAGCGGCAGATGCGCCGCCGCCGCGCGCCAGGGGTCGAGCGCGGCCGGCCAGCGGATCGCGTCGCCGGCGAGCACATGGGTGGAGACGGTGAGGATCGCCGCCCGGCAGCGCAGCGTGCCGCGCGAGGTGACGAGTTCGATGGCCGGTCCGTTGAGGTCGAGCCGTTCCAGCGGCGTCGCCAGATGCAGCGCCACATCGGCAGGGAAGCGGGAGGCGATCAGCGTGCCGTAGCCCGCCGGCAGGCGCCAGTTGAGCCCGGTCGAGGCGCTGTCATAGGCGGCATAGTCGGCGGCCGAGATGCGCTCCAGTTCGTCGCCGCTGATATAGCCGCTCAAGGCCTGGAGATAGGCGAGCCAGCGCTCGCCGGGCGCCACCGCGTCAAGGGCCCGGTCGCTGGGCGGCGGATCCGCGAGGAGCCGCCGGCTCCAGGCGTCGAACGCGTTGCCGGCCGCTTCCCACTCCGCCGGGAGCGCGCCGAGATCGCCGAATTGCTGGTCCCAGGCGCTGCGCCGCCGGTCCACGACGAAGCCGGCCGCCTCGGCGATCCGTGTCCACGGGTTGCGGTCGGCCGAATGCAGCCAGCCGCAGCCGAGATCGAGCGGCAGGCCGCGCATCAGGACGGTCGAGGCGCGCCCGCCAAGACGCGGCAGGGCCTCCAGCACGGCAACCGACAGGCCGCGACCGGCCAGCCGCCGGGCGGCGCCGATGCCGGCCGCTCCGGCCCCGATGATGGCGATGTCGCAGGCGTGGGTCATGCGTGGATGCTAGAGCATTTTCCAGCGACGTGGATTTCTGTTCGCGACAGGAAAATGCGTCAGGCCAATAATTTAGAGCCCTGTTGGTGAGCTGGAGTTCACCCGGAAAGCTCTAGGCCGGTTTCACCTTATAGCGAAGATGCACCACGCCGTGATCGAGCGTCTCGGCACTGAGGAACGACAGCGTCACCTTGCCGGCGAGCCCGTCCGGGCCGGCATCGACGATGGCCTCGCTGCCCGGCCGGGCATCAAGCGCGGGGGTGACGAGCACGCTGAACTCATCGACGAGGCCAGCGGCGAAGAAGGCGCCATTGGCGCGCGCGCCGCCCTCCACCGCAAGGCGCTGAATGCCGAACTCCCGCGCCAGAATCTCAAGCGCGGCCGCGAGGTCGATCTCAGCGTCCTCGGCGACGATGTAGGAAACGCCATCGGCCGCGAGTTCGGCGAGGTGGCTGTCCGGCACATCCCGGCCGAGCAGGGCGATGGCGTGATCACCGCCGACGCTCGATCCCTTGAAGTGCACCTTGCCGGAGGGATCGAGCGCGATGGCGTAGCTCGCCGCACGCGTCGCGACATGGAGAGGGCGCGCGACCGCGCCGGGCGTCGCCGGCGGATGCGGCACGCCCTTGGCCATCTCGGCCATCGTCACCCGCCCGACCAGCCAGGCATCGGCTTTCAGCGTGCCGTGGACCTGCTCATAGAGCCGGCCCCAATCGGCGCGACCACCCTGCGGGCTGGCGGTGAACCGGCTCGGGTGCAGGCGCCCGTCGAGCGAAGTTTCCATCAGGCAGATGACATGGGGCTTCATGGGGCGCACCTCGGACGAAGGACCGCCGGCGATGGCCCGCCGACGGTCAGGGAAGGGATTTCAGGCCGCCTCAGGAAGCGGAAGCGAGGCCATGTCGATGACGAAACGATAGCGCACATCGGCCTTTTCCAGCCGCTCGAACGCCGCGTTGATGTCCTCCATGCGGATCATCTCGACATCGGGCAGAACGCCGGCCTTGGCGCAGAAGTTCAGCATCTCCTGCGTTTCCGCGATACCGCCAATTGGCGAGCCGGCGATGCGGCGCCGGCCGAGCAGCAGTGGCACGGTGCTCGGCTCGGCCAGCGGGCCGATCTGGCCGACCAGCACTAGCGTCGCGTCGACATCGAGCAGCGGCACATAGGGGTTGATGTCGTGCTTCACCGGCACGGTGTCGATGATGAGATCGAAGCTGCTGGCGGCCTGCGCCATGGCCTGCGCGTCGCTCGACACCAGCAGGCGGTCGGCGCCCAGCGCCAGCGCGTCGGCTTCCTTGTCCCTGGTGCGGCTGAGCACCGTGACGTCCGCGCCCATGGCGGTGGCGAGCTTGACCGCCATATGGCCGAGCCCGCCGAGACCGACCACGCCGACGCGGCTACCCGGCCCGACATTCCAAGTGCGCAGCGGCGAATAGGTGGTGATGCCGGCGCAGAGCAGCGGCGCGGCCTTGGAAAGGTCCAGCCCTTCCGGCACGCGCAGCACGAATTCCTCGCGCGTCACCAGATGCTTGGAATAGCCGCCCTGGGTCGGCGCGGTCGGCTCGCAGGAAAAGCGGTCAGTGTCGCTATAGGTCTGCACCGGCCCCTTGCGGCAGAGCTGCTCGAGGCCTTTCCGGCACTGGTCGCAGCTCTGGCAGGAATCGACGAGGCAGCCCACCGCCACATGGTCGCCGACCGCGTAACGCTTGACCTCATTTCCGACGGCGGTCACGCGGCCGATGATCTCGTGGCCGGGCACCAGCGGGTAGCGGCTCCAGCCCCAGTCATTGCGCGCCTGATGCAGGTCCGAATGGCAAACGCCACAGAACAGCACCTCCATCGCCACATCGTTGGGCCGGAGTTCACGCCGCTCGAAATCATAGGAACTGAGCGGGGTCGTCTCCGAGCGCGCCGCATAGCCAACGGTCTTCATGGGCTTCTCCTGTGCTGTGCCGGGCCGCGCCGCCGCAGAGGCGCGGCGCCGGGATACCGCACCTGAATTAGGGCGCGCCGCCCGTCACGAGTAGAGCCGCCGCGACGCTAGCTCTCATGAAGGGCGTTCATCAATGGAAGCCGCGCATGCGAGTTTGCGCGCGATGGCCGGCGATTGATGAGGCTCCCTCATCACGCCATGCGCCCTCCGGCCGGTAGTCCCCGGCCCGGCTGCCCCCTAGCCTCGATCCATCCCGCAGGCCGCGCCTCCCGCCACGCTGTTGCTCCGTGGCGACTGGCGCGCGCGCCCACTTCACTGGAATCATCATGCTGACCCACGATACGCCTGTCGCCGACGGCATGGCGGAGGCGACGGTCTCCCCTGCCGCGAACTGGGGCGCGGTCTTCGCGCTCTCGCTCTGCGTCTTCACGCTCATCGCCTCCGAATTCATGCCGGTGAGCCTGCTCACCCCCATCGCCACCGAACTGCGCGTCACCGAAGGGCAGGCCGGGCAGGCCATCGCCGTTTCCGGCGCCTTCGCCGTGGTGACGAGCCTGTTCATCACCGCCATCGCCGGCGGGCTGGACCGCAAGATCCTCCTACTGATCCTCACCGGCCTGATGATCCTCTCCGGCATCATCGTCGCCACCGCCCCGACCTACACCGTGCTGATGATCGGGCGCGCGCTGATCGGCATCGTCATTGGCGGCTTCTGGTCGATGTCGGCGGCGACCGCGATGCGGCTCGTGCCCAGCCCTCAGCTGCCGCGCGCGCTGGCCATCCTCAATGGCGGCAACGCGCTGGCGACCGTGGTCGCGGCGCCGCTCGGGAGCTTCCTCGGTGGGGTCATCGGCTGGCGCGGGGCGTTCTTCTGCGTCGTGCCGATCGCCGCGCTGGTGTTTTTCTGGCAGGCCGCCAGCCTGCCCACGATGCGGGTCGCACCGTCACCGGGTTCCGGGCACGTCTTCCGCCTGCTGCGCCGGCCGGTCGTCGCCTATGGCATGGCGGCGATGAGCCTGTTCTTCATGGGGCAGTTCACCCTGTTCACCTATCTGCGGCCGTTCCTCGAAACGGTGACGCGAGCGGACCTCACGACCCTCTCGCTCCTGCTGCTGCTGATCGGGGTCACCGGCGTCATCGGCACGCTGCTGATCGAGCGCTTCGTGAAGACGGGGCTCTACCGCACGCTCATCGTCATTCCCGCGATGATGGCCCTCATCGCGGCGGCGCTGATCGGGTTCGGCACGTCGTTGATCGCTACCGCCGGCCTGCTCGGTGTCTGGGGCCTGCTCGCCACCTCGGCGCCGGTCGGCTGGTGGACCTGGCTGGCGCGGACGCTGCCGCGCGATGCGGAGGCCGGCGGCGGGCTGATGGTTGCCATGGTCCAGTTCGCCATCACGCTGGGCGCCACGCTCGGCGGCCTGCTGTTCGACACGAGCGGCTATGCAGCGACCTTCGGTGCCGCCGCCGGGATTTTGCTGATCGCCGCCGTGCTGGCCCTGCTCACCGGCCGACGCGCCTCGGCCACGAGCTGAGCGCCTCGGCCGGGGTGACCAAAAAGCGGCAGCCGCCCTCGTAGCGACGGGGGCGGCTGCATCTTCCGGTGCCGATGTTCGCGGGGCTTTGGCACCGAAAGCCGGAGAGAGCTCAGCCCGCAGTTCCCGTGAGCTTGGCGCGCGAGAGCGGCAGGCTGCGGATGCGTTGGCCGGTGAGCACCGAGGCCGCGTTCACCACCGCCGGCGGCACCCCCGGCAGGCCCGGTTCGCCAATGCCGCCCATGGGCGCGCCGCTCTCGAGGATGCGGACATGCACCTTCGGCATCCGGTCGGGCGACAGGATCGGGTAGCCGTCATAGTTGCGGGCACGCGGCACGCCATTCTCGTAGATCACCTCTTCGAGCAGGGCGGAGGAGAGCCCGAGCGCCACCGCCGAATTCACCTGCGCCTCGATGATTGCCGGATTGACGATGCTGCCCGGGTCGATCGCCACCCAGACATGGTGGACGACGACCTCGCCGTCCCTCAGCGACACCTCGGCGATGGTCGCGACCTCGCTGCCGAAGGGCGAGGCCATGGCGACGCCGCGCGCCCGGCGCGTGCCGTCCTCGGCGGTGAAGGGACCACGCTTCCAGCCGCCGGAAAGCGCCGCCACTGCCTCAATGAGGTTGCGATGGCGCGGGCTGTCCGCCAGCAGGCGCCGGCGCAGCTCATAGGGATCCTGCTTGCCGGCATCGGCCATCTCGTCGAAGAACGTCTCGTAGAAGAAGTCGTTCATCGAATGCCCGACCGAGCGCCAGAAGCCGATGATGGTGGGATCATCGACATGGATATGGCCGACACGGCGGTTCGGGATCGCGTAGACCTTGCCGGCGATGCCTTCCACGGCCGAACTGTCGACCTTGTCGGCCGCGCGACCGAACCAGCGGCCGGTGGCGCCCTCGCCGACAGCCACCGCGCTCAACGCGACCGGCAGGCCGCTGGCGTCGAGGCCGGCGCGGAAGCGGGCGACGCTCATCGGCCGGAACGCATCGCGCAGGAACTCCTCCTCGCGCGACCAGATCACCTTGACCGGCCGTCCCGTGGCTTTCGCCAGCCGGATCGCCTGCTGGTAGGGATTGGCGGTCTGGTAGAGGAAGTGCCGGCCGAAGAAGCCGCCGAGGATCGGCGAGTGGATGATGACCTTTTCGGGCGGAAGACCGGCGACCTTGGCCGCATCGGCCTGAAACATCTCCGGCGCCTGGTTGGGCGCCCAGACCTCAAGCGCTCCATCCGCGTTGAACCGGGCAATGGCCGAGGGCGGCTCGAGCTGCGCATGGGAAAGATGCGGCGCATCGAAGCTGGCCTCGACGATGCGGGCAGCGCCTGCCAGTGCCGGGCCGATATCGCCGTGGGTCTCGAAGGCAAGACCCTCGCCCCTGCGCGACTGGAGATCGGCGCGGTGCTTTTGCGAGGAATAGTCCGCCGGCATGACGCGGGCCGAGCTGTCGGGCTTCGCCTCGTCCCAGCTCACCTGAAGCGCCTCGACCGCGCGGCGGGCGCGCCACCAGCTGGAGGCGAGCACCGCGACCGCCCCTGGCAGACGGTGAACCGAGTGGACGCCGGGCATCGCCCTGACCTCGGCCTCATTAGCGAGGGCAGCGGGCTCCTGGCCGAGCCGCGGCGCATGCTGGACGACAGCCTGCAGCATGCCCTCGACCTTCAGGTCGATGGCGTAGGTCGCCTTGCCGGTCGACTTGTCGCGGATGTCGATCCGGGCCACCGGCTTGCCGATCCAGCGGAAATCGGCGCGGGACCGCAGCGGGACATCCGCCGGCACCGGGAGCGCCGCGGCGGCGGTGGCGAGATCGCCATAGGGGATCGAGCGGTTGGACGCGGTGTGAATCACCAGGCCGGGCTGCGTCGAGAGCTCCGCCATCGGCACGCCGAGCTGGGTGGCGGCGGCCTGCAGCAGCATCCGGCGCGCGGCGGCGCCAAGCTTGCGCATCGTCTCATAGCTCATGCGCACCGACATGCTGCCGCCGGTGAAGCGGTAGCCGCCGATCAGCGTGTAGTCGGGACCGGGCGGCGCGCCTTCCACCACGAATTGCGCGGGATCGACATCGAGCTCCTCGCCGACGATCTGCGCCATGGCGGTGAAGATGCCCTGCCCGCCCTCGATGAAGGCGCTGCGGAACAGCACCGTGCTGTCCGGGCGGATCTGGATATAGGCGTTGACCCGCGTGCCCGGCACGATGGCGGGCGCTTCCTGGGCGACGGCACGTCCGCCCGCCGGCAGGGCGACGCCCAGCACCAGCGCGCCGAGCGAGGCACCCAGAAAGCTGCGCCGCGACAGGTTGAGCGGCACGGCTTCCGGCGGGACGGTGGGGAGGGGGCTCATCTCGTTCATCGCGCCGCTCCTCACGCCTGCGCCGCGTGCCGGACGGCGGCGGCGATCGCGTTATAGGTGCCGCAGCGGCACAGATTGACCATGGCGGCGGCGATATCCTCGTCGCTGGGCTTTGGGGTCTGCTTGAGCAGCCCGGTCGCCGCCATCACCTGGCCAGACTGGCAATAGCCGCATTGCGCGACCTGCTGCGACACCCAGGCTTCAACGACCTTCTGCCCCACCGGATCCTGCGTCACCGCCTCGATGGTCATGATCTGGCTGCCCGCGACCGCGTCGACCGGCGTCACGCAGGAGCGGGTCGGCTGGCCATCCACCAGCACGGTGCAGGCACCACACTGAGCGAGGCCGCAGCCATATTTGGTGCCGGTAAGCCCGAGTTCATCGCGCAGCACCCAGAGCAGCGGCGTATCGGGCTCGCTGTCGAGGCGGTGCGTCTGTCCATTGATGGTGAGGTCCACCGTCAGTCTCCGTGCAAGAGGGCGCAAGACCGTCCGTGCGGCGCGGCCTGCGCGAGGCCAACACCCACGCGATCGCCGTCATGGCTTCCGTTTGGTCTGGTTCCAAATCTACGCGGTGACTGGCCGGCGCATTAGAGGCCCGCCTTGCTTGTCGCGATGAGCCACGCTCATGAATGGGCGGTCAGAGCGGGCTGACAACCACGCGCTCCACCGCCCCGGCGCAGAGGGTCGTCCTGGCGCGGTTCATGCCGGAGCCGGACATATCCTCGTCCGCCGCGAGACCGGCGGCCACCGACGCATCGTCATCGTGGCGGCCGGGCGCGACGACCACGACGGGGGCGCCGACATCCTGCGCCACGCGGTCGCCCGCCGCGCTGTTGGGGAAGCACTGGACGAAAACGGCCGCGAGCACGATGGCCGCGAGCAGATAGCTCGTGCCGATGCGCCGGCCGTCGATGACATAGCGGTCGGGTTCATAGGACATGGTTTTTCTCATCCGTGGTGAGTGGCCCCCCAGCCGAAAATGTCGATCCCGCCCATCTACGTATGCGCGGCGGCGTTCGCACGCCGCTCGCCGAGATGTGAGCGGGTGGCGCTCAGCGCCGCGCCGTGGCGGTCAGCGGGAAGCGCCCGCGTGTCAGCAGCGGCGTCACCCCGCCCTCAAGCCGCCCCAGCCGGATCAGGCCGGGGGAATAGCGATAGCCGGCGTAATAAAAGACGAGATTGCCCCAGGGCGCGTAATAGGCGAGGTCGCCGGGCGCCTCTTCGGCGAACGGCCCACTCCCGGCCTCGGTGAGCTTGCACGGCAGATAGGCGATCTTCTCATTGGTCGCGTAGTCGTCGATCACCAGATCGAGCGGCAGCATCGCGGCGAACTCACGCGCCGCCGGCGTGTCGAACAGCGTCGCGGTGAAGGCGTGTTGGTCAAAGGCGAAGTCGACTTTCATGAACGCTCTCTCCGCGACCTGGCCAAGCGCGGGGCGTGCGCCGGCCGCAAGCGGCATGGCGACACCCATGGCAACCAGCCCCAACGCTCGCCGGCGCGTCATCACCCTCGTCACGGTTTGCCTCTCCACGGCACGACCGCCCCTGCGCAGCGGGGACGGCCAGCCTCCCGGTTGTTCCGACCCTCAATCTAACGGCGGAGGCGGCGCTGGATTAGAGGCTGGCTTCGGCATGGAGATATGAGCGCCGGTCATCAATCGAGCCCCGCGTCATCCGCCATGACGGGTAATAGGCTCGTGACCGCCGGATCATCGCCAACGCCCGCGACGCCGCTTCCTACCTTGCATTCATGAGGTACAATAGACCCTCTCTTATGATGAGGGTTCATGGATGGCGCGCGAGAACATCAATGACCTGCTGGCCTTCATCGCCGTGGCGCGGGAGCGCAGCTTCACGCGCGCCGCCGCGCGCATGGGCGTCTCGCAATCGGCGCTGAGCCACACCATCCGCCAGCTCGAGGCGCGCCTCGGCGTTCGCCTGCTGACGCGCACCACCCGGGCCGTCTCGCCCACGGAGGCCGGCGAGCGCCTGCTGGAGGGCATCGGGCCACATTTCGACGAGATCGAAGCCCAAGTCGACGCGCTGAATGCGCTGCGCGACAAGCCCGCCGGCACCATCCGCATCAGCGCCTCGGATTACGCCATCAGCAGCGTTCTCTGGCCGAAAATCCAGAGCTTCCTGCCCCGATTTCCCGACATCAAAGTCGAACTCACCCTCGATAACGGGCTGACCGATATCGTGACGGAACGCTTCGATGCCGGTGTGCGCATGGGCGAGCAACTCGCCAAGGACATGATCTCCGCCCGCATCGGGCCGGATTTTCGTTTCACCGTCGTGGGTTCGCCCGGCTATTTCGCCGCGCATCCGCGGCCCTCGCACCCCGAGGAACTCGTCCAGCACCGCTGCATCAATTACCGCTTCCAGACCTCAGGCGGCCTCTGGGCCTGGGAGTTCGAGAAGGACGGCCGAGAGCTCAAGATCCGCGTGGACGGCCAAGTGGCCTTCAGCAACATCTTCCACGTGCTGGACGCGGCCCTTGGCGGCGCCGGCCTTGGCTTTGTGCCGGAGGAGATCGCGCGCGATCACATCAGCGCCGGTAGGCTCATTCCCGTGCTGGAGGATTGGTGCGCCTATTGGGACGGCTTCTATCTCTACTACCCCAGCCGCCGCCAATCCTCGCCGGCCTTCGTGGCGCTTGTCGAAGCCCTGCGCCACCGCACGTGAGGCGCGCCGTCTCTGGCTTGATGACGTGCCCGTCTTTCTCGACGCAGTCGATACCGGCCGCGTCGCGCATGCACTGCTCGGCGCAGCCTGACGCTGGCGATCGCCTGAACGTCTACGCTCTCGGCCCACCATAGGGCGGAAATGGAGCGGGCCTCAGACCACCATGTCGGCGAATGACCGATGCAATTGATGAGAGGAGCTCATAACGACGCGCGTTATCGAACGACTAGTGGCACGGGGCCACCCTCCTCACACTCCATCCCACGCCAGGTTCAACGTGATGGAGACACGCCATGACTACCTCCACTGATAAAGCGCCGACCGCCCCTACGCCTCGGGATGACAGCCTTGATCGCCGCACGATGCTGAAGGTCGCCGGTGCTGGCCTCGCCGCCGTCGGTCTCACCTCCCTGCTGGATACCACCGAGGCGACCGCGCAGGACATGTCGCGCGGCGCGGCGAATTTCTACACCAGCGACAGGGTCACGCTGCAAAAAGTTATCTTCAAGAGCCAGTACCGGATGGATGTCGCCGGCAACCTGATCGTGCCGAAGGACATCAACCGCAGCGCCCGCAACCCCGCGATCATCGTTGGCCATCCTATGGGGGCGGTGAAGGAACAGAGCGCGACGCTCTACGCGACGAAGATGGCCGAACAGGGCTTCGTGACTCTCGCCATCGACCTGCCCTTCTGGGGCGAGAGCGCCGGCGAGCCGCGCAACATGGTCTCGCCGGATCTCTATGCCGAGGCGTTCAGCGCCGCTACCGACTATCTCGGCACCCAAGCCTTCGTCGACCGCAACCGCATCGGCGTCATCGGCATCTGCGGTTCGGGCAGCTTCGCCATCAGCGCCGCGAAAATCGACCCGCGGCTCCGCGCGGTCGCGACCGTCTCGATGTACGACATGGGCGCCGCCAACCGGAACGCGCTGAACCATTCGCTGACCCTGGAGCAGCGCAAGGCCATCATCGCCGCCGCCGCCGATCAGCGCTATGCGGAGTTCGAAGGCGGGGAGGTCGCGGTCGCCGGCGGCACCGATCTCGTGCTCACCGCTGACACCCACCCGATCCAGCGCGAGTTCTACGATTTTTACCGCACGCCGCGCGGCGAGGTCACCCCGGCCGGCGCGTCCCCGCTTCGGACGACGAAGCCGACGGTGACCAGCAATGTGAAGTTCATGAATTTCTATCCCTTCAACGACATCGAAACGATCTCCCCGCGTCCGATGCTGTTCATCAGCGGCGACCAAGCGCATTCGCGCGAGTTCAGCGAAGATGCCTACAGGCGGGCCGCCGAACCGAAGGAACTGATCTGGGTGGCCGGTGCCGGTCACGTCGATCTGTACGACCGCGTGGATCTCATCCCCTTCGACAAGCTGACGAGCTTCTTCAGCCAGCATCTGTCCGCCTGAGCGGGACGCTCGCATCAGGGACAGCTCTCGGCGGCGCGCCTCCGGGCGCCTCTCGGGCCGATCGCTCCATCAGTTCATCGGACGGGAGCGCGGCATCTGCCATCGTCCGATGACGAATACGACGCTCCGGGCTGTGCGACGGCGCTCCCGCACGACGCCGCAGCAGACCGTAATCCGCCGCCGTCGCCAAGCTGCGAACCGCGGTCGCGTTTCAACGAAAGACCCGTCTCAATGAACATCGCCATCGTGTTTGATAGTGGCTATGGCCACACCGCCAAGCTCGCCCGCCATGTGGCGGAGGGCGTCGCCCGGGTGCCTGGGGCCAAGGCAACCCTTTTCGCCGTGGCCGACGGCCCCGTCGACTGGGCCGCGCTGGCCGCCAGCGACGCCATCATCTTCGGATCGCCGACCTATAACGGCCTCATCTCCGCGCGCCTGAAGAGGTTCATGGAAGATTCAACTGGCACCGCCTGGATGCCACAGGCCTGGCGCAACAAGATCGCTGCCGGCTTCACAAATTCCGGTGCCGTTCACGGCGACAAGCTCAACGCCCTGGTGTCTCTGGCGCTTTTCGCCGCCCAGCACGGCATGATCTGGGTCGGCCTCGATATCTTTCCCGGCAAGACCCAGAACGACCTGAACCGTCTCGGTAGTTGGCTCGGTGCGATGGCGCAGTCGGACGACGCGCCGGCAGAGCTGACCCCCATCGACAGCGACCTGCGGACCGCGGCCTATCTCGGCCAGCGTGTCGCCGAGGTCACGGCGCAGTTCCTTAAGGGCAGGGCCTGATCGCCCCATCGGGAAATTCCACGCCGGACGCGGCCGGATGAGAGCGCCGATCACATCCGGCCGCGGCTCGCGGACGAACCAACGCAGAAAGCGCCCCGAGGGGCGCTTGCTATACGTCTGATTTTCTTTTGGAAAATTGGAGCGGGCGATGGGATTCGAACCCACGACCCCAACCTTGGCAAGGTTGTGCTCTACCCCTGAGCTACACCCGCTCGCTCCGTGTTCTGAAGCTCCGGTCTTGCCGGCGCCCCCGAACGGGCCGTCTCTATGCCCCAGCCTCGGGCGGATTGCAACGGGGTTTTTCAGCTTTTCTCACCGGCCGATGACGGCCGGTGGAAAACTCCCCGCGGGTCGCTCACACCGCCCGCTCGGTGAAGGCGTCGGCAAGGCGCGCCCCGTCGCTTGCCCGCTCCAGCCGGCAGCGATGCACCAGAACGCCCTCCCCGCGCCGCGCCGCGAGCCAGCGCACGAGGATCCGCTCACCGGGATCGACATTGCCGTGAAAGAACACCTCGCGTCGACGCGTGACGGCACGCGGCGCGCGGCGGCCGTCGAGATGCCACTCCGCCCGGTCGAGAAAACCGACGAAGCTGGAGAAGTAGAGAAAGCCCGCGCCGTTGAAATCCTGCGCCGGGCAGGGGTCGATCTCGAATCGGCCCTCCCCTTCCAGGCTCGCGAGATCAAAGCCGAAATGCGTGCCCAGCCGGCCCGCCCGCAGATCCGCCGCGCGGGTGGCAAGCTCGTTCGGTGCGTCGATCACGGGCGGGAAGCCGTCCAGCGCCACGCGGGCGACGGCATGGTTGCTCCCGCCGCTGCCGCGCCGGACGAAGACCGAGACCAGTTCGATCTCGCCGAGACAGACGCCCTGCCGCAGCAGGCGGTGTCGGCTGGCGCATTGGGTGCGGGAGATGCGCCGCAGGCTGGAGCGGATGACCAGACGGTCATTCTCCCCCAGCGCATCGAAGGCGGCCTGGGCGACCGACAGCGCGCAGAAGGCGGCATAGACCGGCGCCCCGTCGCCATCGCGGAAATCCGGCACGGCGCGCCCGGCCATCTCCGCCAGCAGCATCCAGTGGCGATGGCCGAGCTCCTTGAGCAGCCAGCTCTCCGAGAGGCCGGCCAGCGAGAGCTGCGGCATGCCGAGGATGAGCGAGACCTCGCCCGTCACCTCACGCGCGAGGTGGCCTGGGGCGGCGGCAGGGATGGCCTCGTCGAGCTCCAGCGGCCCCAGTGGTCGGTTCATGCCGCGCTGTCCTGCCCGGCGCGGGCGAGCTGCGCGGCGATATGATCGACGAGGAAGGCCGCGTCGCGTCCCACGCTGCCGAAGCGGCCGGAACCCCAGGTGTGCAGCCAGGGCAGGCCAAGGAAGTAGAGCCCCTCGCGCGCCGTCACGCCGCGCCGGTGCTGCGGGTGGCCCGCGCCGTTGAAGACGGGCGCGTCCAGCCAGCGGAAATCCGGGCGGAAGCCGATGCACCAGACAATGGCGGTGATCCCCGAGCCGGCGAGATCGAGCGTGCCGCGCTCGGCCGGCGGCTCCCACACCGGCGTGTAGACGCTGGGCGGCGGCGCCGCGATGGCGTTGTCAGTGATGTGCTTGTCGATGGCGGCGTTGATGCCGTTATAGGTGCGGTCGGCATCATCCAAGGCCTGCCGGAGGTTTTCCTCGAACAGCAGCGAACCGCCGTCGAAATCGCGCAGCACGCCATACAGCTCCATGCCCTCGCGCGCGAATTTGCGCAGGTCGATGTCGCGCCCGCCATCGCGGCCGGTGACGTAATGGTTGGTGTTGTCGCGCACGCCCTCGCGCAGCGGGTGCTTCTCCACTGGCATGTCGTAATAGCCCATATCCGCGAGCCAGGTGACGACGTCCCGGCCTCGGTAGAAGCGGGCGCAGCGCGGCGCGTCCCCCACCGCCAGATGCACCTTGCGGCCGGCGAGGTGGAGATCCTCGGCGATCTGCGCGCCGGACTGACCGGAACCGACCACCAGCACCGCGCCGGGCGGCAGCTGGTCGGCGTTGCGGTACTGCGCCGAGTGGATCTGGGCGATGGAGGCGGGCAGGCGCTCGGCCATGCGCGGAATGATCGGCTCGTGATAGCCGCCGGACGCCGCAATCACATGATCGGCGCTGAAGTCGCCGGCGCTGGTTGAGATGAGGAAGCCGCCCTCGGCGCGCGGCGCGACGCGGCGCACGCTCACCCCCTCGCGGATCGGCGGGTCAACCTTGGCGCGGAAGCCGGCGAGATAGGCGCGGATCTCATCCTTCTTCATGAAGCCGTCCGGCTCCGGCCCATCATAGGGATGGCCGGGCAGGTCGCATTGCCAGTTGGGCGTCACCAGACAGAAATTGTCCCAGCGCTGGCTCTCCCAGGCGTGCATCGCCCGGTTCTTCTCCAGCACGAGATGACCGATGCCGCGCTGGCGCAGATGATAGGAGGCCGACAGCCCCGCCTGGCCGCCGCCGACGATGACGACCGGATGATGCTCGATGCGGTTCTCATTCATGCGGGTGTCTCCGCGAGGCGGCGCTCACGCGTCGAAGGATTCGACGGCGACGCGGGCCTCCGATTGCGTGGAAAAAGAGCGGCCGGCGTTTTCCAGCCGGGCGAGCTGCCCGAGGGCGCGTGAGCAGGGGAAGCCGTATTTCGCCTCCACCCGCTCGCTGGCGATCATCAGCGCCGTGCGGGAGCGGGCGAGGAAATCGTCGAGCGCATAGGTCTCGCCCGGCGTCAGATAGTCCTTGATGATGAGCGAAGGCGAGTAGCACGGCTCGCGCGTGCCATCGGGCCAGCGGATGGTGAAGGTCATCTCAGGCATGGTGAAGCTCCGCAGGGGCAGCCGCAGCGAGGGCGCGGTAGGCGGGAAGGTGGGCGCGGGCGACGGTGAGCCAGTCATGCCGGGCCGCCGCGCGCGGACCCTGCGCGGCGAGACGGTTGGCGAGTTCCGGGCTCAAGGCGGCGGCCAGCGCATTGGCGATGGAGGCGGGGCTCTTCGGGTCGCACCAGACCGTCTCGTCCTCGCCGATATGCTCGGTGAAGGGCGCGATGCGCGAGACGACGGTGGGGACGCCGCAGGCCATCGCCTCCAGGGCGACGAGGCCGAAGCCTTCATTGAGCGAGGCGAAGGCCAGCACATCGGCGAGGCGGTAGAGGGCGGGCATGTCGGCCTGCGCCAGCGCGCCGGTGCGGATCACCGCGTCACCGGGCAGGCCGGAGGCGGCAAGGCGCGCGGCGAATTCCGCCTGATAGGCGTGATGGTCCAGTACGCTCGCGCCGCCGGCGATGACGAACTGCGCGCGCGGGTGGAGTGCGCGCAGCTGGATGAAGCCCTCCAGCATGGCGAGCGTGTTCTTGCGCTCCTCCACGCCGCCGACGCTGAGGATGATGGGACCGCCGCCGAGGCCGAGCGTGCGGGCGAGCCCCGCCTCCCGGCCATCCGGCAGCGGAGTGAAGCGCGCCGTGTCGATGCCGTTGCCGACGAGATCGGGCGCCAGGCCGAACAGGACGGCGAGCTTGTCCTGCCAGAGATGGCTCACCGCGAAATGTCGGTCCGCCGTGACGATGGCGCGGCGCTGAAGCTCGGCCAGCGCCGGGTCGCGGAAGCTGTCGACGTGATGCACCGTGCGGGCGAAACCGGGGATGAGGCCGCGCTCCGTCAGCGTCGCCAGCGCATTGCCGGAAATGCCGTCCTGCGCGTGGAAGACATCGAACCGCCGGTGCGCGGGGGCCTCGAAATGGCGGATGTAATCGGCCATGCGGATGCGCACCATCTCCGTCACATCCGCGCCAACCGGCGAGGCGGGCACGCTGACCGTTCCACACAGCGTCGGGCGGAAGAAGCCGGCGCCCTTGGCATCCGGCGCGTGGACCACCGCCTCATGGCCGAGCCGGGTCAGCGCGTCGCCCAGCTCCAGCGCATGGACGACGCCGCCGCGCGGGTTGGTGGAATGGGCGAGGATGGCGATGCGCAGCGGGCGGGAGGCACTCATGCCGCATCCTCCGCGCGGGGTGCCAGGGGACCGCAGCCGATGAGCGGGCGGGCGGCGAAATCCCAGATGGTCTCGCGCGCCGCGCCGTTCAACACGGTGACGCGCCGATCCGCGGTGACCCGGCCAATAGCTACAGCGGCGATGCCGCGCGCCTGAAAGGCCTGACAAATAGCCGGCTCATTATCGGGGGTGGCGGTGAGTAGGTAACCGTAGCTCGGGAAGCTCATCAGCCAACGCGCCGGGTCCACCCCCTCCGGCGCCGGCACGCGGGCAAGGTCGATCTCGATCCCCACGCCCGAGGCTTCCGCCAGCATAGCGCTGGTGCCGACCACGCCGCCCTGGCTGATGTCCTTGGCGGCGCGGGAGAGGCCGGCCTCGGCGATCTCGGGCAGCAAAGCGAGGTCGCCGCGCAGCCGCTCGGCCGGAGCGTCGGTGGCGGCTTCCCAGTTGGAGAACGGTTCGCGGTAGCGCCCGCGCAGATCGATGGCGGCGATCAGCGTCTCGCCCGGCTGCGCGTCGAAGGAAGTCAGCAGGCGCTTCGCCCGCCCGAGAATGGCAACGGAGAGCTGGCCGCGATCGGTCTTGAGATTGGTGTGGCCGCCGACGACGGGGACGCCGAAGCGCTCCGACGCCGCGCGCAGGCCCGCCAGAACCGGCGACGCCTCCTCCTCGCCCTTCGCCCATACCGCATCGACCACGGCGAGCGGGCGCCCGCCCATGGCGGCGATGTCGGAGAGGTTGACCATCACCCCGCACCAGCCGGCGAACCACGGATCGCCGGCGACGAACTCGTTCATGAAGCCTTCAATGGCGAGAAGCAGCCAGCCCTCGCCATCGGGAATGGCGGCACAGTCGTCGCCCACCCGTATGTCACTCGTGCCGCCGATCCCCAGCCGCGCGGCGGCGAGCGCGATATCGGCCTTGGCCGCCATGCCGGCCGACGCCCGCAACTTGGCGACGATGCCGGCAAAGGCATCCGGGCCGAGCGGCAAGCCCCCGCGCGCGCTCATGCCGCCCTCCGCACGCTGCCTGCCCGCGCCAGCGCGTGGAAGCCGGTCTCGGCATCGAGGATCGGCGGATAATGAGCGAGGTCCGCCTGCATGAGCAGATGCGGGCGGCCATGGAGCTCCTTCTCCTCGACGATGTTCCAGTGCAGCCGGCGGAACAGCAGGCCGTTCTGGCTCTGCACATGGGCAAGGAAGCGGGTACAGCCGCGCGCATGGGCGGAGGACACGGCAAGCCGGATCAGCGCCGCGCCGAGCGGCCCGACCTTGCGATAGCCTTCCGCCACGGCGAGGCGCGAGCCCCACCACAGGCCGGGCTCGGCTTCATGGATGCGCACCGTGCCGACCACATCGTCGGCCACCAGCCCGAGCATGGAAACGGCGACGATGGGAATGGCGACGGCGTCGATGGCGTCACGGTCGTCGCCCGCGAACAGGCCCTGCTCCTCGCAGAACACTTCATGGCGCAGACGCGCGGCGCCGCGCTTCTCCCAGGTGGCGGTGGCGAACTTCACCTGGAAATCGGCGGCGCGGAAGGCGTCGAAGGGCCCATACATCATGCGCAGCCCCCCATCGCGCCGGCCATACTGCCCCGGCGCTCATAGGTGGAGAGCGCCGAGCATGCGCCGCATTTGGCGCAGCCGGCCTTGGCGTCGATGGATTTCAGCCCGGTCGCCAGCAGCATGCCCGAGAGCGGGCCGAGGATGGAATTCATGAAGGCCGGCGTGGGCGTCGGGTGGCTTTCCAGCGGCGTGCCGGAAATCGGCACGAAGGGCACGACGAAGGGATAGACGCCGATCTTGGTCAGCCGGTCGCAGATGGCGAGGATCTCCTCGCGCGTGTCGCCGAGCCCGGCGAGGATATAGGTCGAGACCTGCCCGCGCCCGAACACCGGCACGGCGGCGGCGAACGCCTCAAAGTAGCGTTCCACCGACACCTGCGCCTTGCCGGGCATGATCGTCTGCCGCACCGGCTCGCTCACCGCTTCCAGATGCATGCCGAGCGCGTCCGCCCCCGCCGCGAACATCCGGCCGAACCAGGCATCGTCATCGGGCGGCTCGCACTGCACCTGGATCGGCAGGTCCACCGCCGCCTTCACCGCCGCGACGCTCTCGGTGAGGATCGCCGCGCCACGGTCCTTGCCCGGCGGGGTGCCGGTGGTCATCACCATGTGCTTGACGCCATCAAGCTCCACCGCCGCCTTGGCGACTTCCGCGAGCTGGGCGGGGGTCTTGCGCTCGATGGTGCGGCCGGCCGCCAGCGACTGGCCGATGGCGCAGAACTGGCAGGTCTTGGTGCGGCTCTGATAGCGGATGCAGCTTTGCAGCACCGTGGTCGCCAGCACGTCGCGCCCATGCAGCACGGCGATCTTGGAATAGGGAATGCCATCGGCGGTGGAGAGGCCGTAGAATTTCGGCTGAAGCGGGAACGACACCTCGCCCAGCACCAGCCCGTCGCGGCTGATGCGCGAGCGACCATAGGCGTCGGGCCGCTCCACCAGATAGGGGCTCTCGAAGGCCGGCGCGGTGTGGACGGGGACCATGACGGTCATGCCGTCAATGGTCATCGCCTTATGGTCGGACGGTCCAGCACCACCCCGGCGCGACTCGGCGCCGGCACGGGGATCAACCAGCCGCACCCCGTAGGACTGCAACTCGTTGATCAGGTGCTCCGTCGGCATCGGCTGGAGATCGGTCGCGGGATCCATCGGCTTCATCGAACGCACTCCCGGTGCTGGCGAGGAAGGGCGCGGCCTGCCGGTGCAGCGGCACGGCGGGCCGGTCGTCGAGATTGAGGCTGAGCAGTTCCGGCCGGGCGTAATGGCCGACCGAATCCATCATCCGCTTGCGCTTGGTGATGAGCGCCATGTCGAGATCGGCGATGAGAATGCCCTCGCCGGAGATGAGCGGGGGCACGACATGGCTGCCCTCGGGCGAGATGATCGCCGTCATGCAGCCGCCGATGAGCGCCTTGCGCAGCCGCTCATCCGGCGAGATGCGGGTGATCTGGTCCTCGGTCAGCCAGCCGGTGGCATTGACCACGAAGCAGCCCGATTCCAGCGCGTGGTGACGGATCGTCACCTCGATCTGCTCGGCGAAGATCGGCCCGACCAGCGAGCCGGGGAACTGCGCGACGTGGATTTCCTCGTGCTGGGCCATCAGCGCGTAGCGGGCGAGCGGGTTGTAATGCTCCCAGCAGGCCAGCGCGCCGACGCGTCCCACAGCCGTGTCGGCCACCTTGAGGCCGGCGCCGTCGCCCTGCCCCCAGATCATCCGCTCATGGAAGGTCGGCGTGATCTTGCGGCGCTTGAGCTTCAGGCTGCCATCGGCGTCGAAGATGAGCTGGGTGTTGTAGAGCGAGCCATGGTCGCGCTCATTCACCCCCAGCACGACCACGACACCGAGGCGGCGGGCGGAGGCCGCCACCGCCTCGGTCACCGGGCCGGGCACGAGCACCGCCTGCTCATAGAGCCGCAGATGCTCCGCCCCGGTCAGCACCGGGGGCAGCACGAAGGAGAAATAGGGATACCAGGGCAGGAAGGTCTCCGGGAACACGACAAGCCGCGCCCCCTTGCCTGCTGCCTCCTCCAGCGCGGCGAGCACGCGGGTGAGCGTGCCCTCCAGGCTGTCGAGGTCCGGCGCGATCTGCACCGCGGCGGCGCGGACGATGCGCTTTGCCGGGGCTGTCATGTCTGCCATTGCGGCCTCCTCTGGCCTTGGCCGTCGTCCCGGACGGCGGCAGGGCCGCCGTTCCGGGATCGCACTGTCATCGGCATCCGATCCCGGCTCTCGGCCGGGATCACGGGAACCCGTCAGAGCGTCCGGATCACAGCGTCCACGTGTGGAGCATGAAGGCGTTGTCGCGCCGGTGGACGAGGATGATGTCGAGCACGTCGAGCGGGCTGATCGGGATGACGCCGGGGATCAGCGCGCCTTCGCCATGGCCGTAGAGCGCCTGCAGGGCGAAGCGGCAGGCATAGACCTTGCCGCCGTCATTGATGATCTTCTCGATGCGGCCGTTGAAGTTGAGATGGCCGGGAAACGCCTCGTCGCCGAGCTTGGGGAAGCCGCGCTGCACGCCGAGCGTGACGCCCGGCCCATAGAGCAGCACCGAGGTCTCGAAGCCCTTCTGGATCAGGCGCGAGGCCTGCAGCAGGTTGACGAGGCCGATCGAGCCCTCAAACGCCACGGTGTGGAAGGTGACGAGCGCCTTCTCGCCGGGGGCGGCTTTGACGTCCTCGAACTTCTTGTCCTCATAGTCGACCAGAACATCGCCCTTCTGGTGGGCCGGAACGGTAATGGTGGCCATGTCGCTCTCCTCAGGTGAACAGGGGACCGGCGCTTGCCGGCTCACAGCCGAAGAATTGCAATCAATGTGCCAATTGATGGTTTGAACAAAGAATCAGCAAAACAATCAATTTACATTCAATAATACATACAATCGAAACCCGGCCGGCTCTTTCTACCTGTTGAAAAAAGCGGCGGACGCTTAACGAAAAGGCCCGGCTTTGCACGATTCCAGCGCAGGCGCCCGTGCGGCTTACGGGCAACTACCTATGCAGCAAGTTGTGGACCAGAGGTGACAGAGACCGGATGCAACATTATACAGTCAATTCAGAACCGCATGGATTCGGCGCTCACGGGCGCCTGACGGATTGACCGATGGCCGACTGGATTCCCGACCTTTCCCGCTCCGACAAGCCGCGCTATCTGGCCATCGCGGACCTGATCGCCGACGACATCCGCGCCGGCCGCCTCGCCATTGGCGACCGTCTGCCGCCGCAGCGCAAGCTCGCGGCAAAGCTCGACATCGACTTCACCACGGTGGCGCGCGGCTATGTCGAGGCGCAGAAGCGCGGCCTGGTGGAATCACGCGTGGGCCAGGGCACCTTCGTCACCGGCCTGCCCCGCCCCAAGGCCCGCCCCGCCTCGCCCGCGCGGCCCTCCAGCGTCGACCTGTCGATGAACCTGCCGCCCGAGCCGGACGATCCGGCGCTGATCGCGCGGATGCAGGAAGGCCTTGCCGAGGTCGGGCGCGATCTGGTAGCGCTGCTGCGCTATCAGGGCTTCGGGGGCACGCGGTCGGACAAGGACGCCGCCTCGGCCTGGCTCGGCCGGCGCGCGCTGGTGCCCTCGCAGGAGCGCATCTTCGTCACGCCCGGCGCACATCCGGCGCTGCTCGGCATTCTCGGTTTGCTGGCCAAGCCCGGCGACACGGTGCTGTGCGAGGCCGTCACCTATCCCGGCGCGCGGGCGATTTCCGCCCAGCTCGGGCTGCGCCTTGTCGGCTTGCCGATGGATGCGGAGGGCATCGACCCCGATGCTTTCGCGCAGGCCTGCCGTGAGCAGGCCCCGAAGGCGCTCTACCTCAATCCGACCCTGCACAACCCGACCACGCTGACCATTCCCGAATCGCGGCGCACCGCCATCGCTCAGGTCGCCCGGCGCTTCGGCGTGCCGATCGTCGAGGATGACGCCTATGGCTTCATCCCCGCCCATGGCCCGGCCCCGCTCGCCGCCATCGCGCCCGACCTCACCTGGCATGTGGCGGGCCTTGCCAAATGCATCGGCGCCGGGCTGCGCACCGCCTATGTCGTGGTGCCGGAGGCGCGGGCCGGCTACCCCTTCGCGGCGGCGCTGCGCACGGCCAATGTCATGAGCTCCCCGCTCACCGCTGCGCTGGCGACGCGCTGGATCGAGGACGGCACGGCCGACACGCTGCTGCGCTTCATCCGCGCGGAGACGCAGGCCCGGCAGGCACTGGCAAGCGAGATCCTGCCCGCCGGCTCGTTCCGCGCCGACCCGCTCGCCTTCAATCTCTGGATCGACCTGCCCGAACCCTGGACCCGCTCGGCCTTTGTCGGCCACATGCGCACCACCGGTATCGGCGTGGTGGCGAGCGACGCCTTCACGGTCGGCGGCACGGCAAGCGAGGCGGTCCGCGTCTGCCTCGGCGGCCCGGCGAGCCGCGCGCAGATCCGCTCCGCGCTCGACTTCATGGCCCACGCGCTGGAGGAATCGCCGGAGGTCGTGTCGGCGGTGATGTGAGGGCCTATCAAGGGGCCAGCGCCACCAGGCCACCGTCATGGCCGGGCTTGGCCCGGCCATCCACGCCTTCATTGCGTGAGAACGACATCTGACGAGCAAGTCGTGGATCCCCGGGCCAAGCCCGGGGATGACAAGGCGGGCAATGCTCGTCTGAGGTGCCCCCGCCGGGTGGCCTCGAAGCACGCAGCCCCTTCACACCGCCGCGCGCACGCCGGCGACGAACGCCTCCACATCCTCGCCCTTGGTGGCGAAGGAGGTGACGAGGCGGATGACGCCCGGGCCCCAGCGGTCCGAGTAGAAGCGGAAGCCCCGCGCCAGCAGCGCGTCGATGGTCGCCTGCGGCAGGCGCACGAACAGCATGTTGGCTTCCGCCGGCTCGATGATCTCGATGCCGGCGATGGCGCGCAGCCCCGCCTCCAGCCGCCCGGCCATGGCGTTGGCGTGGCGGGCATTGGTGAGCCAGAGATCGTTCTCCAGATAGGCGTCCATCTGCGCCGCGAGGAAGCGCATCTTGGACGTGAGGTGCCCCGCCCGCTTGCGGCGGAAGGCCATTTCCTGCGCCTTCGCCGGATCGAACAGCACGACAGCCTCGACGCCCATCGCGCCATTCTTGGTGGCGCCGAAGGAGAGCACGTCCACCCCCGCCTTCCACGTCATCTCGGCCGGCGTGATGCCGAGCGCCACCAGCGCATTGGCGAAGCGCGCGCCATCCATATGCAGCGTCAGCCCGGCGGCACGGGCAACAGTGCCGATCTCGTTCAGATGATCGCGTGAATAGAGCGTGCCGAGCTCGCTCGCCTGGGTGATCGACACGCAGGCCGGCTGGACCCCATGCACGTCGCCCTTGTTCATCTGCGCGGCAGAAGCGAGCGCCTGCGGATCGAGGAGGCCGCGCGCGCCGGCCACATGCACAAGGCGCGCGCCGGCGCCGAAGAACTCCACCGCGCCGCACTCATCCTTCTCGATATGTGCGTCGCCATGGCAGAGCACCGCGCCCCAGGGCGGGGTGAAGGTGGCGAGCGACAGCGCATTGGCCGCCGTGCCGGTGGACACAAGGAACACCGCCACCTCGCGCTCGAAGACCTCGCTCAGCCGTTGCTCGACGCGGGCGGAGATCGCATCGGCGCCATAGGAATACATGGCTCCGACATTGGCGGCGGACAAAGCGGCGAGGATGTCGGGCGAGACGCCCACGCCATTGTCGCTGGCGAAATAGGGCGGGGCGGCGGAGGACGTATCGGACACGGGGGGAACCTGAGGGCTGGACGGGGCTGGCGCATTCCTAATCCCGCGCACCCGCGCCGCCCATTCAATTTTGAGCATTTTCGAGCGAAGTGGGTACCGGTTCGCGTGAAGAAAATGCGTGAGGGCAAAAGCTCCAGCCGCAACCTTACCGATGGCGGGGCAGCAGCCGGGAGCTAGACTGGCGCCATGAGCACGCCCGCCGTTTCCCCCGCCCATGTCGTCGCCGATCAGGAGCCGGTTTTCGCCCTGCTGGCCGATCCGGCAACGCATGGGCTCGCTGACACCGTGTCCCGGATCGACACCCATGGCGCGGCCGTCTTCCTCGCGGGCCATGACGTCTACAAGGTGAAGCGCGCCGTGCGTTTCCCCTTCATGGACCTGTCGACACTGGACAAGCGCCACGCCGCCTGCGCGCGCGAGCTGGAGGTGAACCGGGCGACCGCGCCCGGCCTCTATCTCGACCTGGTGCCGATCCGCCGCGACGGGGCCGGGCTGCGGCTCGGTGGCGACAAGGGCACCATTGTCGAATGGGCGGTGCATATGCGCCGCTTCGACGAGCACGCGACGCTGGATCGTCTACCCGCCGACGCCCTCACGCCGGCGCTGATCGACGCGCTGGCGCGAGCCGTCCATGCCGCTCATGAGCGGGCGCCCCGCCATGTCGAGGTCGATTCAGCCGGCGAACTCGCCAAGGTCGCGAGCGGCATCGTCGCCGGGCTGCGCGAGAGCCCGGATATCTTCGCCCCGCCCCGCGTGGCGGCGCTTGCGACGGCGTTCACCGACCGTCTGGCGCGCCTGTCCCCTCGGCTTGACCGACGCGCCCGCGCGGGCGAGGTGCGGCGCGGCCATGGCGATCTGCATCTGCGCAACATCGCGCTGATCAATGGGGCGCCGGTGCTGTTCGACGCGCTGGAATTCGACGAGGCGCTGGCCACCACCGACCGGCTCTATGACCTCGCCTTCCTGCTGATGGATCTCGGCCAGCGCGGGCTGACCCTTCCGGCCAATCGGCTGCTCAACCGCTATCTCGCCGCCGGCGGTGACGCCCCGCCCTATGACGGGCTGGCCGCCCTGCCGCTGTTCCTCGCCTTGCGCGCCGGTATCCGCGCGCAGGTGACGGCGGCGGCGCTGGCGCTGCGCGACGGCCCGGCGAAACGGGCGGCCGAAGCCGAGGCCCTCGCCTATCTCGGCCATGCCGAGACGGCGCTGGCGCCCCGCCCCGCCCGGCTGGTCGCGGTCGGTGGCCTCTCCGGCACGGGAAAGAGTACACTCGCCACCCGGCTCGCCCCCGCCATTGGCCCGCTGCCCGGCGCGGTGCATTTGCGCAGCGATGTCGAGCGCAAGCGCCTCGCCGGGGTGGGGGAACTCGACCGCCTGCCGCCGGATGCTTATACGCGGGAGGTGACCGAGGCGGTCTATGCAACGCTGCGCGAGCGCGCCCGTGCGGTGCTGGCCGCCGGCCATGGCGTGATCGTCGATGCCGTCCACCAGCGCGACGACGAACGCGCCGCCATCGAAGACGTGGCGCGCGAGGCGGGCGCGGCCTTTACTGGCCTGTGGCTCGAGGCGCCGCTCGACACGCTCACCGCCCGCGTCGAGGGGCGGCGGGGCGATGCGTCGGACGCCACGGCCGCCGTGATGGCGCAGCAGGCGGCGCGCGATTGCGGCAGCGTCCGCTGGCACCGCCTCTCCACTGCCGGTGGCAAGGAGGCGACGCTGGTCGAGGCCCGGCGCCTGTTGCCCTAGCCGGCGCCATTCCCCTTCCAGCCGAGCAGCCGCAGGGCGTTCGCGGTCACCAGCACGGTCGCGCCGGTATCGGCGAGAATGGCCGGCCACAGCCCGGTGACGCCGATAATGGTGGTCACCAGGAACACCGCCTTCAGCCCGAGGGCGAGGGTGATGTTCTCATGGATGTTGCGCATGGTCTGGCGCGACAGGGCGATCATCGCCGCGACGTCGCCGACGCGCCCATGCAGCACCGCCGCTTCCGCCGTCTCCAGCGCCACATCCGTGCCCCCGCCCATGGCGATGCCGACATCGGCGGCGGCAATAGCGGGCGCGTCATTGATGCCGTCACCGACCTTGGCGACGGTAAATCCCTCGCGCTTCAGCTCGCCGACGATGCGCTGCTTGTCGGCCGGCATCAGCCCGGCGCGGACCTCGATACCGAGGTCGGTGCCCACCGCCTGCGCGGTGCGCTCATTGTCCCCGGTCAGCATCACCGTGCGGATGCCCGCGGCCTTGAGCGCCGCAAGGCCCGACGCCGCATCCGCGCGCGGCTCGTCGCGCAGGGCGAGAAGGCCCGCCACCGCGCCATCCGCCACCAGCACGGCGACGGTCTTGCCGGCCGCGTTCAGGCGGGAAATAGACGCCTGCTGATCGGCCGTCAGCGGGGCCCGCGCGGCGGCCGCCTTGGGCGAGCCAAGGAACAGCGCCGCGCCCTCCACCGTGCCGCTCACACCCTCGCCCCCCAGCGCCGCCGCCCCGCCGACCTGCGGGATCGACAGGCCGCGCGCGGCGGCCTCATTGAGGATGGCGCTCGCCAGCGGGTGGCTGGAGCCCGCCTCCAGCGCGGCGGCGCGGGCGACGAGTGCCGCCTCATCCCCGGCAAAGGCGATGACGTCCGTCACCTTCGGCTTGCCCTCGGTCAGCGTGCCGGTCTTGTCGAGCGCCACCGCATTGACGAGGCGCAGCCGCTCCAGCACCGCGCCGCCCTTGATCAGCAGGCCGCGCCGCGCCCCGGCGGCGAGACCGGCGGCAATGGCAGCCGGGGTGGAGATCACCAGCGCGCAGGGGCAACCGATGAGCAATATGGCGAGGCCCTTATAGATCCACTCATCCCACGCCGCGCCAGCGAGCAGCGGCGGCATCACGGCGACGAGCGCGGCGAGCAGCACCACGAAGGGCGTGTACCAGCGGGCGAAACGGTCGATGAAGCGCTCGGTCGGCGCCTTGCTCTCCTGCGCCTCCTCCACCAGCCGCACCACGCGGGCAATGGTGTTGTCGGAGGGCTCGGTCGTGGCACGTATGGTCAGCGCCGCCTCACCATTCACCGTGCCGGCGAACACGGCGTCACCGACCGCCTTGGAGACGGGAACGCTCTCGCCGGTAACGGGCGCCTCGTTCACGGAACTCACGCCTTCGGTCACCAGGCCGTCGGCCGGGATGCGCTCGCCGGGCCGCACGAGGATCAGCGCGCCGATGGTGAGGCTCTCGGCCGGCACCTCGCGCGTCGTGCCGTTCTCGATCAGCCGCGCGGTCTTCGGCACCAGCGCGGTCAGCGCGCGGATGCTGGCGCGGGCGCGGCCGGCGGCGACGCCCTCCAGCAATTCGCCGATGAGGAACAGCACCACCACGGCGGCGGCTTCCTCGGTGGCGCCGATGATGACCGCGCCCACAGCGGCGATGGTCATCAGCATCTCGATGGAGAAGGGCGTGCCAGCGAGCGCCGCCATCACCGCGCGGCGGGCGACCGGCAGCACGCCGACCAGCAGCGCGGCGATGAAGAACAGATGCGCATAGGCCGGGATCAGGTGGCCAAGGCCATAGGCGAGACCCAGCGCGAGGGCGCAGGCCAGCGTCAGCCGCGCCTTGCCGCTCTGCCACCACAGCCGGTCGGTCGGCAGGTGATTATGGGCGTGGCCGGGCGCCTCAAGAGCGGGCACGGTGGTGGTGCTCACATGTCCGGCATGGTCGTGGCCGCCACCATGGGCATGGTCGTGGCCGTCGTGGTCATGACCTGCGTGGTCATGATGCTCATGATCGTGCCCGGCGCATCCGGCGTCGGCGGACGGCGCGGGCTCCGCCGTCGGGGCGCCCGCGAGCGGCACGATGCCATAGCCGAGGCCGGCGACGCGCTTTTCCAGCACGGCAAGGTCGGCCCCGTCATGCTCGACGGTCAGCGTGCCGGCGGTCACCGAGACCGACACCTCCGCCACTTCCGGCAGCCGGCGCACCGCCGTGTCGATCTTGGTGGCGCAGGACGCGCAGTCCATGCCGTCGATACGGTAGCGGGTTTTCAGCAGGGCCATGGCATCACCTCTCGCCTCTTGTGCTGCGATGGGCGGCACCCTAATTCCTCTAGTGACTAGAGGAGCAAGTGGGAAAATGAGGACAGGCGAGGACGGTCCCTTCACCATTGGCGAGGCAGCGCGGGTGAGCGGGGTGAAGGTGCCGACCATCCGCTATTACGAGTCCATCGGCCTCTTGCCCCGCCCGCCGCGCACCGAAGGCGGCCGGCGGGCCTATGACGGGGCGGATCTGCGCCGCCTCGCCTTCATCCGCCATTCGCGCGAGCTGGGCTTCGAGATCGAGGCGATCCGCACGCTGCTGCATCTACAGGACGATCCCGACCAGTCCTGCGCCGCCGCCGACGCCATTGCCCGCCACCGGCTGGAGGAGGTGGAGCGGCGCATCGCCGGCCTCAAGGCCCTGAAGACCGAATTGGAGCGGATGATCGAAGGCTGCGCCCATGGACGGGTCGACCAGTGCCGGGTGATCGAGACGCTGGCGGATCACGATCTTTGCCGCCACGATCATCACGCCCCCGCAACGGCGGTGCCCACGCACTGACGGGCGCGGCATACTGCGCGGGCGAATCGCCCGCCCGCGCGGCCGGGCCAGCACGGATGAGCGCCATGAACGCGTCGATCACACAGGTAGCCACCAGCCCCGAGGGCGAGGCGATCGAGGAAGTCACGCTGCACGGGCCGGATGGCACGCGGGCGCGGGTGCTGAGCTGGGGCGCGACGCTGCGCGATCTGGAAGTCCCGCTGATCGACGGGCGGCTGCGCCGTGTCGTGCTCGGTTTCGAGGACGCGGCGAGCTACATCGCCAACCCGCCCTATCTCGGCGCCACCTGCGGGCGCGTCGCCAACCGCATCCGCGACGGGCGCTTCACCCTCGACGGCACCACCTACGATGTCGGCCGCAACGAGGCGGGGCGCACCCATCTGCATGGCGGCGCGCGCGGCTTCTCGCACCGGAACTGGCGGATCGAGATGGCAAGCGCCGACGCGGTGACGCTGGTGCGCCGCTCGCCCGATGGCGAGGAAGGCTATCCGGGCACGCTGGATCTACGCTGCACCTATCGGCTCGAGGCCCCCGCGACGCTCGCCATTACGATGACCGCGACCACCGACGCGCCGACGCCGGTAAACCTCGCCCACCACTCCTATTTCACGCTCGATCCGGCCGGCTCGGTGCGTGAACTGGAGGTCGAGATCGCCGCGCAGCATTACACACCGGTCGATGCCGATCTCATTCCGACCGGCGACATCGCCCCCGTGGCGGGCACGCCCTTCGACTTCACCACGCCACAGCGCCTCGACGCGCGCGGCACCTTTTACGACATTAATTACGCGCTGGACGGCGCCACGGGTGGCGCGCCGCGTTTCGCCGCCCGCGCGGTGAGCGCCCGGTCGGGCTTGCAGCTTGAAGTGTTCACCGACGCACCGGGGCTTCAGCTCTATGACGGCTTCCACCTCAAGCCGACACGGCATGGACTTGGCGGCCACCGCCACGGGCCCCATGCCGGGCTGTGCTTCGAGGCGCAGACCTTCCCCGATGCGGTGCATCAGCCGGGCTTCCCCTCCCCCTGGCTGAAGCCCGGCGAGACCTATAGCCAGGCGACGCAATACCGCTTCGGCGGGCGGAACCTGCGGCCAAGCGACGGGGAGAGGTAAATAAGTAGCGAGCGGCGCGTCTGACCTTCCACCACCCGGCGCGACGCGCTATGCAAGTCATGCGAGCAGCAGGTGCAAGCTGCTACCGGGCGGCATTCCATGAACCGACGCGGCTTTCTCGCCGGACTGACAGCCGGCCTGACGGGTAGCATGGTCGCGAGGGGCGCCGCGCGCGCGCAGACAGCCGCCTCCTCGCCCGCGCTGGAAAGGCTGACGCTCTTCGTGCCCACCTCCCTTGGCGGCGGCGCGGCCCGCTGCGCCACCGCGATCGGGGACGCACTACGCGCGGAAGGCCTCGTGCGTCAGCTCGACACCGTCTATGCTCCAACGGAAATCAGCGCCGCGCTGGCACGCTTCCTCGAGCTCGGGCGTGGGCCGGACGATGTGATCATGGTGATGGGCGCGAGCCTCATCGGCGCCGGCATCCTGCAACGCGCGCCGCTGGAACTGGTGCTGCGCACGCCGATCGCCCGCCTCGCCTTCGAGCACCTCGTCCTCGCCGTGGCGTGGAACTCGGACATCGACACGCTGAAGGAACTGACCATCGGTCTCAAGCTGGAGCCCGCCACCATCCGCTTCGTCGGTGGAGCGCGGGGGGGTGTGGAACACTTGCTGGTGGCTGATCTGGCCAGTCAGTCCGGCGTCGAGCCGCAGCGGCTCGCCTATGAGCCGCGACCACCGGGCGAGACCTCCGGCGCGCAGATCTTCAGCGGGCAGGCGAGCTGCGCGGTGGGCGGGCTCAGCGAGCTTCAGCTCGACATCAGCCTCGGCCGGCTGCGTGGGCTGGCCATCTCCTCCTCGCAGCGCCTGCCGGGGGTGAACATTCCCACCTTCGGCGAGATGGGCGTGGACATACGCTTGGATAATTGGCGGGGGATCTTCGCCCCGCCGGAAGCCCCGCCGGAGCAGCGGCAGCGGCTTGCGGGGCTGATCGCCCGGCTGATCCAGACGCCAAGCTGGCGGGCAACGCTGTTCCAGCACAACTGGATGAGCGCCTATCTGCCGATGCCGGCCTTTGGCGACTTCGTCACCGCGACCCTCGCCCAGACCCGCCGGCAGCTCGCCGAGTTCGGCCTGAGCTGAGCCTTATCAAGGGCTTAGGCCGTGGCGATGGCCGGCGCGGGGCCCATGACGAAGCTGCCGCGTGCCTCGCGCACCGCGCCGGCGATGAAATCCTCGACCTCGCGGATGCGCCTGAGCTCATGGATGTCGGCATGGGTGACGAGCCAGTAGGCGCGGCGAAAACTCACTTCCGGCAATAGCCTGACCAGCTCGGGATGGGCCCGCGCGGCATAGTCGTGGAGGATGCCGACACCGGCGCCGGCCCGCACCGCCTCCATCTGCCCGACCACGCTGGCGCATTCCAGCCGCCGCGCCTCGATCTCGCGAAACGCCTCGAAATAGTCGAGCGCCGGCGAGTAGACGAGGTCCGGCACATAGGTCACCAAGAGGCAGCCAGTCAGTGCAGTGAGGTGGACGATCGGGCCAGTGCGATCAAGATAGTCGCGCGTGGCGTACACGCCCAGGCTGTAGTCGGTGAGCTTGCGCGCCACCAGCCGCCCCTCGGTCGGGCGCTGCAGGGTGACCGCGACATCCACCTCGCGCTTGGGCAGCGAGAAGCTGCGCGGCAGGGGCGCGAGCTGGATGGTCATGCCGGGATGCTCGTCGGCCAGCTTGCCGAGGCGCGGGGCGAGGAAATAGGTGCCGAAGCCGTCCGGCGCGCCGATGCGCACCGTGCCGGCGAGCGCGAGGTCGACATTGCCCAGCGCCGCCTGCGCCTGCAGCATCTCGGTCTCGATCCGCTCGGCATGGGCGAGCAGGCGCTCGCCGGCGGGGGTGAGCGCGCTTCCCGTGGTGCGCCGCTCGATCAGCTTGGAGCCGAGGCCGGCCTCCAGCGCGCCGAGCCGGCGCCCGACGGTGGCATGGTCGAGCCCGAGCTGGCGCGCCGCCGCCAGCATCTGCCCGGCCCGCGCCACGGCGAGGAAGATGCGCAGGTGATCCCAGTCCAAACCCGCCCCCTTGAGTTCTCTTGAGCCCATGCCCGCACAACGGATGATGAAACATCGTCGTTGAAGTGCGCTCATTCCACAAGCACAACCATCGTCACAGGCAACAGACAAACCGAAGGGAAAACGCCATGGCGGTTATCGGCCATTACATCGGCGGCAAGGTCGTGAACACGGCGGGGCGCACCGCCCCGGTCTTCGATCCCTCGACCGGCGCGCAGTCCGGCGAGGTGCTGCTGGCCTCCACCGCCACGGTGGGCGAGGCGGTAGCGAACGCCGCCAAGGCCTTCCCGGCCTGGGCCGACACCCCGCCGCTGACCCGCGCGCGCATCATGTTCAAGTTCAAGGCGCTGCTGGAGCGCGACATCGACGCGCTCGCCACCGCCATCACCAAGGAACATGGCAAGACCTTCGAGGACGCCAAGGGCGAAGTCACCCGCGGCATCGAAGTGGTCGAGTTCGCCTGCGGCATCCCGCATCTGATGCGCGGCGACTTCACCGAGCAGGTGGCGCGCGGCGTCGACGTGTTCTCGGCCCGCCATCCCCTCGGCGTGGTCGCCGGCATCACCCCGTTCAACTTCCCGGCCATGGTGCCGATGTGGATGTTCCCGGTGGCGCTCGCCTGCGGCAACGCCTTCGTGCTCAAGCCCTCCGAGAAGGACCCGTCCGCCTCGCTGCTGCTGGCCGAGCTGCTCTCGGAAGCCGGCCTGCCGGCCGGCGTGTTCAACGTGGTGCAGGGCGACAAGGAAGCGGTCGACGCGCTGCTCACCCACCCGGACATCGCCGCGGTGAGCTTCGTCGGCTCCACCGCCATCGGCGAATATGTCTACAAGACCGCCTGCGCGGCTGGTAAGCGGGCGCAGGCGCTGTGCGGCGCCAAGAACCACCTCGTGGTGATGCCCGACGCCGATCTCGACAAGACCGTCGACGCGCTGATGGGCGCCGGCTACGGCTCGGCCGGCGAGCGCTGCATGGCGGTCTCGGTCGCCGTGGCGGTGGGCGGCGTCGGCGACGCGCTGCTCGAAAAGCTCGTGCCGAAGGTGCGCGCGCTGAAGGTCGGCCCCGGCCTCGACCCGGACAGCGAGATGGGCCCGCTCGTCACCAAGGAGCACCTCGCCAAGGTGCGCGGCTATATTGACGACGGCGTCGCCGCCGGCGCCAAGCTCGTGGTCGACGGGCGCGATCTCAAGCTGCAGGGCTATGAGAACGGCTATTTCCTCGGCGGCACGCTGTTCGACAACGTGACCCCGGAGATGAAGATCTACAAGGAAGAGATCTTCGGCCCGGTGCTCTCGGTGGTGCGCGTCGACCGCTATGACGAGGCGCTGAAGCTGGTCAACGACCACGAATATGGCAATGGCGCCGCCATCTTCACCCGCGACGGCGATAGCGCCCGCGCCTTCGACCGCGACGCCAAGGCCGGCATGATCGGCATCAACGTGCCGATCCCGGTGCCGGTGGCGTTCCACTCCTTCGGTGGCTGGAAGCGGTCGATCTTCGGGGATCGCAACGTCTACGGCATGGAAGGCGTGGGCTTCTACACCAAGATGAAGACCACCACCGCCCGCTGGCCCACCGGCATCCGCGAAGGCGCCCAGTTCGTCATGCCGACGACGGGCTGAGGGAGGCTTTTCCCGCCTACACGGGAGCCCGCTCTCTTAACCTCTCCCCGTTGGGGAGAGGGAGTTTGCCGCACGGCGCGGCCGTCATCCCCGGGCTTGGCCCGGGGATCCATGACTTCTTGCGTTCAGCGCCAAAGACGTGGATGGCCGGGCCAAGCCCGGCCATGACGGCGTTCTGGGAAGGTCGCTCCCCCGCACGGCGTCATCCCGGACGGCCGCAGGCCGATCCGGGATCGTGCGCCGCTTTTCAGCGCCACTAGAGCGCGCCGCTCCGCAGCCGATCCCGGCTCTTCGCTTCGCTCCGGCCGGGATGACGATCTTTTATTGAGCCGTCCCCGCCATGACGGCGTTTCACGAGGATTGGGCGCGCCAATCGGGCTGTCGGCCTCCTGCACCTCTCCCCGATGGGGAGAGGGAGTATGCCCCACCACACGACGTCATCCCCGGACTTGATCCGGGGATCCACGACTTCGACCGCGCGCGCGGCGCCAAAGACGTGGATGGCCGGGCCAAGCCCGGCCATGACGGCGTTCTGGGAAGTTCGCTCCCCCGCACGGCGTCATCCCGGACGGCCGCAGGCCGATCCGGGATCGGTTTCGTCAATCGGGCTCCACGACCCCTTAACCTCTCCCCGTCGGGGACAGGGAGCGTTCCCCTCACTCCGGCTCGCGGCCGAAGTTCGGCGCTGCCGTCTCCTGGCCGATCTCGATGATCGAGCGGCGGATGGCGCGGGTGCGGGTGAACAGGTTGAACAGCGTCTCGCCCTGCTCCCACCTGATCGCCCGCTGAAGCGCGATCAGGTCCTCGGTGAAACGGCCGAGCACCTCGATCACCGCCTCGCGGTTGTTGAGAAACACGTCGCGCCACATGGTCGGGTCGGAGGCGGCGATGCGGGTGAAGTCGCGGAAGCCGCCGGCGGAGAACTTGATGACCTCGGACTGGGTGATCTTCTCCAGATCCGCCGCCGTGCCGACGATGTTGTAGGCGATGAGATGGGGCACATGCGAGGTGATGGCGAGCACCAGATCATGATGCTCAGGGCTCATCACCTCGACATTGGCGCCCATCGCCGCCCAGAACGCGGTAAGCCGCGCCACCGCGTCCTCATCCGCCCCCTCGGGCGGGGTGAGGATCGACCAGCGGTTCTTGAACAGCGTGGCAAAGCCCGCATCGGGGCCGGAATATTCCGTGCCCGCCACCGGATGGCCGGGGATGATATGCACCCGCTCGCCGATATGGGCGCGCAGCGCGGTGAGCACCGAACCCTTGACCGAGCCGACATCCGAGACGATGGCGCCCGGCTTCAGATGCGGGGCAATGGCCTCAGCCACCGCGCCCATGGCGCCGACCGGCACGCAGAGAATGACCAGATCGGCATCGCTTACCGCCTCGGCCGGCGAGGCGGCGACCTCGTCGGCAATGCCGAGCTCGGCGACGCGGGCGCGCACCTCGGGCGCCGCGTCGTAAGCGACGCTTACTTCCGCGAGCTGGCGCACATCGACCGCGCGCAGGATCGACGAGCCGATCAGCCCGAGGCCGATGATGGTGAGCCGGCCGACCAGCGGGCGCGGCAGCGGCGGATCAAGCACCATGGCCGGCGCTCCCCAGAAACTCGGTCAGCGTGGCGACCAGCAGCTCATTGGCCTCCTGCGTGCCGATGGTGAGGCGCAGCGCGCCCGGCAGGCCGTAGGAATCCATGCGCCGCAGGATCAGCCCGCGCTCCATCAGAAAGGCGTCGGCGTCGCGTGCGGTCTTGCCGGGCGTCTCGGGGAAATGCACCAGCACGAAATTGGTCACGCTCGGCGTCACGGTGAGGCCGAGGCCGGTCAGCGCCGCCGTCATCCAGGGCAGCCACTGCTCATTATGCGCGACGGCGCGCTCGACATGCGAGGCATCCTCGATCGCCGCCACCGCCGCGGCGATGCCGGGCGCGGAGACGTTGAAGGCGCCGCGAATGCGGTTGATGGCGTCGATCACCTCGGCCGGGCCGTACATCCAGCCGACGCGCAGCGCGGCAAGGCCGTGGATCTTCGAGAAGGTGCGCAGCATCACCACATTGGGCGAGGTGGCGACCAGCTCGATGCCGGCCTCATAGTCGTTGCGCCGGACATATTCGGCATAGGCCGCGTCGAGCGCCAGCAGCACATGCGGCGGCAGGCCCTTCTGCAGGCGCTTGATCTCGTCGAAGGGCAGATAGGTGCCGGTCGGGTTATTCGGATTGGCGAGGAAGACCACGCGCGTCTTCTCGGTCACCGCCGCCAGCAGAGCGTCGACATCGCTGGTGAGGTTGGTCTCCGGCGCGATCACCGGCGTCGCGCCGGCCGCCAGCGCGGCGATGCGGTAGACCAGGAAGCCGTATTGCGAATAGAGCACCTCGTCGCCCGGGCCGGCAAAGGCCAGCGCGGTGAGCATCAACAGCTCATCCGAGCCGGTGCCGCAGACGATGCGCGCGGGATCGAGCCCATAGGCCGCGCCAATGGCGGCGCGCAGCTTCGTCGACGAGCCATCGGGATAAAGCTCCAGCGCGCCCGCGTCGCGGAAGGCCTCAATTGCCTTCGGACTGGCGCCGAGCGGGTTCTCGTTCGCCGAGAGCTTATGCACCTTCACGCCGGCCCCCGCCTGCGCCTTGCCGGGCACATAGGCCTCGATCGCCTGCACACCGGGGCGCGGGACGGGACGGCTGGGAGAGGTGGCGGACATGACAGGCTCCGGGAGCGGCGGGCGGGAGGGAGGTCGGTCGAAGGCGGCAGATCAGCGTTGCGCGGGATGCTGCGGCGAATGGGTATAGCGGCTCGCATGGGAGCCGACGAGGGCAGCGGCGCGCACCGAGGCGCCGGCAGCGCGCAGCGCGGCGAGCACCGTGTCGAGCCCGACCGCCCCGCCCACGGGAATGGAGGCGAGCAGCGCCGCCCCGTCGAGCCCCCGGTCGGGCACCGCGATCACTTCGGCGAGCGGGGCGAGCGCGCGGGCGGCATGGGCGGTCCAGCCGGCGACATGCAGGCTCCAGGTCTCCACCTCCGTCACCGCGCCATCGGTCACCGGATGAGCGATACAGAACACCGGCAGGCCGGCGGGGTGGTCGGCACGCTCCACGAAAGGCAGCCGCGCGATGATCTTCGGCGCGTGCTCGCCCTCGAGCGCGGTCCACCACGCCCCGGCGCCGGGCGCGGCAAAGGCCGGCACGAGGCCGAGATCGCCCTTGGAACCGGCGACCGCCGCGACGACGCCCATCGCCCCCATATGGGCGACGAAGGGCACGGTGAAGCCGAAATGAAAGCGCGCGCTGTCGCGCATCGCCGCTTCGCCCGAGGCGAGGTCGGCATGCACGGCATAGGGCGCCTGGACATAGGTGAAGGTGGAGATGATGACGCGCCAGATGCCCTCGACCGTATCCAGCGGGAGAATGCCGCGATGCCGGTCGACGATCATCCGCATCATCGAGGCCTCGCGCGCCGGGCGGAAAGCCGAGCCGCCCTCGGCCGCGCGCGAGCGCTTCACCGCCACCAGCCGGTCGATGATCTCGCTGCGCTCGATCAAAAGCGCGTGCATCCCCGCGTCGATGCGGTCGATCTCCGCCCGCAGCACGGCGAGGTCCACGCCGGGCACGGCCGGCGTGCCATCCGGCACGGCGGCGGGTGCCGGGTCCAGCGGTTGCGGCGCGGGGCTTTTGGGCATCTCGTTCATCGGCCGCACTCCTACCCCCGCGCGTGCGCGGTGCAAAACAAATTTTGCCGCCGGATTTATGCTATGCCGGCCGCCCGCCACCATATTGACAAGCGGCGTCTGTGGCTTCATCGGATCGTCCGGTATAACGAACCATTCGTCCGGTTGGACGATTGCTTGAGTTGAGGGTGGTATGCTGGAGAGGACCATCGTCGAAGCGGCCCGCGCCGAGGCGGACCAGCCGCACTCGCCCGTGGCGCATTTCGGCCCGGACAAGCCGCTCAAGCTCGATGCCGGCGGCGAGCTCAGCCCGTTCCAGATCGCCTACCAGACCTATGGCACGCTGAACGCGGCGCGCTCCAACGCCATCCTGATCTGCCACGCGCTTTCCGGCGACCAGCACGCGGCGAATGTCCATCCCGTCACCGGCAAGCCCGGCTGGTGGGAGACGCTGATCGGGCCGGGCAAGCCGATCGACACCGACCGCTTCTTCGTCATCGCCTCCAATGTGCTGGGCGGCTGTCTCGGCACCACCGGCCCGTCCTCCACCAACCCGGCCACCGGCCAGCCCTATGGGCTCGATCTGCCGGTCGTCACCATTGGCGACATGGTGCGGGCGCAGGCCATGCTGATCGACCATCTCGGCATTGAGCGCCTGCTCGCCGTGGTCGGTGGCTCGATGGGCGGCATGCAGGTGCTGCAATGGGCGGCGAGCTACCCCGAGCGCGTCTTCGCCGCCATGCCCATCGCCACCGCCGCGCGCCATTCGGCGCAGAACATCGCCTTCCACGAGGTCGGCCGCCAGGCGGTGATGGCCGATCCGGACTGGCGCGGCGGGCGCTATCTCGCGGAGGGCACCAGCCCGCGCCGGGGCCTCTCGGTCGCGCGCATGGCCGCGCACATCACCTATATGTCCGACTCATCGCTGCACCGGAAGTTCGGCCGGCGCCTGCAGGACCGCGCCGGGCGCACCTTCTCCTTCGACGCGGACTTCCAGGTGGAATCCTATCTGCGCTACCAGGGCGAATCCTTCGTCGACCGCTTCGACGCCAATTCCTATCTCTATGTCACCCGCGCCATGGATTATTTCGACCTCGCGGCGGATTATGGCGGCGTGCTGGCCAATGCCTTCAAGGGCGCGAAGACCCGCTTCTGCTTGGTCTCCTTCACCTCCGACTGGCTGTTCACCACGGCGGATTCGCGCGCCATCGTGCACGCGCTCAATGCGTCCGGCGCGCAGGTCTCGTTTGCCGAGATCGACAGCGACAAGGGCCATGACGCCTTCCTGCTCGACGAGCCGGAATTCTTCGCCATCACCCGCGGCTTCATCGACGCCGCCGCCCGCGCCGTGGGGGTGAGCTGATGTCGCCGCGCGAGACCGCCCTGAAGGAGCTGAAGAACCGCGACCTCACCATGCGCGAGGCCGCACGCGCCGCCTCCGGCAAGCGTATCGACCTGCTGCTGATCGCCGACATGGTGAAGCCCGGCTCGCGCGTGCTGGATGTCGGCTCCGGCGACGGCGAATTGCTGGAACTGCTCGCCACCACGCGCGGCTGCGACGCGCGCGGCATCGAATTGTCGCGCGAGGGCGTCAATGCCGGCGTCGCGCGCGGCCTGCCGATCATCCAGGGCGACGCCGATGTCGACCTGGCCGACTACCCCGACAACGCCTTCGACTATGTGATCCTGTCGCAGACCATCCAGGCGACGCGCCGGCCGAAATGGGTGCTGGAGCAGATGCTGCGCGTCGGCACGCGGGCCATCGTCTCCTTCCCCAATTTCGGCTTCTGGCGGATGCGGCTCGACCTCCTGATCAACGGCCGGATGCCGAGCACGGACAACCTGCCTTATAGCTGGCACGACACGCCCAACATCCATTTCTGCACCATCCGCGACTTCGTCGATCTGGTGGAGGAGGTGGGCGCGAAGATCGAGACCGCGACCGCGCTCGACGCCTCCGGCCACCCGGTGCGGGTCAATCTGCCCTGGGCGGTGTGGAACCTGCTCGGCGAGCAGGCGGTGTTCCTGCTCTCGCGGAAGGGCTGAGGGGGGCGGCGCTTCAGCGCGCAAGGCGCCGCTGCAGGAAGGCCTGCATGTCGCGCCGGCCATCGGTAATGGCGACGATGAAAACCGTAGGGCCTTGGACCGCATAGATCATGCGGTAGGCCTGATGGTGCAGTTCGCGGAACTCGGTAGCGCCGAAGATCGCCAATTCCTTGGGCGCGTTGCCGCGCAACGGCATCTCCGCGAGGGTGGCGAGCTTCTGCTGAAGCACCGTCAGTACCTCTTCCGCGCGGGCCGCGGATTCACTCGCTGTGATGAACTGGCGGATTTCGTTGAGATCGCGCGCCGCCGGGCGGGTTAGTTCCACCTCATACCGCATCAACGGCGCCTCGGCTCAGTCCAGCGAGCCGTCGCGAACGCGCCGCATCGCCTCCTCAAGGGGTATCGTGTTACCCTCGCGAATATCCTTCTGACCCATCTGGACGATCCGCAGCATCGCGATCGCCTCCTGCATCTCCTCATAGGAATCGATGTCCTGCAGCACCGCCTTGGCCTCGCCGTTCACGGTGATGATCATCGGCTGCTGGTGCTCGGCGAGCTTGGCGATGACCTCGGCGGCGTTGGCCTTGAGGTAGCTGATCGGCTTGATGCGTTCGGACAGCTTCATGGCGGCCTCGCGGGAGGAAACAGGGATCGGACGATATAAGGACCGAATATAGTCCTTTTCCGGTCCGCCCTCCAGCGCCGTCAGAACCCTTCGGGCGTCACCCGTCCGGCCGGGCGCGGGGAGAGCACCGGCTCCAGCACCGGCTGAAGCACCTGCAGCCGGCTCGCCCGTCGCTTCAGCGGCACCGGCTTGTAGACCTGCTTGGTCGCCTCGACGATGTGGACGGCGGCGAAGGGCAGAGCGAGGCTCGCCCCGGCCCGCTCCCATGCCACAGCGCCGCGCAGGAACCAGTTGCGCTGCACCGGCGGGATATATAGCGCCTCGCTCCACGCCACCGGCGTGAACAGGGCGCCGCGCAGCAGATCGGTGATCTGGGTGCGCGAGAAAGGCCGCCCATGGCCGAACGGGTTGTTGTCGACCCGCGCCCAGACGCCGCGCCGGTTCGGCACCACGCAGAGCAGCCGCCCGCCCGGCGCCAGCACGCGCCAGACCTCGCGCAGCACGTCTTCCGCGTCCGGCGTCATCTCCAGGAGATGCACGGCGATGACGCGGTCGATCATGCCGTCGCGCAGCGGCAGCTCGGTCTCATGCACCAGCGCGGCGAGCGTCGGCGCGGCGGAGGGCCAGCGGGTAACGCCCTGCGCCCCCGGCATGAAGGCGAGCGCCCGCTCGCACTCCTCGCGAAACACGCCGAGATAGGGCGTCGCATAGCCGATGCCGAGCACGGAGAGCCCGCGCACATTGTCGAAGCGCCCGCGAATGGCGCGGCCGATCAGCCGGCGGGTGACCACGCCGAGGGGCTGGGCATAGAAACTGCGGAGGTCGACGACATCGGGGAACATGTCCCAAGCTTATATCCCAGCGCATGACGCCTTGAAATCACCACGCATTTGCGCCACATAGGCGTCGCATACGAATGATGTTCGTATCGGGGCCGCGTTGCTCGACGTCCGCCGGGGTTAAACCGCGGCAGTCTTCAGCCCCTCATCATCACATATCGCCGACGTCCCAGGCTGCGCGGGGTGTCTCACTGACCCCCGTGATTCGTGCACCGCCGGCACCCTGCCGCGCGGGCGGGATCGTCCATGAAAGAATCCTACTTGACCACCTTTTCCGAGCTCGGCCTCGCCGAGCCTATTCTGAAGGCCCTCGCGGAAGCGAACCACTCCACCCCCACGCCGATCCAGGCCCAGGCCGTTCCGCTGGTTCTCGCCGGCCATGATCTCATCGGCATCGCCCAGACCGGCACCGGCAAGACCGCAGCCTTCGCGCTGCCGATCCTCAACCATCTGGTCACCGAGCGCCGCCGCCCCGAGCGCCGCGCCTGCCGCGCGCTGGTGCTGAGCCCGACCCGCGAGCTCTCCGGCCAGATCCTCGAAAGCTTCCGCCTGTACGGCAAGCATGTGCGCCCCTCGACCGCGCTCGCCATTGGCGGCGTGCCGCTCGGGCGGCAGGCCCGCTCGATCGCCGGTGGCATCGACGTGCTGGTGGCCACCCCCGGCCGCCTCGTCGACCTGATGGAAAACGGCGCGGTGCGTCTCGACCAGGTCGAGGTGTTCGTGCTCGACGAAGCCGACCAGATGCTGGACATGGGCTTCATCCACGCCATCCGTTCCATCGTCGCCAAGCTGCCGGCCAAGCGCCGCAACCTGTTCTTCTCGGCCACCATGCCGCGCGAGATCGAGAAGCTGGCCGACGCGCTGCTGACCGATCCGGTCCGCGTCGCGGTGACCCCGGTCGCCAAGACCGCCGACAAGATCGCCCAGAAGGTGTTCCTCACCGACCGCGCCGGCAAGCCGGACCTGCTGGTCGAGGTGCTCGGCCATGAAGGGCTCGACCGCGCGCTGGTGTTCTCGCGCACCAAGCACGGCGCCGACCGCATCGTGAAGGGCCTGTCCGCCGCCGGCATCGAGTCCGAAGCCATTCACGGCAACAAGTCGCAGCCGCAGCGCGAGCGGGCGCTCGCCGCCTTCCGCGATGGCAAGGTCAAGGTGCTCGTGGCCACCGACATCGCCGCGCGCGGCATCGACGTGCCGGGCGTCAGCCATGTCATCAATTACGACCTGCCGAACGTGCCGGAGAGCTATGTCCACCGCATCGGCCGCACCGCGCGCGCCGGCGCCGAGGGCATCGCCATCTCCTTCTGCGACGGCGAGGAGCGCGCCTTCCTGCGCGACATCGAGCGGCTGATCCGCCTGACCATCCCGTCCGAGGATCGCCGCGGCGAGAGCCGCCGCAGCGAGCCGCGCGAGGGCTTCTCCGACCGTGGCCCGCGCGAGGCGCGCGGTGGCCGTCCGTCGAACAGCCCGCGCGCCCCGCGCGAGGGCGACCGTTCGGCGCGTCCCTTCGCCCGTGGCCCGCGTCCCGAATACCGGGGCGAGGCGTCCGGCGAGGTTCGCGCGGCCGGCCCGCGTCCTGACGGCGCCCGCCATGAGCGCCCGCGTCACGAGGGGCCCCGCCCCGAGCGCGCCCGCACCGAAGGGGCGCGCCCCGAGGGTGGCCGCGTGAACGAGCAGCGCGGCCCGCGCACCTCGTTCCGTCCGCGCTGACGCCCATCCCGGGAGCCTGATCCGCCGGTCCGATGCATTGAATCGGCCCGGATCGCGCTCAAAGCGAGACAAAGCGATGCCGTCGGGTTATGTGCCTGACGGCACGCTGTGCGTAAGCCTGTACGAGGAGAGCCAGGAATGGCGAAAGAGGAACTGCTCGAGTTCGACGGCACCGTCACCGAGGTGCTGCCCGACGGAAATTTCCGCGTCAAACTCGATAATGACCACGAAATTCTCGCCTATGCGGCGGGCAAGATGAAGAAGAACCGCATCCGCACCATCGTCGGTGACCGGGTCGTGGTGGAAATGTCGCCCTACGATCTCGAGCGCGGACGCATCAACTTCCGCCACAAGACCGGTGGCCCGACCCCGCCGATCGGTTCCGGCCAGCGCCGTCCCCCGCCGGGCCGTCGTCGCTGAGCGGATTGCGGGTCACGCCACAGAGCGCGTGACGCCGCCGGGCGCCGCCGCCTCACGCGGCACGCCGTCTCTGTTTCCCCTGATCGGGTTCTAGAACGTCAGCGCTCCTCGCCCGCCGGGGCGAGGCCGAGCGCTTGCGCGAGTCCTGTCGGCCGGCTCGCCGGTTCGCGCAGATCGAGATCCTCGGCGACATGGGCGATGTGCTCGCGCATGCGCCGCGCCGCCAGCTCCGCATCCCCCGCCGCGATCGCCGCGACGATGTCCGCATGTTCGCTCGGCGGGCAGGCGGAATGGTCGCCGCGGGCATAGAGCAGGATCGACAGCGAGCTCAGCGCCTGCAACTCCGTCAGCAGCCGCACGAAGACCGGGTTTCCCGCCTCCTCCGCCATCGCCACATGAAATTGCCCGGTGAGCCGCACCAGCGTGCCGGCATCGCCCGCCGCGCGCGCCGCGTCCTCGGTCGCCAGATGATGGCGCAGCCGGGCAAGCCCCGCCGCCGAGCAGCCGCAGGCGACGCTGCGCGCCACTTCCGGCTCCACCACGGCACGGGCCGCCAGCACATGGCGCGCCTCGTCGCGCGTGGGTGCGGTGACATAGGCGCCGCGATTGGGCCGCTGTTCGATGATGCCGTCCTGCGCGAGCCGCGCCAGCGCCTGCCGGACCACGGTCCGGCTCACCCCGAACAGGGTGGCGAGGCGGTCCTCGGTCAGCTTCTCGCCGGGCGGCAGGCGGCGCTCGAAGATCGCCTGGAGGATCCGGGCCCGGATCGGCGCTTCGGACGAACCCCGGCTGCGGGCGGGGAGATCGGGCGTGACGTGGTTCATCGGGCTCCCGAGGGCTGCTGCGTGAGTTTAACCACGTCGCGGCGCCCGGCGCCATTCGCGGCGCGCAGGACAGACCGCGCGCCGGAGCGGGTCACGCCCGTTCAGACCGGCCAGTCGGCTTCGCGCCAGGCCGAATCCCAGAACATCCATTCGAGCTGGCAGGCGCGCTTATACGCCTCGTGCATGCGCGCCAGCACGTCGGGCGAGGCCTTGGCGGCGGCGCGGTCGGTGGTGGCGATCACCGCGCGCACCGCCTCGTGGAACTCCTCGCCGGCATAGGTGTCGATCCAGGCATCATAGGGATTCGGGCGCACGGCGCGGCCGAGAATATCGCGGCCGATCTCGGCATAGATCCAGAAGCAGGGCAGCAGCGCTGCCAGCACGACGGGATAGGGCTCGGCATGGGCCGTGCCGACAAGGAAGCTGGTGTAGTGGTGGCACACCGGCGACATTTCGGTCCGGGCGAAATCGTCCGGGCTGATGCCGAAGCTCTGGAAGAAGTCGGCATGCAGCGAGCGCTCGACCACCACGGCGACCTTGGCGGCCTCGGCGAACTGCACCAGCCCGTCCGGGTCGTCCGCCTTGGCGGCGGCGATGGCGAGGCCCCGGCCGAAGGCGATGAGGTAATGCGCGTCCTGCACCATGTAGTGGCGGAAGCGCTCCAGCGAGAGCGTGCCATCGGCCAGCGCGTTGTTGAACGGCATGGTGCGGATGGCGTCATAGATCGGCTGGTTGCGGCCCCAGGCATGGGCGCTGAAGGTCGAACCGCTGAAATCACTCATGGGAGCCTCCGGGTGAGGGCCAAATGAAAAGGGCCGCTGTCGAGGCGGCCCGGTTCACAGTCATCTTGTCGCGGGCGAGGCCTCAATGCGCGGTGCGCGCATCGGCCTCGATGGCAGTCGCGGCGGACTTCAGCGCCTCCAGGAAGGCGAGGCGGCGCTGGCGGGTCGCCTCGTCGCGGGCGTCCTCGACGTCTTCCTGCGCGTCCTTGATCATCTGCGCCAGGCGGTCGGCCTTGATCTCCTCAAGCGGGATCGCGGTCTCGGCCAGCACGGTCAGCCCCTGCGGGTTGGCCTCGGCGAAGCCACCACGGACGAAGAGCTTCTTCGTCCCGGCGTCGCCCTTGATGGTCAGGATGCCCGGCTTCAGCGTCGAGACGAAGGGCGAATGGCCGGCGAGGATGCCGAACTCGCCCTCGGTGCCCGGCACGATCACTTCGCTGACCGAGCCGGAATAGACGAGGCGCTCGGGGGAGACGAGCTCGAAGGGAAAGTTGGCCATGTGTCCTCCAGCGGGTGCGTCAGCTCAAAGGCGGGGCCCCGCGCCCCCGAGGGGGCGCCGGGCGGTCAGCCTCACGCGGCTTCGGCAGCCAGCTTCTTGCCCTTCTCGATCGCCTCTTCGATGGTGCCGACCATGTAGAAGGCCTGCTCCGGGAGGTGATCATACTTGCCTTCCACCAGGCCCTTGAAGCCCTTGATGGTGTCGGCGAGGTCGACGAGCTTGCCCGGCGAACCGGTGAAGACTTCGGCGACGTGGAAGGGCTGCGACAGGAAGCGCTCGATCTTGCGGGCGCGGGCGACGGTGAGCTTGTCCTCTTCCGAGAGCTCGTCCATGCCCAGGATCGCGATGATGTCCTGCAGGGCCTTGTAGCGCTGCAGGGTCTGCTGCACCGCGCGGGCCACGTTGTAGTGCTCCTCGCCGATGACCAGCGGCGACAGGATGCGCGAGGTCGAGTCGAGCGGGTCCACGGCCGGGTAGATGCCCTTTTCCGCGATCGAGCGCGAGAGCACGGTCGTGGCGTCGAGATGGGCGAAGGAGGCGGCAGGCGCCGGGTCGGTCAGATCGTCGGCCGGCACGTAAATGGCCTGCACCGAGGTGATCGAACCCTTGGTCGTGGTGGTGATGCGCTCCTGCAGCGCGCCCATGTCGGTGGCGAGCGTCGGCTGATAGCCCACCGCCGAGGGGATGCGGCCGAGCAGCGCCGACACTTCCGAACCCGCCTGGGTGAAGCGGAAGATGTTGTCGACGAAGAACAGCACGTCCTGGCCCTGGTCGCGGAAGTGCTCGGCGACGGTGAGGCCGGTCAGGGCGACGCGGGCGCGGGCGCCCGGGGGCTCGTTCATCTGGCCATAGACCAGGGCGCACTTGGAGCCGGCGGCCGAGCCATTGTGCTCGTGCGGGTCCACGTTCACCTTGGACTCGATCATCTCGTGATAGAGATCGTTGCCCTCACGGGTGCGCTCACCGACGCCGGCGAACACGGAGTAACCGCCGTGCGCCTTCGCGACGTTGTTGATCAGCTCCATGATGAGCACGGTCTTGCCGACGCCGGCGCCGCCGAACAGGCCGATCTTGCCGCCCTTGGAGTAGGGCGCCAGCAGGTCGACGACCTTGATGCCGGTGACCAGGATCTCGGACTCGGTCGACTGCTCGGCATAGGACGGGGCCGGCTGGTGGATGGCGCGGCGGGTCTCGCCGACCACCGGGCCGAGTTCGTCCACCGGCTCGCCGATGACGTTCATGATGCGGCCGAGCGTGGCGTCGCCCACCGGCACCAGGATCGGCGCGCCGGTATCGGTGACGACCGCGCCACGCACCAGACCCTCGGTGGAGTCCATCGCGATGGTGCGCACAGTGTTCTCGCCCAGGTGCTGGGCAACTTCGAGCACGAGGCGCGCGCCGTTATTGGTGGTTTCGAGCGCGTTCAGGATCTCCGGGAGATGATCCTCGAACTGCACGTCCACGACGGCGCCGATGACCTGCGTGATGCGTCCGACATTAGCCATGTTCGTCGTCCTTCCGGTGCCTGGTCCTTGCCTCACAGCGCCTCGGCACCGGAGATGATCTCGATAAGTTCCTTCGTGATCATCGCCTGGCGGGTGCGGTTGTAGGTCAAAGTCTGCTTCTTGATCATGTCACCCGCGTTGCGGGTCGCGTTGTCCATCGCGCTCATGCGGGCGCCCTGTTCGGACGCACCGTTCTCGAGCAGCGCCTTGAAGATCTGAACCGCGAGGTTGCGCGGCAGCAGGTCGGCAAGGATCTCCGCCCCGTCGGGCTCGTAATCATAGGTCGCGGCCGCCCCGCTCGCCGCCGGCGCGACTTCGGGGAAGGTGGCCGGGATCAGCTGCTGACCGGTCGGCACCTGCGAGATGACCGACTGGAAACGGCTGAAGAACTGGGTCGCGATGTCGAACTCGCCGGCGGCGAACATGTCCGAGATCTTCTCGGCAATGGCCCGCGCGTCGGCGAAGGTGACGCCCTTGTTCGAGCGCAGTTCGACAACTTCGACGATCTGCTTGCCGAACTGGCGGCGCAGCGCCTCGTTGCCCTTGCGGCCGACGCAGAAGATCTTGACCGTCTTGCCCTGGTTCATCAGCGCGACGGCGCGGTCGCGGGCGAGGCGGGTGATCGACGAGTTGAACGCGCCGCACAGGCCGCGCTCGGCGGTCAGCACGACGAGAAGATGCGTCTGGTCCTTGCCGGTGCCGGTCAGCAGCAGCGGCACGTCGGGGCCGCTGGAGATCGAGCCGGCGATGTTGCCCAGCACGCTTTCCATGCGCACGGCGTAGGGGCGCGCAGCCTCGGCGGCGAGTTGGGCGCGCCGCAGCTTTGCGGCGGCGACCATCTGCATCGCCTTGGTGATCTTCTGCGTCGCCTTCACCGAAGCGATGCGATTGCGCAGCTCCTTGAGGCTGGCCATGTGCCCTGTTGCTCCGCTCTACCGGCTCAGGCGAAGGACTTGGCGTAGGCGTCGAGCGCCGCCGTCAGCTTCGCCGTGGTCTCCTTGGAAAGCTCCTTGGAGGTGCGGATGGTCTCGAGGATGTCGGCGTGCTTGGTGCGCAGGAGCAGCAGCAGCCCGTCCTCATAGGCGCGAACCTTCGCGACCGGGAGGTTGTCGAGATAGCCGTTGGTGCCGGCATAGATCACGACCACCTGCTCCTCGACCTTGAGCGGCGAGAACTGCGGCTGCTTGAGCAGCTCGGTCAGGCGCGCGCCTCGGTTGAGCAGCTTCTGGGTGGAGGCGTCGAGGTCGGAACCGAACTGGGCGAAGGCGGCCAGCTCGCGGTACTGGGCGAGCTCGCCCTTGATCTTGCCGGCGACCTGCTTCATCGCCTTGATCTGCGCCGAGGAGCCGACGCGCGACACCGAGAGGCCGACGTTCACCGCCGGGCGGATGCCCTGGAAGAACAGGTCGGACTCGAGGAAGATCTGGCCGTCGGTGATCGAGATGACGTTGGTCGGGATGTAGGCCGACACGTCGTTTGCCTGGGTCTCGATGACCGGAAGGGCGGTCAGCGAACCGGCGCCGTTCTCGTCATTGAGCTTGGCGGCGCGCTCGAGCAGGCGCGAGTGGAGATAGAACACGTCGCCCGGATAGGCTTCGCGGCCCGGCGGGCGGCGCAGCAGCAGCGACATCTGGCGGTAGGCCACGGCCTGCTTGGACAGGTCGTCATGGATGATGAGCGCGTGCATCGCGTTGTCGCGGAAATACTCGCCCATCGCGGTGCCGGCGAACGGCGCCAGGAACTGCATCGGCGCGGCGTCCGAGGCGGTCGCGGCGATGACGATGGAGTATTCCAGCGCGCCCTGCTCCTCGAGCACCTTCACGAACTGGGCGACGGTGGAGCGCTTCTGGCCGACGGCGACGTAGACGCAGTAGAGCTTCTGGCTCTCCGGGGCGCCCGCCACGTTCAGCGGCTTCTGGTTCAGGATGGTGTCGAGCGCGATGGCGGTCTTGCCGGTCTGGCGGTCGCCGATGATCAGCTCGCGCTGGCCACGGCCGACCGGGATCAGCGCGTCGATCGCCTTGAGGCCGGTCTGCATCGGCTCGTGCACGGACTTGCGCGGGATGATGCCCGGCGCCTTCACGTCGACGCGGCGGCGCTCGGTGGACTCGATCGGGCCCTTGCCGTCGATCGGGTTGCCGAGGGCGTCGACGACGCGGCCGAGCAGGCCACGGCCGACCGGCACGTCGACGATGGCGCCGGTGCGCTTGACGGTCTGGCCTTCCTTGATCTCGCGGTCGGAGCCGAAAATGACGACGCCGACATTGTCGATTTCGAGGTTCAGCGCCATGCCGCGCGTGCCGTTTTCGAACTCGACCATCTCGCCCGCCTGGACGTTGTCGAGACCGTAGACGCGGGCGATGCCGTCACCGACGGAGAGAACCTGACCGACCTCGGAGACTTCGGCTTCCTGGCCGAAATTCTTGATCTGCTCCTTGAGGATCGCGGAAATTTCAGCGGCGCGGATATCCATCAGCGAACCTCTTTCATCGCAGTGCGGATCGAATTGAGCTTGGTCTTGAGCGAGGCGTCGATGAGCTTCGAGCCGAGCTTGACCTTGAGGCCACCGAGCAGCGCGGGGTCGACCACGACGGCGAGCTTGACGTGCTTGCCGGTCATCTGGTCGAGCGCCTGCTTGAGGGTGGCGGCGTGGGTTTCGGAAAGCGGCTGGGCGACCGTGACCTCGGCCACGACTTCGCCCTTCTCGGCGGCGACGAGCTGGTCGTAGCCGCGCATGATCGCCTCGACGGCGAACAGGCGGCGATTGGCCGCCACGGTCTTGAAGAAATTGCCGGCGAGACCGCCGATCCCGGCCTTGGTCAGGATGGCGACGATCGCCTTTTCCTGTTCCTCGGCAGAGAAGACCGGGCTGCGCACGAGGCGCTTGAGGTCGTCGCTCTCGGCAATCAGGGCGCCGAACCTGTCGAGGTCGGCCTTCACCGCATCGATGACACCGGCGTCACGCGCGAGCTCGAACAGAGCCGTCGCGTAGCGTCCTGCCACTCCGGATACGTAGGTCTCGGCCACAGTGCCTCTCTCGGGACTTTCCGGAAGGGAGCACCTGCCGCCATGGCGCGGCCCCGGCCTCCGGACTGGAAGGGTTCCAACTCAAGGCCGGATATGGAATTTCCCCCACCCGCCCATGAAGTCGGCGGTTCCCTAACACGCCTCTTTGCGTGCTGCAACACGAGGACGTGAGGGATTGCGGGGGGCAAATGACGTAGCGGCCCGGAAACCGAGCAAAGCGGCGCCGATCCCGGCGTCTCAAGGCTTTGTGAGGAGTGCGGCGCTTTGCTGCACCGCGCCGTTTGAGTCGAGATGAGCGCCCGCGCCCGGCTTTCCGCCCACCTGCGGGCGGATGTCGCGCCCGCTCTGGCATTCAAAATACCTAACGAGTCGCGAAAAACGTGGCGCGCGACTGGATCTCAGCCGCGCGTCACCCGCAGCGCGGCGGCCGCCGCAATGGGTCCGAGCACCAGGCAGGCCAGCGACAGCCCGGCGAGGATGCGGAACGGCGTGCCGAACGGTACCGTGCCGCCGATCGCCGTGCCGGTCGCCGCCACCGCGAAGATCAGCACCGGAATGGTCAGCGGCATCACCAGCACCGCGACCAGCAGCCCGCCGCGCCGGAAGGCGGCGGCGAAGGCCGCGCCGATCAGCCCGAGAAAGGTGATGGCCGGCGTGCCGACCAGCAGCGTCAGCGTCAGCGCGCCGATCGAGGCCGGCGACAGGTTCAGCAGAAGCGACAGGATCGGCGCGGCGATTACCAGTGGCAGGCCGGTGGCGATCCAGTGCGCCAGCCCCTTGGCGGCGGCGATGAGTTCCAGCGGCAGTTCCAGCATCGCCATCACGTCGAGCGAGCCGTCCTCGGCATCGGCGGCGAACAGCCGGTCGAGCCCGATCAGCGAGGCCAGCAGCGCGCCGATCCACAAAATGGCGGGACCGATTCGCGCCAGCAAGGCGAGGTCCGGGCCGATGGCGAAGGGCGTCACCACCACCACGGCGAGGAAGAACACGACGCCGAGACCTGCGCCGCCACCGGCGCGCAGGGCGAGCTGGAGGTCGCGCCGCAGAAGGGCGAGAAAGGCGCGCGCCATCATTCCGGCTCCGAACCGATCTCGGCCGCGACCATGGCCCGCGTCGGGCGATAGGCACCGAGATCGAGCCGCGCGGCGGGAAAATCCAGCGGCGCATGGGTGGCGGCGATCAGCAGCCCGCCGCCGGCGACATGGGCGCGGGCGATCTCGCCGAAGCGCGCCTGCGCCTCCACATCGAGCGCGGTCGTCGGCTCGTCGAGCAGCCAGAGCGGGCGATGCGCCACCAGAAGGCGGGCGAGCGCGAGGCGCCGCTTCTGCCCGGCCGAGAGCACCGCGACCGGCAGGCTCCCGAGCCCGCCGAGGCCGACTTCCTCCAGCGCCGCGCTCACCGAAAGGCCGGGACGGCCGAGCATGGCGCGCCAGAAATCGAGATTTTCCCGCGCGCTGAGCGAGGCTTTGTGAGCGTCGAGATGGCCGAGATAATGCGCCTCCTCGGTGAAGTGCTCCGGCTCGCGCGCGCCCTCCAGCCGGATGCGCCCGGCCTCGGGACGGGCGAGGCCCGCCAAAAGTCTAAGCAGCGAGGATTTGCCGGTGCCGTTCGGCCCGGTGACCACCAGCGCGCCGCCGGACTCGACGGTAAAATCGAGGCGCTGGAACAGCTGGCGGGCACCGCGCCGGCAGCCGAGCCCTTCAGCGACCAGCCGCATCGGGCGCCCTCCCGCCGCTGGGGAAGCTGACGCAACGCACAAATTTTCGATGCATCGCGTCGTGCCTCTAGGATCGGTGTTTGAAATGGCTCTATATAGAAAACTGAACGATGCGCCGTCGCCCTTGGCCTGGGCCGCGCGAGCTATAGCCCGCCAGGCCTCATCCCTCCAAGGCCCTCTCGCATCCGTGCCACAATCAGCGGGGATCAGTCTGCCGTGACGTCGCTCGACAGCTTCAAAAGCCGGAAAACTCTCACCGTCGGAAACCGGACTTACGTCTATTACAGCCTTCCGGACGCCGAAAAGAACGGCCTGGATGGCGTTTCCGCCCTCCCCTTCTCGATGAAGGTCCTGCTGGAGAATCTGCTGCGCTTCGAGGACGGCCGCTCCGTCACGAAGAACGACATCATCTCCATCAAGGACTGGCTCATCAACCGCGGCAAGGACGAGCGCGAGATCGCCTATCGTCCCTCGCGCGTGCTGATGCAGGACTTCACCGGCGTTCCCGCCGTGGTCGACCTCGCCGCCATGCGTGACGCGATGGTCAATCTCGGTGGCGACCCCAAGCGCATCAACCCGCTGGTGCCGGTCGACCTCGTCATCGACCATTCGGTGATCGTCAACTTCTTCGGCTCGAAGGACGCCTTCGGCAAGAATGTCGAGGAAGAGTACAAGCAGAACCAGGAGCGCTACCGCTTCCTGAAATGGGGCCAGTCGGCCTTCGACAATTTCCGCGTGGTCCCGCCCGGCACCGGCATCTGCCACCAGGTGAACCTCGAATATCTCGCCCAGACCGTGTGGACCAAGGATGAGGACGGCGCGACCGTCGCCTATCCGGACACCTGCGTCGGCACCGATTCGCACACCACCATGGTCAACGGCCTCGGCGTGCTCGGCTGGGGCGTGGGCGGCATCGAGGCAGAGGCGGCCATGCTCGGCCAGCCGGTCTCCATGCTCATTCCCGAAGTGATCGGCTTCAAGCTCACCGGCGAGCTGACCGAGGGCATCACCGCCACCGACCTCGTGCTCACCGTCACCCAGATGCTGCGCAAGAAGGGCGTCGTCGGCAAGTTCGTCGAGTTCTTCGGCCCCGGTCTCGAGCACCTCTCGCTCGCCGACCGCGCCACCATCGGCAACATGGCGCCGGAATATGGCGCGACCTGCGGCTTCTTCCCGGTCGATTCCGAGACCATCGCCTATCTCGACGAGACCGGCCGCACCGATGACCGCATCGCGCTCGTTGAGGCCTATTCCAAGGCGCAGGGCATGTGGCGCGAGGCCGGCACCGCCGACCCGGTGTTCACCGATGTGCTGGAACTCGACCTCACCACCGTGCTGCCCTCCCTCGCCGGGCCGAAGCGCCCGCAGGACCGCGTGCTGCTCTCCGGCACCAAGCAGGGCTTCCTCGCCGCGCTCGAAGGCGAGTTCAAGAAGGCCGGCGAAGCGGCGAAGCGCGTGCCGGTGGAAGGCACCGACTACACGCTCGGCCATGGCGACGTGACGATCGCCGCCATCACCTCCTGCACCAACACCTCGAACCCCTCGGTGCTGATCGCCGCCGGCCTGCTCGCCCGCAACGCGGCGGCCAAGGGCCTCACCTCCAAGCCCTGGGTGAAGACTTCGCTGGCGCCCGGGAGCCAAGTGGTCGAAGGCTATTTGAACGCGGCCGGTCTCCAGAAGGATCTCGACGCGCTCGGCTTCAACCTGGTCGGCTTCGGCTGCACCACCTGCATCGGCAATTCCGGCCCGCTGCCGGAGCCAATCTCCGAAGCCATCAACAAGAACGACCTCGTCGCCGGCGCCGTGATCTCCGGCAACCGCAATTTCGAGGGCCGCGTGAACCCGGACGTGAAGGCGAACTACCTCGCCTCCCCGCCGCTCGTGGTCGCCTATGCCATCGCCGGCTCGCTGCAGGTGGACCTCACCACCGAGCCGCTCGGCACGGGCTCGGACGGCCAGCCGGTCTATCTCAAGGACATCTGGCCCTCGAACCAGGAAATCGCGAAATTCATCCGCGAGAACGTCACCAAGAAGATGTTCCAGGAGAAGTACGCGGACGTGTTCAAGGGTGACGAGAACTGGCAGAAGATCGCCATTCCCACCGGCGAGACCTATGCCTGGGACGACCGTTCCACCTATGTGCAGAACCCGCCCTATTTCGAGGGCATGAAGATGGAGCCCGAGCCGGTCACCGACATCCTGTCGGCGCGGGTGATGGGCCTGTTCCTCGACTCGATCACCACCGACCACATCTCCCCGGCCGGCTCGATCAAGGAAGCCAGCCCCGCCGGCCATTATCTGCGCGACCATCAGGTGCGCCCGGCCGACTTCAACCAGTACGGCACGCGGCGCGGCAATCACCAGGTGATGATGCGCGGCACCTTCGCCAATATCCGCATCAAGAACCAGATGCTGGACGGCAAGGAAGGCGGCTTCACCAAGCACTGGCCCGACGGCACCGTCATGCCGATCTACGACGCCGCCATGCTCTACAAGAGCGAAGGCGTGCCCACCGTCGTCTTCGCCGGCAAGGAATACGGCACCGGCTCCTCGCGCGACTGGGCGGCCAAGGGCACCAAGCTGCTCGGCATCCGCGCCGTTGTCGCCCAGAGCTTCGAGCGCATCCACCGCTCGAACCTGGTCGGCATGGGCATCGTGCCGCTGGTGTTCCAGAACGATGAGAGCTGGCAGTCGCTCGGCATCAAGGGCGACGAGATCGTCACGCTGAAGGGCATTGAGGGCGACCTCAAGCCGCGCCAGACGCTGATCGCCGAAATCACCTTCGCCGACGGCACGATCAAGAACGTCCCGCTCACCTGCCGCATCGATACGCTGGACGAGCTGGACTACTTCCGCAATGGCGGCATCCTGCCTTACGTGCTGCGCAATCTCGCGGCCTGAGCGGACCGCCTGATCCCGACCTGAAAAGGCCGGCCCGGAGCGATCCGGCGCCGGCCTTTTTGTTGCGGCGCTGTTTGCTGCCCCCTGTCCATGGCAGGGGCAGGCGGCGGGCGCCGTGTTATGGGCTGGCGCGGTATCTGCTTGGTCGCCTTCACCTTTGCGTGCGGCGGCGACAAACGAATGTGACTGGTGCCGGCGCGCCCGCCGTCCTATTGCCTTGAACCGCTCCTGCCGGAGGAGCGCAGAAGGACAGCCCCCGCGACATGCCCCTTTCCGCCGCCCCGCTCCGCCTTTTTGCCGCCGCGCCCCTGCGCGCCGACGGGTACGGGCCGGAATGCCGGCGGGCGGGCGCGGCACGCTTTGGCGCCCCTCTGCGCCGGGCGCTCACCGGCATCGCCGCCACGTTTCTCGCCCCGACGCTTCTCGTCTCCGCCCTGCTGGTCGCCCCCGCCGGGGCGCAGGAGGCCGCGCCGGTCGCCGCTCCCGCCGCCGCGCCGCAAGCCCCCGTCCCCGTCCCCGCGCGCGCCATTCCCGCGCCCAAGGCGGTGATCGAGCTGTTCACCAGCCAGGGCTGCTCCTCCTGCCCGCCCGCCGACAAGCTGCTCGGCGAACTCGCCGACAAGCGGCCGGACGTGCTCGTGCTCTCACTCGCGGTCGATTACTGGGATTATCTCGGCTGGAAGGACACGCTGGCCAAGCACGGCCATTCGCTGCGCCAGAAGGCCTATGCCAAGCAGCGCGGCGACGGCAAGATGTTCACGCCCCAGGTGGTGGTGAACGGCACCGCGATGGCGATCGGCTCCGACCATGCCGGCATCGAGCGGGCGCTGGGCAGAGCGCCCGGCCCCACCGTGCCGCTCACCGTGGAGAACCGTGGCGGCACGCTGCATGTCACCGTCGACAAGGCGCCGGGCGGCCTGACGCCGGAGGGCCTTGGCCCGGCCGAGGTCTGGCTTTGCCCGGTGGCGAGCCGCATGGATGTCGAGATCGGCCGCGGCGAGAATGAGGGCAGCCACGTCACCTACCACAATGTGGTGCGCGGCTGGGTGAAGCTCGGCGACTGGGACGGCACGCGCATGAGCTATGAGGCGCCGCTGAAGATCCCGCCCGAGTTCAAGGCCGACCAGGTGGCGGTGATCGTGCAGGCCGGCAGCTTCAACGAGCCCGGCCCCATCCTCAGCGCGGCCCTCGCCCCGCTGAAATAGCGCGCCGGGCGCGCCGCCTCGTCGCCGGACATCCATCGACCAAAAGAAAAGGGCCGGCGCGAGCCAGCCCTGAGAGCAATTCGGGGATTGAACCTAGAACATAACGTCAGGCCGGTCCGCATCACGCCGCGGGGGGCTGGGGGGCTGGGAAACCGATGCGCTCTGCGAACCGGCCCGACGCTATGATGTGAATATGGAGAGGCCGCTTGGCACCGCCACGGCCGAATTCGGGCGGGCTTGTGTTTTCGGTTAACGACCCCGTGATCGTTCATTGCCGCATATTGCCGATAGGTGACGGCCGGACGACGCCCCCCGCCCAAGCCTCCCGCCCGACGCGCCGTCATGGCCGGGCTTGGCCCGGCCATCCACGACTTCCCTTCGACGCACCCGGCCAAGTCGTGGATCCCCGGGCCGAGCCCGGGGATGACGGCGTGAGGGCTGGAAGCCCCCATCCCGAACGGCGCCCAACGTTTCAACCGTCATCCCGGCCGAGCGCAGCGAGAGCCGGGATCGTCGGCCGATCATGAGCCGGGACGCGATCCCGGCTCGGCCTTCGGCCGTCCGGGATGACGGGATGATTGCGGGCGGGCGTGATGGGCAAGAACAATGCAGCGCCGCCCTCACGCCTCCGCGATGGTGAGGCAGCGGCGGCGGGCGGCGTCCAGGCCCTCGGCGATGGCGGCGCGCAGAGGGGAGGCTTCCATCGCCGTGAGACCCGCTGCGGTGGTGCCGGCATAATCCAGCATCTCCCGCACGAAGGTAGCGGGTGGATCGGCGCTCTCCGCCAGCATCGCCCCGCCGGCGCGAAAAAGCTGGGCGACGGCGCGGCGGGCGACCTCGGGCGCGATGCCCTGCGCCTGCGCATAATCCTGCACGCAGGCGGCGAAATAGGCGACGAAGCCCGGCACCGGGCCGGTCACCGCCGTGAACACATCGATATGGCTCTCCTGCGGCACTTCGTCGGTCAGGCCGCAGGCCTTGAGGAGCGCGCACACCGTGGCGATGTCCGCCGCGCTGAGACCCGGCGCATAAAACGGCGAATAGGCCATGCCGATCTCGGCCGCCGGGTTCGACATGGCACGCGCCAGCCTTTCCGTCCCGGTGATGGCGCGCAGCTGCTCACGGCTAATGCCGGCCATGACGGAGACGACGAGGCAGCTCACCGCCCGCAGGCGCAGGGTCTGCCCCGCATGCGGCGGCAAAGCGAGCAGCAGCGTGTCGCAGCACCCGGCCGCCTCCTGCGGATCGGTGGTCCATTCGACGCCCGCGATCCCCGCCAGCGCGCCGGTGGGGCCGGAACGGTTGCAGACGATCAGCCGCTCGGGCGTCACCGTGCCCGCCCGCAGCACCGCCCCGGCGATCGCCCCGCCCAGCTGGCCGCAGCCAATAAGCCCGAGCCGCCCCGGCCCCGTGTCGTCCGCCATCGTCCGCCCTCCCGCTGGCCGCGCCGCGTCTCCATCCATACAACGTCATCCCGGCCGAGCGCAGCGAGAGCCGGGATCGGTGTCCGGCATAAGACGCGGCGCCCGATCCCGGCTCGGCCTTCGGCCGTCCGGGATGACGGCCTCCGCTCACGCGCCGTCATGGCCGGGCTTGGCCCGACCATCCACGACTTCCCTCCGACGCGCCCGGCCAAGACGTGGATCCCCGGGCCTAGCCCGGGGATGACGGCGTAAGGGCTGGAAGCCCCATCCCGAACGGCGCCCAACATTTCAGCCGTCATCCCGGCCGAGCGGAGCGAGAGCCGGGATCGGTGTCCGGCATAAGACGCGGCGTCATGGCCGGGCTTGGCCCGGCCATCCACGACTTCCCTTCGACGCACCCGGCCAAGTCGTGGATCCCCGGGCCTAGCCTGGGGATGACGGCGTGAGGGCTGGAAGCCCCATCCCGAACGGCGCCCAACATTTCAGCCGTCATCCCGGCCGAGCGCAGCGAGAGCCGGGATCGGTGTCCGGCATAAGACGCGGCGCCCGATCCCGGCTCGGCCTTCGGCCGTCCGGGATGACGGCCTCCGCTCACGCGCCGTCATGGCCGGGCTTGGCCCGGCCATCCACGACTTCCCTCCGACGCACCCGGCGAAGACGTGGATCCCCGGGTCAAGCCCGGGGATGACGGTGTGAGGGGAGTTGAGGGCGCGCGCCTTTGGGCGGGGATGGCGCCGCCCGCTCTGGCGTCCGGCGCGGGGGTGCCTAGATAAGGCCCGACCCTTCCTCGCACCGGAGCTTCCGCGTGACCGATCTTTCCGCCTTCCCCATCGCCGCCCGCTGGCCTGCGCAGCACCCGGATCGGCTCCAGCTCTATTCCTTCCCCACGCCGAACGGCGTGAAGATCTCCATCCTGCTGGAGGAAACCGGCCTGCCCTATGAGGCGCACACCATCAATATCGGCAAGGACGAGACCTGGACGCCGGAATTCCTCGCGCTGAACCCCAATGGCAAGATCCCGGCGATCCTCGATCCGAACGGACCGGGCGGAAAGCCGCTCGCTTTGTTCGAGAGCGGGGCGATCCTCATCTATCTCGCCGAGAAGACCGGCCAGTTCCTGCCGACCGACCCGGCCGCGCGCTACGAGACCATCCAGTGGGTGATGTGGCAGATGGCCGGGCTCGGGCCGATGTTCGGCCAGCTCGGCTTCTTCCACAAATTCGCCGGCGCGGCCTATGAGGACAAGCGCCCGCGCGAACGCTACGCCAAGGAGAGCGCCCGCCTCATCCGCGTGCTGGAGGACCGGCTCGCGGGCCGCGACTGGATCATGGGCGCGGACTACACCATCGCCGACATGGCGTGCCTCGGCTGGGTGCGCAACCTCATCGGCTTCTACGGCGCGGCCGATCTCGTCGCCTATCAGGAACTGACGAACGTGCCGGCCTGGCTGGAGCGCGGCCTTGCCCGCCCCGCCGTGCAGCGCGGTCTGGAAATCCCCCCGCGGCCCTGAGCCGTAGAAGGCGCGGGGATGGCGGATGCTCGCCGGGCCGTGATGGCCAGACGGGCGTTTTCGCCTATAAGCTCGGGACACGCGGCCGGCGCGCGCCGGCCGCCGCGAGGAAGGGTCAGCCGATGAACAAGATCGTCCCGGTGCCGGGTGGCACCGTCACCCCTGCGGCGGGCGCAGGCACGCACCTTCCCGCCGGCCATCCGCCGGTGAAGGTCGGCAAGATCGGCGTGCTCATCGTCAATCTCGGCACGCCGGATGGCACCGACTACTGGTCGATGCGCCGCTACCTCAAGGAGTTCCTCTCCGACCGGCGGGTGATCGAGGTCAACCGCGTGCTGTGGTGGTTCATCCTCAACGTCATCATCCTGTCGATCCGCCCGCAGGCCAAGGGCAAGGACTACGCGACGATCTGGAACAATGAGCGCAATGAGGGCCCGCTGCGCACCATCACCCGTTCGCAGGCCGAGCAGCTCGCGGCCCGCATCGGCCCGCTGGACGGGCGCCTCGTGGTCGATTGGGCGATGCGCTACGGCAATCCCTCCATCGCCTCGCGCATCGAGGCGCTGCAGCAGCAGGGCTGCGACAAGCTGCTGCTCGTGCCGCTCTACCCGCAATATGCCGCCGCCACTTCCGCCACCGTCTGTGATGCGGCCTTCGATGCGCTGAAAGCCATGCGCTGGCAGCCGGTACTGCGCGTCGCCGCGCCCTGGCCGGACGAGCCCGCCTATATCGAGGCGCTCGCCAATTCCATCACCACGGAACTCGCCGGGCTGGACTGGGAGCCGGAGCTGGTCATCGCCTCGTTCCACGGCATTCCGAAGGAATATTTCGACAAGGGTGACCCCTATCACTGCTACTGCTACAAGACCGCCCGCCTCGTGCGCGAGAAGCTCGGCTGGCCCGAGGGCAAGCTGAAGGTCACCTTCCAGTCGCGCTTCGGCAAGGCGGAATGGCTGCAGCCCTATACCGACAAGACCATTGAGGCGCTGGCGCAATCCGGCGTGAAGAAGATCGCCGTCATCACTCCCGGCTTCGTCGCCGACTGCCTGGAGACTCTGGAAGAGATCGCCGGCGAGAATGCCGAGATCTTCCACCATGCCGGCGGCGAGAAGTTCCACTTCATCCCCTGCCTGAATGATTCGGACGGCGGCATGAACACGCTGGAAGCCGTGGTGAAGCGCGAACTGCGCGGCTGGGCGGAGATCGGCTGAGGCGGGGGCTAAGGAACCCTGACGGCGCCCAACATTTCAGCCGTCATCCCGGCCGAAGCGCAGCGCAGAGCCGGGATCGTCACACGGTGACAGGGCGGCCCGCGATCCCGGCTCGGCCTTCGGCCGTCCGGGATGACGACCTCTCTCCCCACGCACCGTCATGGCCGGGCTTGACCCGGCCATCCACGACTTGCCGCACGCGCACCCGGTCGACGTCGTGGATCCCCGGATCAAGTCCGGGGATGACGTCGTGAGAGCTGGAAGCGTCATCCCTCGCCCCCCACGCCCGCAAAATCCCTGCGGCCGGCTTGAACCGCGCCGCTGGCGGGGTGATCATGACAGGTGGATGAATGACGCGCGGGTGCCGCTTCGCGCGCGAACCGGGAGGACGCCCGTGGCGGACACCGATCCCATAAGCCTGCCGGTCGGGCGTGATGTGCGCGTGACCTTCGACCGGCGCGAGCTCGACCGCATTCTCGACCTCTATGGCCGCATGGTCGCCATTGGCGAATGGCGCGACTACGCCATCGACTTCGGCCGCGACCGGGCGGTGTTCTCCATTTTCCGCCGGGCCGCCGAGGTGCCGATCTACCGCATCGAGAAAGACCCGCGCCTTGCCCGCAAGCAGGGCGCCTACACAGTGGTGTCGCAGACCGGCCTCATCCTCAAGCGCGGGCACGAGCTTGCGCGCGTGCTGCAGGTGTTGGAAAAACCCCTGCGCGTGGTCAACTGACCTACGCCCGCCCCGCGTCGCTCCCCCGGAGAAAAGAATGCGCAGCCTGACCGTCGCCGCCACCCAGATGCGTTGCAGCTGGGAGATCGAGGCCAATATCGCCCGCGCCGAGGCGTTGGTGCGTGAGGCCGCCGGACGCGGGGCGACGCTGATCTTGCTCCAGGAGCTGTTCGAGACCCCCTATTTCTGCCAGGACCAGCTGCACGAATTCCTCGCCCTCGCCCAGCCGCTGGAGGGCAACCGGCTCATCGGCCATTTCCAGAAGCTGGCCAAGGAGCTCGGCGTCGTGCTGCCGGTGAGCTTCTTCGAGCGCGCCGGCCAGGCGCTGTTCAACTCCATCGCCATCGTCGATGCCGATGGCGCGGTGCTCGGCGTCTACCGCAAGAGCCACATCCCGGACGGGCCGGGCTACACCGAGAAGTTCTATTTCTCGCCGGGCGATACCGGCTTCAAGGTGTGGGACACGGCGGCCGGGCGCATCGGCGTCGGCATCTGCTGGGACCAGTGGTTCCCGGAGTGCGCCCGCTCCATGGCGCTGCTCGGCGCCGAGGTGCTGCTCTATCCCACCGCCATCGGCTCCGAGCCGCAGGACCCGAACCTTGATTCGGCCGCGCACTGGCAGCGGGTGATGCAGGGCCATGCCGGGGCGAACCTCATGCCGCTCATCGCCTCCAACCGCGTCGGCACCGAGCCCGGCCGGAACGGCACCGAGATCACCTTCTACGGCTCCTCCTTCATCGCCGATCCGACCGGGGCCAAGGTGGCGGAGGCCGGGCGGACAGAAGAGGGCGTCATCACCGCCACCTTCGATCTCGACGCCATCGCCCAGCAGCGCCGCAGTTGGGGCGTGTTCCGCGACCGCCGGCCGGAGCTCTATGCACCGGTGCTGACGCTGGACGGGCGCACCACCGCGCGCGGGGCGGCCTGAGCCATGGCCGAGATCCTCACCAGCCTGCCCGCCGCCGACGGCTTCCGCATGCCCGCCGAATGGGAACCCCATGCCGGCACCTGGATGATCTGGCCCGAGCGGCCGGACAATTGGCGCCAGGGTGCCGCGCCGGCGCAGGACGCCTTCGTCGCGGTCGCCAGCGCCATTGCCCGCTTCGAGCCGGTGACCATGCTGACCTCCGCCGGGCAATGGGCCCGCGCCCGCGCCGCGCTCCCGGCCAATGTGCGGGTGGTCGAGGCCTCCTCGGACGATTCCTGGTGCCGCGATTCCGGCGCCACTTTCGTCACCGACGCCGCCGGGCGCGTGCGCGCGGTGAACTGGCGGTTCAATGCCTGGGGCGGCCTCTATGCGCCCTGCGACCAGGACGAGCTCATCGCCGCCAAGATGGCGGAGATCGAGGGCACGCCGCGCTATGACGCGCCGCTGGTGCTGGAAGGCGGCTCGATCCATGTCGATGGCGAAGGCACGGTGCTCACCACCGAGGAATGCCTGCTCAACCCGAACCGCAACCCCTCGCTGACCCGTGAGGAGATCGAGCGCCATCTGCGCGACTATCTCGGCGCCTCCAAGGTCATCTGGCTCGGCGCCGGCCTCGTCGATGACGAGACCTCCGGCCATATCGACAACCTCGCCTGCTTCGTGCGGCCGGGCGTGGTCGCGCTGACCTGGTGCGACGACCCGGCGGACCCGCAGCACGCCATCTCGGTCGATGCCTATGAGCGCCTCTCCGGACGGACGGATGCGTGCGGGCGCGGCATCGAGATCGTCAAGCTGCCGCTGCCCGGCCCGCTCTACCGCGCGCCGGACGAGGCGATCGAGGACGCCGCGGCCGACAATGCCTATCAGCGCTACGCGCAGGAACGGCTCGGCGCCTCCTACGCCAATTTCTATCTCGGCAATGGCTTCGTGCTGATGCCGCTGCTCGACCCGCGCACGGATGAGAAAGCCCGCGCCATCCTCGCCGGCCTGTTCCCGGAGCGCGAGGTGATCGGCCTGCCGACGCGCGAGATCGTGCTCGGCGGCGGCAATATCCACTGCATCACCCAGCAGCAGCCGGCCGGCAAAGCGGGCTAGTCGCGGGCGGACGTGCTAGCGGGGCGTCACCAGCCCTAGCTCGATCAGGCTCTGCGCCGTGGCGAGGATGGCTTCCTCCGCCGGGCGCGGGGTCCAGCCGAGCACGCGATGCGCCTTCGCGTAGCTGCCCTCGCGCTTGCGGCCGAGTTGCGGCACCGCCGCGCGCGCCATGGGCACCGCCAGCGCGGCGAGGCGCACCAGCACGTCCGGCAATTCCACACGCGGCACGCGCCCGGCGGAGGCGCCGAGTTCACGCCGCAGCAGCCGGGCAATGGCGGCGATGGAGAGGCTGCCACCTGCCGTGGCGAGAAAGCGCTCTCCCGCCGCCGCAGGGTCCAGCATCGCCTTGAAATGCAGGTCGGCGACATCGCGCACATCGACCACGCCGAAATGAATGCGCGGCATGGCGGGAATGCGCCCTTCCAGCAGCGCCTTGATCAGCGCCAGCGAGGTGGAGAGGTCCGGCCCCAGCGCCGGGCCGAACACGCCGACGGGATTGACCACAGCCAGCTCCATCGTCCCGCCGTCACGTTCCATGAACTCCCAGGCGGCACGCTCGGCCAGCGTCTTCGAGGCCATATAGGGCTGCACGTCCGGCGCGTCCGGCACGGTCCAGTCGCTCTCGTCATAGAGCGCCTTGTCGGGGCCGCGCCCTTCATGGCCATAGCCGATGGCGGCAAAAGAGGAGGTGACGACCACCCGCTTCACCCCCGCCTCGCGCGCCGCGCGCAGCACCCGCCGCGTGCCCTCGCGGGCCGGGCGGATCAGCTCGTCCGGGTCATCGGGCACGCCGGCGGGAAAGGGCGAGGCGACATGCAGCACATGGTCGATGCCCTCCATGGCGGGGGCCCAGCCGGCATCCTCGGTGAGGTCCGCGACGGCAAAGGTCAGCGCATCGCCGGGACCGCCGCCGCCCTGGCGGATCATGGCCAGCACCTCGGCGGCGCGGCGCCGATCGCGCAGGCTCGCGCGCACCTGATGCCCCTCGGCCAGCAGCCGCAGGATGACATGACCGGCGATGAAGCCGGAGCCGCCGGTAACCAGAACGCTCGCCATGCCGCCTCGGCCCTCCCGTGATTCGCCCGGCGCGGCGCCTGTCGGCACCGCGTCGCGCTAGGCTACGGGCCAAATGGGGCGGCGAGGGAGCGCTGGACACCTCACAAGAGCGCGACGGGCCGGAAAAGCCGACGGCGGGGAAGGCGACCGGCTCAGAGCGTGCCGAGAATGGCGTTGGCGAGGCGGGCCACCGTCGCCACATGGGCGCGGCTCGCCGCATAGGCGGCCTCGCCGTCGCGGCGAAGAAGCGCCGCGTGCAGCGCCCGCATCTCGGCGATGGCGTCGGCATGGCGGCCTTCCGCCGCGATGGTCATGGAGCGCAGATGGTTGATGCGCGCATTGAGCGAGCGCACCACATCCCACGCCACTTCCTTGCCGGCGGCGACGAATAGCTTCTCGTAGAATTCGGTCGTGCGGCGCAGCACCTCGCGCGGGCTGCCGGTCTGGAAGGCGGTGTCGATCTCGTCGATCACCGCGCCGAGCGCGGCGATGTCGGCCTCGCTCGCGGTGAGGGCGCAGGCCCGCGCCGCCTCGCTCTCCAGCAAGCCACGGATTTCATAGATCTGCGCCGCCTGCTTCGGGTCGGGCCGCGTCACCGCCGGGCCCTGATGGGGAATGGTCTCGACCAGCCCCTCGGCCTCCAGATGGCGCAGCACCTCGCGCACCACGCTGCGGCTCACCCCCAGCCGCTCGCACAGCGTGCGCTCGACCAGCCGCTCGCCGGGCTTGAAGCGGAAGTCGAGAATGGCGTCGCGCATCTTTTCCAGCGTCAGGCTGCGCAGCGTGGTGACGCTGCGCTCGACCTTCATTTCCTCGCCCGCGCCGTTCGCGTCCACGATGCCCGCCATGGATGTCTCCGTTCCCACACCTCTTGTCGCCCGAGTGGCGCGGGATGACAATTGACTCGATGATCTTATGGTATACCATCATATGAAACGCAAGGCGCCGGCCCGCTCCGAGGCGCCGGCCGACCCCGCTTCTGACTGGGAACACCGATGCCGCTGCAGCTTCGCAAGGTCGTCACCTACACTGAGACCACGTTGATCGAGGGCGGCCGCGCGGCCCCGACGCCGCTGCGCCTGTTCGCGGCGGCGGCCGTGCTGACCAACCCGTGGGCCGGGCGCGGCTTCGTCGAGGATCTCCGCCCGGAGATTCACGACGTCGCCCCCCAGCTCGGCGCGCTGCTGACCGAGGAAGTGCTGAAGCTCACCGGCGGCGGCGAGGTGGTCGAGGGCTATGGCAAGGCGGCGATCGTCGGCACGTCGGGCGAGGTCGAGCACGCCTCGGCGCTCATCCACACGCTGCGTTTCGGCAATCACTACCGCAAGGCGGTCGGCGCCAAGAGCTATCTCGCCTTCACCAATACGCGCGGCGGACCGAACACGCCGGTGGTCATCCCGCTGATGGACAAGCTGGATGAGGGCCGCCGCTCGCATTACCTCACCATCCAGTTCTCCATTCTCGACGCCCCGGCGCCGGACGAGATCGTCGTCGCACTCGGCGCCTCGATTGGCGGGCGCCCGCATCACCGCATCGGCAACCGTTATCTCGATCTGGAAGAGCTCGGCTCCACGCAGGGTGTGGAAGTGCGAAATGGCTGAGGTGCGCACCCTCGCCTATGCCGGCCGGGACGGGCGCCCGTCGCAGGTGCATTTCCGCCGCGAGGGCGTGGCCGGCGCCCTGCCCATCGTGCTGATCCATGGCGTCGGGCTGTCGCTCGCCGCCTGGGGTCCGCAGATCAAGGCGCTCGCCGCCCGTTATGACGTGATCGCCCTCGACATGCCCGGCCATGGCGGCTCCTCGCTGCCGCCGGAGGATGCGCGGCTCTCCGATTACGCTGCCCATGTCGTCGCCCTGCTCGACGCGCTCGCCCTTCCCGCCGCCGTGGTGATCGGCCATTCCATGGGCGCGCTGGTGGCGCTGGAGACCGCGCTCGCCTACCCGTCCCGCGTGCTCGGCGTCGCCGCGCTCAACGCCGTGTTCTGCCGCAGCGAGGAACAGCGCGCCGCCGTGCTCGCCCGCGCGGAAAGCCTCAGCGACGGCGACACCGGCGCCTCGCATGAGGCGGCGGTCGCCCGCTGGTTCGGCACGCCGGTGCCGGTGGAGCTGGAAGCCTCGGCGCATCTCGTCTCCGCCCTGCTCGCCGGCTGCGATCCGGTTGGCTATGCCCGCACCTATGGGCTGTTCGCCGCCTCCGACGCCGCCCATCGCGAGCGCCTCGCCGGGCTCGCTTTGCCCGCTCTGTTCATGACCGCCGAGGGCGACCCGAACTCGACGCCGGACATGTCCCGCGCCATGGCCCGCCTCGCCCCGCAGGGCCGCGCCGAGGTGCTGCCCGGCGCCCGGCACATGATGAACCTCACCCACCCCGACACGGTGAATGCCCGGCTCCTCGCCTTCATCGACGAGGTGGAACGCGCCCGCGCCGCCGTGCCGGCCTTCGACGTGAAGGCGTTCCGGCAGGCGCTCGGCAGCTTCCTCACCGGCGTCACCGTGGTGACCACGCGCAACGCGTCCGGGGAGATGCGCGGCTTCACCGCCAATTCCTTCTCCTCCGTCTCGCTCGACCCGCCGCTGATCCTCGTCTGCATCGCCAGGACCGCGTCGAGCTACCCGGTGTTTTCCGCCGCCGACAATTTCGCCGTCTCCATCCTCGGCGCGGCGCAGAAGGATGTGTCGGCGCTGTTCGCCTCGAAGTCGCCCGACAAATTCGCCGGCGCCGACTGGCATCTCGGCCCGGCCGGCAGCCCGGTGATCTCCGGCGCGGCGGCGTGGTTCGACTGCACCCGCCACGAGGTGGTGGAAGCCGGCGACCATGTGATCCTGATCGGCCGCGTCGAGGGCTTCGGCAGCACCGACGCGCCCCCGCTCGGCTATTGCCGCGGCGCTTATGTCGATTTCGCGCTTGGGCAACAGGCGCTCGCCAAGCGCGACGAGCCGGCCCGCGTCGGCGCCCTGCTCGAATCGGGCGACGCGCTCCTGCTCGTCGAGGATGCGCAGGGGCGCCTCACGCTGCCCACCGGTACCTGCCTCGAGCCGGCGTCGAACCCGAAAAGCCTGCGCGGCGCGCTGGCCAAGCTCGGCGTCGAGGGGCACCTCTCCTTCCTCTTCGCGGTGTTCGAGACCCCGGCCGCGACGGCGGACGCCCCGCCCACCGTGTCGATCTATTATCGCGGCGCCCTTGCCGGCGCTCCCCACACCGAGACCGGCGCGCGGCTGGTGCCGCTCACCGCTATCGACTTCGCCCGCCTGCCGGACGAGGCGACCCGTGCCATGGTGGCGCGCTATGTGCGCGAGCGGCGCGAGGACGCGTTCGGCATTTATGTCGGCGACGCCGAGCACGGCCGCATCCATCCGCTCGCCCGCTCTCTCGACCACGCCTGAACCAGCACCGGGATCCCCGCCATGAAGTTCTCCCTCTTCGTCCATATGGAGCGCCTCGATCCCGCCATCCCGCACCGCCAGCTCTTCGACGAGCTGGAGGAGCTGGCGCTGATCGCCGAGGCCGCCGGCTTCGAGACGGTGTGGATCGGCGAGCACCACGCGATGGAATTCACCATCGCGCCGAACCCGTTCATCCAGCTCGCCCATCTCGCGGCCAAGACCTCCACCATCCGCCTCGGCACCGGCAATGTGATCGCGCCGTTCTGGCACCCGGTGCGGCTCGCCGGCGAGGCGGCGATGATGGATGTCGCCTGCGAGGGCCGGCTCGATCTCGGCGTGGCGCGCGGCGCCTATATGTTCGAATATGAGCGCCTGCTGCCCGGCCTCGACGCCATGGGCGCGGGCCTGCGCATGCGCGAACTGGTGCCGGCGGTGCAGAAGCTCTGGGAAGGCGACTACGCCCATGAGGGCCAGTTCTGGAGCTTCCCCACCTCCACCGCCTCGCCGAAGCCCGTGCAGGCCGGCGGCCCGCCGGTGTGGATCGCTGCGCGCGACCCGAACAGCCATGATTTCGCGGTGGCCAATGGCTGCAATGTGCAGGTGACGCCGCTCGCCTCCGGCGATGGCGAGGTGGCGAGCCTGATGGAGCGCTTCTCCACGGCGGTCGGCAACCACCCCGAAGTGCCGCGCCCGAAGATCATGCTGCTGCAGCATGCTTTTGTGGCCGACAGCGAGGCGGAAGCCGAGCAACTCGCCGACGATCTCTCTGCCTGGTACGGCCTGTTCGGCGCCTGGTTCGCCAATAAGCGCCCGATCCATCAGGCGATCATGGCCCCGCTCACCCCGGAGGAGCGCGCCGCCTACCCGCAATACGCCCCCGATGTGGTGCGCAAGAACCTCGTCATCGGCCAGGCCGACGAGGTGATCAGCCGGCTGAAAGGCTATGAGGCGCTGGGATTCGACCAGTTCTCCATCTGGATCGACGCCGGCATCAGCCATGCGCGCAAGAAGAAGTCGCTGGACCTGTTCATCCGCGAGGTGATGCCCGCCTTCGCGCCAGCCGCCTCCGTGGCGGCGTGAGGAAGCCCCGATGACCGCCCTGCGCGACGACTTCCGGCTCTATATCGACGGCGCCTTCGTGCCGGGCGGGGCGAGTTTCGAGAGCCTTGACCCGGCGACCGGCCAGCCCTGGGCGGTGATGCCAGCGGCCACGGCTGAGGACGTGAACCGCGCCGTCGCGGCCGCCCACCGCGCGTTCGACGCGCCGGCATGGGCGAACCTCACCGCCACCCAGCGCGGCAAGCTGCTATTCAAGCTCGGCGATCTCGTCGCCGCCCATGCGCAGGAGCTGGCGGAGCTTGAGACCCGCGACACCGGCAAGATCATCCGCGAGACGCGGGCGCAGATCGGCTATGTCGCGGAGTATTACCGCTATTTCGGCGGACTCGCCGACAAGGTGGAAGGCGCGCATCTGCCCGTCGACAAGCCGGACATGGAAGCCTGGCTGCGCCGCGAGCCGATCGGCGTCGTCGCCGCCGTGGTGCCGTGGAACTCGCAGCTTTTCCTGTCCGCGGTGAAGCTCGGCCCGGCGCTGGCGGCGGGCTGCACGGTCGTGCTGAAAGCGTCCGAGGAAGGTCCCGCGCCACTGCTCGCCTTCGCCCGGCTGGTGCATGAGGCGGGCTTCCCGCCCGGCGTCGTCAACATCCTCACCGGCTTCGGCGAGGAATGCGGGCGAACGCTCACCGCCCATAAGCTCGTCTCCCGCGTCGCCTTCACCGGCGGGCCCTCCACCGCGCGCCATGTGGTGCGCAACACGGCGGAGAACCTCGCCTATACGACGCTGGAGCTCGGCGGCAAGTCGCCGGTGCTGGTCTTCGCCGATGCCGATCTGGACAGCGCGGCCAATGCCATCGTCGCCGGCATCTTCGCCGCCTCCGGCCAGAGCTGCGTCGCCGGCTCGCGCCTCTTCGTCGAGCAGAGCGTGCGCGACAAGCTCATCGCCATCCTCACCGAGAAAGCCCGCCGCATCCGCATCGGCGATCCGCAGGATCCGGCAACCGAGATGGGCCCGCTCGCCACCGCCCGCCAGCTCGCCCATATCGAGGAGGTCGTCGCCGCGAGCCTTGAAGCCGGCGCCACGCTCGTCACCGGTGGCACCCGTGCGGACGGGTTCTTAGCCGGCAATTATTACGCGCCGACCATCCTCGCCTGCGCCGGCAATGAAGTGCCCTGCGCGGCGCAGGAGCTGTTCGGCCCGGTGCTCAGCGTCATCGGCTTCACCGATGAGGCGGACGCCATCGCCAAAGCCAATGACAGCCCGTTCGGCCTCGCCTCCGGTGTCTTCACCCGCGATCTCACCCGCGCCCACCGGCTGATCCGCAAGCTGCGGGCCGGCATCGTCTGGGTGAACACCTACCGCGCCGTCTCCCCCATCGTGCCCTTTGGCGGCTATGGCCAGTCGGGCCTCGGGCGCGAGGGCGGGGCGGAATCGATCCGCGACTACACCCGCACCAAGTCGGTCTGGCTGCGCACCTCCGACGCGCCGATCGACGATCCCTTCGTCATGCGTTGAGGCTCCCATGCTCTATGAGATGCGCACCTACCGGCTGAAGACGGGCGCGGTGCCGGCCTATGTGAAGCTGGTCGCGGACGAAGGCATCGCCCTGCAGAAAAGCTATCTCGGCAACCTCGTCGGCTATTTCACCAGCGAGATCGGCCCGCTCAACGAGATCGTCCATATCTGGGCCTATGAGAGCCTCGATGACCGCGCGGCCCGCCGCGCGCGGCTGAACGCCGATCCCGCCTGGCAGGTCTTCCTGCCGAAGATCCAGGCGCTGATCGAGACCATGGAGAACAAGATTCTCCTGCCGACGTCCTTTTCGCCCACAGCCTTCTCGCCGCTCGACTGAGCCGCGCTGCCCTCACGGCGCCGGGCCGAGGCCCGTCGCCCCATTGACCAAGACCCGAACCAACGACCCGAACCAACGACCCGAGCGCGCCAAGCGCCGCCTTCCACATGTCGAAACCCAAGGGGAATATGATGTCACGCCACTCCCGCGCCGGCTGGATCGCCGGCCTCGCCCTCACGGCCGGCCTTGCCGGCGCCGCGCTCGCCCAGTCCGGCTCCATCGTCTTCACCAGCTGGGGCGGCACCACGCAGGACGCCCAGAAGAAGAGCTGGGCCGTGCCCTTCACCAAGGAAACCGGCATCACCGTCAAGCAGGACGGCCCGACCGATTACGGCAAGCTGAAAGCCATGGTCGAGAGCGGCAATGTCTCCTGGGACGTGGTCGACGTGGAGGCCGATTTCGCCGCCGCCGCCGCCAAGGACGGGCTGATCGAGCCGATCGACTTCGCCATCGTCAAGCGGGCCGATCTCGACCCGCGCTTCGTCACCGACCATGCGGTGGGCAGCTTCTATTATTCCTTCGTGCTCGGCTTCAATCCGGCGAGCCTCGGCGGCAAGGCGCCGAAGGGCTGGGCCGACGTGTTCGACACCAAGGCCTTCCCCGGCAAGCGCACCTTCTACAAATGGGCCGCGCCCGGCGTGCTGGAAATCGCCCTGCTGGCCGACGGCGTGCCGGCCGACAAGCTCTACCCGCTCGATCTCGACCGCGCCTTCAAGAAGCTCGACAGCATCAAGAAGGACATCGTCTGGTGGGGCACCGGCGCGCAATCGCAGCAGCTTCTCGCCTCGGGCGAGGCGCCGATCGGCCAGTTCTGGAACGGGCGCATCTTCGCGCTCCAGCAGAGCGGTGAGAAGGTCGGCCTGTCCTGGGAGCAGAACCTGACCGCCGCCGACATGCTGGTGGTGCCGAAGGGGTCGAAGAACAAGGAAGCGGCGATGAAGTTCATCGCCGAGGCGACCAGCCCCGAGGGGCAGGCGAGCTTCGCCACGGAGAGCGGCTATGCCCCGGTCAATGTGAAGTCCGCCGCGCTGATGCCGAAGGACGTCGCCGCCAACCTGCCCGACAAGCACACCGGCTCGCAGATCAATCTCGACATGGGCTACTGGGCCGCCCATCGCGACGAGATCGGCAAGCGCTGGTACGCGTGGCAGGCCCAGTGATCCGGCAGGCGCAGTGATCTGGCAGGCGCCGGAAGCGGCGCCCCGAGGAACGTGAACGGAGACCGGCCCCGCCCAAGGCGGAGCCGGTCCTCGTGCCCGGAACGATCCTGTCGCGACTGGTCACCCACGCCACACGCATTGGCCACATCGGCCTGATCGTCCACCTGACTGCACTCATCGAACCGCCTTTGAGCGAGCCTGATCGAGCCCTGATGACCGTGACCGACCTGACGGCGACCGAACGGCCTCATACTACCTCCAGCGCGCCCCGCCGGCGCGGCCGGGGGCTCGCGCCCGTGCTGCCTGCGCTGGTTCTGGTTTCCTTCGTCTTCGTCATTCCCGTGCTGGCGCTGCTGCTGCGCAGCGTGCTGGAGCCGGAGCCGGGCCTGCAGAACTACGCCGCCTTCTTCGCCTCCACGACCTATCTGAAGGTGCTCGGCAACACCTTCCTGGTCGCCGGCACGGTCACCGTTGTGACGGTTCTGCTAGGTTTTCCCGTGGCTTGGTTCCTGGCCATCGCGCCGAGCGTCTGGTCGCGGCTCCTCTTCGCCATCGTCATCCTGTCGATGTGGACCAATCTTCTGGCCCGCACCTATGCCTGGATGGTGCTGCTGCAGCGCACCGGCATCATCAACCGCACGCTGATGAATCTCGGCCTCATTTCCGAGCCGCTGCCGCTGATCAACAACCTCGTCGGCGTCACCATCGGCATGACCTATATCATGTTACCTTTCATGATCCTGCCGCTGCACGCCACCATCAAGGCCATGGACCCCGCCATCTTCCAGGCCGCTGCCCTGTGCGGCGCGAGCCGCTGGCAGGCCTTCACCCGCGTGATGCTGCCGCTCACCGGCTCGGGCATCGCCGCCGGCGCTCTGATGGTGTTCGTCATGTCGCTTGGGTATTTTATTACCCCCGCGCTGCTTGGCGGCACCGCCAACATGATGCTGGCGGAGTTGATCGCCCAGCTTGTGCAGTCCCTGCTCGACTGGGGGCTGGCGGGCGCGGCGGCGCTGGTGCTGCTCGTCATCACGCTGGCCATCTATATGATCCAGCTTCGCTTTTTCGGCTTCGGCGAGACGAGGAGCTAGGCCGCCATGCTGCTCGATTTCGCCCGTCTCGGCGCCTGGCGCGTCGCCCTCATCCTGATTGCGGGGCTGGTCGGCGCCTATCTGCTGCTGCCGATCCTGCTCATAGTCGCGCTGTCCTTCGGCTCCTCGCAATGGCTGCAATTCCCCCCGCCGGGCTGGACGCTGCGCTGGTATGAGGCGCTGTTCGACGATCCCGACTGGCTCGCCTCCTTCCTCACCAGCTTCCAGATCGCCGCCGTGGTGACGGTGCTCTCGGTGCTGATCGGCCTTATGGCCTCCTTCGGCCTCACCCGCGGTACCTTCCGCGGCCGCGCGGCGCTGCGCGCGCTGTTCCTCACGCCGATGATCCTGCCCGTGGTGGTGCTGGCGGTAGCATTATACGCCTTCTTCCTGCGCCTGCACCTCAACGGCACGTTTCTGGGCTTCGTCCTCGCCCATCTGGTCATCGCCCTGCCCTTCTCCATCATCGCGATTTCCAATGCGCTGGAACGGTTTGACCGCGATATCGAGACCGCCGCCATCGTCTGCGGCGCGAGCCCGCTGGAGGCCAAGATCCGCGTGACGCTGCCCGGCATCCGCCTCGGCCTCATCAGCGCGGCGATCTTCTCCTTCCTCGCCTCCTGGGACGAGGTGGTGATCGCCATCTTCATGGCGAGCCCGGATTTGCAGACCCTGCCGGTGCGCATTTTCGGCACGCTGCGCCAGGATCTCTCCCCGGTCATCGCCGCTGTGTCGACGCTGCTGATCGCGCTCACCGCCGGCCTCATGGCGCTTGCCGCCTTTTTCCGCAAGGACGCCCGCTCATGACCTTTCTGGAAATCGCTCATATTTCCAAGACGTTCGGCAACGTCACCGCCGTCGATGACGTCTCGCTGGAGATCGCGCGCGGCGAGTTCGTCACCTTTCTCGGGCCGTCCGGCTCGGGCAAGAGCACGACGCTCTACATGATCGCCGGCTTCTTCGAGCCGACGCGCGGCGATGTGCGGCTGGAGGGGCGCAGCATCCTCACTGAACCCTCGAACAAGCGGAACATCGGCATGGTGTTCCAGCGCTACACGCTGTTCCCGCACCTCACCGTGGCCGAGAACGTCGCCTTTCCCTTGCGCGTGCGGCGCCGGCCGGCGGCGGAAATCGCCCGCAAGGTCGAGGAGATGCTGGCTCTGGTACGGCTGGAAAACTTCGCCGGGCGCCTGCCCGCGCAGATGTCCGGCGGCCAGCAGCAGCGCGTCGCGCTCGCCCGCGCGCTCGCCTATGACCCGCCGCTGCTCTTGATGGACGAGCCGCTCTCCGCGCTGGACAAGAAGCTGCGCGAGGAGATCCAGGGCGAGATCCGCCGCATCCACCGCGAGACCGGTGTCACCATACTCTACGTGACGCACGATCAGGAGGAGGCGCTCAGCCTTTCCGACCGCATCGCCTTGTTCAACCATGGCCGCATCGAGCAGATCGGCAAGGGCCGCGAGCTCTATGAGCGGCCGGAAAGCCGCTTCGTGGCTGGATTTGTCGGCCATTCCAACTTTCTGGAAGGCAAGCTCGCCGCCCGCGACGGCACGCGGGCGGAGATCGTCTTCCCCGATGGCAGCCGCATCGCCGGCCAGCCGCTGCACGGCACGCCGGCGCCCGGCCATGATGCGGCGCTGATGATCCGGCCGGACCGGCTACGCTTCGCCGAGGCCGGCGCGCCGGGCATCGACGGCGTGCTGGCGGACGCAACCTTCATCGGCGAGACGTTCCACTTCACGGTGGCGACCGGCTGGGGCGCAAGCGTCAATCTGCGCCTGCCGGCCGCCAGCGCGGCGCTGCCGCAGACGCCGGAAATCGGCGCGAGGGTGCGCCTCGCCTGGGACGCAACGGATGCGCGCCTGTTCGTCAATTGAGGAGAGAACAGGCCGCAGCCTGAGGGGGCGACCATCCCTGATGTCGAAGGGATGGTGCGGGTGGTCGGACTCGAACCGACACTCTGTCACCAGAAACGGATTTTGAGTCCGCCGCGTCTACCGGTTCCGCCACACCCGCCAAAACCGGCGCGGACTATAGTCACCCGCGCCGCCGGAGCAAGCACCTTGCACGACGGTATTTTATAACCGTCAGGGCGCCGGCTTGCAGGTGCCGAAGGAGGTCATGACCTTTTCGTTGGACACGATCGTCAGCGACACATCCGGATCGGTGCGCGAGAGCTGCATCACCCAGCCGACCAGCCCGTCCATGCCCTGAAGTGTGATGTTGTCACCGGCGCTGGAGGCCGTGACGATCTCGCTGACATGCGGAAGCCCGTCATCGGAAACGCTGGCGATGATGCGCTTGGGATAATGCACCAGCACGCGCGCCGGCAGATCGACCGTACCGAGTTCCTTGTCCGGGCCGCAGCCACCCGTCTGGCAGACGAATACCTTGGTGAAGGTGCAGTCAGCCGGCGGCGGCAGGTCGGGCACCACCGAGTCCGCGGGCGCGCTGCTCGCCGGGGTCTCGGCCGCCGGGGCGGGGCTCTGCGCCAGCGCGGCGCCGCCACAAGCGAGCAGCGACAGGGCGGTGAAGGCGGCGAATGTGGCAGTGCGCATGGATCAAGGCCCTGTCGCGTCAGCGGAACGAGGAAAGTCTCAGTAGACCGGCGTGCGGCAGGGCGGGTAAGGCGGCGCACCGCAATAGCCCGGACCATAGACCGGGGCGGGGCGGTACACCGGGGGCGGGGGCGGCGGCGGCGGATAGTAATAGCGCGGCGGCGGTGGCGGGCGGGTCGCGGCGGTGAGGGCGGAGCCGAGGATGGCGCCGCCCACCAGCCCGCCGATGAAGGCGCCGGTATTGTTGGCATGGGCCGGCGGGGCCGCAACCACCAGCGCGGGCGCCAGAACAGCCAGCGCCAAAGCGACTTTCACGAGCGGAGCAATCCTGACCATGGCCGACCTCTCACAGAGTTGGCGGACTATCGCGCACCGCCTGATTCGGCACAAGCGTCCGTAACGGTAACCCGCCATGGCCGCTCAAGCCTCGCTGGCCTATGATCGCCGCCAACAGACCGCACTCGCAGCAAGGCACCACGGCACATGATCGACAGGTTGAACCGGCCAATAATCGAGGGGCACGAGGATCTCCACCTCATCCTCGACGCCGTTCCAACCCCGCTTTCCTGGGCGACGATGCCGGACGGACGCATCCGCTTCGTCAACCGGGCCTTCACGAAGACCTTCGGCTATCACCAGGACGCCTTCGCCACGGTGGATGACTGGATTGATGTCGCCTACCCGGAAGAGGAGAAACGCTGCCGGGCGCGGATGCGCTGGCGCGAGATCTGGAATCGGGCCCAGCACGGCACCACCGAGGTTCCGCCGGAAGAGATCGACGTCCTCTGCGCCGACGGCAAGACGCTTACCGTGCAGCATCGCGGCATCCTGCTGCACGAGGCGGGCGTCGCCATCGCCACCTTCGAGGACATCTCGGCGCGCAAGCTGGCGGAGGATGCGCTGCGGCGCATCGCCTTCGAGGATCCGCTCACCGGCCTGCCGAACCGGCGCGCGCTTCAGGCGCGCTGGACCGAGGCAATGGCGCGGCAGCCCACGGATCTCGCCCTGATGATACTCGATCTCGACCGCTTCAAGCCGGTGAACGACCGATTCGGTCACGAGATCGGCGACATGGTGCTCTCGATGGTGGCGCGGCGGCTGGAAGGCGCGACCGCGCCGGCTTTCGTGTGCCGGCTGGGCGGCGATGAGTTCGCCATCCTTATCGAGCATGAGGATGCGGCGGGCGAGGCCGAGCGGGTCTGCGCGGCGATCGCGGCCGCCTTTGCGTCCCCCTTCACGGTGGGCGAAGATACGACCCCGCTTGGTGCCGCCATCGGCATCAGCCACTACCGGGCGGACGCCGACAACCTGTCCGACCTGCTCCGCCATGCCGACGAGGCGCTGTACAGGCTCAAGCGGGCCGGCCGCTCCGGCCATGAATGGTACGCGCCGCAGCTCGTCTGATCTCGGGTGTGATCTCCCCGCTGCACACGCCCGGTGGAACCGCGCGCCCACCTTCCACGTTGAGGCTGCGGTCGGCAGAACCGTCCCTTGGGGACGGTATGTTGGGAGTATGATGTGGACAGACGTGGTTTTATGATGGGTCTGGCCGGCCTCGTCGGCGCCGGCGCGACCCTTGGCTTGGCCTTGACGCCCGCGCGGGCGACGCCGCTGAGCCAACTCAAGGATATCGAGGCCGGGGCCGCGCCGGCCGACGCGATCGGGCCCGACGCGGACATTCTCGATGTCGTCGCCGAGGCGCCGGATGGCACCCCGATCGATCAGGCGCAGTGGGGTCCGCCTGGACCTCCCGGTCCCCCGCGGGGTCGCCCGCCCGGCCCGCCGCCGGGCTATTACCGCCGCCGTCGCCGGCGTCGCGAGCGGGTGTGCGGCTGGCGCCGTGACCGCTGGGGTCGCCGTTATCGCGACTGCTGGTATGTCTGGCGCTGATCGCTAGGCTGACGGCCTGTTCACAAGGCGCGGATCGCTTCGGTCCGCGCCTTTTTTGCGCGCGGGCGCATGGCTCTCACGGGCATCGAAGGCAGATTGTCAGGGGGAGGTGGTGCCGCTTGTCAGACTCGAACTGACGACCTCCGCATTACGAATGCGATGCTCTACCAACTGAGCTAAAGCGGCGCGCGGCTTCTGATAGCCGCGAAGCCCCGCTTTTTCAAGCGTCGTGGCGCAGAGCGGCCAGCTTCACTCCAGCCTTGTCGCCCGCAGCGGCGGCATGATGGGGAAAACCCCGCCGCCGGAAGCATCGCGGGAGGCCTCAACCCCAGGGCCGGCGTGGCGAGGAGCCCGACGAACGGCGCCCCCACGGTCCGCGCGCCGGGGTGCTGGGCTGCGCCCCGCCCCACGGGCCACCCGGCGCCGCAGGGGAGGACGCTGCGGCGGCAGCGGCCGGCGCGAAACCACCGCCGCCCATCTGCTGCGCCAGCGCCTGCAAGGCAGCGATGCGGTTCTCCGTCGCCGGATGGGTGGAGAACAGGTTGTCCATGCGCTCGCCCGAGAGCGGGTTGATGATGAACATGTGCGCGGTGGCCGGATTGTGCTCGGCCGGCATGTTCGGCACGCGGTGGGCGGCATTGGCGATCTTGGCGAGCGCCGAGGCGAGCCAGAGCGGCTGGCCGCAGATCTCCGCGCCGATCCGATCCGCCTCATATTCGCGCGAGCGCGACACCGCCATCTGCACCACCATCGCGGCGAGCGGGGCGAGGATCATCATGGCGATGGTGCCGATCACGCCGAACGGGCTGTTATTGTTCTCGCGATTGCCGCCGAAGAACATGGCGAAGTTGGCGAGCATGGAGACGGCGCCGGCCAGCGTCGCGGTGATCGTCATGGTCAGCGTGTCGTAATGCTTGATGTGCGCCAGCTCATGCGCCATCACGCCCGCCACTTCCTCACGCGACAGCGCATCGAGCAGGCCGGTCGTCGCCGCCACCGCGGCGTTTTGCGGGTTGCGGCCGGTGGCGAAGGCGTTGGGCTGCGGGTTGTCGATGATGTAGACGCGCGGCATGGGCAGCTGCGCCCGCGCCGCCAGCTCCTCCACCATGCCGTAGAACTCCGGCGCGTTGGTCCGGTCGACCTCGCGCGCGCCGTACATGGAGAGCACCATGCGGTCGGAATTCCAGTAGCTGAAGAGGTTCATGCCGGCGGCGACCACCAGCGCGATCATCATGCCGCCGCGCCCGCCGATCATGAAGCCGACGGCCATGAAGAGCGCGGTCATGCCGGCCAGCAGGATGGCGGTACGGAAATAGTTCATCGGTTCCTCTCATGCGCCGCGCCGAAGCGGGACCGCCCCGCGCGACTTTCCCTATGAGGATGGGAAGCGATCATGGCGGACGCAAGATCGCGTGAGGGCGCGGGTGCCGCTGCGACAGGCGCGTCCCGATGCTTGACGCCTCCGGCCTCGCGATGGTTCCAATGGGTCATGCCCGAGGACACAACCCCACCCCCTTCGCCGACCGCGTCACCCAGTGAAGCCGCGTCGCGCCGCCCGCTCTCCCCGGCCGCCGAGCGGGCGCTGGCGGAAGCGGCTGCCCGCCGCGCCGCGCAGGCGCCGCTCGATCTGCCGCGCGAGATCGACGGGCGCGAAGGGCCCGAGCCCGTGCGCTATGGCGACTGGGAGAACAAGGGCATCGCCTCGGATTTCTGATGCGCCCCTTTCGACATGCCACCCCCGTCCTTTCGTCATCCCGGCCGAAGCGGAGCGCAGAGCCGGGATCGCGGGCCGAAGGCGCTCATCGAGCGCATCATCACCACCTGCACACCGTCATGGCCGGGCTTGACCCGGCCATCCACGTCTTGCCTCGCCGCGCCCTGCCAAAGTCGTGGATCCCCGGGTCAAGCCCGGGGATGACGGCGTGAGGGTGGGAGCCGTGTGAAGAACGCGGCTCGCTAGGCCTCACGCCGGGGTTCAGTCGTCCCCGCCCATGCTGAGCTTGTCGCGCCGGCCAGCCTTGATGCCGGAGCGCTTGGCCTTGCCTTCCAGCCGGCGCAGCTTCGAGCCGAGCGTCGGGCGGGTTGGACGGCGGGTGATCGGCACCACCGCCGCCTCGCGGATCATCTCCACCAGGCGGGCGACCGCGTCCTCGCGGTTGCGCTCCTGCGTGCGGAAGCGCTGGGCCACGATGATGATCACCCCGTCATTGGTGAGCCGGCGGCCGGCGATGCGGGCGAGCCGCTCCTTCACCGCCTCCGGCAGCGAGCCGGAGTTGCGCATATCGAAGCGGAGCTGGACGGCGGTCGAGACCTTGTTGACGTTCTGCCCACCCGGCCCGGACGCGCGGATGAAGCTCTCCTCCAGCTCGGACTCGTCGAGCGAAATGCGGGGCGTGACGGGGATCATCGACCTGCAGCGCTCATCGCTCAGCGCGGCCGGCGGGGCGCCGGCTCCAGCGCGTCGAGCCGCCGGCGCACCGCGTCGAGTTCGGCCAGCGTGTCCTGCACCCGGTTGGTCAGCGCCTGCGTGAGCCGCACCGCGACATCGGGATAGCCCTCAATGGTGCGCATGAAGATGACGCGGGGAATGCGCAGCACGGTCGAGGGCTCCACCGCCATCGCCGTCGCCGGCCGCTTGGTCTCGGTCAGCAGCGCCATCTCGCCGAGCAGCGCCCCGCGCCCGACCTGGATGGTCTGGCCGGGCCGCCGCGCCAGATTGGCGTCTTCCCGCGCCACACTCAGCGTGCCGCTCGCCACGACGAAGGCGGCTTCGGCGAACTGGCCCTCGCGAAACAGGATCTCGCCGCGGTTCAGCGGCCGGTTATCGGCGCTGATGGCAATCGCCCGCAAGGCATCGCGACCGAGCATGTTCAGCATCGGCACGGTCTCAAGCAGGGCGATGTCGTCCTCGATGGACATGCGGGCGCGTTCGACTCCGGCCAGACGATGAACTCGGTCCGGCGCGGCGAATCGCTCCGCCGCCCCGGCTCACGGCAGCAATTTGTAGCCGCCCGCCTCCGTGGCGAGCAGGTTGGGGTGGGACGGATCCTTCTCGATCTTCTGCCGCAGGCGGTAGATGTGGGTTTCCAGCGTGTGCGTGGTCACGCCGGAATTGTAGCCCCACACTTCCTGCAGCAGAATCTCGCGCGCCACCGGCTTCTTCCCCGCGCGGTAGAGATAGCGCAGGATCGCCGTCTCCTTTTCCGTGAGGCGGATCTTGGAGTTGCGCTCCGTGACCAGCATCTTCGCGCCCGGCCGGAAGGTGTACGGGCCGATGGTGAAAACCGCGTCCTCGCTCGCCTCATGCGAGCGCATCTGGGCGCGGATGCGGGCGAGCAGCACGGCGAAGCGGAACGGCTTGGTGACGTAGTCGTTCGCCCCGGCTTCCAGCCCCATGATGGTGTCGCTGTCGGTATCGTGGCCAGTCAGCATGATGACCGGCGCCTTGAAGCCGCCCTGGCGCATCTTGCGCACCGCTTCGCGCCCGTCCATGTCCGGCAGGCCGACATCCATCAGCACCAGATCAATGCGATTGGCCTCGACGGCAGTGATCGCACCCTGCGCGGTTTCCTCGGCAACGATCTCGAATTCGTCGTAGAGCGAGAGCTGTTCTACCAGCGCGTCCCGCAGATCCTTGTCGTCCTCGACCACCAGGACTCGATGCGCATTCGCCATGTCCGCTTCCCCGAACCTCTTGTTCGCGCCGCGCCGGCCGGCCAAGCTGGACCACACGGGCGGCGTCGGATGGATTGCCGTTCAGTCCCCGAGTAGGCAGGCCGGAGGCATTCGGCAAGAGTCGGTGGACCCCTGCCCGAGAGGGCAGCGGGCACGTGACGTGATCGTGAACGGAAATGGCGTGAATAAGAAGGCCCTTCGCCGCGAAAACCTGTCGAAATCCACCTCGAAGACGCGGGTGATACGCGTCGTGCCCCGTCCGGGAGCCCCGACGCGCGGCTGGCTGCTCGTCGGCGCCATCCGGATACCGGTCGCGCTCGGACGTAGCGGAATCCACGCGTTGAAGCGCGAGGGTGACGGCGTGACGCCCGCCGGCATCTGGCATGCGCGCGAAGTGCGCTACCGCGCCGATCACGGCGTGCGCCCCTCGACCGCCCTGCCCGTGCGGCGGACCCGTCCGGAGGATGGCTGGTGCGATGACCCCGCCGACGGGCGCTATAACCGCCCCGTGCGCCTTCCCTTCGCCGCCTCGCATGAGGAGATGTGGCGCCCCGACGGGCTCTATGACCTCGTCGTGGTGCTCGACCACAATGAGCGCCCGCGCAAGACGCGCGGCGGTTCGGCGGTGTTCCTGCATCTCGCCCGGCCGGGATTCGAGCCCACCGCCGGCTGCGTCGCCTTCCGACGCAAGGATCTGCGCTGGCTGCTGGCGCGGATCACCCCGCGCACCGCGATCAAGGTCGGCTGAGGCTCAGCGACCGCCGAAAATCGCGCTGCCCACCCGCACATGGGTAGCGCCCAGCATGATGGCGGTCTCGAAATCCCCGCTCATCCCCATGGAGAGCATATCGACCCCGTTGCGCGCCGCGATCTTGGCGAGCAGGGCGAAATGCGGCGCGGCCGGCTCGTGGGCGGGCGGGATGCACATCAGCCCGCTGACCGTGAGCCCATGCTCCTCCCGGCAAGCGGCGATGAAGGCATCCGCTTCCTGCGGGGGAATGCCGGCCTTTTGCGGCTCCTCGCCAGTGTTGACCTGCACCAGCAGGCGCGGGGCAGGCCCTTCCAGCCGCGCGATCTCCTTGGCGAGCGCCTGCGCCAGCGAGGGACGGTCCAGCGTGTGGATCACGTCGAACAGGCCGAGCGCCTCGCGTACCTTGTTGGTCTGCAAGGGGCCGATGAGATGCAGCTCGATATCCGGCGTCGCCGCGCGCAGCGCCGGCCACTTCCCCTTGGCCTCCTGCACGCGGTTCTCGCCGAACAGGCGCTGGCCGGCTTCCAGCGCGGGCGCCATATGCTCGGCGCCGAAGGTCTTGGAGACGGCGATCAGCTTCACGCTCTCCGGCGCCCGCCCGGCATCGGCGCAGGCCTGCGCGATCCGCGCCCGGACCTCGGCGAGCCGCGCCGTCACACCCGATGCCTGCCCGCTATCCATGCTGTCCTCCCCGGCTGTCCGCCCGGAATGGGCAGCCGCGTCGCCCGTGTCAATACATACGCCGCCCGGCAAGACGAGCGGGCCTTCCTTGTCGCGGCGCGGTTGTCGCCCTAGATTCCCTTTATTCTCAGGCCCGACGCCGGACGTGACCTCATCGTGGACCAGCCACTGGACCGCGCCGCCTCCCCGGCGGAGCCGGTCTCCCTTGCATCACCTTCTGTAACCGCCACACCGGCGCGCCGGCGCACGCGCTCGGTAAGCCTGCGGCTGCGGCTCGCCGCCATCGCGCTGGGCGCCATGCTGCTGGTGATCGCCGAGCGCACGGTCAGCATCGTCCAGCTCCACGCCGACAACCTCGCCGCCGCCGAGGGGCGCGTGCTCGACATGCTGGACCGTGGCATGGCGCAGTACAACCAGACGCTCGCCTCGGCGCGGGCGGTGCTCGCCACCCTCTCCGCCGATCCCTGGCTGCTGCCGGTCGACCTGCGCCGCTCGACCGACGATGACCGGCCACAGGACAATCCCGGCTTTGGCGGACCGCAGGACTGCGCGCTGCTGGATCGCATCGTCCAGGTGGCGCCGATGCTTGAAGCACTGGCCATCGTCAATGGAAGCGGCATCGTCCGGTGCGCCACAAACCCCGGCGGGGTCGGGCTCGACGTGTCCGGCCGCAGCTATTACCGCCTCGCAAGCCAGGGGCTCTATTCGATCGAGGCGATCGAGCGCAACTATGTCATCGGCGCCCCGAGCGTGCTCGCCGCCCAGCCTGTCCATACGACGGACGGTTCGATGGCCGGCATGTTTCTCGGCCGCGTCGGCATGAGCGAACTGTTTCCCCACAGCGTGCTCACCGATCTCGGCGTCGGCTCGCAGGCGATCGTGGTGAACCCGTCGGGCCGGGCCATGCTTACCTATCCCGACGAGGCGGCGCAGATCGGGGCGAACCTGATCGGCATGCCGGCGGTGGCGCGGGCTTTGTCCTCCACGCGCGGCACGCTGGTCGCCGATGGGCCGGACGGTGTGCGCCGCGTCTATGCCTATGCGCGGCTCGCCGAGACCAACATGCATCTTATCGTCGGCATGGATCAGGCGACCATCATGGGCCCGGTCGAACAGGCGACCTGGCGCGCCGGCCTCGCCATGCTGGCGGTGAGCACGCTCATGCTCATCAGCCTGTGGCTCGCCGGCTCGCATCTCATCGTCCGCCCGGTACAGGTGCTGGCCGAGCGGTTGATCCGCTTCGGCCGGGGCGAGCAGGACGAGACGCGCAGCGACACCCGCATCGTCGAGCTCCAGCCGCTGGTCACCGCCTTCGAGGCGATGAGCGGCGAACTCACCCGCCGCGAGGGCGCGCTGCGCAACGCCAACCGCCGGCTGAACTCGCTCGCCAGCCTCGATCCGCTGACCGGCATCGCCAACCGGCGCAGCTTCGACACGGTGTTCGCGCTGCAATGGAACGCGCAGCAGCCGCTGGCCATCCTGCTGATCGACATCGACAGCTTCAAGTCCTTCAATGACCGCTACGGCCATCGCGAGGGCGATGGCTGCATCCGCGCCGTCGCGCAATTGCTGGCGGGCGGGGTGCGTGCCACCGATGTCGCGGCCCGCATCGGCGGCGAGGAATTCGCGGTGCTGATGCCCGGCAGCGGGCTGGCGGCGGCCAGTGATCTCGCCGAGCGGCTGCGCATGGCGGTGGAGAGCCTCGCCATCCCCCATGCCGGCCTGCCCGGCGGCTGGGTCACGGTAAGCGTCGGCGCGGCGGCCTGCACACCGGGAGCCGATCTCGCCCGCGCCGACCTGTTCGTCGCGGCGGACATGGCGCTCTATGAAGCCAAGCATGGTGGCCGCAACCGGGTGCGGCTGGCGGAGAAGGTCGAGCCCGGCATGGCGGCGCGCGCGCCCGGCAGCGCGCGGCGCGGCGGCGGACTTCGGCCGGGCAGCTGACGCCCCGGGGCGCCTGACACGCCGGGCGGTTGACCCGGCGGCCCAGTTCGTGCCTAGTCCCCGGCCATCGGTTTCACGCCGATCCGCCCCTTTCCCGAGCCTGCGCCCCTAAAGCCTGCCCCATAGAAGCCGATCATGAGCACCGAGCGTTACAATGCCCGCGAGGCCGAGCCCCGCTGGCAGAAGATCTGGGACGAACGCGGCATCTACCGCACCCGCAATGACGACCCGCGCCCCAAATATTACGTGCTCGAGATGTTCCCCTACCCGTCGGGGCGCATCCATATCGGCCATGGCCGCAACTATGTGATGGGCGACGTGGTGGCCCGCTTCAAGCGGATGAAGGGCTTCAACGTCCTGCATCCCATGGGGTGGGACGCTTTCGGCCTGCCGGCGGAGAACGCCGCGATCGAGCGCAACACCCATCCGGGCAAGTGGACCTACGAGAACATCGCCACCATGCGCGAGCAGCTGAAGCTGCTCGGCCTGTCGCTCGACTGGTCGCGCGAGATCGCCACCTGCGATCCCGACTATTATGGCGAGCAGCAGCGCATCTTCCTTGAGTTCCTCAAGGGCGGCCATGTCTACCGCCGCGAGAGCGAGGTGAACTGGGATCCGGTCGACAACACCGTGCTCGCCAATGAGCAGGTGATCGACGGGCGCGGCTGGCGCTCGGGCGCGCTGGTCGAACGACGCAAGCTCGCCCAGTGGTTCTTCCGCATCTCCGACGCCGCCGAGGAACTGCTCGCCGGGCTCGACACGCTGGAGCGCTGGCCCGACAAGGTGCGCCTCATGCAGCGCAACTGGATCGGCCGCTCGGAAGGCCTGCATGTGCGCTTCGTCATCGAGAACGCGCCGGAGGCTCTCCCGAAGGAGATCAAGGTCTACACGACCCGCCCGGACACGCTGTTCGGCGCCTCCTTCCTCGCCCTCTCGCCCGGCCATCCGCTGACCGAACAGCTCGCCGCCGGCAATCCGGCGCTCGCTTCCTTCGTCGAGGAATGCCGGCGCGGCGGCACCTCGACCGCCGAGATCGAGACGCAGGAGAAGATGGGCTTCGACACCGGCCTCACTGTCGCTCACCCGCTGGGCGGGGCGCCGGTGCCGGTTTACGTCGCCAATTTCGTGCTGATGGAATACGGCACCGGCGCCATTTTCGGCTGCCCGGCGCATGACCAGCGCGACCACGACTTCGCCCGCAAATATGGCCTGCCGATCACTCCGGTCGTGCTGCCGCCCGGCACCGACCCGGCGCAGTTCTCCGTGGCGGACGCGCCCTATGACGGCGACGGCACGCTGTTCAATTCCGGCTTCCTCGACGGCCTCTCGGTGCCCGAGGCGAAGGAGAAGGTGGCGCTGAAGCTGGAGAACCAGATTCTCGGCAATGCGCCGGTGGGCGAGCGCGCGGTGAATTACCGCCTGCGCGACTGGGGCATTTCGCGCCAGCGCTACTGGGGCTGCCCGATCCCGATCATCCATTGCGACAGCTGCGGCCCGGTGCCGGTGCCCGCCGACCAGCTTCCCGTGCGCCTGCCGGAGGATGTGACCTTCGACCAGCCGGGCAACCCGCTGGACCGGCACCCGACCTGGAAGCATGTCGCCTGCCCGCATTGCGGCGAGCCGGCCCGGCGCGAGACGGACACGATGGACACCTTCGTGGATTCGTCCTGGTACTTCGCCCGCTTCGCCGCCGAGCCCGGCACGGCGCCGCTCCAGAAGGGCGCGGCCGACCACTGGCTGCCGGTCGACCAGTATATTGGCGGCATCGAGCACGCGATCCTGCACTTGCTCTATTCCCGCTTCTTCGTGCGCACGCTGAAGAAGATCGGCCGGGTCTCCATCGAGGAACCGTTCGCCGGCCTGTTCACGCAGGGCATGATCGTCCACGAGACCTATAAGGACGGCGCCGGCAAGTGGCTGTTCCCCGAGGAGGTCGAGAAGCGGGCGGACGGCACGGCGGTGAAGGTCGGGACTGACGAGCCGGTCACGGTCGGCGCGCCCGAGAAGATGTCGAAGTCGAAGAAGAACGTGGTCCCGCCGGAGATCGTCGCCGACACCTATGGCGTCGATTGCGCGCGCTGGTTCATGCTCTCCGACACCCCGCCCGAGCGCGATAGCGAATGGACCAGCGCCGGCATCGAGGGCGCCTGGCGCTTCGTGCAGCGCATCTGGCGCCTCGTCGGCGACGCGGTGGAGCTCGCCGAGGGCGTTCGCGAGGCCACGCCGGAAAGTTTCGGCACCGAATCGGTAGATCTGCGCCGCGCATCTCACCGTCTGGCGGCGCAGGTCGAGGAAGACGTGGAGCGTCTGCGCTTCAACGTCGCCGTCGCCCGCGTGCACAGCTTCGCCAATGTGTTCGGCGATGCCATCGTCAGCGCCCGCAAGGGCGGCATCACCCCGGATCTCGGCTTCGCCCTGCGCGAGGCGGCGGAATTCCTGGTGGCGGTGGTCGCCCCAATGGTGCCGCATCTGGCGGAAGAATGCTGGACGGTGCTCGGCCGGGACGGTCTCGCCGCGACGGCCGGCTGGCCAGCGGTGGAGCCGGCCTTGCTGGTGGACGATACCGTTACGCTTCCGATTCAAATCAACGGCAAGCGTCGCGGGGAGATCACCGTGCCCAAGGACGCCGCGCCGGCCGAGGTCGAGAAGGCCGTGCTGGCGCTCGACCTTATCGCTCAAGCTCTCGACGGGCGCCCGCCGAAGCGTATCATCGTGGTTCCTCAGAGGATCGTGAATGTCGTCGCTTGACCGGACCCGCCTGCCCTCCCGCCGCCGCCTGCTGGGCCTTGCCTGCGCCGGGCTGCTCGCGCTTTCCACCGCCGGGTGCTTCCGGCCGATGTATGCCGAGGACACCGGCGACGGCAGCAAATTGTCCGACAAGTTCGGGCAGATCGAGATCGTGTTCGCGCCCGGCCGCGTCGGCAACGAGGTGCGCAACGACCTGATCTTCGACCTGACCGGCGGTGCCGGCAACCCGGCCGGAGCGCCCTACCAGCTCATCCTCCAGGTCAATGACAGCTCGGTTGCGGCGGTGGTCGATCCCTATACCGGCCTGCCGGAAGTCGAGCTGGTGTCGGTCGATGTCAACTGGCAGCTCATCGACACCACCAAGCCGGTGAAGGCGGGCGCCAAGCCCACGCCGGTGACCACGGGCACCGCCTTCGGCAAGGCCTCGATCGATTCCGGCTACCAGCGCTTCGCCCGCGAGCGGGCCCTGCGCGACGCGCAGAACCGCGCCTCCCGCGTGGCGGCCGAGATGATCCGCGGCCAGCTCGCCTCCTACTTCATCGCCCCGCCGCCGAAGAGCTGACCGGATGGTTGCCGTCCGCCCGGCCGACGTCGAGGCGACGCTCTCGCGCATCGACACGGTGCGCCCGGTGCTGCTGCTGTTCGGGCCCGATAGCGGCCTGGTCCGCGAGCGCGCCCGCGCCTATCTCGCCAAGGCCATGGACGGCTCGACCGATCCGTTCGGCCTGATCCGGCTCGATGGCGACGAGATTTCCGGCGATCCCGGTCGGCTGGTGGATGAAGCCGGCACCGTGGCGCTGTTCGGCGGGCGGCGGGTGATCTCGCTGCGCGCTGGCAGCCGCAACATCGTCCCGGCCGTCGAGGCGCTGCTGGCGGCGCCGATTTCCGACGCCGTGGTGGTGATCGAGGCCGGCGATCTCAAGCGCGGCGCGGGCCTGCGTGCGCTGTGCGAAGGCTCGCCGCGCGCCAATGCCATCGTCTGCTACGCCGATAGCGACCGCGACCTCTCCCGCCTCATCGACACCATGACGGCCGAGGCCAACATTCCCATCGACCGCGACGCCCGCGCCGAGCTGATGGGGCTGCTCGGCGGCGACCGCATGGCCTCGCGCGGCGAGATTTCCAAGCTGCTGCTCTATGCCGCCGGCGAACCGCGCATCACCACCGAGCATGTGCGCGCCATTGTCGGCGACGCCTCGAGCCTTGCGCTGGACGAGATCGCCGACAGCGCCTTTGCCGGCCAGCCGGCGGAGATGAGCACGGCCTTCGCCAAGGCGACGCATGAGGGAATGCGAGCCGACATCATTCTCGGCTCCGTGTGCCGGGCCGGCCAGTCGCTGCATCAGATGCGGCTCTCCATCGAGCAGGGCGGCAGCCCGGAGCGCGCGGTCGAATCCGCCCGCCCGGCCATCCATTTCCGCCGCAAGCCGCTGGTCGAGAAGGCGCTGCGCAGCTGGACCGTGCCGCGCCTTGTCACCGCCCTGCTGTCGCTGGACGATGCGCTGCTGGCCGCCCGCCGCCATGCCGGGCTTGGGCCATCCATCGCCGAGCGCGCGCTGTTGCAGCTCGCGACGCAGGCCCGCCGGGGCTAGACCCGGCCCTCAGCCCATAGCACGTCAGCCGTTCGCGAGGCGCCGGCAGACCTCGTCGAGCTGGTCGAGCGAGGCGTAGCGGATGCGGATTTCGCCCGCCTCGCCATCATGGCGCAGCGTGACCTGGAGGCCGAGCTCGTCGGAGAGCCGGCGCTGCAGCGCCGCCGTATCGGCATCGAGTGCCGGGGGCGTGCGCGGCTTGCGCGTCGGCTTGCCGGCGGCTTCCGCCTTGGCCTCGTTCAGCTCCTGCGCCAGCGCCTCGATGGCGCGCACATTCATGCCGCGCTCGACGATCTCGCGCGCCAGCGTCTCCGGGTCGTCCTGCGTCAGCAGCGCGCGGGCATGGCCGGCGGAGAGGCGGCCATCGGCCAGATAGGCCTTCACGCTCTCCGGCAGGCGCAGGAGGCGCATCGTGTTGGCCACATGCGAGCGGCTCTTGCCGATCACCTTGGCGAGGTCGTTCTGCGAATAGCCGAACTGGTCGGCGAGCGACTGATAGCCTGCCGCCTCTTCCAGCGGGTTGAGGTCGGCGCGCTGGACGTTCTCGATGATGGCGATTTCCAGCGCCTGCCGGTCATCCACCTCGATGACGACGATCGGCACCTCGTGCAGGCCGGCGCGCTGCGAGGCGCGCCAGCGCCGCTCACCGGCGACGATCTCGTAATGCTCGCGATTGGCCGGATCGGCCCGCACCACGATGGGCTGGATGATGCCGCGCTCGCGGATCGAGGCGGCGAGATCCTCCAGATCCTCCTCGGCGAAGGTCCGGCGCGGGTTGTGCGGGTTCGGCTTGATGAAGGCGACCGGCACGCGCCGCGCGCCTCCCGCCGGCGCGGAACGGGCCCGCTCGCCGCCGAGATCGCTCATATCGGCCATATCGCCGATCAGGGCCGCAAGACCCCGCCCGAGCCGGTTGCGCCCGCCATCCTCGGCCATCGCCATCGCCGCCTCCCCTTACGCCGCCGTCGCGCGCAGAGCGCGCTCGCGTTGAATTATTTCGGATGCGAGACGAAGATAGGCCTGCGACCCGACGCATTTGAGATCATAGAGCAGCACCGGCTTGCCATAGGACGGCGCCTCGGAGACCCGCACATTGCGCGGGATGATCGTCTCATAGACCTTGTCGCCCATGAACTGGCGCACATCCTCCACCACCTGGTTGGAGAGGTTATTGCGCGCATCGAACATGGTCAGCACGATGCCGTGGATGGAAAGCCCCGGATTCAGCGTGGTGCGCACCTGCTCCACCGTCTTCAGCAGCTGCGACAGGCCCTCCAGCGCGAAGAACTCGCATTGCAGCGGCACGAGGATCGCGTTCGCCGCCGCCATGGCGTTGACCGTGATGAGGTTCAGCGAGGGCGGGCAGTCGATCAGCACATAGCTGTAGGCGGGTTCGTTCCGCTCACGAATCGAGTCGTCGTCGTTGAGCGTGCGAATGGCGTCGCGCAGCCGGAAGGCGCGGTCACGCCGGTCCGCCAGTTCCAGCTCGAGGCCGGAGAGATCCATGGTCGAGGGCGCGATATGCAGGCGCGGCACCGCGGTTGGCAGCACCGCCTCGCGCAGGGAGGCGTCGCCGGTCAGCACGTCATAGGTCGAGACGCGGCGGCTGCGCCGGTCGATGCCAAGACCGGTCGAGGCGTTGCCCTGCGGGTCGAGATCGACCACCAGCACGCTCTCGCCGATGGCGGCGAGCGCCGTGCCGAGATTGATGGCGGTCGTGGTCTTGCCCACCCCGCCCTTCTGGTTCGCGAGCGCGAGCACGCGCGGGTGCGCGCGCGGGACGGCGGGAACAAGCGGAATCTCGTCGGTCATGTCTGCGATCCCGGTGACGCGGCTTGAAAGGTCAATGCGTCGGCTTCAGCGGCTCGGCCGCCTCGACGATCACGATGCGCCCGCTTTTGTCGGTCAGGCTTTCTGTGATCTTAGCGTCGATTCTCCAAGATTTAGCTGACTCGGTCAATTCGTTATCAACATCTTGTCCCTTCAGGAACAGGCCGCGCGCGCCCTGTGCAAGGAAAGGGTGCGCCAGCTCCAGCAAACGCGGCAATGGCGCAAGCGCGCGGGCCGAAACGACCTCCACACCGGCGGCGATCTGCGGCGCGATCTGCTCGATGCGCGCCGGCAGCACCGTCGCCGGCAGCTCGGCAATGCGCGCCGCCTCGCGCAGGAAGGCCGCCTTGCGTGTGTCGCTCTCGACCAGGGTCACATCCACCCCGTCGCGCTCGGCCAGAACGGCCGCAACGACGAGACCGGGAAAGCCGCCGCCGGAGCCGAGATCGACCCAGCGCCGAACCCCCTCACCCGCCAGCGGCACAAGCTGAAGCGAGTCGGCCACATGCCGCGTCCAGATCGTCGGCAGCGTCGCCGGGGCGATGAGGTTGATGGTGCGCTGCCACTTCTCCAGCAGCGCGACAATGGCGACGAGGCGGTCCTCTGTTTCACGTGAAACAGGGGTGAGGCGCAGGGCGCGGGCGCGGTCCGAATCGGTCGAGTTCATGGCCCCAACCCTAGCAGATACCGCCAAGATACGCTTGGACCCGCGCCTCAGCGGGCGCGGCGCGCATGGGCCGCCAGCAGCGCCAGCGCCGCCGGCGTCATGCCGTCAATGCGGCTGGCGTGGCCAATGGTACGGGGCCGAATCGATTCCAGCTTGGCCTTGATCTCATTGGAGAGACCGCCCAGCGCGGCATAGTCCAGCTCCGGCAGCTCGGCCTGTTCCTCGCGGCGGAAGGCGGCGATGTCCGCTTCCTGCCGGTGGAGATAGACCGCGTATTTCGCGTCGATCTCCACCTGCTCGCCAATCGCCGCCGCCTCCCCCGCCGCCTCCGGCCAGATGCGGCAAATGTCGGCCCAAGCGATGGTCGGGTAGGACAGAAGATCGAAGGCGCTGCGCCGCTGACCGTCGCGGTTGAGGGAGAGGCCGTGCTTGTCCCCCTCCCCCGGTGTGATCGAGACCGAGCGCGCCCAATCGCGCACCCGCGCCAGCGCCGCCTGCTTCTCGGTGAAATGAGCCCGGCGCTCCGTGCCCACCAGCCCGAGCGTATCGCCCCGCGCGGTGAGCCGCTGGTCGGCATTGTCGGCCCGCAGCGACAGGCGGTATTCCGCGCGCGAGGTGAACATACGATAGGGCTCGCTTACGCCCCGCGTCACCAGATCGTCGATCATCACGCCGATATACGCCTCGGCCCGATCGAAGGTCACGCCATCGAGACCCGAGGCGCGACGCGACGCATTGAGGCCAGCGACCAGCCCCTGCGCGGCGGCTTCCTCATAGCCGGTGGTCCCATTGATCTGCCCGGCGAGGAAAAGCCCCTGCGCCTTGCGAGTCTCCAGCGTCGGCTCCAGCTCGCGGGGGTCGACATGGTCATACTCGATGGCGTAGCCCGGCCGGACCATCACCACCTGCTCGAGGCCGGGAATGGTGGCGAGGATGGCGCGCTGCACCTCGGCCGGCAGCGAGGTGGAAATGCCGTTCGGGTAGACGGTGGGGTCGTCCAGCCCCTCCGGCTCCAGGAAGATCTGGTGTCCTTCCCGCTCGCCAAAGCGGACGATCTTGTCCTCGATGGACGGGCAGTAGCGCGGTCCGACGCTCTGGATGTTGCCGGAGTACATGGCCGAGCGGGCGATGTTGTCGCGGATCACCTGATGCGTCGCCGCCGTGGTGCGGGTGATGCCGCACGCCACTTGCGGGTTGGTGATGGCGCTCGTGAGCATCGAGAAAGGTTCGGCCGGGTCATCACCCGCCTGCATCTCCAGCGATGCCCAGTCGATGGTGCGCCCATCAAGGCGCGGCGGCGTGCCGGTCTTCAGCCGGCCGAGCGTCAGGCCGATCCGCGCCAGCGAGCCGGAGAGCCCGCGCGCCGGCGCCTCGCCCATCCGCCCGGCCGGGGTCTGCTCGTCGCCAATATGGATGAGGCCATTGAGAAAGGTGCCGGTGGTGATGACGACGGCGCCCGCCGCGATGGCCCGGCCATCCGCCAAGACGAGGCCGGTGACGCGCGTGCCGTTGAGAGTCAGACTGTCCGCCTCCCCCTCCACCACGAATAGGTTCGGCTGCGAATCGATCGCCCGCTGCATCGCCTGGGCGTAAAGCTTGCGGTCGGCCTGGGCGCGCGGGCCGCGCACCGCCGGGCCCTTGCGTCGGTTCAGCACGCGGAACTGGATGCCGCCCTGATCGGCCACCCGGCCCATCAGCCCGTCCAGCGCATCGACCTCGCGCACGAGATGCCCCTTGCCGAGGCCGCCAATCGCCGGGTTGCAGGACATGGCGCCGATGGTGGCGCGGTTATGCGTGATGAGCGCCGTGCAGGCGCCCGCCCGCGCGGCGGCAGCGGCCGCCTCAGCACCGGCATGGCCACCACCAACGACCACGACATCAAAGGAAAGATCGGCCTCGCTCATCGGGCATGGCTCACGCGGCAGGAAATGGGATGGCGCTAGAAGCCCTGCTTCGCCGGCCCCGTCAAGCGAGGGCACGCGGGGGACGGCCCCGCAAAAGCTGGGGAGGCTGATTCACGTGAAACATTTCGCTAACGAATCGTCCGGCGGCGCGCGCCTGTTTCACGTGAAACGGGGTCGACAGTCCGCCTCCGACGATCCCGTCACTTGCCGATGCAGAACTCGCGGAACACCACGTCGAGCAGATCTTCCGTGCCGATGGCGCCGGTGATGCGGCCCAGCGCGCGGGCGGCAAGGCGCAGCTCCTCCGCCAGCAATTCCTCGCTGAGATCGTCCCAGCCCGCGAGCGCCAGATCGAGATGACCGAGCGCCTCCTGCGCGCCGGCGCGGTGCCGCTCGCGCACCAGCATGGGGTGCTCCGCCCCTTCCGCGCGCGCCGCGACGAAGGCGCTGAGGGCGGCGATGAGATCGGGGAGCCCCTCCCCCGTCGTCGCCGCGACGGTGAAGCTGCGCGCCGCCCAGTCGGGCGAGGCGAGCGGCGCTGGCGCGAGGTCGGCCTTGTTGGCGAGTAGCCAGCGCGCTGCGCCCTCGCCAGCGGGAGCATCGGGGATGTCGGTGGGCGCCGGCCCGTCCGTGGCATCATGCACCCAGAGAACGAGGTCGGCCTCACCGATGCGGGCGCGGGCGCGGCGAATGCCTTCCGCTTCCACCTTGCCGGTCGCCTCGCGCAGGCCGGCGGTGTCGAGCAGCGTGACCTTGTGGCCGGCGAGATCGAGCGCGACTTCCAGCACGTCGCGCGTGGTGCCGGGCTCATCGGAGACGATGGCGACATCGCGCGCCGCGAGCGCGTTCATCAGCGAGGACTTGCCGGCATTGGGACGCCCGGCGAGCGCGATCACCGCCCCCTCGCGCAGCAGCGCCCCGCGCCGATCCGCCAGGGCGGCGCGCAGTTCCCCCGCCAGCGCGACGATGGGCGGGTGGGCCAGGGCGCGGGTCTCGGCGGGAACATCGGCCTCGTCCGAGAAGTCGATGCCGGCCTCGACCAGCGCCATGGCCTGGATGAGCTGGCGCCGCCACGCCTCGACCCGCGCGCCGAGATGACCAAAGGCATGGGCGAGCGCGAGCCGGCGCTGGCCTTCCGTCTCCGCCGCGATGAGGTCGGCGAGGCCCTCGGCGCTGGCAAGGTCCATCCGCCCATTGAGGAAGGCGCGCCGGGTGAACTCGCCCGCTTCCGCCGGCCGCAGGCCTGGCAAGGCGAAGAGCGCGCCGAGCACGGCGGCGATTACCGCCCTCCCGCCATGGATCTGCAGCTCCGCCATGTCCTCGCCGGTGGCGCTGCGCGGGCCAGGGAACCAGAGGGCCAGCCCCTCATCCAGACGTTCGCCGCTGACCGGATCGCGCAGGATGGCGAGGCTGGCGCGGCGTGGCTCCGGCAGGCGGCCGCACAGCGCGCGCACCGCCTCCCCTGCCAAAGGGCCTGAGAGGCGGATCACCGCCACCGCGCCGCCCGTGCCCGAGGACACGGCGGCGATGGTGTCGCGCGCGAGACTGTCGCCTTCGATTCCGCTTTTCACTGTCTCGCTCCCACGCTACGCCCTATCTCTCTCACACAAACGCGAACCGAAGCGCCGCCGCCGGAGACCGCCCGTGAACCGCCTCAAGGACGCCGCCAGCCCCTATCTCATCCAGCACAAGGACAACCCGGTCGACTGGTGGCAATGGGAGCCGGCCGCCTTTGCGGAGGCGCGGGCGACCAACCGGCCGATCCTGCTCTCCATCGGCTATGCCGCCTGCCACTGGTGCCACGTCATGGCGCATGAGAGCTTCGAGGATACGGCGACGGCGGCCGTGATGAACGAGCTTTTCGTGAACATCAAGGTCGACCGCGAGGAACGCCCCGAGGTCGACCAGATCTACATGTCGGCCTTGCAGCAGCTCGGCGTCCAGGGCGGCTGGCCGATGACGATGTTCCTCGACGCGGAAGGCGCGCCCTTCTGGGGCGGCACCTATTTCCCCAAGGAAGCGAAATACGGCCAGCCGGCCTTCACCGATGTGCTGAAGACCATGGCCAACGCCTATCGCTCCGGCGATCCCCGCATCGCGCAGAACCGCGAGGCGCTGCTGCACCGGCTGCGCGAGAAAGCGCGGCCCGCCGGCGCGGTGACGATCGGCCTCAACGAGCTCGACGATGTCGCCGGCCGCATTCTCGGCGTCATGGACCCCGTGCATGGCGGCCTCCAGGGCTCGCCCAAATTCCCCAACACGCCCTTCCTCGAATTGCTCTGGCGCGGCTATGAGCGCTCCGGCCGGCAGAAGCTGCGCGACGCGGCGCTGCACGCGCTGGACGGGATGAGCGAGGGCGGCATCTACGACCATATCGGCGGCGGCTATTCGCGCTACTCGGTCGATGACCACTGGCTGGTGCCGCATTTCGAGAAGATGCTCTACGACAACGCGCAGATCCTCGACCTGCTCGGCCTCGCTTATGCCGAGACGACCGCCGATCTGTTCCGCGCCCGCGCCGAGGAGACGGTCGGCTGGCTGGAGCGTGAGATGCTCACCGAGGGCGGCGCCTTCTCCGCCAGCCTCGACGCGGATTCCGAAGGGCATGAGGGCAAATATTACGTCTGGACCCTCAAGCAGGTGCTCGACGCGCTCGGCGCGGCGGATGCCGAGTTCTTCGCCAAGCATTATGACATCGCCCCCTTCGGCAATTGGGAAGGCGTTTCGATCCCGAATCGTCTGAAGGAAGTCGAGCGTTCCCCCGCCGACGAGATCCGCTTGGCCATGCTGCGCGACAAGCTGCTGGAGGTGCGGGCGCGCCGCATTCCGCCGGGGCGCGACGACAAGGTGCTAGCGGACTGGAACGGCCTGATGATCGCCGCGCTCGCCAACACCGCGCCGCGCTTTGGCCGACCGGAATGGGTGGAGCTCGCCGCCCGCGCCTTTCGTTTCATTGCCGAATCGATGGTGCGCGATGGGCGCCTCGGCCATAGCTGGCGCACCGACAAGCTGGTTTTCCCCGGCCTCTCCGCCGACTATGCGGCGATGATCGGGGCGGCGCTCGCTCTGCATCAGGCGACCGGGGAGGCGGCCTATCTCGATCAGGCCGTTGCCTGGCAGGGGGCGCTGGAAGCCCATCATGCGGCGGAGGATGGCGGCTATTATCTCACGGCGGACGATGCCGAGGGGCTGCTGGTGCGCCCGCAGGCGACAGCGGACGATGCCGTCACCAACCCGCAGGCACTGATCGCCCGCAACCTCGTGCAGCTCGCCACCCTCACCGGCGATGCCGGTTATCTCGCCCGCGCCGACCAGCTCTTCGCCGGCCTTCTGCCGCGCGCGGCGCCGCAGCTCTATGGCCATGCCGGCCTGCTCAACGCGCTCGACACCCGCCTGCGGGGGCCGCAGATCGTCATCGTCGGCGACGGGCCGCAGGCCGAGGCGCTGTTCGAGGCCGCGCGCCGCCTGCCACGCACCGACATGGTGATCCAGCGCGTCACCGACGCTGGCGCCCTCCCCGCCACTCATCCGGCGCAGGCCAAGGCGGCGGCGGTGAGCGAGCCGGCCGCCTTCATCTGCGTCGGCACGGTGTGCTCGCTGCCGGTGACGGAGCCGAATCAATTGGCCGAGGTCATCACCGTCAGCGGCACGATCCCGGCCTGACGGCCGAGCCTTGAGCATTTGCGGCGGGCATCAGGGATCGCGCGCCGCCAATTCTTCCACGGAAGGGCGGGACAAGAGGCACCGACGCGATCAGAGCGTGCGCGCGCAGCCTGTGCGCGACCTTGTGAGCACCTTGTGGGTAGGCCTGTGGATAAGTTGGGGAGAAATCGGCCCCATCCTACTCAACGGCTCAGAATTGACCGCTGGCGGGCATCTCGCCTTTTGCGAAGGATGTATCGGACGACCCCGCAAATGGGCGTCCTGAGTCAATTCTGAAGGTCATCATTTCGGAACCGAAACACCTACTTAGGGGCGTTACGGACCGCTCGTTTCAACCAAAGCGCGAACCGGGACGGCGCGGGCGCTCTTCCTTCCGCGTGAAGCGGATATTGGCGAACATCAGCGGCACCACCAGCAGCAGCGCGCCGGCAAGGTCCGCCTCGAGAATATAGAGGACGCCCAGCTCCTCGCGCACCGCCGGGCCGATGACGGGATCGGCGAAGTCGGCGATGAGGCTGGAGATGAACAGCGCCGATGGGACCCAGATCGCCAGCGGCAGCCACCAGCGCCGGCAGGCCATCACCCAGCTCAGTGCGGCAGCGCCGATCACCAGAAGCCACAGCACGGGCACGGGAGGCTCGCGCTCGGCCATGCCGGCCAGCGCGATGGAGGGCGCCGCGAGCCAGAACGTCGCGGCCAGCGCAAGGCTCGCCGCGACGGAGCCATGGGAGAGGGTGGGACAAAGCCGAGAGGGCAGCCGGTGCTGCCGAAGCCGCATGCCGCGAAGCCCGCTCATCAAATCCCCCTCCATCCTTCCGCCCGTTGCCGGGCCGGAAGACGGGGCCCCCGCCCCGTCAGGTGTTCATGGAATCGAAGAAGTCGCCATTGGTCTTGGTCTGGCGCAGCTTGTCCAAGAGGAACTCGATGGCATCGACCGTGCCCATCGGGTTCAGGATACGCCGCAGGACGTACATCTTCTTCAGAACGTCCGCCGGCACAAGCAGTTCTTCCTTGCGGGTGCCCGAACGGGTGATGTCGATCGCCGGGAAGACGCGCTTGTCGGACACCTTGCGGTCGAGAATGACCTCGGAATTGCCGGTGCCCTTGAACTCTTCGAAGATCACCTCGTCCATGCGCGAGCCGGTATCGACCAGCGCCGTGGCGATGATGGTGAGCGAGCCACCTTCTTCGATGTTGCGCGCCGCGCCGAAGAAGCGCTTGGGGCGCTGCAGGGCGTTGGCGTCGACACCGCCGGTCAGCACCTTGCCCGAGGACGGCACGACCGTGTTGTAGGCGCGGCCGAGACGGGTGATGGAGTCGAGTAGGATCACGACGTCGCGCTTGTGCTCGACGAGGCGCTTGGCCTTCTCGATGACCATTTCCGCGACCTGGACGTGGCGGGCGGCCGGTTCGTCGAAGGTGGAGGAGACCACCTCGCCCTTCACCGAGCGCTGCATGTCGGTCACTTCCTCCGGCCGCTCGTCGATGAGCAGCACGATGAGGTAGCAATCGGGATGGTTGGTGGTGATCGACTGGGCGATGTTCTGCAAGAGAACCGTCTTACCCGTGCGCGGCGGCGCGACGATGAGCGCGCGCTGGCCTTTGCCGATCGGCGCCACGACATCGATGATGCGGGCGGAGAAATCCTTGCGCGTCGGATCCTCGATTTCGAGCTTGAAACGCTCGTCGGGATAGAGCGGCGTCAGATTGTCGAAATTGATCTTGTGGCGGATGTTCTCAGGGTCTTCGAAATTGATCGTGTTGACCTTGAGCAGCGCGAAATAGCGCTCGCCATCCTTGGGGCCGCGGATCTGGCCCTCGACCGTGTCACCGGTGCGCAGGCCGAAGCGGCGGATCTGGCTCGGCGAGACATAGATGTCATCGGGACCGGGCAGATAATTGGCGTCCGGCGAGCGCAGGAAGGCGAAGCCGTCGGAGAGGATCTCGACGACGCCCTCGCCAATGATGTCCGTCTCGCGGGCGGCAAGCTGCTTGAGGATGGCGAACATCAGCTCCTGCTTGCGCAGCGTGCTGGCGTTCTCGACCTCGAGCTCCTCCGCAAAAGCGAGAAGTTCGGCCGGATTTTTGGACTTGAGGTCCTGGAGCTTCATTTCCCCCATGGGAAAAGGCCTCGGAAGTTGGATTGACCCCGGCAAAGGCGGAAGACACTGGCCGGGATAAAGCAGGAAAGGAAGGCGCTGGTCCGTGGACGCGGCCGGCAATGAGCCGGCCTCTCATCCGATACCCCGTCCGGCATCGGGGAGATACCGGTCAGTAATGGAGCATCAGCCAGCTTAGCGGAAGCGAGGGGCACCATAGGCAAAGCGGCGATTCGGTGCAACCCCCGCACGAGGACGGCAGAAGCGCGCTCAAAAAGGCTTAACGATGACCAGAATGACGATGCCGATCATCAATAGCGTCGGCACCTCGTTGGCGATGCGGAAATAGCGCCCGGCCTTTGTGTTGCGATCCTCGGCGAAATCGCGCACCCAGCCCACGCAGCGCCCGTGAAACGCGCTCATCGCCAGCACCAGCGCGAATTTCGCGTGCATCCACGGCGCGACATACCAGCCGCCCGCCCAGACCAGATAAAGCCCGGCGAGCCAGGTGACGATCATGGCGGGGTTCATGATCGCCTTGAGCAGGCGCCGCTCCATGATCTTGAAGGTCTCGGACTGCACCGAGCCGGGCGCCGCGTCGCAGTGATAGACCATGAGGCGCGGCAAATAGAACAGCCCGGCCATCCAGGAGATGACCGCCATCACATGCAGCGCCTTGATCCAGTCATAGGCCATAGCGCCACCCCCTCACCCGGGCATCTCTCAGCCGCGCAATCTTCAACCGCGTAGACGTCGGATCATCTGCTCGACATGGGCAATCGGCGTTTCCGGCCGGATACCGTGCCCCAGATTGAAAATATGCGCCGCGCCGCGAAAATCCGCCATCAGCGTGTCGATGGCCCGGTCGAGCGCCGCCCCGCCGGCGATCAGCGCCAGCGGGTCGAGATTGCCCTGAAGGGCGAAGCGCCCGCCGAGGGCTCCGCGCACCGCCCGCCGGTCCGCCGTCCAGTCGAGCCCGACGCCGTTCACCCCGCTCGCCAGCGCCATCGAGGTGAGCCCGGCCTGCGTCGCGCCCTTCGGGAAGGCGATGATGCGGGCTTCGGGAATTTCTGCTCTCACTGCACTGACAATCCGCCTGATCGGCCTGACTGACCACTGCTCAAACGCTTCCGGATCGAGCACCCCAGCCCAGGAATCGAAGATCTGGACCGCGTCCACCCCGGCCCGGAACTGGCCGATGAGATAGGTCGCGGACGCCTCCACCAGCTTGTCGATCAGCGCCGCGAAGAAGGCGGGATCGCGCATGGAGGCAAGGCGCGCGGGGGCCTGATCGGGCGTTCCCCGGCCCGCGATCATATAGGTCGCGAGCGTCCAGGGGGCGCCGCAGAAGCCGAGCAGCGTCGTCTCATCGGGCAGCCGAGCGCGGATTTCAGTGACCGCCTCATAGACCCGGTCGATCTTCGAGGCGTCGAGCTCAGTGCTCAAAGCATTGAGTTCATTGAGGTTCGTCACGGTGCTCAGCCGCGGGCCTTCGCCCTGCTCGAAGGTGAGGTCGCAGCCCAACGCGTGCGGGACGACGAGAATATCGGAAAACAGGATCGCCGCGTCGAAGCCGAAGCGGCGAATCGGCTGGAGCGTCACCTCGATCGCATGCTCGGGCGTGTAGCAGAGGGTGAGGAAATCGCCGGCGGTTGCCCGCACCGCCCGGTACTCCGGCAGATAGCGTCCAGCCTGGCGCATCATCCAGATCGGCGTGCGGCTGGCGACATGACCGTCCAGCACCGCTTTCACCACCCGCTCAGCCATTCTGTCCCCTGCCCTTCTGACTTAAGGAATCTTATTTAAATGAGAGTCGTAGGTGTTTAGGCGTGGGCATTAGACGCGTTCCGGGCTCGCCACAACAAGCCCCCAGCCAAGCTCTCAGACAGGCCGCGGCCGCGTTGGACAAACGCTTTCCGATTCAAGAGCTTGCGCGGCTGCGGCAGATTATCCCCATAACTCAGGAAGACGACCTTGATTTGACTCACAGGCGGCGCGGCTGTGGACGGAAACGAGCGTCGTCAACAGGCCGGGGCTTGCTAACGTCAGCAACCCATGGCTTGTTCCCAGCCTATGCACAGCCCTGTGGATGAATGGTGTGACTGATCCGGGCCGTCAGGCGGAAAGCTATTACCACCTGCACCTCGTCTCGGATTCCACCGGCGAGACGCTGATCAGCGTCGGTCGTGCGGCGGCGGCGCAGTACAGCGTGAAGCCGATCGAGCACATCTACCCGCTCGTGCGCACCCACCGGCAGCTCGACAAGGCTATTCAGGCGATTGAGGAATTCCCCGGCATCGTGCTCTACACGCTGACCGACCCGGAACTGCGCAATCGGCTGAAAATCTACTGTCAGAACAATGGCGTGCCGGTTCTCTCCGTTCTCGCCCCGGTGGTCCGGCTGTTCCAGGCCTATCTCGGCGGCGTGCCCGAGCCGCGCGTCGGCGGCCAGCACCAGCTCGATGGCGAGTATTTCCGCCGCATCGACGCGATGAACTTCACCGTCATGCATGACGACGGCCAGCACACGGACGGGCTTGAAGCCGCCGATGTCGTGCTGCTCGGCATCTCCCGCTCGTCCAAGACACCGACCAGCATCTATCTCGCCAATCGTGGCATCAAGACCGCCAATATCCCGCTGGTGCCGAACATTCCGATTCCGCCGGGACTTCCCCATCTCAAGCGGCCGCTGGTGGTGGGCCTCGTCGCCAGCGCGGAACGCGTGGTGGAGATCCGCCGCAACCGACTGCTCGGGCTTAATGCCACGTCGTCGTCGCAGGATTCCTATGTGGACCGCGATGCCGTGGCCGAGGAGATCGCCTTTTCTCGCCGTCTCTGCGCCCGACATGGCTGGCCCGTGATCGACGTAACGCGCCGCTCCATCGAAGAAACGGCCGCCGCCATTATCGGGCTGCTGCAGGAACATCGTCGCAAGAGCTCTGAGGCCACAGGTGCCTGATTTGACGTTGGAAAATCCGCTCTGGCAGGGCGCCGCCCCGCTCATCCTCGCCTCCAAGAGCACCGCGCGCCGCGCTCTTCTCACCGCCGCCAGGCTTCCGCATGAAGCGTTCACGGTTGCCGTGGATGAGCGCGCGCTTGAGGATGCCGCGGTCCGCACGGGTGCCGATCCTGCCGAGGTGGCTGTGCAGCTGGCCCGCGCCAAGGCACTGGCCGGCAGCGCGTTTCTGCCCGGACGGCTGGTGATCGGCGCCGATCAAACGCTGGCGCTGGGGATCGAGGCATTTCACAAGGCGCCGGACATGGCGGCCGCCCGCCGCCAATTGGCGCGGCTGGCCGGCAACACCCATAGTCTGCACGCCGCCGTCGCGGTGGCAAAGGACGGTGACGTGCTGTTCGAGACGGTTCAGTCGGCCCATCTCACCATGCGCGCCTTGAGTGATGCAACGCTCGATGCCTATCTCGCGGCCGCAGGTGACGCGGTGCTATCGAGCGTGGGCGGTTATCAGCTCGAGGGTCTCGGCATCCATCTGTTCGAGCGCATCGAGGGCGATCATTCCGTCATTCTCGGCCTGCCGCTGCTGCCGCTTCTTGCCTTTCTGCGTTCCCGTGGAGACCTGCTGTGACCCGCCGCGCGGCCATTATCGGCCATCCCGTCGCCCATTCCCGCTCGCCGCTGATCCACGGCTACTGGTTGGCGCAGCACGGGATTGACGGCGAGTATGGGCGGTGTGACGTCGCGCCTGACGCCATTGACGGGTTTCTCGCGGATTTCGCCGCGAGCGGGCTCATCGGTGCCAATGTCACCGTGCCGCACAAGGAAGCGGCCTTCCGCGCCGCCGCGGAACTTGATTCCGTCGCCGCCGCGCTCGGCGCGGTCAACACGCTCTGGCTCGAGAATGGCCGCCTGCATGGCGCCAACACCGACGTGCCGGGCTTTCTCGCCAATCTCGATGCCGCCGAGCCGGACTGGGCGCGGGCACTCGGGGAGGCCGTCGTTCTCGGTGCCGGCGGCGCCTCACGTGCTGTCGTCTACGGCCTGCTTGAGCGCGGCATCGATCGGGTCGTGGTGGCAAACCGCACGCTAGCGCGGGCGCAGGCTCTGCGCGACCAGTTCGGCCCGCGCGTGCTTCCGGTGGAATGGCGCGACCTTGCCGGCCGGCTCAATGGCTGCCGTTTGCTCGTCAACACCACCTCGCTCGGCATGAAGGGCCAGCCGCCGCTCGACATCGACCTCTCCGCGCTGTCGCCCGATGCCGTGGTCACCGATATCGTCTATGTGCCTCTGGAGACACCACTTCTCGCCGTCGCCAAGGCGCGCGGATTGAAGACGGTGGACGGGCTCGGCATGCTGCTGCACCAGGCCGTGCCCGGCTTCGAGCGCTGGTTCGGTGTGCGCCCGGAGGTGACGGCCGAGCTGCGCGCACTCGCCATTGCCGACCTCGCCGCCAAGGGTCAGTTGCGATGAGCGCCAAGGGTCCGTTCCGCCTGGGTCTCACCGGCTCCATCGGCATGGGCAAGACCACGACGGCTGCCTTCTTCCGCGAGTTTGGCGTTCCCGTGCACGACGCGGATGCCGCGGTTCATGCGCTCTATGGCGCGGAAGGCGTCGCCCCCGTCGAGGCGGCTTTTCCCGGCGTGACGGTGGATGGGCGGATCGACCGCGCCCTGCTGGGCGCCCGCGTTCTCGGCGACGACGCGGCCATGCACCGGCTGGAAGCCATCGTTCACCCGCTGGTGCGCGCCCGCGAGGCGGCTTTTCTCAGCGAGGCGGCGCAGGCCGGCGCTCGTCTCGCCGTGCTCGACATTCCCCTGTTGTTCGAAACCGGCGCGCGGGAGCGGACCGACGCGGTTCTCGTCGTCACCGCGCCGGAAGCTGTGCAGCGCGCCCGCGTGATGGCACGCCCGGACATGACAGAGGAGAAATTTGCGTCGATCCTGAAGCGGCAGATGCCGGATGCGGAGAAGCGGCGCCGGGCCGATTATCTGCTCGACACCGGCCCCGGCCTCGACCATGCCCGCGCCGAAGTCGCGGCGCTGATCGCGCGCCTGAGCGAAGGAGACCACCTTGCGTGAGATCGTTCTCGATACCGAGACCACCGGCCTCAACCCGCTGACGGGCGACCGTCTGGTCGAGATCGGCTGTGTGGAGATCTACAACCGCATCCCGACGGGGCAGGTCTATCATGTCTATCTGAACCCGCAGCGGGACATGCCGATCGAGGCGTTCAACGTCCATGGGCTGTCGTCGGAGTTTCTGTCCGACAAGCCGCTCTTCGCCGATGTGGTGGACGAGTTCCTGGCTTTTATCGCGGACGCGCCGCTGGTCATTCACAACGCGGCGTTCGATATCGGCTTCATCAACGCCGAACTCGCCAAGGTCGGGCGCCCGCCGATCAGTTTCGACCGGGTTATCGACACGCTGATGCTCGCGCGCCGGCGCCATCCCGGCGCATCGAACCGCCTCGACGACCTGATGTCGCGCTATGGCATCGACGGCTCGCGCCGCACCAAGCATGGCGCTCTGCTCGATTCTGAGCTTCTGGCGGATGTTTATGCGGAGCTGTGCGGGGGCCGGCAGACCGCGCTCGGCCTCACCGTGGCGGAAACCCGCGAAGAGACCACCGAACTCGTCATCGGCGCCCCGCGGGAGCGTCCGCGCCCTCTGCCCGCCCGCCTCGATCCGGCACAGGTGGCGGCGCATGCGGCCTTCGTGGCGAGCCTGGGCGATGCGGCGATCTGGAAGGATTACGCGGCCGGCAGCGATTCCGCCCCGGCCGCGTGAATCGACGTCAGGAGGCGAGCACGCCGCTCGGCTGCTGCTTGGCCATGCGCTGACGGTAGAGGGTCACGAAGTCGACCGGGTCGATCATCAGCGGGGGGAAGCCGCCATTGCGCACCGTGTCGGCGACGATCTGCCGCGCGAAGGGAAACAGCATGCGCGGGCATTCGATCATGATGAAGGGGTGGATGGTCTCCTGCGCCACGTTCTGAGCGCGGAAGATGCCGGCATAGGCGAGTTCGAGCGCGAACAGCGTCTTGCCCTTCAGCTCGGCCTTGGCTTCGATCTTCAGCTCGACCTCGAACTCCGAACCCTCGCGCACGGGCTTGGCGTCCACCTTGATCTGGATGCCGATCTGCGGCTGGCCGCCCACCGCCAGCGATTCCGGCGCGCCCGGGTTCTCGAAGGAGAGATCCTTCGTATACTGGGTCAGCACCTGCAGGGTCGGCATCGATACGGCGTTTTCGGTCTCGGCCATCAGGAATCTCCGTGTCGCCGGCGGGAGGCGCATCGCCGGCCAATGTGCCGCGCGGCCGGTCGTGCCGCCGCATCGGTCTTAGGTAAAGGGCGCGTGTCGCTAACACGGTTGCCGCGTGCTCACAAGGCGAGCGAAGGCCGGGGACCAGCAGGGTTGGCGCGCTGCCCGCGCTTCGACTAGTCTAGGCGCGCATGTCGACAAAAGACCGTGTTCGCGGTGGAATGGATGACCTTGCGGCATCCGCAACACTGGCGAAATCGGTTGGACGTCGTACATAGACGGGAACGGGCAAGGCGCTGATGCGCCGGGCCAACTTCACTCCGGAGCCCGCCGGCCTCCCGCCGGTGCAGCGAAATCAACGGCGGCGTGTAACGTGTTCGACATCTATACGATCATCTTCCTGGCCCTCGCCGTGTTCATTTTCATACGGCTGCGCAGCGTGCTGGGACAGAGGACCGGGCGCGAACGGCCGCCCTACGACCCCTATTCGCGCCGCGACCCCGCCAAGGCGCCCGCGGGCGCCTCCGACAAGATCGTCAATTTTCCCGGCACGGCCGAGCCGGCCAATGTGCCGGAGCCGGTCGAGCCCGAGGAAGCACCGAGCTCCCCGCGCCGCTGGGCCGGGGTGGCCGAGCTTGGTTCGGCGGTCGCCAATGGTCTCGACGCCATCGCCGCGCAGGAGCGCGGCTTCGATGTGCAGCACTTCCTGACCGGCGCGCGCGCGGCCTATGAGATGATCGTGGTCTCCTTCGCCCAGGGTGATCGCGGCACGCTGAAGGAGCTTCTGGCGCGCGAGGTCTATGACGGATTCGCCGCGGCCATCCAGGAGCGCGAGCAGCGCGGCGAGAAGATGGAGACGCAGTTCGTCGGCATCGAAAAGGCCGAGATCATCGAGGCGAGCGTGAAGGGCCGCACCGCCCAGATCACCGTGCGCTTCCTCTCCCAGCTCATCTCGGCGACGCGCGACCGCGCCGGCACGGTGATCGACGGCGATGCCGAGCTGGTGGCGGATGTCACCGATGTATGGACCTTCGCCCGCGATCTCGGCGCGCGCGATCCCAACTGGAAGCTGGTCGCCACCGAAGCCGCTTCGTGAGAAGATGGTCGCGTGCGTGCGACCCTTCCGGCCTTCACCCTTCTTCTGGCGCTGATTGCCGCCCTGCTGTCCTTTCCCGGAAAGGCTCGGGCGGCGTCGAGCGTTGACGCGCCGCCGGCGCTCTTCCCTCAAGCCGTGCTGGAGCCCGTCACCTTCGCCGCGATTCCCGGCTGGGACGCCGATCCCGTCGCGCCGGCCTTCACCGCCTTCCGCCAGAGCTGCGGGATGATCCGCAAGACGACGGAAGGCGCGGCGCCGGCCCGGCCGGTGTTTCTGGCGCTGCGGGCGACCTGCGCCCGCGCGCTGCGGCTCCCGCCGCATCCGCGCGAGCACACGGCCCGCGCCTTCTTCCGCCGGGAATTCGTGCCCTTCCGCATCGCCCCGCTGGAGCAGCCGCAGGGCTTCCTTACCGGCTATTACGAGCCTGAGGTCGAGGGTTCGCGCACGCAGACGGCGGACTATGCGACGCCGCTCTACCGTCGCCCGCCCGATCTCATCGTGGAAGCTCCCCCCAAGGACGGCGCGCCGGCCAACAAGGGCAAGGCCTTTCGCCGCGACGCGGACGGCACGCTCGTGCCCTATCACGACCGCGGCGCGATCGAGGACGGGGCGTTGGCGGGAAAAGGGCTGGAAGTCGCCTGGATCAAAGACCCCGCCGACGCCTTCTTCGCCCATATACAGGGCTCGGTGCGGGTGAAGCTGCCGGATGGAGCCGTGCTCCGGCTGAATTATGACGGCCATAACGGCCAGCCCTACACGCCGGTCGGCCGGCTGCTCATCGAGCGTAATCTCGTGCCGCGCGAGAAGATGTCCATGGACGCCATCCGCGCCTATATAGCCGCGCACCCGGAGGAGGGGCGCGAGCTGATGCGGCAGAACCGGTCCTATGTCTTCTTCCGCGAGGCGACCGAGCTGAAGCCGGGCGATGGCGCGGTCGGCGCCCAGGGGCTGCCGCTCACGGCGGGACGTTCCATCGCGGTCGACCGCAACATTCATGTCTATGGCACGCCCTTCTTCATCGCCGCCGACCTCCCGACGGGCCCTGACGGGCAGATCGAGCCGTTCCGCCACCTGATGGTCGCGCAGGACACCGGTTCCGCCATCATCGGCCCGGCGCGGGCGGACATCTTCTTCGGGGCGGGCAAGGAGGCCGGCAGGATCGCTGGGCGCATCCAGCATCCCGGGCAATTCGTCATCCTGCTGCCGCGCGCGCTCGATCCCACACGCATGAAGGTGCCGCGTCCCAAGCCCCGCCCGGCCATCCCGCAGACCGCGACGGTCGCGCCATGAGCCGCAAGAAGACCGGAAGCCCGCCATCCGGCGGCGCCACTGCCGAGCCTGACGCGGCGCCGCCGCTGCGCCCGCGCCGCCGGCGGGGTCTACGCCCGGAGGAGCAGGCGCTGTGGGAGCATGTCGCGCGCTCGGTCAATCCGCTGCGCCCGAAACTGCCCGTCGTCGTGCCGGAGGCGCTGCCCGCGCCGGTGATGCCGGAGCCGGAACTCGCGCCGCCACCAGCCCGCAAACCCGCTTCCGCGCCGGCCTACCGCCCGAGCCCACCCGCTCCGCCGCCGATCACGCCCCTCGCGCCGCTCGAACCCAAACTGCGCCGCCGTCTTGGACGCGGCGCGGAGGTCGATGCGCGGCTCGATCTGCACGGTCTCACCCAGGCGGCCGCCCATGGCCGGCTCATCAGCTTCCTGCGCGGGGCGCAGCTCTCCGGCCACGCACTGGTGCTCGTCATCACCGGCAAGGGCGACGGCATGCATGTGCTGGCGGGCGAGGGGGGACGCGGCGTGCTGCGCCGGCTGGTGCCGCAATGGCTGGCGGCGCCGGAGCTGCGCGGCGTGGTGCTCGGCTTCGAGACCGCGGCGCGCGGCCATGGCGGGGAAGGCGCACTTTACGTGCGCGTGCGCCGGGCGCGGGAGGGACGGCGATGACCCCTTTCGGCCGCCGTATGCGGGAGATGCGCGCCGAGCGCGGCGTGACGCTGTCGCAGATGGCGCAGGCGATCGGCGTCTCGGCCGCCTATCTCTCCGCGCTCGAGCATGGCAAGCGCGGCCAGCCGACCTTCATGATGCTTCAGCGCATCATGGCCTATTTCAACGTGATCTGGGACGAAGCGGAGGCGCTGCGCCTGCTGGCGGACATCTCCGATCCGCGCGTCGTGGTCGACACGTCCGGCCTCTCGCCGGAAGCGACGGAACTGGCCAATCTGTTGGCCCGCGAAATCGCTACCTTGCCACCGGAGGCAGTGGCGGAACTCCTCGGCCGGCTGAAGATCCTCAGCCGGCCGGGCTGATGGGCTCACCCCGTTTCACGTGAAACGGGTGCTCGGTTAACCGCCGTTACGCTTCCGAATCGACGTGCGTCAGAGGATGTAGCGGCTGAGATCGGCATTGCCGGCGAGGTCTGCGACGCGCTCGCGCACATAGGCGCCGTCAACCGTCACGGATTCCCCGGACTTGTCCGGAGCGTTGAACGATAGCTCGTCCAGCACCCGCTCGATCACCGTCTGAAGCCGCCGTGCGCCGATATTCTCGACCGTCGAATTCACCTGCACCGCGACATCGGCGATGGCCTCGACCGCGTCCTCGGTGATGGTGAGGGTTACGCCTTCCGTGCTCATCAGCGCCACGGACTGCTTGACGAGGCTCGCCTCGGTCTCGGTGAGGATGCGCTTGAAGTCCTCGCGGCTCAGCGCTTCCAGCTCGACCCGGATCGGCAGGCGACCCTGAAGCTCGGGGAGAAGGTCCGACGGCTTCGATACATGGAACGCGCCCGAGGCGATGAACAGGATGTGGTCAGTCTTCACCGGGCCGTGCTTGGTCGAGACGGTCGTACCCTCGATCAGCGGCAGCAGGTCGCGCTGCACGCCCTCGCGCGAGACATCCGCCCCGCCGCGCCGTTCGGAGCCGGCGATCTTGTCGATTTCGTCGAGGAAGACGATGCCGTTTTCCTCCACCGTGCGGATCGCTTCCTGCACGATGGCGTCCTGGTCGATCAGCTTGTCGGCCTCTTCCGACAGCAGCAGCGGATGAGCGTCGCGCACGGTGACGCGGCGCGGCTTGGAGCGCCCGCCAAAGGCCTTGCCGAGCATGTCGCCAATGGAGATGGCGCCCATCTGCGCGCCGGGCATGCCGGGGATCTCGAACATCGGCATGCCCTGACCGCCGCCGGAGGCGATCTCGACCTCGATCTCCTTGTCGTCCATCAGCCCGTCGCGCAGCTTCTTGCGGAAGCTCTCGCGCGTGCCGGGCGAGGCGGTGGCGCCGACCAGCGCGTCGAGCACCCGCTCCTCGGCGGCCAGATGCGCCTTGGCCTCGACACCCTTGCGCCGCACCTCGCGCACCAGGCCGATGCCGATCTCGACGAGATCGCGGATGATCTGCTCGACGTCGCGGCCGACATAGCCGACCTCGGTGAACTTCGTCGCCTCGACCTTGAGGAAGGGCGCCCCCGCGAGCTTGGCGAGGCGGCGGGAAATCTCCGTCTTGCCGACCCCGGTGGGGCCGATCATCAGGATGTTCTTCGGCATCACCTCCTCGCGCAGATGGCCTTCCAGCTGCTGGCGGCGCCAGCGGTTGCGCAGGGCGATGGCGACGGCGCGCTTCGCCTTGTGCTGGCCGACAATGTAGCGGTCGAGCTCGGAGACGATTTCACGGGGGGAGAAACTGGTCATGACGTCCGGTCTTGTGAGGGATCGTGCGTGAAGGAGGCCTTCGCGCTCTAGCCGATGGTTTCCACCACCAGATTGCCGTTAGTGTAGATGCAGATCTCGGCGGCGATGCCGAGGCTCTTGCGCACGATAGCTTCCGGCTCCTGCCCGCTGTCGGCGAGCGCCCGCGCGGCGGCGAGCGCAAAGCCGCCGCCCGAGCCGATGGCGGCGATGCCGTTCTCCGGCTCCAGCACGTCGCCGGTTCCGGTCAGCACCAGCGTGATGTTGGCATCCGCGACGATCATCATCGCTTCCAGACGGCGCAGATAGCGGTCGGTGCGCCAGTCCTTGGCGAGCTCGACCGCGGCGCGCTGGAGCTGGCCGGGATACTGCTCGAGCTTGGCTTCCAGCCGCTCGAACAGGGTGAAGGCATCCGCCGTCGCGCCGGCAAAGCCACCGATCACGTCACCCTTGCCGAGGCGGCGGACCTTGCGCGCATTCGACTTCATCACCGTGTTGCCGAGCGTCACCTGCCCATCGCCGCCAATGGCAACGCGCCCGCCGGAGCGGACGGAGACGATGGTGGTGCCGTAGATCGTGTCGGGAGAATGGGTCGTCATGCGGGGCTCCGATCGAGAGCCCTTACTTAGTCAGCCCCCGCCGGATCGCAACAACCGTTATCGCGCGCTGGCTCCTGCCATTCCCGCGTCAGGCCATTCCCGCGTCAGGCCATGCGCGCACGCAGGGCGGGAAGCAGCCCGGCGAGGATCAGCAGCCCGGCCAGCGCGAGAAAGGTGTCTGGTGGCAAAAGGCTGAGCAGGCTGGTCAGAAGGCCGGCCAGGAACACCGAGAGCGCCACGCCGGCATTGGCGACACCGAGCGCCCAGCCGCGCTCGCTCTCGTCCACCGCTGAGGAGATCGCCGCCATCAGCGTGATATAGGCGATGATGTTGCCCATGGCGGCGGTAAAGGCGAGCGCGACCTGCGCCCAGGCGGGCAGAGGCAGGGCGGTGGCGGCGACCAGCAGGCCGCAGCCGGCGAGGCCCAGCAGCGCGACGGGCCGGTCGCTGCCGAGCGCCGCCCGCAGCGGCGCGAACAGCTTCGCCGAGGTCAGCGCCGCGCCAAGCCCGATAGCCGCCGAGAACAGGCCGAGGTCGAAGGTCGAGAAGCCGTAGGACCGCTGCATCTCGATAAGGATGAAGGTGTAGTAGATGAGATAGCCGAACTGGAACAGCAGGAAGGCCGTGCCCGGCGCGATCACCGCCGGCCGTGCCACGATCCGCGCCAGCAGGCGAAAAGGCTGCTTCCAGTCCAGCCTCAACGGCCGCCGGGCCTGATCGGCGGCGAAGTCGGCGCCGCGCAGCAAGGCGAGCGTGAGCAGGCACAGGGCAAGCGCCAGCATCAGCGGCAGGCGGAAGCTCCAATGGCCGAGAATGCCGCCGAGCGCCGGGCCGGCCACCATGCCGAGCGTGCTCACCAGCACCACCTGCGCCATGGCCGCGCTGCGCTGGTCCTCCGGCGCGGCATCGACCACCGAGGCCTGGGCGATCGGCGCGGTGCCGGCCATCAGCCCGCAGCCGAGCCGCCCGAGGAAGAACAGCCAGAGATGCCCGGTCTCCAGTGCCGCCCACATCAGGCCGTAGCCGGCGGCGAGACCGCTCATGCAGATCATCAAAGTGCGCCGCCGTCCCAGAGCGTCGGACAGATCGCCAAGCAGAGACGCGCCGAAGAACATGCCCACCGGGAACAGCGCGAAGGCCAGCGACAGCAGAAGGTCGCGCGTTGGTTCGGGATAGGCCTGCGCCACCCATCCGCCGGCGAACAGTGCAACGATCAGCGGATACATCAGCCCGAACGAGAAGATGTCGATGAACACGGCAAGAAAGAGCGGAGCGCGGGCACGCAGCGCGGCAACGTCCATATCGAGACCGAGATGAGCTGGATGGTGATCGTTCCGCGGGGACTGTGTCGCAAAGCCCGGTCGCGTGCTAGGCCGGGCTCGCAATTTACCCCGCGATAGCCCGCCGATGTGGCGCCGCTACGGCTTAGCTGCTAAGACGCCGGCTCTTTCGGAGCCCCATCATGCGTCAGGCCAGCATCACCCGCGCCACCAAGGAAACGCAGATCCGCCTCGCCGTCGATCTCGACGGCACTGGCAAGGCATCTGTGGCCACCGGCGTCGGCTTCTTCGATCACATGCTGGACCTGCTCGCCCGCCATTCGCGCATCGACATGCAGATCGAGGCGACGGGGGATCTTCATATCGACTTCCACCACACAGTGGAGGATGTCGGCATCGCCCTTGGCCAGGCAGTGCGTCAGGCACTCGGCGACATGCGCGGCATCACGCGCTACGCCAGCCTGCACCTGCCGATGGACGAGACGCTGACCCGCGTCGCGCTCGACATTTCCGGCCGACCCTACCTCGTCTTCCGCACCGAATTCGCGGTGGCGAAGATCGGCGAGTTCGACACCGAGCTGGTGCGCGAGTTCTTCCAGGCTTTCGCCATCAATGCGGGTCTGACCCTGCATGTCGAGACGCTCTATGGCTCGAACGCGCACCACATCGCCGAGAGCTGCTTCAAGGGGCTGGCGCGCGCGCTGCGCATGGCCGTGGCGATCGATCCGGCGGCGGCGGGGGAAATCCCCTCGACCAAGGGCAGCCTCGGAGGCTGAGCATGGCAGTCTGGACGGTTTTCGAGCCGGAAGAGCTTGAGGAAGCCCGCACCGGCGACTGGGCGGAGGCGGTGGTCTTCGTGCCCGAGCGCTTCGCCTGGAGCGCGCTGCTGCTCGCCCCGCTCGTGCTGCTGCGGCACGGTCTCTGGCTGGCGCTGATCGGTTATGTCGCGATCCAGGCGGCCCTTGGCGCCGCTCTGCATGTCCTCGATGTCGATGACGGGCTGGCGCTGCTCATCATCGTCAATCTCGCCGTCGCCGTGCTGCTGCCGGGCCTGCGCCGGGCCAAGCTGCTCCGCACCGGCCATGAGGAGGTCGGCGCCGTGGTCGCGCCGAATTTTGAAGCGGCCGAGCAGCGCTATTTCGCCGCTCGCATGGGCAGCGCTTCCACCCTCTCTGCCACGTTCCTGCCGCGCCGGACGGACCCGCCCTCCCGCGCCGACCGGGCGCCCATTCTTGGACTTTTCCCGGAGGCAAGCCGTTGATGCCGCCCGCCCCCGTCGCTCTGATCGATTATGGATCGGGCAATCTGCACTCCGCCGCCAAGGCGCTGGAACGCGCCGCCCGTGAGAGCGGCAGCAACGCGACCGTGCTGGTGACCGCCGACCCGGACGTGATCCGCACCGCTGACCGCATCGTGCTGCCCGGCGTCGGCGCCTATGCCGATTGCCGGCGTGGGCTCGATCATGTGCCGGGGCTTGTCGAGGCGCTGAGCGAAGCGGTGATCGACAAAGGGCGCCCCTTCCTCGGGATCTGCGTCGGCCTCCAGCTCATGGCCTCGCGTGGTCATGAGCATGGGGTGACGGAGGGGCTCGGCTGGATCGAGGGCGATGTGGTGAAGATCACCCCAGCCGATCCCGCGCTGAAGATCCCGCATATGGGCTGGAACTCACTCGAGCTCGCCCGGCCCCATCCCATCCTGGCGGGCATCCCGACCGGGCCGCAGGGGCTCGACGCCTATTTCGTCCACTCCTACCACCTCACCGTGGCGCGACCGGACGACCTCATCGCCACCAGCGACTATGCCGGCAAGATCACCGCGGTGGTCGGCCGTGACAACATCGCCGGCACGCAGTTCCATCCCGAGAAGAGCCAGCGCCTCGGCCTCGCCCTTCTCGCCAATTTCCTGAAGTGGGCGCCGTGATCCTCTTTCCCGCCATCGATCTCAAGGACGGCAAGTGCGTGCGCCTGCAGCAGGGCGACATGGCGCGCGCCACCATCTTCAACCATGACCCCGCCCAGCAGGCGGCGCAGTTCGAGGAGCAGGGGTTCCGCTACCTGCATATCGTCGATCTCGACGGTGCCTTCGCCGGCAAGGCGGTGAACGCGCAGGCGGTGGAGCGCATCCTCGAGACCATCGCCATGCCGGTGCAGCTCGGCGGCGGCATCCGTGATCTCGCGGCGGTGGAAGGCTGGCTGTCCAAGGGTATCACCCGCGTGATCCTCGGCACCGCCGCCGTCCGCGACCCGGCTTTCGTGAAGGAGGCCGCCCGCCTCTATCCCGGCCGCGTCGCCGTGGGCCTCGACGCCAAGGACGGGCGCGTCGCGGTGGAAGGCTGGGCCGAGACCTCCGACCTCACCGCGCTGGAACTCGCCCAGCGTTTCGAGGATGCCGGCGTCACCGCGATCATCTACACCGACATCGCCCGCGATGGCCTGCTCAAGGGCCTCAACCTCGACGCCACCATCGCGCTGGCCGATGCCATCTCCATTCCCGTCATCGCCTCGGGCGGCCTCGCCTCGCTGGACGATGTGAAGGCGCTGCTGGAGCCGCGGGCACACAAGCTCGAGGGCGCCATCACCGGCCGTGCGCTCTATGATGGACGGCTCGATCCCAGCGCCGCGCTGGCGCTGGTGGCGGGGCTGCCGGCATGAGCGACGCAAGGTCCAGCGGGGATTCCATGCTCAAGGTTCGCGTCATCCCCTGCCTCGACGTGAAGGACGGGCGCGTCGTCAAGGGCGTGAAATTCGTCGATCTGCGTGACGCCGGCGATCCTGTCGAGGCCGCCAAGGCCTATGACGCGGCGGGCGCGGATGAACTCTGTTTCCTCGACATCACCGCAAGCGTCGAGGCGCGCAGCACGCTGATCGACGTGGTGAGCCGCACCGCCGAGCAGTGCTTCATGCCCCTCACCGTCGGCGGCGGCGTGCGCACGGTGGAGGATATCCGCGCGCTGCTCAACGCCGGCGCCGACAAGGTGTCGATCAACACGGCCGCCGTGAACCGGCGCGACTTCGTGCGCGAGGCGGCGGAGAAGTTCGGCGAGCAGTGCATCGTTGTCGCCATCGACGCGAAGAAGGTGTCGGCCGAGGGCGAGCTCGACCGTTGGGAGATCTTCACCCATGGCGGGCGCAACCGCACCGGTATCGACGCGGTGGAGTACGCGAAGGAAGTCGTCGCGCTCGGCGCTGGCGAAATTCTCCTCACCTCCATGGACCGCGACGGCACCGGCGAGGGCTTCGACCTGAAGCTCACCCGCGCCATCTCCGATGCCGTGCCGGTCCCGGTGATCGCCTCCGGCGGCGTCGGCACGCTCGACCATCTCGTTGACGGCATCCGCGAGGGCGGGGCGTCGGCCGTGCTCGCCGCCTCCATCTTCCATTTCGGCACCTTCACCATTGGTGCCGCCAAGCAGCGCCTGGCGCAGGCCGGCCTGCCGGTCCGCGATGCCGCGGGTTCCGAGGGTGAGCCATGACCGAGACGAGCCCGCGCGTGAGCCTTGAAGACCTCGCCGCCATCGTCGCGCAGCGCGCGGCGGCATCGACGGAAACGTCCTATACGCGCTCCCTTCTCGCCAAGGGCGTCGCCAAATGCGCGCAGAAGCTTGGCGAGGAAGCGGTCGAGACCGCGTTGGCGGCGGTATCCGACGATACCAAAGCCGTCGTTTCCGAAGCGGCGGATCTTCTCTATCATCTCGCCGTTCTCTTGCAGGCGCGCGGCGTGCCACTGGACGACGTTTATGCGGAATTGGGTCGCCGGACCGGCCAGTCCGGGCTGGAGGAGAAAGCCTCCCGCCCGAAGGGCTGACGGCATCATGCTGGCGGCAGCGGGCGTTTCGTCCGTCGGCCGACGCGGTATCACCGGCCGCTTGTTTCTGGTATACGGTCCACCAACGCCCGGCGGCCAAAATGTCCGGGTGAACGACCGGGAAACGCGCCAATGGACATGAAGCTCGACGAGGGGGGCCTGTCCCCCTTCCGCAATTTTTCGCGTGCCGAATGGGCAGCGCTACGCGCCGACACGCCCCAGCCGCTGAAGCCCGAGGAAATCGCCCGGCTTCAGGGCCTCAATGACCGGCTGTCGATCGCCGAGATCGAGGAAATCTACCTGCCGCTCTCGCGCCTGCTGTCCATGTATGTGGGCGCCGCGCAGAAGCTGTTCCGCGCCATGCAGAAGTTCCTCGGCCCGGAAGAGAACGGCAAGATGCCCTATATCATCGGCGTCGCCGGTTCGGTCGCGGTGGGCAAGTCCACTACCTCCCGCGTGCTGCAGGCGCTGCTGGCGCGCTGGCCGAACACGCCGAAGGTCGCCCTCGTCACCACCGACGGTTTCCTTCTGCCCAATGCCGTCCTCCAGGAAGAGGGGCTGATGGGCCGTAAGGGCTTTCCCGAAAGCTACGACCTGCCGGCGCTGCTGCACTTCCTGTCGGACATCAAGGCGGGCCGGCGTCCCGTGCGTGCGCCGCTCTACAGCCACTTCCACTATGACGTGAAGCCCAATGAGATGGTCGAGGTCGACCAGCCGGACATCCTCATCGTCGAGGGGCTGAACGTGTTGCAGACCAGCCGCCCGCCGAAGGATGGCAAGGGCATCCCCTTCGTCTCCGATTTCTTCGACTTCAAGATCTATATCGACGCCGACGAGGCGATCCTCGAACGCTGGTATGTCCAGCGCTTCATGCGGCTGCGCGAGACCGCCTTTCGCGACCCGGCGGCCTATTTCCACCGCTATGCCGGGATTTCGGACGCCGAGGCCGATGCGACGGCGCGCGGCATCTGGCGCACCATCAATCTGGTGAACCTGCGCGACAACATCCTGCCGACCCGCCAGCGCGCCGATCTCATCCTGCGCAAGGGCGGCGACCATGAGGTCGAAGCGGTCGCGCTGAGGAAGCTCTAGCGTGGCGGTGCCGGTCGAAATCGCACCGGGCTGCCTGTGGTGGTCCGGCTGGCTCGACCGGCCCGGTCAGGAAGCGCTGGCGGAGGAGCTGCGGGAGCTGCTTGTCCGGGCGCCGCTGTTCACCCCCCGCATGCCGCGTACCGGGACGCCCTTTTCGGTGCGGATGTCCAATTGCGGGCCGCTCGGCTGGGTCTCGGACGAGACCGGCTATCGCTACCAGCCGACGCATCCCGAGACCTCTGAGCCCTGGCCGGCGATGCCGGATGTGCTCACCCGCGCCTGGGCGGAGCTGGCCGGTACGGCGCTCGCGCCCGAGGCCTGCCTGATCAACTGGTACGCCCCCGGCGCCCGCATGGGGCTGCACCAGGATCGCGATGAGCGCGAGTTTACCGCGCCGGTGCTGTCGCTCTCGCTGGGGGATACGGCGGTGTTCCGCATTGGCGGCACATCGCGCAAGGAGGCGACGCGCTCCATCCGCCTCGAATCGGGCGACGCTTTGGTTCTCGCCGGGCCGAGCCGCCTCGCCTTTCACGGTATTGATCGGGTTATCGCCGGCACGTCGACGCTGCTGAAGCAGCCCGGCCGGATCAATCTGACGTTACGGCGCGTGAATCCCGGCGATGCCGGCGAAATTCCGCCGCCTTGACGCTGGAACAGGGATAAAAGCAACGTCATCCTCCCCACCCTTGCCGGCCCCGTCCTTTCTGGGGCCGCGATCGGGCGGTCCGAGCCGCCATCAGCCGAAGGATACCGAATGCGCCGTCTGCTCTGCGCCCTTGCCGGAAGCCTGTTGCTTCTTTTCGCCCCCGTCGCGGCCATGGCTCAGGTCGTGTTTCCCAATCAGGGTCTGATCGGCATCGCCCCACCTCCCGGCATGAGCGAGATTCCCGGTGTGGCCGGCCTTGAGGACCGCGAGGCCAAGGCGGCGATCCTGATGCTCGAAATGCCTCCGGCCGCCTATGCCGACATCATACGGACCTTCGAGCCCGAGGCCTTGCAGAGCAAGGGGGTGACCATTGAGCAGCGCAAGGACGTAGCGTTGCCCGGCGGCGAGAAGGGTCTGCTGCTCGTCGGTTTCCAGAGCGTCGGGCCGGTGGCGCTGAAGAAGTGGATCCTGCTCGTTGGGGGCAAGGATCTCACCGCCATGGTGACGGTGCAGTTCCCCGAAACGGCCTCCGCCAAATATCCCGACGCGGTGATCGAGGCGGCGCTGAAGACTGTGACCCTGCGCGTTCCCCCGAGCCAGGAGGAGCTTCTGGCCCGCTTGCCTTTCACCATCGGCGATCTTGAGGGCTATCGCGTGCTCAAGGTGCTCGGTGGCACCGCCGTGCTGCTCGCAAAGGTCAAGGGCGGCGAGGGCGCCGACAGCAAGGCCGTGGACGTTGCCGGCCAGCCCTTCTTCATCATTTCCGCTGTGCGCGGCGAGATCCGCGAGGACGACCGCGAGAGCCTCGCCAAGCGGGCGATCTCGTCAGTGCCGGGCGTGAAGGAATTGCGGGTGGAGCGCGGTGGGCCGCTGCGTATTGGCGGCCAGCCCGGTTTTGAGCTCGTGGGCAAGGCGCTCGACCAGCAGTCGGGCAAGCCGGTGAAGGTGGCGCAATGGCTGCGGTTCGGCCGCACCGGCTATCTGCGCATGGTGGGCGTGGCCCCGGAGGCCATGTTCGGCAGCGAGTTCGATGCCATGCGCGCCCTGCGCGACGGCATCGAACTGCGCTGATCGGCTATCAGCCTTCGCTGGCGGGGGCGGCCTTCGGGCCGCCCTTGGCCACGCCGACCATGGCCGGGCGCAGCACGCGCCCGCCGATCGTGTAGCCGGGCTGCACCACCTGCACGACTGTGCCCGAGGGCACGTCCGGGTTCGGCACTTCGAACATGGCCTGATGCAGATTCGGGTCGAACTTCGTACCCTCCGCCTCGATGCGGGCGACGCCATGCTTTGTGAGGGCATGGTTGAGGGCGCGGGAGGTCAGCTCGATGCCGTCGAGCAGGGTCTTCAGCGTGCCGTCCGCCTGCTCGCGGGCCTGCGGATCGATGGCGCCGAGCGCGCGCTCGAAATCATCCGCCACGTTCAGCAGGTCGCGGGCAAAGCCGGTGATGCCATAGACCTTGGCGTCGGCGACCTCGCGCTCGGCGCGGCGGCGCACATTGTCGGCCTCGGCGAAGGCGCGCAGGAACTTGTCCTTCAGGCTCGCGACCTCGCCTTCAAGGCGCTCATTTTCGGCTGCGAGCTGGGCGGCGATATCTTCCGGCGCACCCGGCGCGTCGCTCGCCTCGGGAGGAACGCTCGCCAGGGTCTCGGGCTGTTCCGCCGGATTGCGGGTGTCTTCGCTCATCGGTACCTCGTCGGAAATGTCGGGCGGGCGCAGACAGGCGCCATCGTCGCCCGCCATATCGGGTTCCGGGCCGCAAAAATCAAGCCGCGTCAAACCCCGAACGGCTGAGCACGCGACCCACCACCCGCGCGGTAAAGTCCACCATCGGGACGATCCGGGCATAGTTGAGCCGCGTCGGGCCGATGACGCCGAGCACGCCGAGCACACGGCCCTGCCCGTCGCGATAGGGGGCGACGATGGTGGAGGAGCCGGAGAGCGAGAACAGCTTATTCTCCGAGCCGATGAAGATGCGTAGGCCCTGCGCCTCCTCAGCCCGGCCGAGCAGATCAACCACCTCCTGCTTGGATTCGAGGTCGTCGAACAGCAGCCGGATGCGTTCCAGATCCTCGATCGCCCTGAGATCGTGCAGCAGACGGGTCTGGCCGCGCACGATGAGCTGCCGGTCGGCCCGGTCGCCGCCGGACCAGCTCGCGAGCCCCGTTTCCACCAGGCGCGCGGTGAGCTCGTCGAGCTCGGCGCGCCGGGCGGCGAGGGTGCGCTCCACTTCGCTGCGCAGCTCGGCGAGGGTGCGCCCGCGGGTGCGGGCGTTGAGGAAGTTCGTCGCCTCGACCAGCGCCGAGGAAGGCAGGCCGGCGGGCAGGGGCACCAGGCGGTTCTCGACCTCGCCGTCTTCCGACACCAGGATCAGCAGCGCCCGCGCCGGATCGAGTGGCACGAACTCGATATGCTTCAGCCGCCCGTCGCTCTTGGTGCTGGTCACCACGCCGGCGCCGCGGGTGAGGCCGGAGAGCAGGTTCGAGGCTTCCGCCAGCACCCCGTCCACCGTCTGTCCCTGCGCCGCCGCGCGCACCTGTGTCTCGATCGAGTTGCGCTCCTCCTCGGAGACGTCGCCGATCTCGAGCAGTGCATCGACGAAGAAGCGCAGCCCCAGCTCGGTCGGCAGGCGCCCGGCGCTGGTGTGGGGGGCGTAGATGAGCCCGGCCGCTTCCAGATCCGCCATGACATTGCGCACCGAGGCCGGCGACAGCGTCATCGGAATGAGGCGCGAAATGTTGCGCGAGCCCGCCGGCTCGCCGGTGGCGAGATAGGTCTCGACGATCTGGCGGAAGATCTCCCGCGAGCGCTCGTCGAGACGGGCGAGCTGCGGGGCGGAAGCGGAGAGCAGGGAATCGAGGGCCATCACGCTGCCTGTTGAGAGATGCGGACACCATATTTCGGCAATCGGGGCCGGCATTCAAGGCGCCGGGCCTAGATGGTTGGAGGGGCGGTCATTGCGCGGCCTGTTCCGCCCCCGTAAAAGGGCGCCACAACGCCAAGGAGAGTTTCCCATGCGCCCTTCCCGCCGCTCGTCCGACGAGATGCGTGCCGTCAGCTTCGAGCGCGGCGTGCTGCGTCACGCGGAAGGCTCCTGCCTCGTGAAGTTCGGCGAGACCCATGTGCTGGTCGCCGCGACGCTGGAAGAGCGCCTGCCGCCCTGGCTGAAGGGGCAGGGTCGTGGCTGGGTGACGGCCGAATACGGAATGCTGCCGCGCGCCACCCATGACCGCACCCGCCGCGAAGCCGCGACCGGAAAGCAGTCTGGCCGCACGCAGGAGATCCAGCGCCTGATTGGCCGCTCGCTGCGCGCCGTGGTGGACCTCGAAAAGCTCGGCGAGCGCCAGATCACCGTCGATTGCGACGTGATCCAGGCCGATGGCGGCACCCGCACCGCCTCCATCACCGGCGCGTGGATCGCGCTGCATGATTGCCTGAGCTGGATGAAGTCGCGCAGCATGATCCCGACCATTCCGCTGCGCGATCATGTGGCGGCGGTGTCCTGCGGCATCGTCGATGGCGATCCGCGCCTCGATCTCGACTATGCCGAGGATTCGCAGGCCGATACGGACGTGAATTTCGTGATGACCGGCACCGGCGGCTTCGTCGAGGTGCAGGGCACGGCCGAGAAGACCCCCTTCACGGAAGACGAGTTCAACGCCATGCTCGGCCTCGCCCGCAAGGGCATCGGCAAGCTCGTGGACCTGCAGAAGCTGGCGGTCGCCTGACCATGGAACCCCGTCCCCGTCGCCTCACCGGCCGCGTCGTCATCGCCACGCATAATTCCGGCAAGCTGGAAGAGATGCGCGGCCTGCTCGCGCCCTATGGCATCGAGTGCGTCTCGGCCGGCGATCTCAACCTGCCGGAGCCGGATGAGACGGGCCTCACCTTCGCGGAGAACGCGCGGATCAAGGCGATCTCCGCCACCAAGGCGACCGGGCTGCCCGCCTTCGCCGATGATTCCGGCCTGTGTGTCGATGCCCTCGGCGGCGCGCCCGGCCTTTACACCGCCCGCTGGGCGGGGCCGGAAAAGGACTTCTACGCGGCGATGAGCCGGGTCGAGGACGAGCTGCGGGACGCCGGCGCCAACCTGCCGGATATGCGGCGCGCCTATTTCATCTCGGCCCTTTGCCTCGCCTGGCCCGACGGGCATGTCGAGGATTTCGAGGGCGTGGTCGAGGGCACGCTGGTCTGGCCGCCGCGCGGGCCCGCCGGCTTCGGCTATGACCCGATGTTCCAGCCGGACGGCCATGACCGCACCTTCGGCGAGATGAGCGGCGCCGAGAAGCATGGCCTGCCGCCGCTCGGCCGGGGCCTGTCGCACCGCGCCCGTGCCTTCATCTCGCTCGCCAAGGCCTGCCTCGGGGCGACGTTTGACTGAGACCGGGCAATCGCCGCCGCCGGTCGATCCCGGCTTCGGCGTCTATGTGCATTGGCCGTTCTGCAAGGCCAAATGCCCGTATTGCGACTTCAATTCGCATGTGCGCCATGCCCCGCCCGATCAGGCGCGCTTCGTCGCCGCCTTTCGCGCGGAGATCGCCCATATGCGCGCGGCGACCGGCCAGCGCCGCACGCAGAGCGTGTTCTTCGGCGGTGGCACGCCCTCGCTGATGGAGCCGTCGACCGTCGAGGCGATCCTTGCCGCCATCGATGCTGCCTGGCCGCTCGATGCGCGGGCCGAGGTGACGCTTGAGGCGAACCCGACCAGCGTCGAGGCCGGGCGTTTCCGAGGCTACCGCGCGGCGGGCGTCAACCGCGTCTCGCTGGGGGTGCAGGCGCTGGACGATACCTCACTCAAGGCGCTCGGCCGGATGCACACGGCGGATGAGGCGCTCAAGGCGGTGGCGGTGGCCCGCGCCGCCTTCGAGCGTGTCTCGTTCGATCTCATCTATGCCCGCCCGAACCAGACGCCGGAGGCGTGGAGCGCGGAACTCCGCCGCGCCATCAATGAGGGCTGCGAGCATCTCTCGCTCTATCAGCTCACCATCGAGGAGGGCACGCCCTTCGCCGCCCTTCATGCCGCCGGCAAGCTGACCATTCCCGATGGCGATCTCGCCCGCGCCTTGTGGGACGCGACGCAGGAGACCACCACGGCCGCGGGGCTGCCGGCCTATGAGATTTCCAACCACGCCCGCCCGGGCGCGGAGAGCCGGCACAATCTGCTCTATTGGCGCTATGGCGAATATGCCGGTGTCGGCCCCGGCGCTCATGGCCGGCTCGACACGCCGGAGGGTCGGCTCGCCACCTCCACCCTGCGCGGCCCCGAGGACTGGGCGGCGCGTGTCGAGGCACAGGGCCATGCCATCGTCAGCGAAGAGGCATTGTCCTTGCCCGAGCAGGCGGATGAATTGCTGCTGATGGGGCTTCGGCTCAAGGAAGGCATCGACCGCCAGCGCTATGCGCGCCTCGCCGGGCGCGACCTCGATCCCGCCCGCATCGCGGCGCTGGTCGAGGAGGGCATGGTCGAGGAAATGCCGGGCGACCGGCTGCGCGTGACGCCGCTCGGCTTTCCCGTGCTCGACGCCATCGTCGCCGATCTCGCGGCGTGAGGCCGACTTAGCCCGGTGACGTCTCAGCTCGCCTGCGCGAAGCTGCGTGGGGCCGGGCTGACGATCTGGGTGGTACCGCCGCCGATCTGCATCACCGCGAGGCCGCGCTGGTTGGTGCCGTCGGCGCGGAAGCGGAAGATGCCGTCCACGCCGGTGAAGCCCGAGGGGTTCTGGATCGCCGTATCGGTGATGCCCGCCTCGCCCTGCGACGCGACCAGCGCCGCCATGAGCGAGACCGCGTCATGCGCCAGCGTCGCCGTGCGCACCGGCTCGCGGCCATAGCGCGCCTGATAGCGCTGGGAAAAGGCGCGGAAGCCGGCCGGGTCCGGCGCGGCGAAGATGCCGCCCGCGAGCGAGGGCGCGGCGAAGAGCTTGCGGTCGTCCCACAGGCCGGTGCCGATGAGCTGCTTGCCGGAGAGGTTCACCCCGGCCGCGTCGAGCGCCTGGATTATCTGCGGCACGGCGTCCGCCGCATCGGGAAGGAACAGCGCGTCGGCCTGCGCCGCCGAGCCGGCGAGCCGCCGGGCGGCTTCCGCATAGCCATTGCCGCCGGTGGCGTAACGCTCCAGCCCGATCACCCGCCCGCCGACCACCGGAACGGTCTCGCGGAAGGCGGCCTCGACCACCGAGCCATAGGCGTTGTCCGGCACGAGGCCGGCGAAGCTGCGCCGGCCGGTGGAGGCGGCGTAGCGCACGGCGCGGTCGACATCGGTCTGCGGCAGGAAGCTCAGCAGATAGACGCCCTGCGTCGCCACATTGGTGTCGGTGGAGAAGCCGACCAGCGGCACGCCGCGCTGGCGCGCCACCTGCCCGGCGGCGGCGACGGTGTGGGCGAAGACCGGACCGATGATGGCACGGGCGCCCTCGTCGATCGCCTGCTGCGCTGCGGCCTGTGCGCCCGGGCCGGTGCCGCCATCATCCTTGACGATGAGCTGGATATTGGCGCCGGTGAATTCGGCGATGGCCATTTCCGCCGCGTTGCGCAGCGACTGCGCGGCCACGGCCGCATTGCCGCTGGCGCCGAGTGGCAGGATGAGGCCGATCTTGGTGGTGCCAGTGCCCAGCACATTGGCCGGAAGCGGCGGCGCGGCCGGCTCCACCGGAGCCAGGCTTGCCTGCGGCGGCGCCGTATCGCGCATCGAGCCGCAACCGGCGAGGACGGCGCTGGCCGCGCCGAGAAGGACGGCGCGCCGGCTGGTGCCCCGGGTGAAAAGGCCGCCGCGGCGCCCTGTGCTCTCGTCCTGCATGCCTGTGCTGTGCCCGGCCCTGCTCATGGCCCGCCTGATGCGGCCCGTGCGCTGTTGTAAGGCGAGGGGCGCTTGCCTGTCACCTCATGCGGGCCGGCGCGGGAATCAAATGGCGACATATCCACCCTCCGCACCGGCGAAAAACCGCCACGCCCTTGCTTTTCCGCCGGGAAGGCCGGCTCTACACTCCCCGCATGGATACTCCCGCTCCCGTCGAACGTTCCCGCGTCTTCCGCCTTGCCGGCCAGAGCCTTCCCGCGCCGCGCCCGCAGCCCGGCCTGCATATCGTGGCGACGCCGATCGGCAATCTCGGCGACATCACCCTGCGGGGGCTGGAGACGCTCGCCGCCGCCGACCTCATCGCCTGCGAGGACACGCGGGTGACGCGGCGCCTGCTGGATCGTTACGGCATCGAAACGCCCTTGGTCGCCTATCACGATCACAATGCCGAGCAGATGCGCCCGCGCATTCTCGCCCGGCTTGAGGCGGGCGGCATGGTGGCGCTGGTGTCGGATGCCGGCACGCCGCTGGTCTCCGATCCCGGCTACAAGCTGGTCGCGGCCGCCATTGCCGGCAATCATCGCGTTGTGCCGCTGCCGGGCGCCTCGGCGAGCCTGGCCGCGCTGGTGGCGGCGGGGCTGCCGACCGACCGCTTCTTCTTCGAGGGCTTCCTGCCGCCCAAGAGCGGGGCGCGGCAGACCCGCATCGCCGAGCTCAAGACGCTGCCGGCGACGCTGGTGATCTATGAGAGCGGCCCGCGCCTGCCGGAGAGCCTCGCTGATCTCGCCGCCGGGCTTGGCCCCCGCCCCGGGGCCGTCTGCCGGGAGCTCACCAAGACCTTCGAGGAGGTGCGCCGCGCCCCGCTCGACACGCTCGCCGGCCATTACGCCGAGGTCGGGGCGCCGAAGGGCGAGATCGTGCTGGTCATCGGCCCGCCGCTGGCGGAGGAAGCCTCAGAGGCCGATATCGATGCCGCGCTGCGCCGGGCGCTGGCGACGCTCTCGGTGAAGGACGCGGCGGCGTCCGTCGCGGTCGCGACCGGCCTGCCGCGCCGCGCCGTCTATGCCCGCGCGCTCGCTCTCCAGCAGGACGACTAGGGTGGCCTCACCGGCCCGACAGGCGGCTTTCGCGCGCGGCATGGCCGCCGAGGCAGCGGCGGCCAGCCTATTGGAAGCTCAAGGTTTTTCCGTTGTTGCGCGGCGGGTGAAAACGGCGCGCGGGGAGATCGACCTGATCGTCCGCCGCCACGATCTCCTCGTCTTCGTCGAGGTGAAAGCCCGCCGCACGCTGGCGGGCGCGGCGGAGTCGCTGCTCGCGCGCCAGCGCCGGCGTATCGCCGGTGCGGCGGAGATTTTCCTCGCCGACCATCCCGAATTCGCCGGCTTCGACATGCGGCTGGACGTCGTGCTGGTGGCGCCCGGCCGGCCGCCGGAACATATCGCCGGCGCCTTCGAGGCGGAGTGACCCGGCCCTCCCGTGCCTGCAATGCCGTGGCGCATCGTCCCGCGAGGGGCTACATCAGGAGCCGACCCGGCGCCACGCGCCCTTGATCCTGAAGCGGATTTTCCATGAGCTTGAACGTCGCCATCCAGACGGACCCGATCGACCGCCTCAACATCGCCGGCGATTCCGGCTTCGCGCTGATGCTGGAAGCGCAGGCGCGCGGCCATCGCCTCGCCTATTACACCACCGACCGCCTCGCCATGCGCGACGGCGTGCCCTTCGCGACGGTGAACCCGGTGGAGGTGCGCGATGTGAAGGGCGACCATTTCACCCTTGGCGAGGCTGAGCGGGTGCCGCTCGACAGCTTCGACGTGATCCTGATGCGGCAGGATCCGCCCTTCGACCTCAACTACATCACCGCCACCCATATGCTGGAGCGGGTGCATCCGCGCACGCTGGTGGTGAACGACCCCGCCCATGTGCGCAACGCGCCGGAAAAGATCTTCGTCACCGAATTCCCGGACCTGATGCCGCCGACGCTGATCACGCGCGATCTCAATGAAATCAAGGCTTTCCGCGAGGAGTTCGGCGATATCGTCGCCAAGCCGCTCTATGGCCATGGCGGTTCCTCGGTGTTCCGCCTCACCCGCGACGACCTGAATTTCGGCTCGCTCTACGACATGTTCGCGCAGGTCTTCCGCGAGCCCTGGGTGATTCAGCAGTTTCTTCCGGCGGTTAGCGCCGGCGACAAGCGCATCATCCTGATCGACGGCGTGTTCGCCGGGGCGGTGAACCGGGTGCCGAGCGCGGGCGACCTGCGCTCCAATATGGTGCGCGGCGGCGCGGCGAAGGAGACGGACCTTACCCCCCGCGAGCGCGAGATCTGCGAGCGGCTCGGCCCCTCGCTGCGGGAAAAAGGCTTGCTGCTCACGGGGATAGACGTGATCGGCGGCTATCTCACCGAGATCAACGTGACCGCCCCGACCGGGCTGCGCGCCATTGAGCGGCTGGGTGGCGGCAACCTCGCGGCCAAGGTGTGGGACGCGATCGAGGCCCGGCGCGGCTGACAAACAAAACGGCCGGCCGCGGGGTTTTTCCCCTCGGCCGGCCGTGGATTGTCAGTGCAGTCGGGTGGACGATCAGGCCGATGAGGCCGATCCGTCCAGCTCAACTGACCGATCAGTGCAGGCTCAGCGTTACCAGCTCGTTCTGCTGCGCGGAGGCGATCGCCGCCTCGCGGCTGTCGGTCAGCATGATCGGCGTGCCGTCGGCGGCATTCAGCGTGTAGAGCTGCAGCCCCGGCGCGAGGCGCGCCTGCGGAAACATCTCCGCCGCCTGTTCCGAACGGATGGGTTTCACATAGGCGATATGCCCGTCGCCGAGATTGGCGAAGGCTTCGGGGGACAGCGCCCCGGCCATGGCCTCGCCAACCGAGGCCGCATCAATCTGGAAGTCATTGGTCATGGTCCGCGACTCCTTTCGTAGCTGTCGAGACCGGATTTCGGGCACCCTCACTCGTCGGTCGCTATGGTGATACGTCGGACGACGCGTTCCGGTTCCGGTCGGACGAGATCGACCGACAGGAGACCGTTCTTCAGCTCGGCGCCGAGAACCCGCATGCCATCGGCCAGCACGAAGGTGCGCTGGAACTGGCGGGCGGCGATGCCGCGATGAAGATAGACACGCTCGGTCTCGTCGACCTGGCGGCCGCGGATCACGAGTTCCTTCTCCTCGACGGTGACGTCGAGCTGCTCGCGGGTGAAACCGGCGACGGCCAGCGTGATGCGCAGGCGGTCCGGCTCCCCGGTGAGGCAGACCCGCTCCACATTATAGGGCGGATAGCCGTCCGAGCCTTTCATGACGCGGTCGAGCGCCCGCTCGACCTCATCAAAGCCGAGCAGGAAGGGGCTCGACAGCGAGGGAATACGCGACATGCTCCCAAAGTCCTTGTCTGAAGCGACTTTGCGTGATGGGACCCGGTGACGGCGTCCCGTTGCGCTCAGATATGGGAGAGGGCGGCGTGGCGCGCAAGATCATTGGCGCCGGGCCTGCGCGAAAAGGCCGCGCGCGATGCATCGCCGGCGGGATCGCCGATCCGTCCGCCGTTCAGGCGGCGTGGCGCTCGCCATTGACGCCGAAATGATCGAGATAGCGCGGGCTGATGCGCTCGACCGGCAGCACGATCAGCACATCCGTCGTGCCGAACTGGTGATCGACCACGGCGCCGCGGCCGATCTGCGCGCCGAGCCGCAGATAGCCCTTGATGAGCGGCGGCAGTTCGTTCAGCGCCGCCTTGGCGTCGAGCCCCTCGACCGGCACGAGGTCCATGCGCGCGGCGTGGCGGGGCAGGGCGTCGGCCGACCATTCCGGATCGACCGGGGCGAAATGATGCAGGAAGGCGAGCGGGCGGGCGAGCGCCGCCGGATTAGTGCCTTCCAGGCTGGCGCAGCCGAACATCACATCAATGCCGTGCTGGCGGACATAGGCCCAGATGCCGTGCCAGAGCAGCTCCACTGTGCGCTTGGTGCGGTAGGGGCGCAGCACGCAGGAGCGGCCGAGCTCCAGGAAGCGCCGGCCGGGATGGCGGGCGAGCAGCGGGGCGATGTCGAACTCGCCCGCCGTGTAGAAGCCGCCATGGCGCTGGGCGATCTCCTGCCGCAGCAGCCGGTAGGTGCCGACCACGCGCGGCACGGCGCGGCCGCGCACCATGCGGCAATTGTCATGGTCGAGCACCAGAAGGTGGTCGCAAATGGCGTCGAACGCGTCGACATCGCGCCGGGCGAGGCGGGCGGCGGCGGCGGGGATCGCCGACATCTCCTCATAGAACACCTCGTAGCGCAGGCGCTGGGCGCGGCGCACATCGGCCGCCGTCACCGCGAGGCGCACTTCCAGCGCGCCGATGCGCCCGAGCACCACCGGCCCGCCGGGCGAGCGGCTCTCGCGGTGGCGCAGGCCCGAATAGGAACGCAGCGCCGGCATGAAGCGGGAGGGGTCGAGCGCCGCCGGCACGAGGCGCAGCGGGGCGGGGGTCGACGGGGTGGAGGTTGAAGCGGCACGAGCGGGGCGCAGCGGCCGCAGCAGCGCCGGGGCGAGCACGGAGGGGCGGAGGAAAGCGGGCTTCAGCAGCGCCCGCAGGACCGAGGCGGCGGTGGCAGGCGCCGTTTCGACAGTCGCGTCGGCCAGCATCTCGGTCATCACAATCCCCCGGCTCCGGTCGATTATATCGATCCCCCGAGAAGAATCACATCTCTAGGACGCGCATGTGACAGGCGGCGGGCGTGGCGGGTCGGCCTGGCACCGTCCGCCCCGGGCCATTCCCGCCAGATGTCCGCCGCCTCCCCCTCCGCAGGCGTCATCCCGGCCGGAGCGAAGCGGAGAGCCGGGATCGTCGGGGGGCTTTCGCGGCGCGCGATCCCGGCTCGGCCTTCGGCCGTCCGGGATGACGTTTGAGTTTCAGTACGCCGTCATCCCCGGGCTTGACCCGGGGATCCACGTCTTTGGCGGCGTGCGGCGGCGGGGAGTCGTGGATGGCCGGGTCAAGCCCGGCCATGACGTCGTTAGGGTTGGGCGCCGCGTGGCTTGTCCGGGAAACGGTTTGGCCGCGCCCTTCTGCCGCGCCCGGCACGACGCAGGCCGTCGAGCTACCCCCTCCGCAGGCAGTCATCCCGGCCGCAGCGAAGCGGAGAGCCGGGATCGTTGGGGCATAGGTGGGGCACGATTCTGGCTCGGCGCGCGATCCCGTACCTGCGAGCGATCCCGGCTCGGCCGTTGGCCGTCCGGGATGACGTTGACCTTCAGCACGCCGTCATCCCCGGGCTTGACCCGGGGATCCACGTCTTTGGCGGCGTGCGGCGGGGAGTCGTGGATGGCCGGGTCAAGCCCGGCCATGACGTCGTTAGGGTGGGCGCCGCGTGGCTTGTCCGGGAAACGGTTTGGCCGCGCCCTTCTGCCGCGACCGGCACGATGCTGGCCGGCCATGTGCCTCTGCCGCGCCCGGCAGGACGCAGGCCGTCGAGCTACCCGTCCGCAGGTCGTCATCCCGGCCGGAGCGAAGCGGAGAGCCGGGATCGTTCGGGGGCTTCGGCGGGACACGATCCCGGCTCGGCGCGCGATCCCGTACCTGCGAGCGATCCCGGCTCGGCCGTTGGCCGTCCGGGATGACGCCTTTGCCCCTCACGCGTCCCTCCACATTCGCGCCCGTCATCCCCGGGCTTAACCCGGGGATCCACGTCTTTTCGATGCGTGCGGCGGCCGGGAGTCGTGGATGGCCGGGTCAAGCCCGGCCATGACGTCGTTAAGGTGTGTCGCGACCTCCGCTTTCTCGAAGCGTGGGTGCCACAACCCCGTCGGTTCGCCAGCCCCCCGCCCCCTCACGCCGCCGCGGCGGCGCGGTCGGCGGCGGAGCGGTAGGCGAGGGCTTCGGCGATCTGGGTGCGCCCGACGCTCTCGGCGCCGGCGAGGTCGGCCAGCGTGCGGGCGACGCGCAGCACGCGGTGATAGCCGCGCGCCGAGAGCCGCATCAGCCGGGCGGCGTCCGCCAGCAAAGCCGCGCCCGCCTCGTCCGGGGCGGCGATCTCCTCGAGGATCGGCCCGCTCGCCTCGGCATTGGTCGACAGGTCCGGGCGGCCGAGCGCGCGGAAGCGGGCGCGCTGGGCCTGCCGCGCCGCGCTCACGCGGGCGGCGACCGCCGCGCTCGGCTCGGAAGGGCCCGGCCGCACCAGATCAATCGCCGCCACGGCGGGCACGTCGAGATGCAGGTCGATGCGGTCGAGGAAGGGGCCGGAGAGCCGGTCCTGATACTCGCTGGCGCAGCGCGGCCCGCGCCGGCAGGTATGGCCGGGCTCGCCCGCGCGCCCGCAGCGGCAGGGATTCATCGCGGCGATGAGCTGGAAGCGGGCGGGATAGGCGATGCGGTGATTGGCGCGGGCGATCACCGCCTCGCCGGTCTCCAGCGGCTGGCGCAGCGAATCCAGCACGACGGGGGCGAATTCCGGCAGCTCGTCGAGGAACAGCACGCCATTATGGGCAAGCGAGACCTCGCCCGGCCGCGCCCGCATGCCGCCGCCCACCATGGCGGCCATGCTGGCGGAATGATGCGGGGCGCGGAACGGGCGGCGATTGGTGAGCGCGCCGCCCTGCAGGGCGCCGGCCACCGAGGCGATCATCGAGACCTCCAGCAGCTCGGCCGGGCCGAGCGGGGGCAGGATGGAGGGCAGGCGCTGCGCCAGCATCGACTTGCCGGCGCCCGGCGGGCCGCAGAGCAGGAGATTGTGCCGGCCGGCGGCGGCGATCTCGAGCGCCCGCTTGGCGGTTTCCTGCCCCTTCACCTCGGCGAGGTCCGGCAGCGCGGCGTTGCCGCCCTCAAGCCGGGGCTCGGGCCGGCCGAGCAGCTGGCGGCCGCTGAAATGATTGACCAGCTGCATGAGCGAGGCCGGCGCCAGCACCGGCATGTCCGGGCTCGCCCAGGCGGCTTCCGCCCCGCAGGCTTCCGGGCAGATGAGGCCGTGGCCGCGCGCATTGGCGCCGATGGCGGCGGGCAGCACGCCGGCGACCGGGGCGATGCGGCCATCGAGCGCGAGCTCGCCGACCACGGTAAAGCCGTCCAGCGCGTCGGTGCCGATGGCGCCGATGGCGGCCATGAGGCCGAGCGCGATGGGCAGGTCGTAATGGCTGCCTTCCTTCGGCAAGTCGGCTGGGGCGAGGTTCACCGTGATGCGCCGGGCGGGCAGGGCGAGGCCCGAGGCGATGAGCGCGGCGCGCACCCGCTCCTTGGCTTCGGTCACTGCCTTGTCGGCCAGACCGACCAGATTAAAGGCCGGCAGGCCGGGGCTCACCTGAACTTGAACATCGACCGGGCGCGCCTCGACGCCTTCGAAAGCCACCGTCGCCACGCGCTGGACCATGCCGCGCCCCCGTCGCCCTTGCGCCGTTTTGAGGCGCCCCAAGGGAAATCTAGCGGTTTTACCCTACCGGTCAAGAACATTTAGGGAACACGTTATGGCGCCCATGAGGCGGGTGCGGCGTGTGATCGTGCCTTAGTGATAGAAAAATTCTATCAAGGCACGGAACACCCGAATTGATTTCGTTTCAACGACATAGGAATGTCTGTTTGGAAAATTCTAAAAGAAGGCCCGGGAGAAGATGCCGCATTACGAACCCTGGAGCGAGGAGCGCGCCCGCACGGTGATCGAGGAGTTCTCGCACCTCGAAGGTCCCCTCATGCCCATGCTTCATGCGGTGCAGGAGACGTTTGGCCATGTGCCGGACGCCATCGTGCCCATGCTCGCCGAGAAGCTCAACGTCTCGCGCGCCGAAGTGCACGGCGTCGTGACGTTCTACCATGATTTCCGCCATGAGCCGGCCGGTCGCCACGTGCTGAAGATCTGCCGCGCCGAGGCGTGCCAGGCCGCCGGCGGCGACGCGCTCACCGCCCATGCCGAGCACAAGCTCGGCTGCAAGCTCGGCGAGACCACGGCCGATGGCCGCGTCACCGTCGAGCCCATCTATTGCCTCGGCCTGTGCGCCACGGCTCCCTCGGCCATGCTGGACGGCAAGATCGTCGCGCGGCTGAACGAGCGCCGGCTCGATGCCCTGATCCTGGAGGCGCAGTCGTGACCCTTCGCATCTACGTTCCCAAGGACGCCTGCGCCATCGCCTGCGGCGCCGACGAGGTGGTCGAGGCCATCCAGGCCGCGGCGCTCGCCCGCCGCCAGCCGGTCGAGATAATCCGCAATGGCTCGCGCGGCATGCTGTGGCTGGAGCCGCTGGTCGAGGTGGTGACCCCGGAAGGCCGCATCGGCTACGGCCCGGTCGGCGCCGAGGATGTCGAGAGCCTGTTCGCCGCCGGCTTCCAGGAAGGCGGCGCGCATGCGCTGCGCATCGGCAAGCCGGAAGAGCACCCCTTCATGGCCAAGCAGACGCGCCTCACCTTCGCGCGCTGCGGCATCATCGACCCGGCCTCCTACAGCGATTACCGCGCCCATGGCGGCTATAAGGGCCTCGAGCGCGCTCTGGCCCTCGGCCCGGTGGAGATCATCGAGGAAGTCAAGAAGTCGGGCCTGCGCGGGCGCGGCGGCGCGGGCTTTCCGACCGCCATCAAGTGGAAGACCGTGGCGGACGCCAAGGCCGACCGCAAGTACATCGTCTGCAACGCCGACGAGGGCGATTCCGGCACCTTCGCCGACCGCATGATCATGGAAGGCGACCCCTTCGAGCTGATCGAGGGCATGACAATCGCCGGCATCGCGGTGGGCGCCACCAAGGGCTATGTCTACACCCGCTCGGAATATCCCCACGCCATCTGGGCGATGGAGAAGGCGATCGCCGCCGCCCGCGCCCATGGCATGCTCGGCGTGAACATCGCCGGCTCGCAGTACAGCTTCGACATGGAAGTGCGCATGGGCGCCGGCGCCTATGTGTGCGGCGAGGAGACGGCGCTGCTCGACAGCCTGGAAGGCAAGCGCGGCACGGTGCGCGCCAAGCCCCCGCTGCCGGCGCATAAGGGCCTGTTCCAGAAGCCGACCGTCATCAACAACGTGCTCTCGCTGACCGCCGTGCCGCATATCCTGGCCGATGGCGGCGAGTTCTACGCCAATTTCGGCATGGGCCGCTCGCGCGGCACGATGCCGATCCAGATCGCCGGCAACATCAAGTATGGCGGCCTGTTCGAGACCGCCTTCGGCATTCCGCTCGGCGAGCTGATCAACGACATCGGCGGCGGCACCGCGACCGGCAAGCCGGTCAAGGCGGCGCAGGTCGGTGGCCCGCTCGGCGCCTATGTGCCGACCTGGCAGTTCGACCTGCCCTTCGATTACGAGGCCTTCGCCGCGAAGGACGCGCTGATCGGCCATGGCGGCATCGTCGTGTTCGACGAGGATGCCGACATGAAGAAGATGGCGCGCTTCGCCATGGAGTTCTGCTCCGTGGAGAGCTGCGGCAAGTGCACCCCCTGCCGCATCGGCTCGACGCGCGGCGTCGAACTGATGGACCGCATCATTGCCGGCGAGCGCGTCGAGGCCAACCTCGCGACGCTCACCGATCTCTGCCAGACCATGAAGCTTGGATCGCTTTGCGCCCTTGGCGGGTTTACCCCGTATCCGGTGCTGAGCGCGATGACCCATTTCCCCGAGGAATTTGGCGCCCCGCGCCGCCTCGAAGCCGCTGAATGAGGACGCTGCACATGTCACTCGTCCATGAGATCGACTACGGTACGCCCGCCCCCAAGACCGACAAGATGGTCACGCTGACCATTGACGGGATGGAAGTGACGGTGCCGGAAGGCACCTCCATCATGCGCGCGGCGATGGAAATGGGGACGCAGATCCCCAAGCTCTGCGCCACCGACTCGCTGGAGGCCTTCGGCTCCTGCCGCCTCTGCCTGATCGAGATCGAGGGCCGCAACGGCACCCCGGCCTCCTGCACCACGCCGGTGGCGCCGGGCATCAAGGTCCACACCCAGACCCCGCGCCTCGCGCAGCTGCGCAAGGGCGTGATGGAGCTGTACATCTCCGACCACCCGCTGGACTGCCTGACCTGCGCCGCCAATGGCGACTGCGAGCTGCAGGACATGGCCGGCGCGGTCGGCCTGCGCGAGGTGCGCTACGGCATGGAGGGCAAGAACCACTTCGCCCCCACCTCCGAGCTCGTCATGCCGAAGGACGAGTCGAACCCGTACTTCACCTATGACCCGGCCAAGTGCATCGTCTGCAATCGCTGCGTGCGCGCCTGCGAGGAAGTTCAGGGCACCTTCGCGCTGACCATTTCCGGCCGTGGCTTCGACAGCCGCGTGTCGCCCGGCCAGTCGGAAGCGTTCCTCACCTCCGAGTGCGTGTCCTGCGGCGCCTGCGTGCAGGCCTGCCCGACCGCCACCCTCTCCGAGAAGCGCCTGATCGATATCGGCACGCCCGAGCATTCGGTGGTGACGACCTGCGCCTATTGCGGCGTCGGCTGCACCTTCAAGGCGGAAATGCGCGGCCAGGAAGTGGTCCGCATGGTGCCCTGGAAGGACGGCAAGGCCAATCGCGGCCATAGCTGCGTCAAGGGCCGCTTCGCCTGGGGTTACGCGACCCATCAGGACCGCATCCTGAAGCCGATGATCCGCGCCAAGGTCACCGACCCGTGGCGTGAAGTCTCGTGGGAAGAGGCGATCTCCCACACCGCCTCCGAGCTGAAGCGCATCCAGGACGCCTATGGCCGCAAGTCGGTCGGCGGCATCACCTCCTCGCGCTGCACCAATGAGGAAGCCTATCTCGTCCAGAAGATCATCCGCGCCGGCTTCGGCACCAACAATGTCGACACCTGCGCCCGCGTCTGCCACTCGCCGACCGGCTATGGCCTGAATCAGGCGTTCGGCACCTCGGCAGGCACGCAGGACTTCGACTCGGTCGAGGATTCCGACGTCATCCTCGTGATCGGCGCCAACCCGACCGACGGCCACCCGGTGTTCGGCTCGCGCATGAAGAAGCGCCTGCGCCAGGGTGCCAAGCTGATCGTCGTCGATCCGCGCCGCATCGACCTGGTGCGCTCGCCCCACATCACCGCCGACTTCCACCTGCCGCTGCAGCCGGGCACCAACGTCGCCGTCGTCACCTCGCTCGCCCATGTCGTGGTGACCGAGGGCCTGGTGAACGAGGAATATGTCCGCCAGTTCTGCGACTGGGAGGAATTCCAGGATTGGGCCGAGTTCGTCGCCGACAAGCGCCACTCGCCCGAGGAAGTCGAGAAGCTCTCCGGCGTTCCGGCCGAGCTGATCCGCGGCGCGGCCCGGCTCTACGCCACCGGCGGCAATGCGGCGATCTATTACGGCCTCGGCGTCACCGAGCACTCGCAGGGCTCGACCACCGTCATGGCCATCGCGAACCTCGCCATGGCGACCGGCAATATCGGCCGTCGCGGCGTCGGCGTGAACCCGCTGCGCGGCCAGAACAACGTGCAGGGCTCGTGCGACATGGGCTCGTTCCCGCATGAGCTGCCGGGCTACCGCCACATCTCCGACGACGCGACCCGCGCCACCTTCGAGGCGATGTGGGGCCGTCCGCTCGACGCCGAGCCGGGCCTGCGCATCCCGAACATGCTGGACGCCGCCGTCGACGGCACCTTCAAGGCGATCTACATCCAGGGCGAGGACATCCTCCAGTCCGACCCGGACACCCACCACGTCGCCTCGGGCCTCGCGGCCATGGAGCTGGTGATCGTGCAGGACCTGTTCCTGAACGAGACCGCCAACTACGCCCATGTCTTCCTGCCGGGCTGCACCTTCCTCGAGAAGGACGGCACCTTCACCAATGCCGAGCGCCGCATCCAGCTCGTGCGCAAGGTGATGGCGCCGAAGAATGGCTATGGCGACTGGGAAGTGACGCAGATGCTGGCCAAGGCCATCGGCCTTGACTGGAACTACACCCATCCCTCGCAGATCATGGACGAGATCGCCGCGCTGACCCCGACCTTCGCCGGTGTCTCCTTCAAGCGCCTCGACGAGATGGGCTCGGTCCAGTGGCCGTGCAACGACGCCAACCCCGAGGGCATGCCGATCATGCACATCAACGGGTTCGCGCGCGGCAAGGGCAAGTTCGTCGTCACCGAATATGTGCCGACCGACGAGCGCACCGGCGCCCGCTTCCCGCTGCTGCTCACCACGGGCCGCATCCTCAGCCACTACAATGTCGGCGCGCAGACCCGCCGCACGGAGAACGTGGCGTGGCACCCGGAAGACGTGCTGGAAATCCACCCGCACGATGCCGAGCAGCGCGGCGTGCGCCAGGGCGACTGGGTCCGCATCGACAGCCGTGCCGGTGGCACCACGCTGCGCGCGGAGATCACCGACCGCGTGGCGCCGGGCGTCGTCTACACCACCTTCCACCACCCGACGACGCAGGCCAACGTCGTGACCACGGACTTCTCGGACTGGGCGACCAACTGCCCCGAGTTCAAGGTCACCGCCGTGCAGATCTCGCGCTCGAACGGGCCGTCCGAGTGGCAGGAGGATTACGACGCCTTCGCCCGCCAGAGCCGCCGCATCGCCGTCGCGGCGGAGTGAGCGGGATCCGGTCATGATCCCGCCGGTCCTGCGCGTTTCCCGCCTCGCCTGCGGCCCCCAGGGGGCGCAGGAAGGGGAACGCGCGATACCGGAGGAGACCCCGGTCGCCATCGTCCATAACGGCTCCACCTATGCCGTGATGATGGCGACGCCGGCCGACATCGAGGATTTCGGCTACGGCTTCAGCCTCACCGAGGGCGTCATCGACGACCTCGGTGATGTCGATTCCATCGAGACGCTGGAATTCGACGAGGCCGATGGCGCGGTTGGCATCGAGGTGCGCCTCTGGCTCAACGACGAGCGGGCGCGCCAGATGGTGGCGCGCCGCCGGCAGATTGCCGGCCCCACCGGCTGCGGCCTGTGCGGCGTGGAGAGCCTCGAACTGGCGGTGAGGCCGGCGCGCCTGGTGACCGCGGATCGGCGGTTCACGGCGAAGGAGATTTCCCGCGCCATCGCGGCGCTGCCGCCGGCGCAGGTGCTGAACCGGCAGACGCGGGCGGTTCATGCGGCGGCCTTCTGGCAGCCGGAGGACGGGCTGGTCGCGGTGCGCGAGGATGTCGGGCGCCACAACGCGCTCGACAAGCTGGTCGGCCATCTGGTCCGGCAGGGGCGTGACGCCAGCGCGGGCATCGTGCTGCTGACCAGCCGCGTGTCGATCGAGATGGTGCAGAAGACCGCCAGGCTCGGGGCGGGCGTGCTGGTGGCGGTCTCCGCCCCGACCGCGCTCGCCGTGCGCACGGCGGAGAAGGCCGGCATCACGCTCGCGGCAATCGCCCGCGACGACGGATTTGAAGTGTTTACCCACCCCCATCGCATCGCGGTCGGCGGGGCAGAACAGGAGCGTATCGCCCATGTCGGCTAATACGATGGAACGTCTCGTCTACATGGCGAACCAGATCGGCAAGTTCTTCGAGGTGCAGAAGCACGACCGGGCGGTGCCCGGCATCGCCAAGCACATCAAGGATTTCTGGGACCCGCGCATGCGCGCCCGGATGGAAGACCATCTGGCGGCGGGTGGCGAGGGGCTCTCCCCGCTGGTGTTCGAGGCGCTGAAGACGCTGCCGCCGGTGAGCCGCGACACGATTCCGGCCGCGCACCCGACGCAGGACGTCCCCGGTCCGACCGCGCACGCCCATCACTGAGTCGCGCCTCCTATATAGATCCCCGAATCCAGCGCCCGGCCCCGTGCCGGGCGTTGTCGTATCGGTAACCGGCGACCGTCGCGCTGCCGGCCGCTATCGGCTTCGCCCGCCGCTGGCGCCGGGATGTTGGCGCCGGGATTTCCCTGCCGCGCGAAAGATGCTCCCATGAAGGGCGCGCGATTGAGGTGAAGCCTTCCGAAAGCACCATGCTTCTGCCATCCGGCGGCGGCATGGCTGGTCCGTTGGGTGGGGCGGCGCGGCGGGAGCGGCTTGGATGCACGGTGAAGGCCAGGGTTTTCTGATCGGGGCGCTGATCTTTCTCGCCACCGCCGTCGTCGCCGTGCCGATCGCCAAGCGCCTCGGCCTGTCGCCCATCGTCGGTTACCTGATCGCCGGCGTCGCCATCGGCCCCTCGGGCCTCGGCGCCTTCCACGACCCCGAGCGGATCCTCACCGTGGCCGAAGTCGGCGTGGTGCTGCTGCTCTTCGTCATCGGGCTGGAACTGCAGGTCAGCCGGCTGCTCGCCATGCGCAAGGCGATCTTCGGCGTCGGCGCGGCGCAGCTCGTCTTCACCGGCATCGCCATCGCCTTCCTCACCCGCTTCGGCGGCGACGGCTTTGACTGGCGGGCCGCGGTGGTCGCCGGCCTCTCGCTCGCGCTCTCGGCGACGACGATCGCGCTGCAATTGCTGGAGGACAAGGGCGGCCTCGCCCAGCCCTATGGCCAGCGCACCTTCGCGGTGCTGCTGTTCCAGGATATGGCGGTGGTGCCGCTCATCGCCTTCATGCCGCTGCTCACCCCCGGCGACCATGAGGCGCAGAGCTTCACCCAGTCGGTCGGCCATGTGCTGGTGGTGATCGCGGCGATCGCCATCGTCATCGGCACCGGGCGCTATCTGCTCACCCCGCTGTTCCGCATCCTCGCCCGCTCCGGCGCGCGCGAGGTGATGACGGCGGCGGCGCTGCTGGTCGTGCTCGGCGCGGGCGCGCTGATGGCCTCGGTCGGCATGTCCATGGCGATGGGCGCCTTCCTCGCCGGCGTCATGCTCTCCGAATCGAGCTTCCGCCATGAGCTGGAGGCCAATGTCGACGCCTTTCGCGGACTGCTGGTGGCGCTGTTCTTCATGGGCGTGGGCATGTCGATGAATCTCGACGTGGTTCTCGCCAATGCCCCGCTGCTGATCATCGGCACGCTGCTGGTCACGCTGGTGAAGGCGGTGTCGGTCTGGACGGTGTTCCGCGTCTCCGAGGGCTCCGAGGCCGACGCGGTGCGCTCGGCGACGCTGCTCACCCCGGCGGGCGAGTTCTCCTTCGTGCTGTTCCCGCTGGCGCTCGGGCTCGGGCTCATCACCGCCCGGCAGGGCGACATGCTCGCCGCCTGCGCCGCCATGACCATGCTGCTCGGCCCGCCCGTGGCGATGATCGGCGAGCGCCTCGCCCAGCGCATCGAAGCGCGCCAGCGCCATGACGAGCCGCCGGAGGCGGATTTCAGCGAGGCGCACGGCTCGGTGCTGGTGGTCGGCTTCGGCCGCTTCGGCCAGATCGCCTCGCAATGCCTGCTGGCGCAGGGACTTGAGGTCACCATCATCGACAATGATGTCGAGATGATCCAGAGCGCCGGCCGCTTCGGCTTCCGCATCTATTATGGCGACGGCACGCGGCTCGACGTTCTGCGGGCGGCGGGCGTCGAGCGGGCGCGGGTGGTGGCGATCTGCGTCGACCGGCGCGAGATCGCCGACCGCATCGTCGACATTCTGCAGGCCAATGTGCCGGCGGTGCGCCTGCATGTGCGCGCCTATGACCGCACCCACGCCATTTCGCTGCGCGACAAGGGCGTGGATTTCGAGATGCGCGAGACCTTTGAATCCGCGCTCGCCTTTGGCGAGGCGACGCTGAGGGCGAGCGGCATCGACGCCGAGACGGCGCAGGCGACGGTGGTGGATGTGCGCCAGCGCGATCAGGAGCGGCTGCTGCGCCAGCGCCTGATGGTCACCGCCGACGGCCATATCGGGGTCGAGCCGGAGCCGCTGGTCGCGCCCGAGCGCCTTGCCCAGCCGCTCAACTCCGAGGCCGAGGACGTGCTCAAGCACGAGACCGAGTTTTCCGGCTGATGGCGATGCGCGGCGGGCGCCCCAGCAAGCGCCCCCCTGTGCCCAAGCGCCCGCCGGCGCGCGCCGCTCTCAGCCCGCCGCGCGCGGCAGCACGAACTGCTCGATGGCGTGAGCGACGCCGTCTTCCTCATTGGTGAGGGTCACGAGGTCGGCCTGCGCCTTCACCTCCGGCGCGCCATTGCCCATGGCGATGGCAAGGCCGGCGGTGCCGAACATCGGCAGGTCATTGGCCATGTCGCCGATCACCGCAACCTCCTCCACCGCCACCCCGTAATGCCGGGCGAAGGCGCGCACGGCATAGCCCTTGTCGGTGCCGGGCGGGGTGAGGTCGAGATATTTCGCCTGCGAGCGGCGGGCCGTGGCGCCGGCGCCAACCAGCGCCTGCAGCTCGGGCTCGCTCGCCGCCAGCATCTCGAAATCGGTCGAGGAGAACACGATCTTGCCGGCCCGCGTGACATGGTCGCCAAAGTCGCTCACCAGCGTCGGCGGGAAGGCGACGGTGCGGGTCTCGCCGGCGACATAAGGATTGTCGGGGTCGGTGAGATACCACTCATTGTCGGCGAACACCCAGACCGAGGCGCCGCGCGGCACCATCATGTCGAGGCCCTTCTGCACGGCGGCCGGGTCGATCAGCGTCTCCTCGACCAGGCTGTAATCGCCGCGCAGGATGGTGCCGCCATTGAAGCCGCCGAAAATGTCGAGGCCGAGGGCCTCGTTCAAGAGCCGCATGCCGCGCGGCGGGCGGGCGGAGACGGCGGCGAAGGCGACGCCGGCCGCGCGCAGGCGGCGCACCGCCTCCACCGTGGCGGGGGTGACCTCCTTGGCGCGGTTCACCAGCGTGCCGTCGACATCCGACACCATGAGGCGGATGCGCGAGGGCAGAGGCCGCTTGTCGGCACGTAAATCGGTCATCGCGCGCGGTCCCTTTCGAGCGGCAGCCACTGGAAGCCATCCTGCGCCAGCATCACGTCCGACATGGCCGGGCCGTCGCTGCCGGCGGCATAAAACTGCACGTCGTTCTCGCCGCCGGCTACCGCTTCGAGGATCGGCTCCACAGCTTCCCAGCCGGCCTCGATGGTGTCGGCACGCTGGAACAGCGTGGGATCGCCGCACAGGCAGTCATAGATCAGCGTCTCATAGCCGGTGCTGGGCGCCGCCTTGAAGTAGTCGGTGTATTTGAAATCCATCTGCACGTCGGAAAGCCGCACCTTGCGGCCGGGCACCTTGGCGGCGAAGCGCAGCGACACGCCCTCGTCCGGCTGCACATGGATCACCATCATGTTCGGCTTCAGCGCGGTCGGCAGATGGCTGAACAGCACGCCCGGCGCGCGCTTGAACTGGATGGCGATCTCGGTGCGGCGCTTGGCCAGCGCCTTGCCGGTGCGCACATAGAACGGCACGCCGTTCCAGCGCCAGGAATCGACGAAGCATTTCAGCGCCAGATAGGTCTCCGTCCGGCTGTCCGGGTCGACATCCTTCTCGGCGCGATAATCCTTCACCGGCTGGCCGTTGACGAAGCCGGCGCGGTACTGGCCGCGCACCGCCGCGCCGATCGCCTCGCTCGGGCGCATGTGGCGGATGGCCTCGATCACCTTGGTCTTCTCGGTGCGCACCGCGTCGGCGTCGAACGAGTTCGGCGGCTCCATGGCGGTCATGGCGAGGAGCTGGAACATGTGATTCGGCACCATATCGCGCAGCGCGCCGGTGGTGTCGTAGAAGCCGCCGCGCTGCTCCACCGTCACCGTCTCGGCGGCGGTGATCTGCACGTGGTCGATATATTCCTTGGTCCAGATGGGCTCGAAGATGCCGTTGCCGAAGCGCAGCGCCATCATGTTCTGGACCGTTTCCTTGCCGAGGAAATGGTCGATCCGGTAGATCTGCCGCTCATTGGCGATGGACAGCAGCCGCCGGTTGAGCGCGCGGGCCGAGGGCAGGTCGGTGCCGAAGGGCTTTTCCACCACGATATGGCGGAAGCCGCGCTCCTCCTTCAAAAGGCCGGCCGCGCCGAGCTGCTCGGCAATGGTGGCGAAGAAGCGCGGGGCCACCGCCAGATAGAACACCGCGTTGCAGGTGAGCTGGGCGCGCCCGTCCAGCCGCTCGCGGATGCGCCCATAGGTGGCGGGATCCTCGAAATCGCCGGCCATGTAGCCGATGCGGTTCATCAGCCAGCGCCAGGTCTCGCCGCTGGTGTCGCAGGAGCCCGGCAGCTTGGCGATCTCCTCGGTGAGGAAGGCGCGGTACTCCTCCTCGCTGCGCTCGACATGATCGACGCCGATGATGGCGAAGTCGTCGGCGAGCACGCCCTCATTGGCGAGGTTGTAGAGCGAGGGCAGCAGCAGGCGCTTGGTGAGGTCACCCGAGGCGCCGAAGATGAAGAAGGTGGAGGCCGGTGCCGGCGCCGCATCGGGCGCGAGAACCTTCTGGCCGAGAACGACGGTCTCGCTTCCCATGGCTGTCACGCGGTCACTTGGACTTGAATTCGGAGTGGCCGCCGAACTGGAAGCGCATGGCCGACAGCAGCTTCTCGCCAAAGGTGTGGTCCTGGCGCGAGCGGAAGCGGGCGAACAGCGCGGCGGTGAGCACCTCGGCCGAGACCGCCTCCTCGACGGCGGCTTCCACCGTCCAGCGGCCCTCGCCGGAATCGGCGACCGCGCCGGAATAATCCGTCAGCTTCTCGTCGCTGGTCAGCGCGATGGCGGTGAGGTCGAGCAGCCAGGAGGAGACGACCGAGCCACGGCGCCAGACCTCGGCGATGTCGGCCATGTCCAGCGTGAAGCGCTCGTGCTCGGGCAGCTCGGCCGAGGCCTTGTTCTTGAGGATGTCGAATCCCTCGGCATAGGCCTGCATCAGCCCGTACTCGATGCCGTTATGGATCATCTTGACGAAATGGCCGGAGCCGGCCGGGCCGGTGTGGATGTAGCCCTGCTCGACGCGGGGGTCGCGCGCCTCGCGGCCGGGGGTGCGGGGAATGTCGCCGAGACCCGGGGCGAGGGCGGCGAAGATCGGGTCGAGCCGGTCGACCGCTTCCTTCTCGCCGCCGATCATCATGCAATAGCCGCGCTCGAGGCCCCAGACGCCGCCGGAGGTGCCGACATCGATATAGACGATGCCGCTCTCGCGCAGGCTGGCGGCGCGGCGGATGTCGTCCTTGTAGAAGCTGTTGCCGCCGTCGATGATGACGTCGCCGGCGCTCAGCAGCCCGGCGAGCTCGTTGATGGTGCTCTCCGTCGGGCCGCCCGCCGGCAGCATGACCCACACCGCGCGCGGGGCATCGAGCTTGGCGACGACATCGGCGAGGCTGGTCGCGCCGGTGCTGCCCTCGCTCGCGAGGCCCTCGACCGCGGCGCTGTTGCGATCCCACACGACGCAGGAATGGCCAGCCTTGGTGAGACGGCGCGCGATGTTCCCACCCATGCGGCCAAGACCGACGATACCGAGCTGCATAGACCTGCCTCCGACTGTTGACATTGCCGGCCATGCCGGCACCGCTGCTGACGCCGGCATTGCCGGCCGAGCGCACCCTAAGCCGCCCGTGCGACAATTGAAATGTCGCCCCTGCGCGCTTGGCTGAACATATCGTGGACGCCCGAGCGCGCGCAGCCTCAGAAACGGGGGGCTTACTGTCCAGTAGTGGACGTTCGCGCCGCGGCGTCTGCGCTATTGAGCGACATGCACAAGACCGAAGAAACCGCCCGTGCCATCTGCGCCCTCGATCTGCGCGCCCGCGGCGTCAGCGACGCGGAGCTGCCGGCGCTGGTCGACCGGTTCTGGCCGGTGCTCGCCAACGAGATCCGCCAGGGCATCATGGAGGGCAGCTGGCCCTTCAGCGCGCAGGAAATCGAGGCGCTGACGCAGGATTACCGGCGCGTGCTGAAGCAGCGGCGCTAGGCCGCGCGCGCGGGTGATCGGCATAAGACCCGCCTATCCCATGTGATTTTAGGTCACATTTTACCTTTCCCACCTGTTGGCTGCTCGATAGAGTTGCCGCGAGCGCCAGGAAACCCATCAAGGGCCGGCGTGCGGCAACGGGGCAGGGCATGACGGTAAAGGCGGGGAATGGCGCGCGCATCGATGTGCGGCGTGGGGATGTTTTTGCGCGCGCGGCGTCGGCCCGCTTGCGCCAGGGGCTGCTGGCGGGTGCCGCGCTGATCCCGATGCTCATGGGCGGTGGCGCTGCGCAGGCGGCACCCATGCCCAGTGCCTGCACGGTCACCGGAACGACGATGCTGACCGGCTGCGACGGCACTTATGCCAGCGTCGACATGACGCCCGGCACCGGCTCGCTGACCGTCGACAGTCTCGTCACGGTCTCCGTCATCTATCCGTCGCCGCTCACGCTGGGGATCTACAACCAGACCGTCACGCTGACCGGCACGACGGTGCTGGACAACCCGGACTACAGCGCGCTGATCATGCAGTTCGGCACCGATCACGACGCTCACGTCATAGCCGTCACGGTCAACGCCACGGTCAACATCGGCAGCAACGTCGTGGCGACCGCGGAAGACGGTTTCGGCACCATCTGGGTGCGCAATGATTATGGCGGGTCGGTCACCATCGACAATGCCGGCACGATCACCTACACGGCGACGAACGACGGAGACCTGGTTGCCGCGATCAGCGGCGTGACCAATTTCGGGCCGGTGACGATAACCAATAGCGGCGCGGTCACCTCCAACAATGCCTGGGGCATCTATGCCGACGGCAATTACCGCGGCCCGACCGACGGCCAGCGGGAGACGGTGTCCGTCACCAACACCGAGAGCGGCGTCGTCACCGCCTACACCGCCGGTATCCGCGTCATCGACTATTACGGGCTGGCGGAGCTGACCAATGAGGGCACTGTCACCTCGACGCTTCGGCAGGCGCTGGTGGCCTGGTCGAACAATGGCGATACCACCATCACCAATTCTGGCACCGCAACATCCCAAAATGACAATGCCGTCTATGCGATGACGGAGATCGGCAAGGTCACCGTCACCAATAGTGGCACGGTGACGGCCTATGGCGACCCGACGCTCGACGCGGCTCATATCGCGCTGACCGAAACCCTCTCCGGCTTCAATGGCCTGCGCGGCACGGCCTACACGTCGGGCGATATCGAGATCACCAACGAGGCCACCGGCATCGTCAGTGCCGTTCGCGACGCCGCCATCCTCGCCGAAACGCCGGTCGGCGACATCACGATCACCAATGCCGGCCAGCTCACCGGCAAATATGGCATCGTCGCCAATAGCGGCTTCGCCACCGGCGGCAGCTCGGCCACGGTGCCGACCACGCAGGGCGACATCGACGTTACCAATAGCGGCCAAATCACCGCGACCGACCTTGCCGTGTCGCTCGATGCCACCACCAACCGGCTGGACAATAGCGGGACCATCGAGACCTCCGGCACGACAGCGGTTGAGACCGGCAATGGCAACAGCACGGTCATCAACAGCGGCACCATCGCCGCCGCGACCGCCAGCGACATCGCGGTCAGCATGGGCACGGGCAGCAACCGCTTCGTGCTCGCCGACACCGCGACGGTGACCGGCATCGTCACCAATGCGAGCAGCGGCAACACGCTGGAGCTGACCGGCAGCGCCTCGGGCACGTTCAACCTCGACAGCGTCAATGACACCGGCGCCTATCGCGGCTTCGGTAATCTTGAAAAGTCCGGCACCGGCACCTGGGTGCTCACCGGCGAGAGCCCGACGCTGACCGGCACGGTCACCGTCTCGGCCGGCACGCTGCAGGTCGGCAATGGCGGCACGTCAGGAACCATCGCTGCCAATGTGTCGATCGCCAGTGGCGCCACGCTCACCATCAACCGGTCGGACGATCTCGTCTTCGCCAATGTCATTTCCGGCACCGGCTCGCTGGTGAAGGACGGGGCGAACACGCTGACCCTGACCGGCGAGAACACCTTCTCCGGCGTCGTCACCATCAATGCCGGCACGCTGCAGATCGGCAATGGCGGCGCGACCGGTTCGATTGCCGGCGACATCGTCAATAATGCCGCGCTCGTGTTCAACCGCACCGGCACCTACGACTTCCCCGGCACCATCACCGGCAGCGGCTCCGTCACCATTCTCTCCGGCACGGTGAACTTCATCGGCGCCTCCGGCTATACCGGGCCGATCGACGTGGCCGGCGCTGACCTCGTGCTGACGGAAGGCTCGACCTCCAGCTCCACCTTCACCGTCACCGGCGGTGGCGTGCTGAGCGGCGAGGGCACCATTGCCGGCCTCTCGGTGGGCAATGGCGGCAGCGTCGCGCCGGGCTATTCGCCGGGCACGCTCACCGTCGCCGGCAATGTCGATTTCGGCGGCGGCTCGACCTATGTCGTCGACATCGCCGCCGACGGCACGCACGATCTGATCCTCGCGACCGGCACGGCGACGCTGAGCGGCGGCACGGTGCAGGTGGTGGCGGAGGCCGGCTATGTCACGCCGCTCGCGACCTACACCATCCTCACGGCGGGCGGCGGGCTCACCGGCACCTTCGACACGGTGAGCAGCAATTTCGCCTTCCTCACGCCGATCCTCGGCTATGACGCCAGCAACGTCTATCTGACGCTGGCGCGCAACGACATCAGCTTCGCCAGCGTCGGCCAGACGGCGAACCAGCAGGCGACCGGCGCGGGCGTGGAAACCCTCGGCCTCGGCAACCCGGTCTATGACGCGGTGCTGTCGATCTCGACCACCAACGCTCCCATCGCCTTCGACGCCCTGTCGGGTGAGGCCTATGCGACGGTGACGACCATCTTCGCCCAGCAGTCGAGCTATCTGCGCGAGGCGGTGGGCGGGCGCGTGCGCCAGGGCTTCGCCGAGGACGCGGCGGCGAGCGGCCCGCAGACCGCGGCGCTGACGCCCGGCTCGGGCGCGGTGCTGTGGGCGCAGGGCTATGGCGCCTGGGGCAACAATTCCAGCAATGGCAACGCCGCGAGCGCCGACAGCACTGTGGGCGGCTTCTTCGCCGGCGCCGACATCCCGCTCGGCGACAGCTGGCGGTTCGGCGTGCTGACCGGCTACAGCCGCTCGACCATCGACGTGGATGATCGCGGCTCCTCGGCCGACAGCGACAATTACGATCTCGGCCTGTATGGCGGCGCGCGCTATGGCGCGCTCGGCGTGCTGCTCGGCGCCTCCTACACCTGGCACGACGTGTCGATGAGCCGGAGCATCGCCTTCCCCGGCTATGCCGGGGCGGCGTCCTCCAGCTACGACGCCGCCACCGCCCAGCTCTTCGGCGAGCTGAGCTGGCGCGTGCCGGTGGCGCAGGCGCTGCCCGGCCTGCCGAGCACGGGCACGGGCGCCTATGTCGAGCCCTTTGCCGGCCTTGCCTATGTGAGCCTCACCTCGGACGACTTCACCGAGACCGGCTCCACGGCGGCGCTGACCGGCTCGGCGGCCGATGAGAACGTGTTCTACTCGACGCTGGGCATTCGCGCTGCGACCGAGGTGGAGCTGAAGGGTGGGGTGAAGGCGCGGCCCTATCTCAGCCTCGGCTGGCAATATGCCTTCGGTGATGTGGATCCGACGGCGACCCTCGCCTTCGCCTCGGGCAGCGCCGCCTTCCAGGTGTCGGGCCTGCCGATCGCCCAGAACACCGCGCTGGTCGGCCTCGGCCTTGATGTCGCGCTGTCGGACACGGTGCGGGCGGGCGTGAGCTATGGCGGCCAGTTCGCTTCGGATGCCAGCGACAACACCTTCAAGGGCTCGCTGAACATCCGCTTCTGACCCTCGCGCCGCCCGGTCCCATCGGGGCCGGCCGGGCGGGTATCAGCCGCGCAGCTTGTAGAGGCCGACGTCGATGACGCCGGCCCGGAAGCCGCCCTCGCAATAGGCGAGGTAATAGTCCCACAGCCGGCGAAACGATTCGCTGAAGCCGAGGCGCTGCACGTCCGGCCAGGACGCGTGGAAGCGCCGGCGCCACTCCGCCAGCGTCAGCGCATAGCCCATGCCGAAATGGTCGGCCCGCTCCAGCGTCAGCCCGGCATCCGCCGCCAGCCCGTCAATGGCGCTCTTGGTCGGCAGCATCCCGCCGGGGAAGATGTGGCGCTGGATGAAGTCCGGGTCGCGACGGTAGGAGTCGAACTTGTCCTCGGCGATGGTGATGACCTGAAGCACGGCGATGCCGCCTTCCTTCAGCCGCTCGCGCAGCGCGCCGAAATAGACCGGCCAGTAGGTCTCGCCGACCGCCTCCATCATCTCGATGGAGACGATGCGGTCATAGCGACCATCGGCGTCGCGGTAGTCCTGAAGGCGCAGATCCACCTGATCGGACAGGCCGCGCTCGACCATGAGCTGCTCGGCATGGGCCAACTGCTCGCGCGACAGGGTAAGCCCGGTGACGCGCGCGCCGGCGTCGCCCATGGCGCCCGCAAGGCCGCCCCAGCCGCAGCCGATTTCCAGCACGCTGTCGCCCGCCTCAAGCTCCAGCAGATCGAGGATGCGGGCGATCTTGGCCTGCTGCGCGGCCTCCAGCGATTGGGTGCGGTCCTCGAACAGCGCCGAGGAATAGGTCATGGAGGGGTCGAGCCAGAGCCGGTAGAAATCATTGCCGAGGTCGTAATGGAACGCGATGTTGCGGCGGCTTCCGCGCTTGGAATTGGCGTTCAGCGCATGGCTCAGCCGGTTCCACAGCCGCAGCGGCAGCATGGCGGCGATGGTGCGGGTCATCTGCGCCTGGTTGAGCGCGGCGAGCTCGATCAGGGCGGCGAGGTCCGGGCTGGTCCAGTCGCCGTCAATATAGGCGTCGGAGAAGCCGATATCGCCGCCGGCGAGCAGGCGGCGTATGGCGCGCCAGCGGTGCAGCACCAGCGTCGCCTCGGGGCCCGCCTCGGCGCCGCGCCCGCTCAGGCGCTGGCCGCCGGGAAGCACCACGTGCAGCCGGCCCAGCGTCACGGTGGCGAGCAGGCGCGCGACCACCAGACGGCCGATGAACGAATCGCTGCGCGCCGGTTCGGCGGTGGCCGTAACGTGGTCGCTTTCAGTCAGCATGCACGATCCTCGGGGTCTGCGGAGTGGACGGAAGGGGGACGGTGGCAAGCGGGCCTGGGAGTGGGACGGCGGGGAGCGAGACCGCGTCCGCCGGTGGCGGCGGGCGGCGCCGCAAGCCTATCCCCTTGGCCCAGATGAATAACGCCTCCCAGTGAATACCGGCCATCACTTTGAGCGTAAGCAGCGGATAGGAAAAGAGTGCCCGTGCCAGCGTGCCATCGGTGAGCGGGCGGCGATGCGCGCGGTGGGCGGCGACGAGGACCGGGCCCTCGTGGTCATGGGCGGTGATGGCAACCGTGAAGGCCTCGCCCGGCGGCTCGACGCGGAAGGCGTAGTCGAGCCCCATATCCATGAAGGGCGAGACATAGAAGCACTTCGCCGCGCTCTGCCGGACCATGCCGCCGGTGCCCTCGCCGGGCGCCACCGGGATGAAATAGCTGTGGCGCTGGCCGAAGGTGTTGTTCACCTCATAGAGCAGGGCGGCGAGCGTGCCGTCCGCCCGGTGGCAGAAATAGATGCTGAGCGGGTTGAAGGCGTAGCCGAACAGGCGCGGCATGGTCAGCAGGCGGATCGCCCCGCCATCGGGGGCGAGGCCGGCCTGGCGCATCACCTCTTCGGCATAGGCCTTGAGCGGCGTGCCGTCGCCGCGCCCGTAATCGGCGTCGTGCAGGCTGAACAGGTTGAAGCGGTTATGCGCGAACAGTCGCAGCCGCTTATCGAGCGCCGGCAGTTCGTCGAGATCGACCAGCAGCGAGAACAGCCGGTAGCGCAGCCGGTGCTTGCGCGGGCGCAGCCGGGCATGGATCACCGCGCCGGCGTAAAGCGCGGAGCCGCGTGACAGACCTTCGGGCGCGGCCAACTCGCGGGCCGCGCCGGCTTGGTCGCCGCAGCTCATGCCGCCACCCCGCCGCCGAACTGGCGGAAGGGCACGGGACCGACATGGATGCGCCCGCTCTCCTGCGCGACATTCCACGGCCGGCGCACGCCGCCCAGCGCCTCGGCGACGGCAAGGCCGGCCTGCAGCCCGTCCTCATGGAAGCCCGCGCCGAAATAGGCGCCGCAGAACCACACCCCGCCCTCGCCCTGCAGCGACCAGAGCCGCTTCTGGGCGGCCATGGCGCGGCCATCGAACAGCGGGTGGCGGTAGCTCTGGGTGTAGTGGACGGTCTCGGGATGCGGGTCCGTCAGCGGGTTGAGGGTGACGAAGAGCGGCGTCGAACCGGGGAGATTCTGCAGCTTGTTCATCCAGTAGGTGACGGAGAGCGCCCCCGGCCGGTCCTGCTGCGCCAGATAGTTCCACGCCGCCCAGGCGCGCCGGCGCACCGGCATGAGGCTCGGGTCGGAATGCAGCACGGTCTCGTTCACCGAATAGCTGAAGGCGCCCAGCACGTCCCGCTCGCGCGCGGTCGGCGCCTCGATGAGGCGCAGCGCCTGGTCGGCGTGGCAGGCGAGCACCACCTCGTCGAAGCGGCGGTGATGGCCGTCCGCGTCGATCACCTCGACCCCGCGGGCGTCGCGCCGCACCGCCACGACGGGGGTGCGGGTGACCGCCTCGCCGCGCATGGCGCCGTGCAGCCGCTTCACATATTCCCGGCTGCCGCCGCGCACCGTGCGCCAGATCGGCCGGCCGGTGAGCTTCAACAGTCCGTGATTCGCGCAGAAGCGGGTGAAGGCGGTGAAGGGATAGCGCCCGACCTCGCCGGCCGGCGTCGACCAGATGGCGGCGGCCATCGGGTAGAGATGGTCCTCGCGGAAGGCGAGGCTGTAGCCATTTGCGTCGAGATAGTCGGCAAGGCTGCCCTCGAAGCTCTCCGCGTCGCGCGGCGCCTCGCGGTAGAAGCGCAGCAGGTCGCGCAGCATGGCCCAGTGGCGCGGGCGGACCAGATTGCGCCGCTGCGCGAACAGGCCCGGCAGGTTGGCGCCGGAATATTCCAGCCGGCCGCCATCGAGCGAGACGGCAAAGGACATGTCGGTCGCCTGCGTGCCGACGCCCAGATGCTCGAACAGCGCGGTGAGGTTGGGATAGGTCGGGGTGTTGTAGACGATGAAGCCGGTATCGACCGCGAGCCCCGCGGCATCGCGGGTATGGGCATGGCCGCCCAGCCGCGGTTCGGCCTCATAGAGCGTCACATTATGGGCCTGCGACAGCAGCCAGGCGGCGGAGAGCCCGGAGACGCCGCTGCCCACCACGGCCACATCCAGTCGACGCGGCGGCGCGGGAGAAAGCGATGCAGGCTCGATACGCAAAGTCACCGGCGATCTCCCAGACGAGGCAAGCGATAGGATCGAAGTTGTTTCCGCTATACGCTACCGTGTTGACGATAGATCACCGAGGTAAAAGGTGATCCGCCACCGAACCGGCGGCGTATGAGGGGCATGAATGCAGAGCCAGCCATCCATCGGTCGAGACGTTCGGGAAGCCGTACTGGGTTGCGGAGTCCCATTGTGACGGATGTTGCCTTGAGCGGCGCCATGCCGAATGGGGAAGAATTCGACCGGCTGATCGCCCAGATCGCGTCTGACCGCGACAAACAGGCGTTCGCCTTGCTCTACAAGCATTTCGCGCCGCGGCTGAAAGCCTTTCTGCTGCGCTCGGGCCTCCCCAATGCCGTGGCGGAGGAACTGGCGCAGGAGGCCATGCTTTCGGTCTGGCGCAAGGCCACCTATTTCGATCCGCAACGCGCCGGGGCAGCGACGTGGATCTTCACCATCGCCCGTAACCTGCGGATCGACTATCTGCGGCGCGACCGGACCACCTCCGCTCCCGATGTGGAGCCGGAAGAGACGGTCGACGACGTCCAGAATGGCGAAACCTTCCTGATACGGACCGAGCGCGAGGAACGCCTGCGCATTGCCATGAAGAGCCTCTCTCCCGAACAGGCGACGATCGTCCGCCTCTCCTTCTTCAACGAAAAACCCCACTCGGAAATCGCCAGCGAACTCGGCCTGCCGCTCGGCACGGTCAAGTCGCGCGTGCGCCTTGCCCTCGGCAAGCTGCGCGCCATGCTGGAGGGTCAGCTTTGAGCATCCAGCATCATCCCAGCGACGAAACCCTGCTGCGCTACGCCGCCGGCCGCCTGCCGACCGCGCCGAGCCTCGTGATCGCCACCCATCTTGCCAGCTGCCCGGCCTGCCAGGCGCGCGTCGGCACCTTCGAGGCCATGGGCGGCGCCCTCTTGGAGCAGGTGACGCCCGAGCCGATGGAGCCGGAGGCGCTCGCCCGCCTTCTCGCGCAGATCGACGCGCCGCAGGCCCCGCGCCGCCCAACTCCGCCGCGCAAGCCGGCGCCGACCCTGCCCGGTGGCATCCCGCTGCCCGCGCCCCTGCGCGGGTGCGAGATGGGCCGATGGCGATGGCTCGGTCCGGGGGTGCGGGCAAGCTCGCTCACCTTGCCTTATGACCGCTCCGCGCGGCTCACCTTGCTGCGCGTCGGGCCCGGCCGGAAGCTGCCCGAGCACGGCCATACCGGGCTGGAATTCACCCAGATCATCACCGGCTCCTTCTCCGACGGCTTCGGCCAATACCGGCCGGGCGACCTCAGCGAGATGGATGCGGAGATCGACCACCAGCCCGTGGTCGATCCTGATGGCGAATGCATCTGCCTTACCGCCATGGAAGGCGAGATGCGCATTGGCGGCATGTTTGGCCGCCTGCTGACCTCCATCGCGCGCATCTGACCGGGAGCCGACCCTGATGGCCGGCACCCTCGCACTCCTTCTGCTCGCGGCCCTCGGCGTCATGGCGCTGGCCATGACGCTCGCCTGGGTGCTTGCGCGGCGCACCGGCAGCCATGGCTGGGTCGATACGGTCTGGTCCTTCGCGGTCGGGCTGACAGCCGTGACGCTGGCGCTTCTGCCGCTCACCCCCGAATCACCCACGCTGCGGCAGATCGTGGTGGCCGCCGCCGCCGGCCTGTGGTCGCTGCGGCTCGGCTCGCATATCCTCGCCCGCACGCTGAAGGGCGGCGACGATCCCCGCTATGCGGAACTGGTGCGCGAATGGGGGCCGTCGGCGCCGAGCCGGCTGTTTCTTTTTCTGCAGATTCAGGCGGTTTGCGGTCTCATCCTCGCCGGCGCGGTGATGGCGGCGGCGCATGCGCCCATGCCCTTCGGCAGCGTGTGGGACATTCTGGGGCTGCTCGTCATCGTCGTCGCGGTGGCCGGCGAGGGGCTGGCCGACCGCCAGCTCGCGGCCTTCCGGGCCAATCCCTCCAATCGCGGCAAGGTCTGCGACGTCGGTCTGTGGGGCGTGAGCCGTCATCCGAACTATTTCTTCGAATGGATGGCGTGGGTCGCCTACCCGCTCTTCGCCATCGACACCGGCGGCGATTATCTCGTCGGCTATGCGGCATTGGCCGGGCCGGCGCTGATGTACTGGTTGCTGGTCCATGCCTCCGGCATTCCGCCGACCGAGGCGCATATGCTGCGCTCGCGCGGCGACGCCTTCCGCGCCTATATGGCCCGCGTCAACAGCTTTTGGCCCGGCCCGCCGAAGAAGCCCGGTCGGGGCCGCTAGAGCCTTAGAGCCCCATCCAGCGCCCGAGGCCGCGCGCCGCGAGAAAGCCGAGCGTGGCGGAGACGCCGGTGGCGAAAGTGCCCCAGCTCATGTCGATGACGGTGAGGGCGGTCGGCCAGTTCTTCAGCGTCGCCTGGTTGGTCAGGTCATAGGTGCCATAGGCCATCAGCCCGAACAGCAGGCCATAGACCAGCGCCGTCGTCCATTTGCCCGACACGATGGCGGGATGGATGGCGAAGATCACGATGCCGACAATGTACATCAGGTAGAAGATGGCGGCCGGGGCGAGACTGAACCCGTCCTGCGCCAGATCGCCCATCAGCGGCCGGTAGATCCGCGTCGCCATGGTGCCGAGCCAGACCGAATCAAGCGCGAGAAACGCGAGCCCGGTGGCGAGATAGGAGAGGACGTAAATCGCCATGGCGTTTCCCCGCGGGTGACAGACCGGAGATACGGCCCGCCCGGCGCGACGGATCAACGCGGGCCCGTGCCAACGGTTGCAAGCGCGTCAGGAACTATGGGGATGTCGGGGTCGATCACGCGGGATCGGGGAGATTTGGTGGAGCCAGGCGGAATCGAACCGCCGACCTCTTGAATGCCATTCAAGCGCTCTCCCAACTGAGCTATGGCCCCACCGGGGGTTGCCGGGCTGCGCGCTGCCGAAACAGGCGCTTGGGTTCTTACCCGGCGGCCGCTCCGGCAAGTGGCCGGGGCGGGATGGTCGTAAACCACATGGAGGATGAGACTGCAAGACCCTTATCGGAGAGTTTTGCACCATCCCCAGGGTTTCAGCTTTCCTCGTCGTCCTCGATGCCGTCGCCGATCAGATCGGTCACGTCATCATCGCCGTCCTCGTCTTCTTCGAGGAAGGTGTCGTCGTCATCGGTCTCGACCTCGTCGTCGATATCGATGTCGTCATCCGTCGCCACCACCTTAGCGGTGCCGGTGGCTTCTTCGTCGGCGTCCTCGAGCGACACGAGTTCGACCTCGGCCGTATCCTCGACCTCGGCTTCCTCGGTGGCGCGCACGGGTTCGGCCCGGCTCCCGCCACGGGTGACGGGGGCCGTGATCGGAACGATCTGCCCGGTATAGGGCGAGATCACCGGATCCTTGTTCAGGTCGTAGAACTTCCGCCCGGTGACCGGACAGATGCGCTTGGTGCCAAGTTCAGCTTTCACCACGGTTCAGAACCTCGGAAGGTGGTGATTGAAGGGGTGCTCCCATTGAACCGCGGAACTTGTGGAGTCAAGCACGCATTTGCCGGCCGTGACGCCGATGACGCCCTCGTGCTAGGAGGGGCGCGCATTCGAGAGGGGGACGCGGCGGTGCCGGCCGCCCGCCCGCCGCGCCGCCAGAAAGGCCCTTCCATGAGCAGCCACGCCTCCGCGCCCGTCCCCGCCCTTGCCCGCCGCTCGCCCGCTCTGTCGGGCCGCGTCCGCGTGCCCGGCGACAAGTCCGTCTCGCACCGGGCGCTGATCTTCGGGACGCTGGCGGTGGGCGAGACCCGCATCTCCGGCCTCTTGGAAGGCGAGGACGTGCTCAACACCGCCCGCGCCTGCGCCGCGCTCGGCGCCACGGTCGAGCGCCTCGGCGAGGGCGAATGGCGGGTCAACGGCGTCGGCGTCGGCGGCCTCACCCAGCCCGCCGGCGTGCTCGATTTCGGCAATGCCGGCACCGGCTCGCGGCTGATGATGGGCGTGGTCGCCGGCAACCCGATCACCGCCACCTTCGATGGCGATGCGAGCCTGCGCCGCCGGCCGATGCGCCGCATCCTCGATCCCCTTGAAAAGATGGGCGTTCAGGTCATCGACGCCGCCGAGGGCGGGCGCCTGCCGCTCACCCTCAAGGGCCCGCGTGAACTGGTGCCGATCACCTATGAGAGCCCGGTGGCGTCGGCGCAGATCAAGTCCGCCGTGCTGCTGGCGGGGCTTGGCGCGCCGGGCGAGACGGTGCTGATCGAGGCCGAGGCGAGCCGCGACCATACCGAGCGCATGCTCACCCATTTCGGCGCGGAGGTGACGGTCGAGTCCTATGGCACGCATGGCCGCAAGGTGACGCTGAAGGGCCGCCCGGAACTGAAGCCGGCGCCGATCCATGTGCCGTCCGACCCGTCCTCCGCCGCCTTCCCGGTGGTCGCGGCGCTGCTCGTGCCGGGCTCGGAGATCGTCGTCGAGGGCGTCATGACCAACCCGCTGCGTACCGGATTGTTCATCACGCTCAAGGAGATGGGCGCCGACATCAGTTACGAGAACGAGCGCGTCGAGGGCGGCGAGAGCGTCGCCGACATCCGGGTGAAGGCCTCGCGCCTCACCGGTGTCAACGTGCCGGCCGAGCGGGCGCCCTCCATGATCGACGAGTACCCGGTGCTCGCCGTCGCCGCCGCCTTTGCCGCCGGCGAGACGCGGATGAACGGGCTGTCGGAACTCCGGGTGAAGGAATCCGACCGGCTCGCCGCCGTGGCGGCGGGGCTGGAGCAGGCGGGCGCGACCTGGCGCATCGAGGGCGACGACCTCATCGTCACCGGCCGCGACAGCGTTCCCGGCGGCGGCACGGTGGAAACCCATATGGATCACCGCATCGCCATGAGCTTCCTGGTGATGGGGCTCGCCACCGCTAACCCCTTGAATGTGGACGATATTGCCTTCATCGCGACGTCCTTCCCGAGCTTCCTGCCGCTGATGCGCGGCATGGGGGCGGTGATCGAGGCGGCGCTGTGATCATCGCGATTGACGGGCCGGCCGCTTCCGGCAAGGGCACCATCGCCCGGCGCCTTGCCGCGCATTACGGCCTGCCGCATCTCGACACCGGCCTGCTCTACCGGGCGGTCGGCGCCGCGGCGCTGGAAAAAGCCGTTGATTTCGAGGATGTTGACGCCCTCGCCGCACTGGCCGGGGCGCTGGATCTCGCGGCGCTCGACCCCGAATCGCTGCGCGCCGGGCCGATCGGCGAGGCCGCCTCGCGCGTCGCGGCGATCCCGGAAGTTCGGGCCAAGCTCTTGACCTTGCAGCAGGAATTCGCCCATCAGCCGGGCGGGGCGGTGCTGGACGGGCGCGACATCGGCACGGTGATCGCCCCCGACGCGGCGGTGAAGATTTTCGTCACCGCCACCCCCGAGGCCCGCGCCGCGCGGCGCTACAAGGAACTGGTCGGGCGCGGGGAAGACGTGACGCCGGACAACGTGCTCGACGATATTCGCAAGCGCGATCAACGCGATAGCTCGCGCTCCAGCGCCCCGCTGATCGCCGCCGCGGATGCCGAGATCATCGACAACACCGCGCTCGATGTCGCGGCGAGCTTTGCGGCGGCGCTCGCCATCACGGAACGGCGCCGGCCGCGCTGAGGGGTTTTGGCGATGGCCGATGAGGGTGAAAAGCGGTTCGATGAGGTGAACAGTCAGGCCAATGAGTCCAATCGGGCCGATGCGTCCACCGCGCCGCGCCCGGCCTCGCTCCCCCTGCCCGAGGCGCTGCCGCAGGACCGCCGGGCGCGCGGCGAAATCCTGCTCGCCGCCATCACCGGGCGTTCGGGCGCGCAGGTGATGGCGAGCCTCGCCGACATCGCGCCCGACTTTGCCGGTTACATTTTCGAGTTCGGCTATGGCGACATCTATGCCCGGCCGGGGCTCGATCTGCGCACCCGGCTCATCGCCACCGTCGCCGGCCTGGTCTGCCTCGGCCATGCCGAGCGCGAGCTTGAGGTGCATATCGGCTCGGCGCTGAATTGCGGCGCGAGCCGGGAGGAGGTGGTGGAGGCGATCATGCAGATGGCGCTCTATGCCGGCTTTCCGGCGGCGCTGAACGCGCTGATGGTCGCCAAGCGCGTCTTCGCCGCTCGCGATGCGGACGCGACGCCCGCCGACACCCCGCCCGCGCCCTGAGCCATGCGCAGCTTGCTCGTCATCGGCATCGGCATGGGCGAGGCGGGCCATCTCACCTTCCGCGCCGCGGACGCCATGGCCCGCGCCGACCTGTTCCTGCTGCTCGACAAGGGCGAGGCGGCGCAGCCTTTAGTGGCCCGCCGGGCGGCGCTGATCGCCCGTTTCGGCAAGCCCGGCCATCGCCTCGTCGAGCTGGCGAGCCCGCGCCGTGTGCGCCCCGTTTTACCGGGCGAGGGGGAGAAAGAGGCGGGCCGCGCCGCCTATCAGGCGAGCGTCGCCGCCTGGCATGGCGAGCGCGCGACGCTGTTCGCGGGGCTGATCCGCGACATGGGGGCGGAGGAGACGGCGGCGCTGCTCGTCTGGGGCGACCCGATGCTCTACGATTCCACCCTGCGCGTGGCCGAGAGTGCGGCGGCGCTGCTCACGGCCGAGGGCCATGAGGGCTTTGCGCTGGAGGTCGAGCCGGGGCTGACGGCGCTGCAACTGCTCTGCGCCGCCCACCGCATCCCGCTCAACGGCATCGGCGCGCCGGTGCTCGTCACCACCGGGCGGCGCGTGGCGGAGGCGACGCCCGATACCGCCGATTTCGCCGTGCTGCTGGATGACGGCACCGGCCTTGCCGCGCTTCATGCCCGCGGCTGGGCGGGCACGGTGTTCTGGGCCGCCAATCTCGGCACGGAAGACGAACGCCTGATTGCCGGCCCGCTGCCGGCGGTGGCGGACGCCATCCGCGCCGCGCGGGCGGAGGTGAAGGCGCGGGCCGGCTGGGTGATGGATGTCTGGCTCGCGCGGGCGGGCTGACGGGGCTCCGGGACGTCTGGCTGCGCCTCAGACCTTCGCGCCGGGCGGGTTCGGGCGCAGAATGACGGCGTGAGGCTGGCGCGCTGCCGTTGACGGGCGCCGCGCCTTCCCCGCGCTGCTCAACGGAGACGTGCCATGGCCCTTCCCGTCGATCCCGCTTCCCCTGACGCGACGCGGCGCGTGACGCGGCTGGCCGCCTCGCCCGCCCATCCCGCGCAGCCGCCGGAGCCGGAAGCCTTCACCCACCCGGAGGAACTGCGCGCCAGCGCCGAGATGCGCCTCGGCCCGCTCGTCCTCACCAGCACCGCCCGCGCCACCCCCGCCGGGCTGGTGGCCGTCGGGGTGATGACGGGGCTCATATTGCTGGGTGTCGCGGCGGTGGTGCGGGCGAGGGGCGGACTAGTTAATGGTCGTTCTTAATGCCGGAAAATAAACAGAAACTGGCGTTTCCATTTCTGTTGTAGATTCAAGAGCTCGACGTGCATGAGTAGCAACATCGGCTCGGTATATTTCGATGTTGGGGACAAACGTATAGATATCAGCATCGTCTATTTCTATCGTTCTCATTTGATTTACGTCGAAAGGTATCTTGTTCGCCTTTCGTATTATTTGAACGATAGGCATTCGAGTCGCATGGCGAATTGCAAGTTCGTAAAATACATTTGGATTATGAAATGACAAATCGGCGACGACGAGCCGTGATCGTAATATATATTCCATTATCTGACGTGTTATCATTCCGGGATCGCCAATCGTATCCGCACGAACAACACGTAGTCCAAGCTGTGTAATAGCTGGTTCAACTATACTTCCAAGGAATAAATCTGAGTGCTTTCTTGTGTCGCTGCCCGCCTCTCCTATGGGCGCGATATAGAAACATACGTCGTCAAAATTGACGGTCTCCGAACTCCGGGCAGGCAATGACGCCGGACCAATCGCTGGGGGAGGGTTATTCACGTCAGCATGTGATTTGTGCACCAACGGCGTCGCGGGCAAACTATCTAGAAGATGGTCGATTGTTAAAATTCGCTCTGCGCCAGACAGTACTTGCAGTAAGCCGACAGTCCGAAGATTTACGATGAATATATCGATCGCTTCGTCACTCAACTCTTCTGGAACGCCGATTTCACAAATGGCATCCGTCAGAGCTGATTTTGCCGGCATTCGATTACCGACAAAGCGGTTATAAATAATTTTGAATGGCTCAATATTTTCAATTCCCAGAGAAATTTTTGCTTTTGCGCGCTCTCGCTCGTTAGCATTATCGCCTACAATGATAAGAGCGGAAGATGTTAATTCAATTTGCTCAGAAGCAAAACTGGATTTAACTAGTCCATACTTAAATGCGTTTGTGATGCTATCTCGGCTGGCGCTGCTTTCTGGTGATTTTCCGATATGATTGTAGTAAGAAAGCTTTCTTACCGGAGCACCGGCACCAAAATCATACACGCTGCGTGCAAACATGATTGCATCGTCAAAAGTCGATGGAGGATAGGTCCGGTTAGATTTTCGACGACGCTTTTTTGGCGATGATGCCTCTGGATCTATTATGGACTCGCCGAAGGCGGATGAAGCGGATGGATCTGCCGCTGTTCCTGCGTCGGAAGTCGCCGCGCCTGCAGAGTTCGACGGAACGGATCCGCTTTCCGACTCTGGTTCGTCCATCATATACCCCCGTGCTCAGTAATGATCGTATCCAAGGGGAATGATTCATTCGATTTTACCATTCGATCAAGGGGCAGTTACGAAGCGCGGTGCCCTCCCCACAGTCTTTGATAGCAGAACCAATGTTGTAGCTCACGCCCCTCCCTCACTCCGCCGCGAAGGGGATCACCTTGCACGGCTCGCCGAACTGGGCGCGGTTGGCGCGGCAGAAGGCGCGGAAGTCGGGGGCGGGCATGGCGCGGGCGAACAGCCAGCCTTGCGCCATCTCGACGCCGCGCTCGCGCAGGAAGGCGGCCTGCTCGGGCCGCTCCACCCCTTCGGCGACCACGGTGAGGTGCAGCTCGCGCGCCATGGCGAGGATGTGCTCGGTGACATGGCAGGTCGGCGCCTGGGTGCCGAGCGAATCGACGAAGCTCTTGTCGATCTTGAGCGCATCGACCGGCAGGCGCTGGAGATATCTCAGGCCCGAATAGCCGGTGCCGAAATCGTCGATGGCGACGAGATGGCCGCGCCGGCGCGCCTCCACCAGCGTCGCATGGGTGCCGTCAATATCGACGAAGCCGCGCTCGGTCGCCTCCAGCCAGATCTGCCGGGGCGCGATGCCGGTGCCCGCCAGCTGGCGCGCCAGCACGCCGAGCACACGGCCGGAGGACAGGTCGTCGGCGCAGATATTGATGGCGACATGCAGGAACGGGTCGGCGCGCAGCACGGGGCCGAGATCGGCGATGATGGCGGCGATCATCTGGTCGGTGATCGGCAGGATCAGCCCGGTCTCCTCGGCGAGCGGGATGAACAGGTCCGGCCGCTCCAGCTCGCCATCCGGCCGGCGCCAGCGCACCAGCGCCTCCGCCCCGAGGCAGCGCCCGGTCGAAAGCTCCATGATCGGCTGATAATGGGCGATGAACTCGCGGTGCCGCACGGCGGCCGCCAGTTCCCCGCGCGGCGAGAGCCGCTGGCGCAGCGCCCAGACCGAGGCGGCGCCGAACAGCAGTGCCAGCACCAAAGCGAGCGGCAGCAGAAGCGCGCGTTGCGCCTCGAGATGCGCGAGGAAGCCGAGCGGCGGGGCGTGGGCGATGACGACCCAGTTCGGCGAGAGAGCGACGGCGTGCAGCCCATCCGTGTCGAGCGGCGCGGGCGGGTCCATCTGCCGGCCGATCGGGCCGATGCCGGACGTGCCATGCGCCGTGACGAGGCGCAGCCCTGAGGCCGTGCTCAGCTCGATCACGTCGTTGCCATTGTCCACCGGCCCGACGAAGCGCCGCTGATCGACCAGCGCGTGATGCCCGCCCAGCCGCATGATCAGCGTCGGCCGCCCGCCGGATTCGCCGAGCACCCAGTTGATGGAAAGGCCAGTGCCGTCCGGCGCCGTGGTGTCGATGGCGGCGAGCGGCTGCCGCTTCATGACGAGGCCGAACGCGTTGCATTCGACGATCTCGCCCGCGCCATAGGCGAGGTTGTCGACCGCCAGCGATGTTCGGGTGATCTCGCGCAGACGCTCGATATGGGCGGGCGAGCAGGGGCTGAAATCGGTGCGGTCGATCGTCCGCAGCGCCGCGGCCGCCTCGGCATAGACCGCCTCGGCATGGGCGAGGGCATGGGCCGCGCGCGTGTCCAGGCCCGCCTGCCGGCTCTCCACCGCGAGGCGCCAGGAGGCCATCAGCGTCGCGGCCAGCGGCACCGCCGTGCCGATGCCGACGACGGCGACCGCGAGCATCAGGCTGCGCCAGCGCTTCACCCGTTTTCTCCACACGGCCTTTCGCCCCCGGGACAGAGCCCGGCGTCGCTGAAGGTCGTTCTCTCGGCCCTCTGCGGAACGCGTCACCTCAGCAATCCAACCCTAACGTACCACATGGCGTGCCCCACGGCGCGGCCGGCCCTGTCCTGGAACCGGCGCGGCGACCTTAAAGGGCGCAAGCTGGCGTCAGGCTGGTGCCACGGCCCGGCTGCCGATCCCATCGCGCGCGCTTAGGTCGTGCGACACGGTGGAAGTGGTAAGGCGTTCCGGTCGGGCGGCCAAGCGGACAAGTACGCATGACGTTGCGCCAGCTCGGGCGCGAACCGCCGCGCCGGGTGACGCGCGCGCCGCCGCGCCGGCGCTGGCCCGATCACCGCGCTGTGCCTTGCGCCGGGCCGGTTCCTGCGCTATTGCAACGCCCGTCCGGGCGCCCCAACTATGGGCGATCGCGGGCGGGCCGGGAGCGCGGGATGCGCGTCTCCCGCAAGCTGGAGGCGAGCCCGCTCCCGACGCGCATCGCGCCCGCCGCCGATCGGACGATGTTCACGTCGCCGCGGCCGGCCAGAGATAACGATGTTTCACGGTCCCGGCGGCCCGCTCATCCCGAGCGATGCCGGGCCGTTGTCACCGCCTGCGTTTCGACCACCACGGCCATTGCGCCGGGCCCCGTGCGGGGTTGCTCCGGGAACTGCCAGGTCCCGAAGCCCGCGGTGGGCGAAACGATCCCAACCCCGTCCGGCGCATTGGCAACATGGAGTCTTGATGTCCGCTACTCAAACCCTCAGCGCCGCGCGCGACGATTTCGCCGCGATGCTCGAAGAGAGCTTCAACCACACCGAGCCGGCCGAAGGCGCGGTGGTCAAGGGCATTGTCGTCGCGATCGAGAAGGATCTCGCGATCATCGACATCGGCCTGAAGACCGAAGGCCGCGTGGCGCTGCGCGAATTCGCCGGCCCGGGCCGTGACCAGCAGATCAAGGTCGGCGACGAGGTCGAGGTCTATCTCGAGCGCGTCGAGAACGCGCTGGGCGAAGCCGTCCTGTCGCGCGACAAGGCCCGCCGCGAAGAGAGCTGGGTCCGCCTCGAAAAGGCGTTCAACGCCCAGGAGAAGGTCACGGGCGTGATCTTCAACCAGGTGAAGGGCGGCTTCACCGTCGATCTCGACGGCGCCGTGGCCTTCCTGCCGCGCTCGCAGGTGGACATCCGTCCGATCCGCGACGTCGGCCCGCTGATGCACAACCCGCAGCCCTTCCAGATCCTCAAGATGGATCGTCGCCGCGGCAACATCGTCGTCTCGCGCCGCACGGTTCTCGAAGAGACCCGCGCCGAGCAGCGTCACGAGCTGGTGCAGAACCTCGAAGAGGGTCAGGTCATCGACGGCGTGGTCAAGAACATCACCGATTACGGTGCGTTCGTGGACCTCGGCGGCATTGACGGCCTGCTGCATGTCACCGACATCGCCTGGCGCCGCGTGAACCACCCGACCGAAGTGCTGAACATCGGCCAGACGGTCAAGGTGAAGATCATCAAGATCAACCACGAGACGCACCGCATCTCGCTGGGCATGAAGCAGCTCCTCGGCGATCCGTGGGAGGGCATCGAGGCCAAGTACCCGGTGCAGGCCCGCTTCAAGGGTCGCGTCACCAACATCACCGACTACGGCGCGTTCGTCGAGCTGGAGCCGGGGATCGAGGGCCTCATCCACGTTTCCGAGATGAGCTGGACCAAGAAGAACGTCCACCCCGGCAAGATCGTCGCCACCTCTCAGGAAGTGGAAGTCGCGATCCTCGAGGTCGATCCGGTCAAGCGCCGCATCTCGCTCGGTCTCAAGCAGACCCTGCAGAACCCGTGGGATGCCTTCGCCGAGAAGTATCCGGCGGGCGCCACCGTCGAGGGCGAGGTCAAGAACAAGACCGAGTTCGGCCTGTTCCTGGGTCTCGACGGCGACGTGGACGGCATGGTCCACCTCTCCGACCTCGACTGGAACCGTCCGGGCGAGCAGGTCATCGACGAGTTCAAGAAGGGCGACGTGATCAAGGCGGTCGTTCTCGACGTGGATGTCGAGAAGGAGCGCATCTCGCTCGGCGTGAAGCAGCTCGCCGGCGACCCCTTCCAGGACGCGGGCGAACTCCGCAAGGGCGCCATCGTCACCTGCGAAGTCATCGATGTGAAGGATGGCGGCGTCGACGTGAAGATCGCCGGCACCGACATGACCACCTTCGTGAAGCGCTCGGAACTGGCCCGCGACCGCGGCGACCAGCGTCCGGACCGTTTCGCCGTGGGCGAGAAGTTCGACGCCCGCGTCATCCTGTTCGACCGCAAGGCGCGCAAGGTGCAGGTCTCCATCAAGGCGCTTGAAATCGCCGAGGAGAAGGAAGCCGTGGCGCAGTTCGGCTCGCAGGACTCGGGCGCTTCGCTCGGCGACATCCTGGGCGCCGCGCTCAAGAAGGCCTCCGAGAAGGCCGACTGATCGAGCCATCACGCTCTGACGACGGAAACGGCCGGTGCCTCGCACCGGCCGTTTTCATTTTGGGCCTGCGAGCGCTTCCAGGAAGAGCGCAGGACGCCTGCGGGAAGACGTGGATGGCCGGGCCAAGCCCAGGGACGACGGCGCGTGGGGAGTGATGCCGTCATCCCGGACGGCCAAAGGCCGATCCGGGATCGGGCTCCAGCTCATGATCGGTCGACGATCCCGGCTCTACGCTCATCATCTGCTGACGATCCCGGCTCTGCGCTGCGCTCCGGCCGGGATGACGGCTGTTACTGGGTGGCAGCCGGGATGACGGCGGAAAGGTTGGGTGTCGTCCGGGCGGGCGGTTCCAACCTTCACAACGTCATCCCCGGACTTGGTCCGGGGATCCACGACGTCGTCCAGGTGCGCCGGTGGCAGGTCGTGGATGGCCGGGTCAAGCCCGGCCATGACGGTGTGATGGGGGGGGGCTGTGCGTGGCTATCCATCCCCGTCATCCCGGACGGCCAAAGGCCGAGCCGGGATCGCGTGCCGCCCTGTCACCGTGTGACGATCCCGGCTCTGCGCTGCGCTCCGGCCGGGATGACGGCTGTTACGGCGCGCGGCCGTGATGAGGGCTGAACGATTGGGCGTCGTCCGGCGGGCGCTTCCAAGCTTCGCGCCGCCATCCCGTCTCCCGCACCGCCGCCCCCTTGCCCCGGCGCGGCGGGGGAGGCATCGTGCGCGCCCGTAACGGAGCCCTCCATGCCCGAGCATGACCCGCTGGAAGCCGGCGACCACGTCGTCCTGATCGACGGTTCCGCCTATATCTTCCGCGCCTATCACGCGCTGCCCCCGCTCACCCGCTCTTCCGACAAGCTGCCGGTCGGGGCGGTGGCGGGCTTCTGCAACATGCTGTGGAAGCTGGTGCGGGCCGGAAATAACGGCTCTGGGTTCTCGCCCAAGCCGACGCATCTCGCCGTCGTGTTCGACAAGTCCGAGCAGACCTTCCGCAAGGACATTTACCCGCTCTACAAGGCGCAGCGCCCGGACCTGCCGGAGGATCTGCGCCCGCAATTCCCGCTGATCCGCGAGGCGACGCGCGCTTTCGACCTCGCCTGCGTCGAGCAGGCCGGCTTCGAGGCGGACGATTTGATGGCGACCTATGCCGAGCAGGCCAAGGCCAAGGGCGCGCTGGTCACCATCATTTCCTCCGACAAGGATCTGATGCAGCTGGTCGACGATCGGGTGCGAATGTACGACCCGATGAAGGACAAGGCGATCGGGCCGGACGAGGTGATGGAGAAGTTCGGCGTTGCCCCGGAGAAGGTGGTCGACGTGCAGTCGCTCGCCGGTGATTCGGTCGACAACGTGCCGGGCGTGCCGGGTATCGGCATCAAGACGGCGGCACAGCTCCTCGCCGAATTCGGCGATCTCGACACGCTGCTCGCCCGCGCCGGTGAGATCAAGCAGACCAAGCGCCGCGAGAATTTGATCGAGTTCGCCGACCAGGCCCGCCTGTCGCGCGAGCTGGTGACGCTGAAGCGCGATGTGGCGCTCGACGTGCCGCTCGACGACATCGCCGTGGTCGAGCCCGAGGGCAAGAAGCTGATCGCCTTCTTGAAGGCGATGGAATTCACCACGCTCACCCGCCGCGTCGGCGAGGCCTATGAGATCGACATCGCCGCCATCGAGCCCGATTCCGGCTTGAAGGCGGGCGGGCATGAGGGCGGGCTCGTGAGCGCCGGGCTCGACCCGGACACCGGCGTCTCCGCCGCGCCGGCGGATGTCGACGCGACGCCCGCGGGCGAGGCCGCGCTCACCCCCGCCGCGCTCTCGGCGCAGCGGCAGGCGCAGGCCACCGCCATCCCGGTCGACCGCTCCAAATATGAGACGGTGCGCACGCTGGAGCGGTTGCAGGACTGGGTCATCCGCGCCTTTGAGGCCGGCGTCGTGGCGGTGGATACCGAGACGACCGGCCTCGACCCGCTGACCGCCGATCTCGTCGGCGTCTCGCTCGCCATTGGCCCGAACGCGGCCTGCTACATCCCGCTGACCCATAAGGGCGGCGATGACGGGCTGTTCAGCGAGGGGCTGCTGCCCGAGCAGATTCCGGTCGGCGCGGCCATCGACGCGCTGAAGCCGCTGCTCGAACATCCCGGCGTCCTCAAGGTCGGCCAGAACCTGAAATATGACTGGCTGGTGCTGAAGCGCTGGGGCATCGAGGTCGGCCCGTATGACGACACGATGCTGATCTCCTATGTGCTCGACGCCGGTGCCTCGCCCCATGGCATGGACCCCCTGTCCATGCGCTGGCTCGGCCACACGCCGATCAAGTTCGAGGAGGTCTGCGGCAAGGGGAAGGGGCAGATCAGCTTCGACCGGGCGCCCATCGACCGGGCGAGCGAATATGCCGCCGAGGACGCGGATGTGACGCTCCGGCTCTGGCGGGTGCTCAAGCCCCGCCTGCCGGCCGAGGGCAAGACCAGCGTCTATGAGACGCTGGAGCGCCCGCTCGTCACCGTGCTCGCCCGCATGGAGACGCGCGGCATCATCATTGACCGGCAGATGCTCTCGCGCCTCTCCGGCGAGTTCGCGCAAGGCATGGCGCGGCTGGAGGCGGAAATCTCCGCCATGGCCGGGGAGAGCTTCAACCCCGGCTCGCCCAAGCAGCTCGGCGATATATTGTTCGGCAAGATGCAGATCCCCGGCGGGCGCAAGACCCCGACGGGGGCCTGGTCCACCGGCGCCGATGTGCTGGAGGAACTGGCCGAGCAGGGCCATGAACTGCCCCGCCGCATTCTCGACTGGCGCCAGCTGCAGAAGCTGAAATCCACCTATGCCGACGCGCTGCCCGGCTATGCCGACGCCAATAATCGCGTCCACACCTCCTTCGCGCTGGCGGCCACCACCACGGGCCGGCTCTCCTCCTCCGAGCCGAACCTGCAGAACATCCCGGTGCGCACCGAGGAAGGCCGCAAGATCCGCAAGGCCTTCATCGCCGCGCCCGGCCACAAGCTGATCTCGGCCGATTATTCGCAGATCGAATTGCGGCTGCTCGCCGAGATCGCCGAGGTGCCGGCGCTGCGCCAGGCCTTCCAGGACGGGCTGGACATCCACGCCATGACGGCGTCGGAAATGTTCGGCGTGCCGATCGAGGGGATGCCGTCCGAGGTGCGCCGGCGCGCCAAGGCGATCAATTTCGGCATCATCTATGGCATCTCGGCCTTCGGCCTCGCCAACCAGCTCTCCATCCCGCGCGAGGAGGCGGGCGCCTATATCAAGCGCTATTTCGAGCGCTTCCCCGGCATCCGCGCCTATATGGACGAGACGCGCCTGTTCGCCCGCGACCATGGCTATGTGGAAACCCTGTTCGGCCGGCGCTGCCATTACCCGGACATCAACGCCAAGAACCCGTCGATCCGCGCCTTCAATGAGCGCGCGGCGATCAATGCACGACTTCAGGGCTCGGCGGCCGACATCATCCGCCGCGCCATGGTGGGCATGGAAGCCGCGCTGGAGGCCGCCAACCTCTCCGCGCGGATGCTGCTGCAGGTGCATGACGAACTGATCTTCGAGGTGCCCGATGCCGAGATCGAGGCCACTATCCCCGTCGTCCGCGCCGTGATGGAACGCGCCCCGCTCCCCGCCGTGGCGCTCCGTGTGCCGCTGAAGGTCGATGCGCGCGCGGCGGAGAACTGGGACGAGGCGCATTGAGGGGGCGGCGCTCGCGCTGCCGACCATCCCTTAACCCGTCATCCCGGCCAAGCGTAGCGCGAGCCGGGATCGTCACCCGGTGACAAGCCGGCACGCGATCCCGGCTCGGCCTTCGGCCGTCCGGGATGACGATCTCCCGCCCACGCACCGTCATGGCCGGGCTTGACCCGGCCATCCACGTCTGTGGCCGGGAGCGTCGGGACCAATGTCGTGGATCCCCGGGCCAAGCCCGGGGATGACGGGTTAAGGGGATTTCGGCCGTCCGGGATGACGGCGCCGCCGTCCGGCGCTACAGAGCGGGCAGGAAAGCATCATGCCGCGCTACAAGCTCACCATCGAATATGACGGCACGCCTTTTGTCGGCTGGCAGATCCAGGCGGCGGGGGAGAGCGTGCAGGGCGCCCTCGCCCGCGCGGTGGAGCGTTTCACCGGCGAGGTGGTGACGGTGCATGGCGCCGGGCGCACCGATGCGGGCGTCCATGCCACCGGGCAGGTGGCGCATGTGGAACTCACCAAGGACTGGAAACCCGACACGGTGCGCGACGCGATCAACGCGCATCTGCGCCCGCACCCGGTCGCGGTGCTTGCGGCCGAGCGGGCGGCGGAGGATTTCCACGCCCGCTTCTCGGCGACCGGGCGGCGCTATGTCTACCGCATCATCGCCCGCCGGCCCTCGCTCGTGCTCCAGCGCGACCGGGCGTGGCGGGTGCTGCGCCCACTCGATGCGCAAGCGATGGCCGAGGGCGCGGCGCGGCTGATCGGCCGGCATGATTTCACGACGTTCCGCGCCATTGGCTGCCAGGCCGCCTCGCCGGTGAAGACGCTGGACCGGCTGGACGTCGAGACCGTGCCGATCGAGGGGCCGGGCATGGAGATCCGCGTGCATGCGCAGGCGCGCTCCTTCCTCCACCATCAGGTGCGCTCCATCGTGGGCACGCTGGTGAAGGTCGGCGAGGGCGCGTGGACGGCCGATGATGTCAGCGCGGCGCTGGAGGCGCGGGACCGCACGCGCTGCGGCCCGATGGCACCCTCCGCCGGACTTTATCTGGCGGAAGTGACCTACTGAACGTCGGCCCTATTCGGCGGCCAGGCGGAAACGCGGCACCGAGGACGGGTGCCCGGCGCGGTAGCGGCACCAGTCGGCATAGGGCGTGGCGAGGTCGATGTGGAAGCGCTCGCGGGCGATGATGTCGGCGGCCTCGGCCGGCGAGACGCGCACGCAGATGGCGCGGTCGCGCACCTCAAGGACTTCAGCCTCGCTCAGCGGCCCGCCCTTGGCGGCTTCCAGCGCTTCGAGCACGTCCACCAGGGCCGGCACCGCGACGATGACGAGCCGCGGGGACGCGGGCGATGACGCTTCCCGGCGGCGAAACAGATCAAGAATCAACAGGCAATCCTCCTCCCCCAGCCCCGGCCAACGGGGCGGAGGGGAAAAGGTTCCCGATTCGGCGCCGGCCGCTCAGCCCAGCCGTTCGAGCAGGCTCGGCGTGCGGCTGGCGGTGGAGGCCCCCAGCGCCTCGACGAAGCGGATCGGCGCGCCGGAGGCAGGGGTGACGAGCTCGCCCTCCCACATCACCCGGTTGCCGCGAATGAAGGTGCCGACCGGCCAGCCGGTGACCTCGACCCCATCATAGGGCGTCCAGCCGGGCTTGGAGGCGATCCAGCCATTGCGGATGGTCTCGCGGCGCTTCAGGTCGACAATGGTGAAGTCCGCGTCATAGCCCACCGCGATGCGGCCCTTGGTGGCGATGCCGAAGATGCGGGCGGGGCCGGCGCTGGAGAGATCGACGAAACGCTCCAGCGACAGGCGGCCGGCATTCACATGATCGAGCATCATCGGCACGAAGGTCTGCACGCCGGTCATGCCCGAGGGGCTGTCCGGGTAGGGCTTGGCCTTTTCTTCCAGCGTGTGCGGGGCGTGGTCGGAGCCCAGCACGTCGACGACTCCCTCGGCCAGACCCCGCCACAGCGCCGCCTTGTGGCGGGCCTCGCGGACGGGCGGGTTCATCTGCACCAGCGAGCCGAGACGGGCGTACCAGTCCGCATCCATGGTGAGGTGGTGCGGGGTGACCTCGACGGTGGCGACATCCTTGTGGCCGCGCAGGAACTCGATCTCCTCGGCCGAGGTGATGTGCAGCACATGGACGCGCTTGCCCTCCTCGCGGGCGAGATTCACCAGGCGCGTTGTGGCGGTCAGCGCGGCGATCTCGTCGCGCCAGACCGGGTGGGACGACGCATCGCCCGGCACGCGCAGATCGCGGCGCTCGGCAAGGCGCGGCTCATCCTCGCAATGGAAGGCGGCGCGGCGGCGGATCACCTTGAGGATCGCCCGCACGCCCGGATCATCCGCCACCAGCAGCGAGCCGGTGGAGGAGCCGATGAACACCTTCACGCCGGCGGCGCCGGGCAGCATTTCCAGCTCCGGCAGATCCTTCACATTGTCATGCGTGCCGCCGACGAAGAAGGCGAAGTCGCAATGCATGCGTCCGGTGGCGCGGCGGATCTTGTCGGCCAACGCGTCGCCCGAGGTGGTGAGCGGGTTGGTGTTGGGCATCTCGAACACGCCGGTGACGCCGCCCATCACCGCCGCGCGCGAGCCGCTCTCCAGGTCTTCCTTGTGCTCCATGCCCGGCTCGCGGAAGTGGACCTGCGTGTCGATCACGCCGGGCAGGAGGGTGAGGCCGGTGCAGTCGATCGTCTCGCCCGCCTGCGAGGGGTCGAACGAACCGATGCCGGCGATGCGGCCGGCGCGCACGCCGACGTCGCGGGCGGCGACGCCGTCCTGATTCACCACCGTGCCGCCCTTGAGCAGAAGATCGAACGTCTCGGTCATGATGTTCCCTCGCCGGTGATGTGAATGGCCCGCGCAAGCCTCGCCCTGCGCCCAGAATACCGCGCTCTTACGCCATTCCGCGCCGGAGGTGAACGCCGCGATGCGGGCGCGCCGCCGGTCAGGGCGTGAGCGCGAACAGCACGCGCACCACCGTGCCGCGCTCCGGCGCCGGGCGGGGGCTGAACTGCGCCTCGCCGCCGAGCTGGGTGGCGAGGCCCTGGATGATTCGCAGGCCGAGACCGCGGTTGCGCACGCTCTCCACCGCCTCCGGCATGCCGCGCCCGTCATCGGCGATGGCGATCTCGTAGCGCCCGGCCTCCTGTGGCGTGACGCGGATGACGATCTCGCCCGGCCGCCCCTTCTCGAAGGCATGCTTGAGCGAATTGGTGACGATCTCCGCCACCAGCATGGAGAGCGTGGTGAGCTGAGTGACGTTGAGCGGCAGGTCGGGCGCGACCACATCGCAGGTGATCGCCTCGGCGCCGGAGGCGGTGACGAGATCGCAGCACAGTTCACGCAGGAACTGGCCGGTCGGCATGTCGAGCCGCTCGGGCGCGTAGAGCTGGCGGTGGATGCGGGCGATGGTGTCGAGCCGGGCGCGCGCCTCGTCGAGGGCGGTCACCGCCTGGCTGGCATCTTCCTTCACCTTGCGCTTCTGCAGCGTCAGCAGCGCGGCGACGAACTGCATGTTGTTGGCGACGCGATGCTGCAGCTCCTGGAACATGGTGCGCTGGTTCTCATAGAGCCGCGCCGTGACCGCCTGTTCCGCCCGCAGCTTGTCCGCCGCGCCGAAGGTGAAGTGGATCAGCGCGATGTCGATGGAGGCGATGACGACGAAGAAGCCGAGCGCCAGCAGCGCCTGGCCGTTCAGTTCCATGTCGGTCATCGGGCCGATGAAGAACACCCAGGCCGCCAGCGTCGACAGCGCCGCGCAGATGATTCCGGGCCGCAGGCCGCAGAAGAAGGTGGTGAGGATCACCGCCGGGAAGAAGGTGAGGAAGGGAAAGCCCGGCGGCAGCACGCTGTCCACCGCGAAGCGCAGCGCGAGCGCGAAGGCGAACATGGCGAGGCCGCAGGCATCCGCCAGCCAGCGCCGTTCGCGCAGCGGCCGGGCGAATCGCACCAGCCGCCAGAACAGGGACTCCGCCGGCACGCCCGGCGACATATCAGCCATTCAGCGCCCGTGACGCGGTCCCGCAACCATGGCGTTGCGCCGGATGGCGGCGGGCGGTCGCCCCGAGGTGGTCACGTCGGCACATCGGCAACATCCCCACTGGTCAGCCGTTCCGGGCGCGTAATCTGCCGGGTTTTACCGCGCCCGTCACCGCTCATCTGCATCCTAGTGAACAAAGCGGCGTGCTCCCGCGTTAATCGCGCATCCGAGGGACGAGGCCCCGCCATGAAGCGCGATACCACCGCCGAAGATACGCAGCACGGCACGTTCAGCGAACCGTCGTCCGGCGGCAACAACCTCTTGGGCGCGTTGCGCCCGGCCGATTTCGCGCTGCTGCGCGGGGCGCTGCGCCGCCTCGACCGGCCGGCGGGGGCGGTGCTCTACGAGCCGGGTGACGATGTGCGTCATGTCTATTTTCCCTGCGGGCCGACGCTGGTGTCCTTCATGGTTCTGCTGGCCGACGGGCGTCCCGTCGAGGTGACCACGATCGGGCGCGAGGGCGCGGTGGGCGGCATTGTCAGCCAGGGGCGCCTGCCGGCCTATGCGCGCGCGGTCGTTCAGCTCGGGGGGCCGCTGCTGCGGCTCGACACGGCCGAGCTGGAACGCGCCAAGGACGCCTCGCCGGCGCTTCAGCACCTGTTCGCGCGCTATGCCGATTGCCTGCTCGCGCAGGTGTTCCAGTCGGTCGCCTGCAACGCCGCCCATTCCATCGAGCAGCGCACCGCCAAATGGCTGATCGCCGCGCTCGACCGCACGGGCGAGGACAGCGTGCGCCTGACGCAGGAACAGCTCGCCGCCATGCTGGCGGTCGGGCGCTCCTATATCAGCCGCGTCATCCAGCAATTGCGCGACAGCGGGGCGGTGGAGCCCAAGCGCGGGCGGCTGAACATCCGCGACGCGCAGCGCCTGCGCTCCATGAGCTGCGGCTGCCATGGCGTGGTGCGCCGGCATTTCGACGATGTGCTCGGCGGCGTCTACCCGACCGGCAACGAGGTTGCCGGCGGCGGGTCGATCATCACCAACGGCCCGTCCTTCCGGCCCTGAACGGAGCGGTGAAGACCCCGGTGGCGACGCGCCGCATGGCTCCTGTGTCGCGCCGGGCCTTGTCTGCCCGGCCCGAGCATGGCACGACGCGGGCCATGGAATCGCACGCCGCCCCGCCGATCGTCACCGCCTTCGCCGATCTCGCCCCGCGCTACGATGTCGTGCTCTGCGACATCTGGGGCGTGCTGCATAACGGCGTCGCCGCCTTCCCTCCGGCGGGCGACGCCCTCGCGCGCGCCCGCGCCGCCGGCACGACGGTGATCCTCGTCTCCAACGCCCCGCGTCCCGCCGATGCGGTGGCGCAGATCCTCGACGGGCTGGGCGTCCCGCGCGACGCCTATGACGCCATCGTCACCTCCGGCATGGTCACCATGTCGCTGCTGGGCGACCGGCCGGGCACGAAGATGTGGCATCTCGGTCCCGAGCGCGACCTCGGCATCTATGACGGGCTGAACCTCACTCAGACTGGGCTCGAGGACGCCGAGCTGATCGTCTGCACCGGCCTGTTCGACGACACCACCGAGACGCCGGCCGACTATGCCGAGACGCTGAAGACTGCGAAGGCGCGCAATCTGCCCTTCATCTGCGCCAATCCCGACATTGTGGTGGAGCGCGGCGGCGACCTCATCTGGTGCGCCGGGGCCATTGCCGAGGCCTATGCGGAGCTCGGCGGCGATGTCGTGTTCTGCGGCAAGCCGCACCGGCCGATCTACGAGACCGCCTTCGCTACCGCCACGCGGCTGCGCGGCGCGGCGCCCGACAAGGCGCGGATGATCGCCATTGGCGACGCGCTGCGCACGGATCTCGCCGGCGCGCTCGGCTTCGGCATTGACTGCCTGTTCGTCGCCGCCGGCATCCATGCCGGCGAGCTCGGGCTTGAGCATGGCGCCGAGGTCGACCCCGCCGCCCTCGCCCGGCTTATGGCCGACGGGCCCGGCCAGCCGGCTGCGGTGACGACGCGGCTTTCGTGGTGATTGACGCCCCGGCCGCGCGGGACCACTAAAGGGGCACCTGTTCTTTCGTGCCGGGCGACATGACCCACGCTCCCGCCTCTGCCCACGCTTTCCCCGTGCTGCGCACCGCTGGCCCGCTGCCGGAGGCGCTCGCCCATCCCGTCATCGCCATCGGCAATTTCGACGGGGTGCATCGCGGCCATCGCGCGGTGATCGGCACCGCCATCGATCAGGCGCGCTCACTCGGCCGGCCGGCGCTGGCCATGAGTTTCGAGCCGCACCCGCGCGCCTTCTTCCGCCCGGACGAGCCGATGTTCCGCCTGACGCCGGAGCCGATGAAGCTGCGGCGCCTCGCCGAGACGGGCCTCGACGGCGCCATCGTGCTGCCCTTCGACGCCGCCATTGCCGGGCTGGAGGCGGAAGCCTTCGTCGCCGACCTGCTGGTCGGCCGGCTCGGCGTCTCCATGGTGGTGGCCGGCTACGACTTCCATTTCGGCAAGGGGCGGGGCGGCTCGCCGGCCTTTCTGCGCGAGGCCGGGCAGCGCCACGGCTTCCCGGTCGAGATCGTGCCGCCGCTGCTCGACGAGGGCGCGCAGATTTCCTCCAGCGTCATCCGCGCCGCGCTGGCGCAGGGGCGCGTCGAGCAGGCCGCGCACATGCTCGGCGCGCCCTGGGCGGTCGAGGCCGAGGTGATCCATGGCGACAAGCGCGGGCGCGAGCTCGGCTACCCGACCGCCAATATGCGGCTCGACCCGGCGACCACCCTCGCCCACGGTATCTATGCGGTGACGGTGACGATCGACGGGGTGACGCATAAGGGCGTGGCGAGTCATGGCCGCCGCCCGACCTTCGACGACGGCGCGCCGCGGCTGGAAACCTTCATCTTCGACTTTGCCGGCGATCTCTATGGCCGCGTGCTCACCGTCGCCTTCCACGCCTATCTGCGCCCCGAGCTGAAATTCGACAGCATCGACGCGCTGATCGCCCAGATGGACATCGACAGCGCCCGGGCCAAGGCGGCGCTGGCCTAAGCTCGGCGCTCGCCTAAAGCTCGGCGGCCAGCGCGTCGAGCGCGACGCGCAGCTTCAGCGGCATATGCGGGCCCGTCGGCCAGAGCGCCTGCGTGGAGAAGATGCGGGCGGGCATCCCCTTGAGCAGCGGCACCAGCGCGCCGGCATTCACCCGGTCGCGGATCAGCCAGCAGGGCAGCCAGGCGAGACCATGCCCGGCGGTCGCGGCATCGGCGATGGATTCGACATCGTCGAAGCGCAGCCGGCTCGGTGGCGTGGCCGTCAGCGGCGGGCCGTCCGCCTGCGGGAACTCCCAGGGCCTCACCCCGCCGTCCACCGCATAGACGATGGCGGCGTGGTGCTTGAGATCGTCGAGGCCCGCCGGCGTGCCATGCGCGGCGAGATAGGCCGGCGCGGCGCAGACCACCATGCGCTGCTGCCCGAGGGTCCGGGTGGTCAGCCCGGTGCCGTGGAACGCGCCCGGCGCGCCGTTGCGGATGGCGAGGTCGTAGCCATCCGCCAGCACATCGACCACCGCATCGGAAAAATGCACGTCGATGGTGAGGCGAGGGTGGTGCGCCACGAGCTCGGCTAGGATCGGCGCGACGCAGCGGCGGCCAAAGAGCAGGGGCGCGGTGACACGCAGCCGCCCGACCGCCGCGTGCCGGCCGGAATCGAGCGCGGTTCGCGCCACCCGCAACTCGTCCAGCGCCCGCAGGCAGTGCTGGTAATAGAGCTGCCCATCTTCGGTGAGGGTCTGGCTGCGCGTGGTGCGGTGGAACAGCCGGAGCTGGAGCCGGGCCTCCAGCCGCGCCACCGTCTTGGCCACCGCCGAGCGCGTAAGGCCGCGCCGCCCGGCTGCCGCCGAGAAGCTGCCGGATTCGACGACCGCGACGAAGACGTCGATGCCCGCCAGCACCTCGCTCATGAAGGCCTCCCATTGGCGCCAGATGTTCGCCAAAGCCGAGAAATTCTATCGCAACTGGATCGCAAATCTCAACGCTAGGCTCGTCGTCAGTTCAAGCTTTGTGGAGACCGACGATGGTGGACGAGATGGAAACGAGCGGCGCAACGGCAGAGGCCGGTCTCATGCGCCGCTGGGAGATGGACGGCTTCGGTCGTGACCGGCTGGAACTTCGGCAGGTGCCGGTGCCGCAGCCCGGCCCCGGCGAGGTTCTGGTGAAGATGGCCGCCGTGTCGCTCAACTACCGCGACCGGCTGATCATCGCCGATGGCGTTGGCGCCCCGCTCGACTTTCCCTTCACGCCGGCCTCGGACCTTGCCGGGACGGTGACCGCGCTGGGCACGGGCGCCCGCCGCTTCGCGCCCGGCGACCCGGTCATCTCCACCTTCTTTCCCGGCTGGATCGACGGCCTGCCAGAAGGGGATTCGGCCCATCCGCACTATCAGTCACTGGGCGGCGCTTATCCCGGCGTGCTGGCGGATTATGTGGCGCTGCCCGAGGACTGGCTGGTGCGCGCACCTGACACGCTGACGCCGGACGAGGCGAGCACGCTGTCCTGCGCCGGCCTGACCGCCTGGTTCGGTCTGGTCGAGCGCGGCGGGCTGAAGGCGGGCGACACCGTGCTGGTGGAGGGCACGGGCGGTGTCGCGCTGGCCGGGCTTGCCATCGCCCGCGCGCATGGCGCCCGCACCATCGTGGTCTCCAGCAGCGCCGCCAAGCTGGAACGCGCGCGGGCGCTCGGCGCCGCTATCGGCATCGACCGCACGCAGGGCGACTGGGTGGAGGCGGTGCGGGCCGCCACGGGCGGACGCGGCGCCGACCATATCCTCGCGCTTGCCGGCGGCGCGACGCTCGGCCGGGCGGTGGAGGTGGCGGCGATTGGCGGGCGCATCGCGCAGATCGGCGTCATCGAGGGCTTCGAGGCCAGCCTGCCGCTCGGCCCGCTGATGCTGAAGCAGATCACCCTCAACGGCATCGGCGTCGGCCATCGCCGGGCGCTGGAGGATCTCGTCCGGGCGGTGGACACATCCGGGATCAAGCCGGTGATCGACGCCCGCTACCCCCTCGCCGCGCTGCCGGCCGCGCTCGACCATCTCGATCGCGGCGCCTTCGGCAAGATCGTGGTGACGCCGGATTAGCGGTGGAGGCCCGCAGGCGGGGACGGACGGGAGAGCCGTCCCGCCTCGCCTGTTGCGCCCGTTCCCTTTGCGCCGCCCTTGCACCGCCTCGGCGCTGCGCTTAAACCGTGCGGCGAGTGAAGGAGCGCGTCATGACGAGCCGCAACAGTGATGGTCGGAACCCTGCGGGCGCGGCGAGCGAGGCCGGCGCGGCGCAGGGCCACGATTATTCGTCCACCCTGTTCCTGCCGCAGACCGAGTTTCCGATGCGCGCGGGCCTGCCGCAGCGCGAGCCGGAATTGCTGGCGCGCTGGGAGCGGATCGACCTCTATGGCCGGCAGCGCAAGGCCGGCGCCGGCAAGCCGCGCTTCGTGCTGCATGACGGCCCGCCCTACGCCAATGGCAACATCCATATCGGCCACGCGCTGAACAAGATCCTCAAGGACGTGGTGGTGCGCTCGCAGGGCGCGCTCGGCCATGACTCCAACTATGTGCCGGGCTGGGACTGCCACGGCCTGCCGATCGAGTGGAAGATCGAGGAGCAGTACCGCGCCAAGGGCAAGAACAAGGACGAGGTGCCGGTCGTCGAATTCCGCCAGGAATGCCGCGCCTTCGCGCAGGGCTGGATCGACATCCAGCGCGCCGAGTTCAAGCGCCTCGGCGTCGAGGGCGACTGGTCGCACCCCTATGTGACGATGAGCTATGACGCGGAAGCGCAGATCGCCCGCGAGATCATCAAATTCGCCGAGAACGGCCTGCTCTATCGCGGTTCCAAGCCCGTCATGTGGTCGGTGGTCGAGCGCACCGCCCTGGCCGAGGCCGAGGTCGAGTATCACGACCACCAGTCGACCACGATCTTCGTGAAATTCCCGGTCACCGGCTATCGCGAGCGCGTGGCGGCGAGCGGCGGGCTGCAGGCGCCGGACCAGGCGGACGACATCCACCTGTTCCCCTCCTATGAGGGCGCCTCCGTCGTCATCTGGACGACGACGCCCTGGACCATCCCCGGCAACCGCGCCATCGCCTTCTCTGAGAACGTGACTTACGCGGTCTATGAGGTGACCGAGGCCGCGCCGGACAATTGGGCGAAGGTCGGCGAGCATTTCATCCTCGCCGACAAACTGGCCGAGGAGGTGTTCAAGGCCGCCCGCGTCACCGGCTATGAGCGCCGCAAGGAGGTGGACCCGACCCACCTCGTCTGCGCCCACCCGCTGCGCGGCGTCGAGGGCACGACGGGCTATTTCGACTTCCCCGTGCCGGTCGTTCCGGGCGATTTCGTCACCGACGATACCGGCACCGGCTTCGTCCATATCGCGCCGGGCCATGGCGCGGATGACTTCAACCTCTACATCGCCGAGCGGCTCGGCGACGTGCCGCACACGGTCGGGCCGGACGGGCGCTATTACGAGCACGTCCCGCTCTTCGCCGGCGCCCGCGTCATGGACGACAAGGGCAAGGACGGCGACGCCAATGACGCCGTGATCAAGGCGCTGGCCGCGGCCGGCAAGCTGATCGCGCGCGGCCGGCTGAAGCACCAGTACCCGCATAGCTGGCGCTCCAAGGCGCCGATCATTTTCCGCAACACGCCGCAATGGTTCATCGCGATGGACAAGGACATCGCGGCGGCGGATGGCTCGTCCACCACGGGCGACACGCTGCGCGCCCGCGCGCTCGGCGGTATCGCCGGCGTGCAGTGGGTGCCGGCGAGCGGGCAGAACCGCATCACCGGCATGATCGAGAACCGGCCGGACTGGGTGGTCTCGCGCCAGCGCGCCTGGGGCGTGCCGATCGCCGTCTTCGTGCGCGATACCGGCGATGGCAATGTCGAGATCCTGCGTGATGAGGCGGTCAATGCCCGCATCGCCGAGGCCTTCGCCAGCGAGGGCGCGGATGCCTGGTACAAGGAAGGCGCCGCCCAGCGCTTCCTCGGCACCGACTACAGCGCCAATGAATGGCACAAGGTCGATGACATCCTCGACGTGTGGTTCGATTCCGGCTCCACCCACGCCTTCACGCTGGAAGTGCGCGAGGATCTCAAGGTCAACCGGGCCTTCTCCGGCGGGCCGGACCGGGTGATGTATCTGGAAGGCTCGGACCAGCATCGCGGCTGGTTCCATTCGTCCCTGCTGGAGAGCTGCGGCACGCGCGCCCGGCCGCCCTATGACGTCGTGCTGACCCATGGCTTCGTGCTCGACGAGCAGGGCCGCAAGATGTCGAAATCGGTCGGCAACGTCGTCGCCCCGCAGGAGGTCATCAAATCCTCCGGCGCCGACATCCTGCGCCTGTGGGTCTGCGCCTCCGACTATTCGGACGATCTGCGCATCGGCCCGGAGATCCTGAAGACCACGGTCGAGACCTACCGCAAGCTGCGCAACACGCTGCGCTGGCTGCTCGGCTCGCTGCATCATTACCGCGAGGCCGAGCGCATCGCGCTCTCCGAGATGCCCGCGCTGGAGCGCATGGTGCTGCACCGTCTCGCCGAGCTCGACAAGACCGTGCGCGAGGCCTACGCGGCCTTCGACTTCAAGCGCGTGCACGCCGCGCTGTCGGCCTTCATGACGACGGAGCTGTCGGCCTTCTATTTCGACGTGCGCAAGGACGCGCTCTATTGCGACCCGATCTCCTCGGTGACGCGCCGGGCGTGCCTGACCGTGCTCGACGAGGTGTTCAACCGCCTCGTCGTGTGGCTGGCGCCGATCCTGCCCTTCACGGCGGAAGAGACCTGGCTGGCGCGCTTCCCCTCCGAGACCGGCTCGGTGCATCTGGTCACCTTCCCGGAAACGCCGGCCAAGTGGCGCGACGAGACGCTGGCCGATGAATGGCGCAAGATCCGCCAGGTGCGGCGCGTCGTGCTCGGCGCGCTGGAAGTGGAACGCGCGGCCAAGCGCATCGGCTCCTCGCTGGAGGCGGCGCCGGTCATCCATGTGTCCGACCCGAACCTGTTCGCGGCGGTGAGCGCGGTGGAACTGGCGGAAGTCTGCATCACCTCCGACGCCCATCTGATGCCCGACGAGGGCCCGGCGGACGCCTTCCGGCTCGACGACGTGCCGGGTGTGGCGGTGGTGCCGGCCCGTGCGCAGGGCCATAAATGCGCCCGCTCCTGGAAGATCTCGCCGCTGGTCGGCACCGACCCGGAATACCCGGATGTGACCCCGCGCGACGCCCTGGCGCTGCGCGAGCTCGCGGCGGCGCGCCGGGCGGCCGAGTGACGGCGGGGTGGCGGGTTCCGCGATGAAGCTGCGCTTTTCCGGCCCGCTCACGCTCTATGGCGGGCTGTTCGCCCTCGCCGCGCTGGTGATCGACCAGGCCTCGAAGCTTGCCGTGGTGCACGGCGTCGATTTCGGGCCGAACGGCATCGTCACCGTCACGCCGTTCTTCGATCTCGTGCGGGCGTGGAACACCGGCATCAGCTACGGCCTGTTCTCGCAGGGGCTGGATGGCTGGTGGGTGCTGGGTGGGCTGAAGGTCGTGGCCGCCGTGCTGTTCTGGTTCTGGCTGGCGCGGGTCGACCGGCGGATCGAGGCGGCGGCGCTCGGCCTGCTGATCGGCGGGGCGCTCGGCAACGCCATCGACCGCGCGGCCTATGGCGCGGTGTTCGACTTCGTGTCGCTGCACGCGTTCGGCTTCTACTGGTACGTGTTCAACCTGTCCGACATGGCCATTGTTGCCGGTGTGGGCCTGCTTCTGTATGACTCCTTCCGCGGCGGCGCCGTAAAATAGCCGTCCTGACGTGAGACCAGAGCCGCCGACGCCGTGCACGCCTGCCCCAGGGGCATGGCATGGGCTGCCTCCGATGCCGCAGGAGACGACCGGATGATGAAGCGACCCCTTCCGATGCGCGCCCGCCTGATGGTCGGCGCTTTTGGCGTGGCCGTTCTGTTCGCCGCCGCGCCGGCTTCGGCGCAGGAAGACAATTTCACCGAGCAGCTGCTGACCAGCTTCGGCCTCGTGGCGCCGACGCCGCCGGACATCAAGTACCGCGAGCGCGCCCCGCTGGTCGTGCCGCCGAGCGGCGACGTGCTGCCGCCCCCGCGCGAGGGCGACGACGTCACCCAGAATCCCGCCTGGCCGAAGGACGAGGACGTCGTCCGCCGCCAGGCCGCCGAAAAGGCCGCCAAGACCCCGACCATCTTCAGCGACAAGCAGGCGACGCGTGCCCTGACGCCGAGGGAAGTCGCCACCGGCACCAACCCGAACGCCGTCTATAATGGCCCTGCCGCGGCTCGCAACAACGCCTCGCGCGAGGACTGGCTGCAGCCCAAGCAGATGGGCTTCCTCGGCTGGGGCAACAAGCAGGCCGAGAAGCCGCTGACCTTCAACGGCGAACCGCCGCGCGAAAAGCTGTATGAGCCGCCGCCGGGTCTGCAGACCCCCGCGCCGAACGCGCCTTATGGCGTGGTGGCCGAGCGGCCCGAGGATAAGGGCTGGAACCTGCCCGACTGGTTCAGCCGCACGCAGAAGAACAACGACCGCAATTGAGCGCCTGCGCCCTCCTTCTTTCCTGAAAACGCCCCGTCGGCCTCCGGCGGGGCGTTTGCGTTTGCCCGCCTCGAACCCGCGTCCGAAGGGTGGCGCACCGGCGCGGCTCACAGGGGATTGAACCGCCGGCTCATTCTCGCCACGCGATCTGTGGCAGAGTTGCAACCCTGAAGCGGCGGCCGGGCCTTCCGGTTTCGCCGGCAACGCTTAAATCGGATACCGTGACCGCACATGCTGTCTGGAACTTCGCCGTCTGGAACCCTGTCGACTGGAAAGCTGATGTCCGCCGTGATGCTGATTGCCGCCTCGCTCGCCTCGACCACAGCCGCCCGCGCGGGCGATGTCGCCGAGTTCACGCTCGACAATGGCATGCAGGTCGTGGTCGTGCCCGATCACCGCGCGCCGGTGGTCACCCACATGGTGTGGTACCGCGTCGGCTCGGCCGATGAGGTGGCCGGAAAGTCCGGCATCGCCCATTTCCTTGAGCACCTGATGTTCAAGGGCACCGCCAAGCACCCGGCGGGCGAGTTCTCGCAGGTGGTGGCGACGCTGGGCGGGCAGGAGAACGCCTTCACCTCGCAGGACTACACCGCCTATTTCCAGCGCGTCGCCAAGGAGCATCTCGGCCGCGTCATGGAGTTCGAGGCCGACCGCATGACCGGCCTCGTGCTTACCGACGAGGTGGTGCTGCCCGAGCGCGACGTGGTGCTGGAAGAGCGCCGCATGCGCACTGATAACGACCCGGCCGCGCAGCTCTCCGAGGCCGCGCAGGCGGCGATGTTCGTCAACCACCCCTATGGCCACCCGATCATCGGCTGGGAAGACGAGATCCGCGAGCTCAACCGCGCCGACGCGCTGGCCTTCTATGAGCGTTTCTACACGCCGAACAACGCGATCCTCGTGGTCGCCGGCGATGTCGAGCCGGCCGAAGTGAAGGCCCTCGCCGAGGCGACCTATGGCAAGGTGGCGCGCCGGGCGGAGACCGCGCTGCGTGATCGCCCGCAGGAGCCGACGCCGCGCGCCGAGCGCCGCCTGGTGCTGGCGGACCCGCGCGTCGGCCAGCCGAGCCTCGGGCGCACCTATCTCGTGCCGTCCTATCGCATGGACAAGAAGGAGAGCGTCGCCCTCGACGTGCTCTCGCAGGTGCTGGGTGGCGGCGCCACCGGGCGCCTCTACCGCGCGCTGGTGGTCGACAAGGCGATCGCCGCCAATGCGGGGGCCTGGTACCAGTCGACCGCGCTCGACGCCACGCGCTTCGGCGTGTCGGTGAGCCCGCGTCCGGAAGTCACCATGGAGGCGCTGGAGACCGCGCTTGACGAGGTGATCGGCACGCTCGCCAAGGACGGGCCGGACGCCGCCGAGCTGGAGCGCGCCAAGACCCGCCTCGTTGCCGAGGCGATCTATGCGCAGGACAATCAGGCGACGCTCGCCCGTATCTACGGCGCCGCGCTCACCACCGGCTCCACCGCCGAGGACGTGAAGGTGTGGCCCGACATGGTGAAGCAGGTCACCGCCGAGGAGGTGCGCGACGTCGCCCGGCGTTACCTCGTCCCGGCCCGCGCCGTGACCAGCGAGCTGCGCCAGGTCGCCCCGCAGCCGACCAACCCGCAGCCCGCCTCCTCCCAGCCGGAGAAGCGTTCATGAACGGGCTCGCGCGCCTGTCCCCCGCCGCGCCCGTTTCCGCCCGTCTCTCCAAGGCCCTCAAGGCCCTCGCCCCGGTTGTTGCCGCCATGACCATTGCCCTCGCCCCCGTCACCCCCGCCCAGTCGGAGACTACCCGCATCCAGCGCGTGGTGAGCCCCGGCGGCATCGAGGCCTGGCTGGTGCATGACACCACCCTGCCGCTGGTCGCCATGGAAGTGGCCTTCATCGGCGGCGCGGCGCAGGATCCGGCGCAGAAGCCCGGCACCGCCAATCTCATGGCCTCGCTGCTCGACGAGGGCGCCGGCGATCTCGACGCCCGCGCCTTCCAGGACCGCATGGCGGAGAAAGCGATCGAGCTGCGCTTCGACGCCTCGCGCGATTCCGTCGGCGGCTCGCTGCGGACGCTGTCGGAGAATATCGGCCCGGCCTTCGAGCTGATGCGCCTTGCGGTCAGCGCCCCGCGCTTCGACGACGAGGCGGTGGAGCGCATCCGCCAGGGCCAGCTCGCGGGCCTGCGCCGGCGGATGAACGACCCCTCGACACTGGCGAGCCTCGGCTGGTCGGCGACGGCCTTCCCCAACCATCCCTATGGCCGCCCGGTCGCCGGCACGCTGGAGAGCGTGCCGACCATCAGCCGCGCCGATCTCGCCGGCTTTGCCACGCGCACGCTGGCGCGCGACAATCTCAAGATCGCCGTGGTCGGCGACATCGACGCGGCGACGCTCGCCCCGGCGCTCGACCAGATGTTCGGTGCGCTCCCGGCCAAGGCCCAGCTCACCCCCGTGCCCGACATCGTGCCGCAGGGGCTCGGCACCACCGTGGTGAAGGAACTCGATGTTCCGCAGACCTCGGTGATCTTCGGCGGCATCGGTTTGATGCGCGACGACCCGGACTTCATCCCGGCCTTCGTGCTCAACCACATGCTCGGCGGCTCGGCCTTCTCCTCGCGCCTGTTCAAGGAAGTGCGCGAGAAGCGCGGCCTTGCCTATTCGGTCTATAGCCACCTCGCCCCGCTCGACCACGCCGCGCTGATCCTCGGCGGCACCGCCACCAAGAACGACCGGACGGCGGAATCCATCGAGCTGATCCGCGCGGAATATCTCAAGCTGCTGACCGACGGGCCGAGCCCGGCGGAGCTGGAGGACGCCAAGAGTTACCTCATCGGCTCCTTCGCGCTGCGCTTCGACAGCTCGGCCAAGGTCGCCTCCCAGCTCCTGCAGATGCAGATCGACAACCTCGGCATCGACTATATCGACCGGCGCAACGCGCTGGTCGCCGCCGTGACGCTGGACGACATCAAGCGCGTCGCCGCCAGGCTGCGCGAGAACCCGGCGCTGCTGTTCTCGCTGGTCGGCAAGCCCACGGGTATTGCGCCCACCCCCGCGCAGGGCGGCTGAGCCCTCTCATCTCCGGCAACGCCGGCCTCACGGCCGGCGTTTTCCTGCCACGCAAACTCCTTCCGGGGCATGTTCCCCCCGCGCGTGATCGCCTGCTATAAGAGCCGCCGGTCGAATGTGTCGAAGGGGCCGGGCTCCGCTGTGCCGGGGTCGTGGCGGTCTTACCAGCCTCGGCGGGGAGTATGTGTATGCGTGGAGCTGAACTGCTGAACCTGAGCCGCCCGCGGGGCGAGGGGCGGGGCCTTCGTGACGCCCTGATGCTCCTCCCCCTTGGCCTGTTGCTGGCCGGCTGTGCCGGTGCCGGCATTGGCGGCGGTGGCGGCAATGAAGGCCCGATGGGAACCGGCAATGCCGGCAATCAGGGCCTGTTCGGCTCGCAGATCCAGACCACCACGGTCGAAGCCACGGCCAACACGACCGGGCCCGCCGGCGACACCTCCGACTTCTCCTGCCCCACCGTCGAGGTGCGCGGCGGCGCGGCGGCCTATCAGGTGACCGAGCCGGGCGATGGCGGCGTGCGCTACCAGGCGACGCTCGGCCAGTTCTCGCGCGAGTGCCGCTACAGCTCGCCGGACATGACCATGCGCGTGGGCATTCAGGGCCGCGTGCTGCTCGGCGCCAAGGGCGGGCCGGGCCGGGTGACCGTGCCGATCCGCGTCGCTGTCGTGCATGAGGGCCCGACGCCGCAGTCGATCTGGACGAAGTTCTATTCCGTGCCGGTGGAGATCGGCCCGAGCGTGCTGCAGGTCGACTTCGCCCTGGTGGCCGACGACATCAGCTTCCCGCGCCCGAGCTCCGACGTGCTCGACAAGTATGTCGTCTATGTCGGCTTCGATCCGCAGGGCGCCAATGAGAAGCCGGCGGCGCGTCCGCGCCCGGCGCAGCAGCAGACCCGTCCGCGTCCGGCGACCCCGGCGCCCGCCACCAGCGCGGCGCCTGCCGCGACCCGCCCGGCGGCAGCGACCACGCCGCCCCGTACCGCGCCCGCCGCGCAGACCACCCCGGTTCAGGCGGCGCCGGCCACCGCCGCGCCGGCCGCGACCGCCCCGGTCCGCACCGTGCCGACGACGCCGGCCGCAACGGCTCCCGCCGGTCCTGCCACTACCGCTCCTGCACCGGCTGCCGCCGCGCCCGCTCCGGCGGCTCCGGCCGCCAGCAGCAGCGATAACCAATGGATCGGCGCGCCCGCGCCCTCCACGGGCACCTTCGCGCAGTAACACGGCCGGGCCGCGCCGCCCGCCTCGTGAACCGTCATGCCGGCCGGCCGATGGCCGAGCCGGGATCGCGTTCTGCCTCGTCCCGCCCGGCGCTCGCCTGCCCTTGGTCATGCCTGGGCGCCGACGGACGAACGGCACTGTGATGGATCCCCGGATCAAGTCCGGGGATGACGCCGTGCGGAGTGCAGCCGGGTGAGAGTCCTGCGGGCGTGCCCCGCTCCCCGGCTCATTCCTCGTCGAAATGACCCTTGCGGATGCGGCGCACGCCGCTCCAGATGGTCAGCGCCACCAGCGGCACGGCGATGGCGGTCACCAGCCCGATATCGACATGCAGTCCCCACGCCTCGAAGCGCGCGTGAAGCCCTTCGAGGGCGTAATGCAGCAGGCTGATGACGTAATAGGAAATGGCCGCGACCGAGAGGCCTTCGACGGTCTGCTGCAGGCGTAGCTGCATGCGCGCGCGCCGGTTCATCGAGCGCAGCAGGTCGCGGTTCTGCTGCTCCAGCTCGACATCGACCCGGGTGCGCAGCAGGTTGGCGGCGCTCGACAGCTTGACCGACAGCCCCGCCTGCCGCTGCTCGATGGCCTGACAGGTGCGCATGGCCGGTTGCAGCCGGCGCGAGAGGAATTCCTGCCAGGTCGGGTGGCCGGAAATCGGCTGCTCGCCGATCGCCTGCAGCCGGTCGCCGACGATCTCCTCATAGGCCCGTGTCGCGCCGAAGCGGAACAGCGAGGCGGCGGCGTCCGCCTCCAGCTCGGAGGCCAGCGTGGTCAGCGCGTCGAGCAGCTTGTTGTTGGCCGCCAGCCCCTCGGTGTCGCGCATCTCGCGGGTGAGGGTGCTCAGCTCGTTCTCGATCCGCGCCACGGTGGGGGCGAGACGCTGCGCTTCCGGCAGGCCGAGCAGAGCCAGGGTGCGGTAGGTCTCGACCTCCAGCACGCGCTGGATCAGCGCGCCGGCGGCGTCATCCGTCATGCCCCGGTCGCGCACCAGGATGCGCACGAAGCCCGACGGGTCCGGCTGAAAATCGGTGGCGATCTCGGCAAGGCCGTCCTCGACATCCGAACGCGCGAGGCTCGCGCGGTCGAACAGCCGGTCGAGCGGCAGCGCGTCGGCGGTGTCGGTCACCAGTTGCAGATCGACCGCGACCAGCAGCGGGCCGGGCTGCGGCACCTGCAGCAGCGTGCGGGCGAGACTCCCGGAAGAGGGGTGGAAGGGCAGGCCGCCCTCGGTCAGATCCTCGGCCGGCAGCTCCCACGTATAGGTGGTGAATTCGGCGTGGCGCTCCCAGCGCAGCACGGCGCCGCCAAAGGCTACGCGATGCTGCTTGGCGTCCCGGTGCGGGCCGGACTGGCCGCGCGCGACACAGAGCGCGGCGAAGGCGGCACGGTCGGCCTTTGCCTGCGCGCGGTCGACGAGAAAGGCGACATGGAGGATGCGCGCCGGCGTGCTCACCGGCACGAAGGGTCGCGCATGCAGCTCGGCGAGAACCGGCGCGCGCAGCGGATGATCGTAGAAAGCGCCGGCATTAGGCAGGCTCGGCCCGGCATCGCTGCGCCCGGCGGCGAGCCCTGAAGTGGCGGAGGGACTGGTCGTCACGGTCTCTGGCTCCCTGTTCGCCCGCTGTCCCGGCTCTCCGCCGCCGCGCGTGGAACTTTGGACGGTACCAGTCGGTTGCATGCGCACGTCGCTCTGGCAAGAGGCTGGGACGTGCGGCATCGGGCGCGGGTTTACCCGTCATCGCCTGTTGCCCGCCCGCATCAGCCGCGTTGCTAAGTCAGAACGGAACAAAATTCGTTTGATTTGCCGCGTTCGCGGGAGTCATGAACAATGTTGGTCAATTCGGGAATCGGGACATGAAGTTCGCGCGGTCTTGGGCTCTTGCCGTCGTCGCTCTCGTCGCGGCGCTGATGACGTTTCTTCCGGCCGCCGCGAACGCCCAGAGCCAGAACCGCAACGCCCCGCAGGTGCGCGTCTATCTGATGCGCGGGCTGGCCAACATCTTCTCCTTCGGCATGGACGACCTGACCGCCAAGCTCAACGCGCGCGGCATCAAGGCGAGCGTGCATTCCTATGTCGACTGGCAGACGCTGGCCAATGTTGCGATCGAGGATGCCCGGGCCGGCAAGCGCCGCCCGACCCCGGTCATCATCATCGGCCATTCGCTGGGCGCCGATGCGGCGGTCGACATGGGCAACAAGGTGAGCGCCGCCGGCATTCCCGTGCCGCTGGTCGTCACCTTCGATCCGGTGTCGATGAAGACCGCCTCGGCCAAGATCGGCAAGGTGGTGAACTATTATCAGTCCGGCGGCGCCGGCAAGGCGGTGTCCGGCCCGCGCGTCGACAATGTCGACCTCACCGGCGCCGGGCAGCTGACCCATTTCAACATCGAGAAGGCGGCCGAGCTGCATCTGCGGGTCATCGCCATGATCGAGAAGCCGGCACGCCCGCGCGCGCCGCGCCCGGCCCCGCAGGTTGCCGCTCCCGCGCCGGCGACCCCGGCGGCCACCGCTCCCTCCGCTGCGGTGACAGCGCCGTCCGCGACCGAGACCGCCGCCGCCCCCGCCACGCCCGTGGCCGAGCCGGCGGTGATCCGCGCACCCAACTGAGGCGCGCGTCCCGCCCTCTTCAGGCGGCGACCACCGAGAACACCACGAAGGTGTGCATGTCGCCGTCCTCCTCGCGCACCGAGACATACTCGCCCGGCACGAAGGCGTGGTCGCCGAAGCGGTAGCCCGCCTCGTCATCCTCGCTCGCCCCCGGCTCATAATCGAACACCCAGGTCGCCCCGTGCGTCCCGCCCGCGCGATGGACGAGATGGCCGTGCTCGGGCGCGTCATGGTCCCAGAAGCGGGTGACGGTGCAGCGCTCCCGAAGCCCCTTCCACGCCGCGAGGTCGATATGGCCGGCGGCGTCGAGCGGGGCGAGGAACTCATAGCCATGGCGCGCGCTGCCGGCGGGGAATTCCGGCGAGCGGGCGAGATGCAGGCGGATGCGCTGCAGCGTGGCGGTGTCGACCTCGGACATGGGATGTTTCCTCCTTATCGGGACCGCGCCCCGTTTGCCGAGGCTGCGTCTGCCTAGAATGATGCACATGGCGCCGCCTTGATCCCGCGCAAGGGCGGGCCGCACCGGATCGTCGGGCGACGAAGGTGTGAAGGGGTGCGTGGTCATTTTTTTTGACCATGGTGTACCGAGCCGCTATTCCCTAGAATGGGTCGAAACCGCAGGCACGTCCGGTCAACGGCGCGTGGTCAGGGGAGAAACGCCATGTCCGGTCTCGTCATGCCCGCGCCGAAGGCCGATGTGCTGGCCCGCCGGGCCGAGATCATCGCCGCCCTGCGCGCCATCGTGCCGGGCGAGGGGGTGATCGATTCCCTGAACGAAATGCGCCCCTATGAGAGCGACGGCGTCACCGCCTATCGCCAGCTGCCGCTCGCCGTGGTGCTGCCCTCGACCACCGAGCAGGTCTCGCAGGTTCTGGCCTATGCCAATGCCAATGGCATTCCGGTCGTGCCGCGCGGGGCGGGCACCTCGCTCTCCGGCGGCGCGCTGCCGCTGGCCGACGGCATTCTGCTCGGCATGGGCAAGTTCAACCGCATTCTCGACATCGACTTCGCCAACCGCACGGTGACGGCGCAGCCGGGCGTGACCAATCTCGGCATCACCACCGCCGTGGCGCATGAGGGCTTCTATTACGCGCCCGACCCCTCCTCGCAGATCGCCTGCACGATCGGTGGCAATGTCGGCGAGAACTCCGGCGGCGTGCATTGCCTGAAATACGGCCTCACCACCAATAATGTGCTGGGCGTCGAGATGGTGCTGATCACCGGCGAGGTGGTGCGCCTCGGCGGGCAGCACCTCGATTCCGGCGGGCTGGACCTGCTCGGCCTCATCGTCGGCTCGGAGGGGCTGCTCGGCGTCGTCACCGAGGTGACGGTGCGCATCCTCAAGAAGCCGGAGACGGCGCGCGCCGTGCTGGTGGGCTTTCCCTCCTCCGAGGCGGCGGGGGCATGCGTCGCCGCCATCATCGCCGCCGGCATCATTCCCGGCGGCATGGAGATGATGGACCGCATGATGGTCCACGCCGCCGAGGCCTTTCTCGGTGCCGGCTACCCGCTCGATGTCGAGGCGCTGCTCATCGTCGAGCTGGATGGGCCGGAAGCGGAGGTGAACCACCTCATCGAGCGCGTCGCGCAGATCGCCGGCACGCTCGGCTGCCAGACATTGCGCGCCTCGACCAGCGAGGAGGAGCGCGTCGCCTTCTGGGCCGGGCGCAAGGCGGCCTTCCCCGCGGTCGGCCGCATCTCGCCGGATTATCTCTGCATGGACGGCACCATTCCGCGCAAGGCGCTGCCCGAGGTGCTCCGCCGCATGGAGGCGATGTCGGAGAAATACGGCCTCAAATGCGGCAATGTCTTCCATGCCGGCGACGGCAATCTCCACCCGCTGATCTGCTACGACGCCAACAAACCCGGCGAGCTCGACAAGGCGGAAGCCTTCGGCGCCGACATATTGCTGCTCTGCGTCGAGGTGGGCGGCGTGCTCACTGGCGAGCATGGCGTGGGCGTCGAGAAGCGTGACCTCATGCCTTCCATGTTCAACGAGATCGACCTCGCCCATCAGCAGCGGCTGAAATGCGCCTTCGATCCCGAGGCGCTGCTCAACCCCGGCAAGGTGTTCCCGGTGCTTCACCGCTGCGCCGAACTCGGCCGCATGCATGTCTCCGGCGGCAAGCTGCCCTTCCCCGACATTCCGAGGTTCTGATGCACGGGCCCGCCTGTCCCAACCCGTCATCCCGGCCGGAGCGCGATCTTCCCAGGTCATCCTGGACGGTGCGCAGCACCGATCCGGGATCGCTTGCCGGCTTGCGCGGCGGTCGGCGATCCCGGCTCTGCGCGCTCACGCGCTGCGGCCGGGATGACAGAGCATGGGGACGGCGCGCCCGATGACCACCCTCCTCGTCCGCAATGCCACCGTTCTCGTCACCATGGACGGCGCCCGGCGCGAGATTGCCGGCGGTGGGATTTTCGCGCGCGATGGCATGATCGTCGAGGTCGGCCCGAGCGAGACACTGCCGGCGACCGCCGACACGGTGATGGACCTTGCCGGCCATGTGGTGCTGCCCGGCCTGGTCAATTGCCACCACCATCTCGACCAGACGCTGACGCGCAATCTGCCGGCGGCGCAGAACGTGAATCTGTTCCGCTGGCTGAAGGCGCATTACCGGCTCTGGGCGGCGCGCACGCCGGAGGCATCGCGCACCGCGACACTGGTCGGCCTCGCCGAACTCGCGCTCAGCGGCTGCACCACCGCCTTCGACCACGCCTATGTGTTCCGCAATGGCTGCAAGGTCGATGACCAGATCGGTGCCGCCCGCGAGATCGGCCTGCGCTTCATGGTCTCGCGCGGCTCGATGTCGCTCGGCCAGTCCAAGGGCGGCCTGCCGCCGGATGACTGCGTGGAGCGGGAAGAGGACATCCTGGCCGATAGCGAGCGCGTCATCGCCCGCTATCACGATGCCGCGCCCGGCGCGCTCCTGCAGATCGCGCTCGCCCCCTGCTCGCCCTTCTCGGTGACGCCCGGCCTGATGCGGGATTCCGCGACCCTCGCCCGCGCCAAGGGCGTGCGCCTGCACACGCATCTGGCCGAGACCATCGATGAGGAACGCTACACGCTGGAGCGCTTCGGCAAGCGCCCCGTGGCCTATATGGAAGAACTGGGCTGGCTCGGCGACGATGTCTGGTTCGCCCATGCGGTGCATGTGAACGATCACGAGATCGGCTGCTTCGCCGGCGCGGGCGTCGGCGTGTGCCATTGCCCGTCTTCCAATATGCGCCTCGCCTCCGGCATCGCCCCGGTGAAGGCCTATCGGCGCGCCGGGGTGAAGGTCGGGCTCGGTGTCGATGGTTCGGCGTCGAACGACGGCAACAACCTGCTCACCGAGGCGCGGCAGGCCATGCTGCTGGCGCGGCTGCAGATCTCCCTGCGCCCGCCGGAGGGGCCGGACACCACGCTGTCGACCTCCGATCCGTCGCGCGATGCGGAATGGATGAGCGCGCGCGAGGCGCTGGAACTCGCCACGCTCGGCGGCGCCTCGGTGCTCGGGCGCAGCGATATCGGCGCGCTGGAGCCTGGCAAATGCGCGGATTTCTTCGCGCTCAGGCTCGACGATGTCGCCTTTGCCGGCGGCCTGTCCGATCCCGTCGCCGCCGCCTTGTTCTGCACGCCCGGTCCCGCCGCCTTCACCGTGGTCCACGGCCGCCCGGTGGTGGCGGAGGGGCGGATCGTCACCATCGACCTGCCGGCGGTGGTCGCCGAGCATAACCGACATGCCGCGCGGCTCGCCGCGCTCGCGGAGTAAGCCATGAGTGCCCTGCTTGAGGAGCCGACCGCCACCGAACGGCTCTGCCCGCGCGACGAGGCCGAGGTGGTGGAGGCCGTCGCCTGGGCGGTGTCGAACGGGCGCACGCTCGATGTCGCCGGGGCCGGTTCCAAGGCCGGGCTCGGGCGCCACATCCAGACCGATGCGACGCTGGAGCTGAAGGCACTCACTGGCGTGACGCTCTATGAGCCGGAAGAACTGGTGCTGAGCGCGCGCGCCGGCACGCCGATCGCCGAGATCGAGGCGCTCGTGGCGGCCTCCAACCAGATGATGGCCTTCGAGCCAATGGATTACGGTCCGCTGCTCGGCCAGCCGGCGGGCGGCGGCACGCTGGGCGGGGTGATGGCCTGCAACCTCGCCGGCCCGCGCCGGCCGAGCGCGGGCGCGGCGCGCGACCATGCGCTGGGCGTGCGCGCCGTCTCCGGTCGCGCCGAGGCCTTCAAGGCCGGCGGGCGGGTGGTGAAGAACGTCACCGGCTATGATCTGCCGCGCGGCCTTTCCGGCTCGCACGGCACGCTCGCCGCCTTCACCGAGCTCACCATCAAGGTGCTGCCGGGCCCGGAGACGGTGGAGACGCTGCTCATCCTCGGGCTGGACGACGCAGCCGCCGCCAGCGCCATGAGCGCGGCGATGGGCTCCTATTACGACGTGTCCGGCGCCGCGCATCTGCCGGCCGACATCGCCGGCCTTGTGCCGGCGGTGGCCGGGGCGGGGCGCGCCGTGACGGCGCTGCGGCTGGAAGGGGTGAAGCCCTCCATCCTGCACCGGCGCGGCAAGCTGGAGGCGCTGCTCGGCGGGCGTGGCGAACTCTCCTTCCTCGACGCCGACGCTTCCCGCGCCTTCTGGCGCACGGTGCGCGATGTGGAGCCCTTCGCGCTCACTTCGGGCGAGACTCTGGACGCTGGCCCCGCCATCTGGCGGGTCTCGGTCGCGCCCATGGCGGGGGCGGCCGTGGTGGCGGCGCTGCGACCTCTCGGCGTGCGGGCGCTTTATGACTGGGCCGGCGGCCTTGTCTGGATCGCCCTGCCGGACGGCACGCCGCGCGCCGCCGAGGTCCGTGCCGCCGTCGCGGCGACGGGCGGCGGGCACGCGACACTGATCCGCGCCAGCGCCAGCGCGCGGGCGAGCGAGCAAGTGTTCCAGCCGCTCGATCCCGTCACCAAGGCGCTGGTGACGCGGATGAAGGATGGCTTCGACCCGGCGCGGGTGCTCAGCCCCGGCCGCATGTATGCGGGAGTCTAGGCCATGCAGACCAGTTTCTCCCTCGCCCAGCTTGCCGATCCGCAGACCGCCCGCTCCGAACAGGTGCTGCGCGCGTGCGTCCATTGCGGCTTCTGCACCGCCACCTGCCCGACCTATGTGCTGCTGGGGGATGAATTGGATTCCCCGCGCGGACGAATCTACCTCATCAAGGACATGCTGGAGAACGACCGGCCGGCGACGGCCGAGGTCGCCAAGCATATTGACCGCTGCCTGTCCTGCCTGTCCTGCATGACCACCTGCCCCTCGGGCGTGCATTACATGCACTTGGTCGATCACGCGCGCGACCATATCGAGAAGACCTATGAGCGGCCCTTTGCCGACCGGATGATCCGCGCGCTGCTCGCCCGCGTGCTGCCGAGCCGCCGGCTGTTCCGGCTGGCCATTGGTGGTGCGATGGTGGCCAAGCCCTTCGCCGGCCTGTTCGATTCCATCCCCGCACTGCGCCCGCTCGCGGCCATGCTGCGCCTTGCGCCGGCGCGCCCCGCCACGCGTTCGGCCAGCGAGGGCGAGCGGCGCTTTCCGGCGAAGGGCCCGCGCCGCGCCCGCGTCGCGCTGCTCGATGGCTGCGCACAGCCGGTGCTGCGCCCGGAGATCGACGAGGCGGCGATCCGGCTGATGACGCGCATGGGCGTCGAGATCGTCCGACCCGTGGGCGGCGGCTGCTGCGGCTCGCTGACCCACCATATGGGCAAGGAGGAGCCGGCGCTCGCCAATGCCCGCGCCAATGTCGATGCCTGGTGGCGCGAAATTCAGGGCGAGGGGCTCGACGCCATCCTTGTGACTACCTCGGGCTGCGGCACGACGATCAAGGATTACGGCCACATGCTGCGCACCGACCCGGCCTATGCCGAGAGGGCGGCGAAGGTCTCGGCGCTGGCAAAGGATGTGAGCGAGTTTCTCGCCGAGCGCGAGCTACCGGTGCCGGTAATCCCGGCCGGGCTGCGCGTCGCCTATCACTCCGCCTGCTCGCTGCAGCACGGGCAGAAGGTGCGCACCGCGCCCAAGGCGCTGCTCGCGAAGACCGGCTTCACCGTGCTGGAACCCGCCGAGGGCCATCTGTGCTGCGGCTCGGCCGGCACCTACAACATTCTCCAGCCGGAAATCGCCGGGAAGCTGCGCGCCCGCAAGGTCGCCAATATCGAGCGTACCCAGCCGCAGATCATCGCCGCCGGAAACATCGGCTGCATGACGCAGATCGGCGGCGGCACCTCGATCCCTGTCGTGCATACGGTGGAATTGCTGGACTGGGCGACCGGCGGGCCCTCGCCCTTCCCCGTCCCCCTCCTTCCGGCTGTGGCGGCGGAGTGAACCGATGATCGCGGTGATTTTCGAGGTCTGGCCGGCCGAGGGTGAGCGGGCGCATTATCTGGAACTGGCCGCCGCGCTGCGCGCGGACCTCATGGGCCGCGACGGCTTCATCTCGGTGGAGCGCTTCGAGAGCCTGACCGAGCCCGGCAAGTTGCTCTCGCTCTCCTTCTGGCGCGACGAGGAGGCGGTGCGCGCCTGGCGCTGCCTGCCGTCGCACCGCAGCGCGCAGGCCGAGGGGCGCGGCGGCGTCTTCGCCAATTACCGGCTGCGCGTTTCCAGTGTGCTGCGCGATTACGGCATGGAGGCGCGGGACGAGGCGCCGCAGGACAGCCGTGCGGTGAATCTGCCGGCGCCCTAACGGCGCGACAACAGGGCAGCGCCCGGCTATAGGGAGCAGAGTTTCGCCCGCAGCTCGCCGGACTCCGCCCATGGCCACCTCGCCGCTTCCCCGCCTTCTCGTCCTGTCGCTGGGCGGTACGATCACCATGACCGGCTCGGGCGCCGGCGGCATCGCGCCGACGCTGGGTGCCGCCGAGCTGGTGGCCGCCGTGCCGGGCCTTGCGGAGGTCGCGGACATCGAGGCGCGCTCGCCCTTCAAGGTCGGCAGTTCCTCGCTGACGGTGGAGAACATCCTTTCCGTCGCCGCCGCGATCGAGGCCGGCTTCAATGGCGACATTGACGGCGCCGTGGTCATCCAGGGCACGGACACGATCGAGGAGACGGCTTTCCTCCTCGATATCCTGCTGCGCGGGCCCAAGCCCGTGGTGGTGGTCGGCGCCATGCGCGGACCCCAGCAGCCGGGTGCGGATGGCCCGGCCAATCTGCTGGCGGCCGCCTTGGTGGCGGCGAGCCCGGCGGCGCGCGGGCTCGGCACGCTGGTGGTGCTGAATGACGAGATCCACGCCGCGCGTTTCGTGCGCAAGGCCCATACCAGCCTCACCTCGGCCTTCGCCTCGGACAATGGCGGTCCGCTCGGGCTGGTGGCGGAAGGGCGCGTGCGGATTCTCACCCGCGTCGCCCCGCTCGACCTGCCGCCCTTGGCCATCGCCGGGGGCGAGGTGCCGGCGGTGGCGCTCATCAAGATCGGCATGGGCGATGACGGCCGGCTGATCGCCGCGACGCCGGGCCTCGGCTTTGCCGGCCTCGTCATCGAGGGCGCGGGCGCCGGCCATGTGCCCGGCCCGGTGGCGGAGATCGTCGGCGAGGTCGCCGCGCACCTTCCCGTGCTGCTGGCGAGCCGGACCCTGTCCGGCCCCGCCTTCGAGCGCACCTATGGCTATCCCGGCTCGGAGATCGACCTCATCGGGCGCGGCGCGCTCGCCGCTGGCTTCCTGCCCGGCCCGAAGGCGCGGCTCGTCCTCATGCTCGCCCTGCGCGCCGGGTGGAACCGGCCGACGCTGGAGAGGGCGCTCGCCGCCTTTGCCTGAGCGGGGTCAGGACGAGCCGATGAAGATGCCGGCGAGCAGCACGAGGATGCCGCCCAGCACCACCTGCACGATGGCCGAGGTGAACGGCGTCTCCATGTAGCGCATGCGCACATAGGCGATGGCGGCGAGTTCGATGGCGACGACGACGCCGGCGACGGCGGTCGCGGTCCAGAAATCCGGGATCAGATAGGGCAGGGTATGGCCGAGCCCGCCCAGCATGGTCATCACACCGCAGGCAATGCCGCGCGGCCAGGGGCTGCCGCGCCCGGTGATGGCGCCATCATCCGATAGGCCCTCGGTGAGGCCCATGGAGATACCCGCGCCGATGGAGGCGGCGAGGCCGACGAGGAAGGCGGCCCAGCTATCCTGGGTGGCGAAGGCGGCGGCGAAGATCGGCGCCAGCGTCGAGATCGAGCCGTCGATCAGCCCGGCGAGGCCCGGCTGGACGATCTGCAGCACGAAGATGCGGTGTGCCGCCTCGTCCTCGGTCTCCTTGGCGCCGCTGGTCTCGATCTGCCCGCCGAGCTCCTGCGCCAGCGTCTCGTGCTTGCCCTCGGCCTCGGCGAGGTCGGCCAGAAGCTGGCGGGTATCGGCGTCACGGGTGCGGCCGGCGGCCTTGATGTAGAATTGCTGCGCCTCGTACTCCATCACCTCGGCCTGCCGGCGCACCGTGTCGATGCGCAGCGTCTCGAGGAGCCAGATCGGGTCGCGCTTCAGAAAGCCCTTCACGTCCTGCCGGGTGATGTAGGGCAGTTCGCCGCCGAACCGGTGAGTGAACATCTCATGCAGCGCGTGGCGGTGGCCGTGTTCTTCATGCGCCATGCGCTCGAACAGGGCGGCGGTGGCCGGATAATCGGCCTTCAACCGGTTGGCGAACTGGAGATAGATGCGCGCATCCTCCTCCTCGCTGGAGATGGCGAGCGCCAGGATCTCGGCTTCGGACAGGTCGTGAAAACGCTTCATGTGCCCCTCATATTAGAATTATTCTAATATGTAGGCGCCCTTCCTGTCCAATCCCTGTCGGCGGACGTCAGCCCCGCGGACGGACGTGGCAATGGGATACCCGACGATCCGCAAGTCTCAAGCAAGCCAGTTGGCGTCTTCTCCGGGCAACACCATTTTAGGAGTCCCCCGATGTTGGGAATGCGCCTTGGGATCGCGTGGAAGCTGGGCATCATGTCCGGCCTGCTGATCCTTCTCTCCGCCAGCGTGATCCTCAGCCGCCATATCGCCATCAGCGGGATCGAGGCGGCGGACGCGGTCGCTCTCCGCCAGAGCCAGATTCTCAAGGAGGCCGAGCAGGTCTCCATTGCGCTGGCCAATATTCGCCAGAACGAGACCCGCCTGCAGCTCTCCTTCGCCAATCCGCGCAATGACGAGTTCCTGCGCAAGGTGAAGGTCGACATTGCCGGCGCGCAGTCCCGGCTTGACCGGCTCATGGAACTCGAAACCCATGACGACGACCGCGAGGTCTTCCGCAAGCTGAAGGAGAGGCTGCGCGACGTCGGCGCCGTGTCGGCGGAGATCCGCAAGTCGCAGGCGGTCCAGCTCAACGCGGTGGACAGCCGCGGCGCCCTCGCCATGCGCGTGCGCACTGGCTTCTCTACCCTCTATGGTCAGCTGCTCGAAGCCGAGCAGCCGGACATGGCGAGCAATGTGCAGCCGCTCGACCAGCTCGTCGACGCCATCAACCTCGCCGCCGCGCTGTTCATTCTGGAAGGCGACACCACCAAGTTGCCGCTCATCGTCTCCATGCAGGCCCGCGCCGAGCAGGTGCTGAAGGATGTCGGCGACCAGTTCGGCAGCAATGCGATGATCGCCAACACGATGGAGACGATCCGCAAGGATTTCGCGGACTATGTCGCGACGATCAACGAAGGCATCAGTGAAATCCAGAGCCGGGCCAAGCTCGTCGCCGAGCGCAGCGACCCGGCGTTGGAGGAAGCGACGCGCCTGCTGACCGATGTGACCAAGGAGAGCACCGACCAGGCTATCGAGGCGCAGATCGCCTCGGACGAGGCGCTGGCCACCGGCATGGCGCAGATCCTCATCTTCTCGGTCATCGCCATTCTCGCCGCCATTGCCGCCGCCATTTATTCCTTCCTCGGCATCGCCCGCCCGGTGCGTGACGTCAGCGAGGCGATGGAGCATGTGTCGGGTGGCGATCTCACCGCCGAGATCCCCCATGCCGCGCGCCGCGACGAGATCGGCGACCAGGCCCGCTGCCTCACTCTGTTCCGCGACAGCCTGGCCCAGGCCGAGCGCGAGCGGGAGGAGAAGCTGCTGGCCGAGCAGGTGGCGGCGACGCGCCGGCGCGAGGAGATGCACCAGCTCGCCAACCAGTTCGAGGCGGCGGTCGGCGCCGTCGTCGATACCGTCGCCACGGCGGCGAGCGAGCTGCAGACCGCCTCGGAAAGCCTCAACGCCACCGCCGACGAGACCACCGCCCAGGCGGCCTCGGTCGCCACCGCGGCCCAGCTCGCCACCTCCAACGTGCAGGCGGTCGCCGCCGCCATCGAGGAGCTGTCGGCCTCGGCGCATGAGATCGGCGAGCGGCTGCACCAGTCCACCACCATGACCGAGCGTGCCGTTACCGAGGTCGATTCGACGAGTGGCCAGATGACGCATCTGCGCTCGGCGGCGGAACAGATCGGCACCATCATCAGCCTGATCGATACCATTGCCGGCCAGACCAACATGCTCGCGCTCAACGCCACCATCGAGTCGGCCCGCGCCGGCGAGGCGGGTCGCGGCTTCGCCGTGGTGGCGCAGGAGGTGAAGACGCTGGCCGGCCAGACGGCCACCGCCACCGCCGGCATCTCCGAGCGCGTCTCCGGCATCCAGGCCTCGACCGGGGATGTGCTGGGCTCGATCACCGGCTTCAGCCGGACCATCGCGGAGCTGCGCGCCTCGGCCTCGGCCATCGCCGCGGCCATGGCCGAGCAGCAGGCCACCACCTCGGAGGTTGCCCGCTCGATCCAGCAGGCGGCGAACGGGACCAAGGAAGTGACGAGCAGCATGGGTGCGGTGGAGAAGGCCGCGCAGGCCTCCTCGGTCGCCGCCCATCAGGTGCTGTCCTTCGCCCGCGACCTGTCGCAGCAGGCGGTCGCGCTGCGCAAGGAAGTGCACAGCTTCGTCGAGACGGTGCGCGCCGCCTGAGGCGCGCAGCCGGCGACATTCGGCGGATAGCAAAAAGGGCGGCCTCGCGGCCGCCCTTTTCGATTCCGTCAGGAGGAAGAAGCCGGGCCGAGGCCCGGCGCTCCCCGTGGGCCTCAGTCGGCGGCCGGCTCGTCGGCCTTGGCCTTCGCCTCGAGATCCTCGCCGGTCTCCTGGTCGACGACCTTCATGGACAGGCGGGTCTTGCCGCGCTCGTCGAAGCCGAGCAGCTTGACCTTGACCTTCTCGCCTTCCTTGACGACGTCGGAGGGCTTCGCCACGCGCTCCTTGGCGAGCTGCGAGACGTGCACGAGGCCGTCCTTGGCGCCGAAGAAGTTCACGAAGGCGCCGAAATCGACCACCTTCACCACCGTGCCCTCGTAGATCTGGCCGATCTCGGGCTCGGAGGCGATGGACTTGATCCAGTTCAGCGCGGCCTTGATCGACTCGCCCGAGGCGGAGGCAACCTTCACGGTGCCGTCGTCCTCGATGTTGATCTTGGCGCCGGTCTTCTCGACGATCTCGCGGATCACCTTGCCGCCCGAGCCGATCACTTCACGGATCTTGTCGACCGGGATCTGGATCACCTCGATGCGCGGGGCATGCTCGCCGAGTTCGGCGCGGGCGCCGGTCAGCGCCTTGCTCATCTCGCCGAGGATGTGCGCGCGGCCATCCTTCGCCTGGCCGAGGGCGACCTTCATGATCTCCTCGGTGATGCCGGCGATCTTGATGTCCATCTGAAGGGCGGTGACGCCCTTCTCGGTGCCGGCCACCTTGAAGTCCATGTCGCCGAGATGATCCTCGTCGCCGAGGATGTCGGTCAGCACCGCGAAGCGCTCACCCTCGAGGATGAGGCCCATGGCGATGCCGGCCACCGGACGGCGCAGCGGCACGCCGGCATCCATCAGCGCCAGCGAGGTGCCGCAGACGGTCGCCATTGAGGAGGAGCCGTTCGACTCCAGGATCTCGGACACCGCGCGCAGCGTGTAGGGGAACTCATGCGCGGGCGGCAGGATCGGGCGGATGGCGCGCCAGGCGAGCTTGCCATGACCGATCTCGCGACGGCCGGGCGAACCCATGCGGCCGGTCTCGCCGACCGAGAAGGGGGGGAAGTTGTAGTGCAGCAGGAAGCGCTCCTTGTAGGTGCCTTCCAGGCTGTCGATGTACTGCTCGTCTTCGCCGGTGCCGAGCGTGGCGACGACCAGGGCCTGCGTCTCGCCGCGGGTGAACAGCGAGGAGCCATGGGCGCGCGGCAGCACGCCGACTTCGGAGACGATCGGGCGCACGGTCTTGGTGTCGCGGCCGTCGATGCGGATCCCCTCGTCGAGGATGGTCCAGCGGACGATCTTGGCCTCGAGCTCCTTGAGCACTTCGCCAAGGGTCTGGGCGTCCGGCACGTCCTTGCCCTCGGCGGCGAGCGCGGCGTAATGCGCCTTCGCCTTGGACTTGGCGGCGCCGACGGCTTCGTAGCGGTCCTGCTTGCGGGCGATCTTGTAGGCGTCGCGCAGGTCCGCCTCGATCAGGCCGCGCAGCTCGGTCTCGAGCGCGGAATGGTCGGGAGCGCTGAACTCGCGCGGCTCCTTGGCGGCCTTCTCGGCGAGACGGATGATCGCGTCGATCACCGGCTGGAAGTGGCGGTGGCCGAACATGACCGCGCCGAGCATGACTTCCTCGGACAGCTCCTTGGCTTCCGATTCGACCATCAGCACGGCGTCGGCGGTGCCGGCGACCACGAGGTCGAGCGCCGATTCCTTGACCTCGTCGACGGTCGGGTTCAGCACATACTCATTGTCGATGAAGCCGACACGGGCGCCGCCGATCGGGCCCATGAAGGGCACGCCCGACAGAGTGAGCGCGGCGGACGCGGCGACCATGGCGACCACGTCCGGGTCGTTTTCGAGATCGTGCGAGAGCACGGTCACGACGACCTGGGTGTCGTTCTTGTAGCCTTCGGCGAAGAGCGGGCGGATCGGGCGGTCGATGAGGCGGGAGACCAGCGTCTCCTTCTCGCTCGGACGGCCTTCACGCTTGAAATAGCCGCCGGGAATGCGGCCGGCCGCGTAGGCCTTTTCCTGGTAGTTCACGGTCAGCGGGAAGAAGTCCTGGCCGGGCTTCGGCGCCTTGGCCGAGACGGCGGTGGCGAGCACGGTGGTGTCGCCATAGGTCGCGAGCACGGCGCCATCGGCCTGGCGCGCCATGCGGCCGGTCTCGAGGACGAGCGTGCGCCCACCCCAGTCGAGTTCCTCGCGGTGAATATCGAACATGTCTGTCTCTGGCTTTCCGAAACGGGGCCAGGGCAAGACGGCGAGAGGCTCGGTGCAGGACCCGGTTGGCGGACCTGCCTGCGAGCCCCCGGCGATCCTGCCATGGCGCGCCGCTTCTCGTCGGACGCGGCGAGCCCCATGCCCGCCGCCTTTACGGTCGTCGGCGTGGCGGACCATCCGCGCGCGCCGTCTTCAAAGGCACGAGGCCCGCGCCGTTACAGCGCGAGCCTCGCGTCGTGCATCAGCGGCGAATGCCCAGCCGCTCGATCAGGGCCTTGTAGCGGCCTTCCTCGGTCTTCTTGAGATAGTCGAGGAGGCCACGGCGCTGGGACACCAGCTTCAGCAGGCCACGCCGGGAATGGTTGTCCTTGGCGTGGGTCTTGAAGTGGCCGGTGAGGTTGGCGATGCGCTCGGTGAGGATCGCGACCTGCACTTCGGCGGAGCCGGTGTCGCCCGGCTTGGTGGCGTATTCGGTGATGAGCGCCTGCTTGCGCTCGGCAGTGATCGACATCGGGTGGTCCTTTCAGTGTCTAGAAGAAAGAGCGGGCGCGGCACGGGCCTCAAGGCCCTGTCCGGGGTCGCCTGCCGGGTCCGTCGTTCGGCCGGGCCGGGATGTCGTCCAGCGCGGTCAAAGCAAACGGGTCGCGCGGACGCCTGTCCGCAACGCGCCGGCACCATACACGAAATCGCGCCGTTGGCTAGCGGATGCCGGCGGGAGGCACGGGCCGGAAAGCGGCGCTGCCGCTCACAGATAGGGCTGTTCGACCAGCGCCGAGGTGGCATAGCGCTGGCGCAGCTCGGCCTGCTTGCCGCGGATCATGCCGGGGATGAGAAAGCCGTCGACGATCCACCAGATGAAGCCGACCACCAGGAAGTAGCTGAGGATCTGCAGCACCGCCGTGCCCGGCCGCCCGAGATAGAAGCGGTGCGCCGAGACGAAGCCGAGGAAGAACCACAGGAGATAGGCCGCGGTCGCCGACGGGCTCTCATTGGCGATGCGCGTTTCGATCAGAATCTTGTCCTGCGTCGTCAGTCCCATGGTCGCCTCATGTGTCATGGACGGTAGAGTGATCCGCCACGGGCGGGGCGTCAACGCGGGCCGTCCGTCGGGCCGCTCCAGATGCAGATCGGCCCGGCGCAGGGCCGGGCCGTGACGGGGCGTTGGTGCGCGCTGGCCTATTTGCCGGCGTGGAAGATGCGCTTGGGGTAGATCTCGCCCGCCTCGGCCTCGCCGAGCGCGATGAGGCGCCCGCCGGCGGTGATCGCCACCGGCCCTTCGAGGATCGGCGCGTCGCGTCCGCGCAGGATGATCGGCTGGCCATGGGCGAGCCGCGCCGCATCGGCGGGGGAGACCCGCAGGCTGGGAAGTGTGTCGAGCCCGACCGAGACCGGGCGCAGCACATGCAGCGGTGCGGCGTCGTCGCGCTCCTCGGACCAGGCGCGCAGCGTGGCGAGCGGCACCAGTTCTTCCTCGGCGAAGGTGCCGACGCGGGCGCGGCGCAGCGCCGAGATGTGGCCATGCGTGCCGAGGCGCCGGCCCATGTCGCGGGCGAGCGAGCGCACATAGGTGCCCTTGCCGCATTCGGTCTCGAACACCGCATGGTCGGCGTCGGGCATGTCGACCAGTTCCAGCGAATGCACCACAACGGTGCGGGCGGCGAGCTCGACCTGGATGCCGTCGCGGGCGAGATCATAGGCGCGCTCGCCATTGATCTTCAGCGCCGAGAAGGCGGGCGGCACCTGCTCGATCTGGCCGCGGAACTCGTCGAGGATACCGAGAATGGCGTCGCGGTCCGGGCGGATGGCGGAGTCGGCGACCGCCTTGCCCTCGCTGTCATCCGTGTCGGTCTCGACACCCCAGCGCACGGTGAAGCGGTAGACCTTGCGCCCGTCCATGACGAAGGGAACGGTCTTGGTCGCCTCGCCCAGCGCGATCGGCAGGCAGCCGGAGGCGAGCGGGTCGAGCGTGCCGGCATGGCCGGCCTTCTTGGCCTGGAACAGCCATTTGACCGCGCCGACCGCCTGGGTCGAGGTCATGCCGACCGGCTTGTCGAGCAGCACCCAGCCATCGACATCGCGCTTGGGCCGGCGCTTGCGCGGCGGCAGCTCGGCAGGGGCTTCGGTGGGGGGGGCAGCGACGGTCGCCGGAGCGGCGATCAGGGCCGCGTCCAGAACGGCTTCCTCGCCGAGAGCGTCGTCGCGGAGGGCCTTGGGGGCAAGCGGGGCGTTCATTCGTCGGTCTCGCTGTCGGTCGTGTCGGTTTCGAGGTCGCGCTGCACCACGGGCGAGCGCAGCAGGGCGTCGATCCGCGAGCCCTCCTCGAAGGAGGTGTCGATGCGGAAACGCAGTTCCGGCACGAATTTGAGTTCGACGCGGCGGCCGATGGCCCCGCGCAGCGGCTTGGCGTTGGTCGCCAGCGCGTCGATCGCCGCCTTGGTGTCCTTGCCGCCGAGCGGCATGACGAAGCAGGTGGCGATCTTCAGGTCCGGGCTCATCCGCACCTCGGGCACGGTGATCAGCACCTTGGTGAGCGCGGGATCGGGCAGGTCGCCGCGCGCGAGAATGTCCGAGAGGGCGTGGCGGACCAGTTCGCCCACGCGCAACTGGCGCTGGCTCGGGCCGGAGCCCGAGCTCGCTCTGTTCTTCATGATGCACAAACCTTCAGGGCTCCCGCCCGGCGCACCGGGCCGGCGGAGCCGGCTTCGACCGGAAGGCGCGGGTTTGGACCGCACCTTCCCGTGGAGTGTCGCGTCCCCTCAGGAGACGCGCCGACGCCCCGCGAACGGGGCGCCATGGATCACAGCGTGCGCTGCACGACCTCGACGCGGTAGCACTCGATGACGTCGCCGGCGCGCATGTCCTGGTAGTTCTCGAAGGACATGCCGCATTCCTGGCCGGACTGCACCGTGTTGACCGCATCCTTGAAGCGGTTCAGCGTCGCAAGCTTGCCCTCGTGGATCACGACGTTGTCGCGGATCAGGCGGACATGCTGGCCGCGCTCGACGATGCCGTCGGTGACGAGGCAGCCCGCCACCTTGCCGACCTTGGAGACGCCGAAGATCTCCTTGATCAGGGCGTTGCCGAGCATGGTCTCGCGGTTCACCGGGGCCAGCAGGCCACCCATCGCCGCCTTCACGTCATCCACCAGGTCGTAGATGATGTTGTACTGGCGGATCTCGATGCCGGCACGGTCCGCGGCGTCGCGGGCTTCCTTGTTGGCGCGCACGTTGAACGCGATGATCGCCGCGCCGGCCGTCTCGGCCAGCGTCACGTCGCTCTCGTTCACGCCGCCCGCGCCGGAGTGGATGATGCGGGCCTGCACCTCGTCGGTGCCGAGCTTCTCCAGCGAGGAGATGATCGCTTCCACCGAACCGGACACGTCGCCCTTGATGATGAGCGGGAATTCCTTCCGGCCGGTCGTCTTGGCCTGGCTCATCATCTGCTCCAGCGAGCCGCGGACGGTGGCGGAACGGGCCGCCGCCTTCTCGCGCTTCTGGCGCTGGCGATAGTCGGTGATCTCACGGGCGCGGGCTTCGCTCTCCACCACCGCGAGACGGTCGCCCGCCTCCGGCGTGCCGTTGAAGCCGAGCACCTCGACCGGGAAGGACGGGCCGGCACCGGCGACATTGGCGCCCTTGTCGTCGATCAGCGCGCGGACGCGGCCGAACTCGGCCCCGGCCACGACGATGTCGCCGACGCGCAGCGTGCCGCGCTGGACCAGCACGGTGGCAACCGGGCCGCGACCACGGTCGAGCTTGGCCTCGATGACGGTGCCTTCCGCGACGCGGTTCGGGTTCGCCTTGAGGTCGAGCACTTCCGCCTGCAGGCTGATCGCCTCCAGCAGCTTGTCGAGATTGGTCTGGGCCTTGGCCGAGACCTCGACTTCCAGCGTGTCGCCGCCGAGGCTTTCCACCTGAACCTCGTACTGCAGCAGTTCGCTGCGCACGCGCTCGGGCTTGGCGTCCGGCTTGTCGATCTTGTTGATCGCCACGATCAGCGGCACCTTGGCGGCGCGCGCGTGATTGATGGCCTCGACCGTCTGCGGCATGACGCCGTCATCGGCCGCGACCACCAGCACCACGATGTCCGTCACCTTCGCGCCACGGGCACGCATCGCCGTGAAGGCGGCGTGGCCGGGGGTGTCGATGAAGGTCACCTTGCCGCCGAGCGGGGAGGTCACCTGATAGGCGCCGATATGCTGGGTGATGCCGCCGGCTTCGCCGGAGACGACATTGGCCTTGCGGATGGCGTCGAGCAGCGAGGTCTTGCCGTGGTCGACATGGCCCATGATGGTCACGACCGGCGGACGCGACACCAGCTCGTCGTCGGTGTCGGCCGTATCGAACAGGCCTTCCTCGACGTCGGATTCGGCGACGCGGCGCACGCTGTGGCCGAGTTCCTCGGCGATGAGCTGGGCCGTGTCGGCGTCGATCACGTCGGTGATCTTCACCATCTGGCCCTGCTTCATCAGCAGGCGGATGACGTCGACCGCGCGCTCGGCCATGCGGTTGGCGAGCTCCTGGATGGAGATCGTCTCCGGGACCGTCACTTCACGCGCGATCTTCTCCTTCGCCTCGACATGGCGATGACCGCTCATGCGCTGGGTGCGGCGGCGGAAGGAGGCGACCGAACGCTGGCGCTCGTCCTCGGAGGACTGGGCGGTGACGACGGTCAGGCGGCCACGGCTCTTCTCGGGGCCGGCCGGACGGGTCGGCTTGGGCGGGGTGACCGGACGCGCGGGAGCGCCACCGGGGCCACGACGGACCGGACGGCGATCGTCCTCCTCGGAATCCATCGCGTTCGGGCTGCGCGGGGTCGCCACGCGCGGCGCGCCGGGAGCGGCGGCCGTGGAGGGGGCGGGCGCGGCCGGCTGGGCGGCGCGCGGCGCTGCCGGGGCGGAGGGCGCGGCGGCCGGCTGGTTCTCGCCGAAACGCTTGCGGGCCTCTTCCTCGGACTTGCGCTTGGCTTCGTCGTCGGCGGCGCGGCGGGCCTCTTCCTCACGCTTGCGCGCTTCGGCGGCCTCACGCTCGATCTTCTCGCGCGCCTCGCGCTCGGCGCGGCGGCGGGCTTCTTCCTCGGCGCGCTTGCGTTCCTCGACCTCGCGGACGCGGGCGTCCTGCAGGGCCGCGGTGCGGGCGCGGGCCTCTTCCTCGGTCAGCGAACGCAGCACGACACCGCCCGGGCGCGGGCCCTGCGGGGCCGGACGCGGCGCCGAGAGGTTGGCGTTCGGCGAGGGCTGGGTGCTGCGCAGCGGCGGGCGCGCGGCCTGCGCCGCCGGAGCGGGGCGGGCCGGCGACGCGGCGGGAGCCGGAGCGGGACGGGACGGCTGGGCCGACGCCGGGGCCGGAGAAGGGGCAGCCGCGACCGGCGCCTCGGGCTTGTCGCCCGGGCCAAGTACACGACGCTTCACCTTCTCGACCACGACGGACTTGGACCGTCCATGGCTGAAGCTCTGGCGGACGACGCCCTGCTCGACAGGTCGCTTGAGCGTGAGGGTCTTGCCCCCCTGGCCAGCACCCTGGCCAACGCCCACCGTCTTCTCGCCCGGGTTCTTCGTATCGGTCATTCGGTATCCGTTCCTGTGCACTCCCGCCCCGTGCGTGAATGCGTCACTTATCGTTCGGCGACTGGCTTAGTCGGCGCGCCAGTCTTCGAGCCTTTTTACACGCGCGAGGAAGCCCGCGCTCGTCGGATGCGCAAGCAGCGCAGCATGTACCACATTTGCCCGCCCGAGTGCCAAGTCCAATTGCGCGCCCGGAAAGGCCATGACGCGGGCGATTTCCCGTCCCGCGGCCTCGCCGATCCGGCGGGCCAGTGCATCGAGTTTCGCCATCCCGTCCTCGGCCGCGTCCGCCGCGTGCATCAGCCCCGCGACGGGCACCTGCTTCATGCCCGGCCGCGGCGCCGCAGCCTGCAGCGCCTCGACCACCTTGGCATTGCCCGTCACCACCCGCCCGGCCTTGTTGGCGAGAGCGAGGGCGGCGAGCGCGTCCTTTTCGAGCAGCGCCCCCACCAGATCGGGGAGGCTCTCCTCGGCACGGCCACGGCCACGAAAGGCGCGGCCGAAAGCCTTCTTCTTCATCGCCTGGCGCAGCGCCGCGCGATTGGCGGCGACCCAGGCGCCGCGACCCGGCAGGCGGGCCGCGAGATCGGGAACCACCACGCCGTCGGGACCGACGACGAAGCGGATCATCCGGTCGACCGGCATCACCTCGCGGGTGGCGAGGCACTGCCTTGTGGTCTCCCGACGCGCGGCCGCGGGGCCGGCATCGGTTTCCGGCAGCTCCGGTTCCGCCACCTCGGTGCCGGCCGCAGCCGCATCGGCGGTGGGCACGTTAATCTCGGGCACGTTCGTCTCGGGCACGTCCGTGCCGGGCACCGTGTTCTCGTCAGGCATTCCCGCCTCCGTCCCCGGCGCCCAAGACGCGGCCAGAGCCGATCAGGCCCGGGCCTCGTCCTCGGCTTCCGCCTCGCCGTCCGCCGCGTCCTCACCGGCCACGGCCAGCTCCGACTCGTCGATCCAGCCGGCCTTGACGCGGGCCTGCATCACCATCGCCTCGGCCTCCTCGCGGGAGATCTCGAAGCCTTCCAGCGCGCCCGGCGTGCGGACGGTTTCGCCGTCCTTGCGCTCGGTCCAGCCGACGAGGTCGTCGGTGGCGCAGCCGGCAAGGTCCTCGACCGACTTGATGTCGTTCTCGCCGAACGCCACCAGCATGGCCGAAGTCACGCCCGGCACCTCGCGCAGGTCGTCGGCGACGCCCAGCTCGCGGCGGCGCGCGTCGAGATCGGCCTCGACCTGCGCCAGATAGTTCTGGGCGCGGCTCTGCAGTTCCTGCGCCGTGTCCTCGTCGAAGCCCTCAATGCCGGCGAGCTCGTTGAGCGGCACATAGGCCAGCTCTTCCAGCGTCGCGAAGCCCTCGGAGGCCAGAAGCTGGCCCATCATCTCGTCGAGATCGAGCGCCTCGGCGAAGATCTTCGAGCGCTCGGCGAATTCCTTCTGGCGCCGCTCGCTCTCTTCCGCCTCGGTCATGATGTCGATGTCCCAGCCGGTGAGCTGGGAAGCGAGGCGGACATTCTGGCCGCGACGGCCGATCGCCAGGCTTAGTTGGGCATCGGGCACCACGACTTCAATACGCTCGCTATCCTCGTCGAGCACCACCTTGACCACTTCGGCCGGGGCGAGCGCGTTGACGATGAAGGTCGCGACGTCCGGCGACCACGGGATGATGTCGATCTTCTCGCCCTGCAGCTCGTTCACCACGGCCTGCACGCGCGAGCCGCGCATGCCGACGCAGGCGCCGACCGGGTCCACCGAGGAATCGCGCGAGGTGACGGCGATCTTGGCGCGCGAGCCGGGGTCGCGGGCGACCGCCTTGATCTCGACGATGCCGTCATAGATTTCCGGCACTTCCTGCGCGAACAGCTTCGCCATGAACTGCGGATGGGTGCGCGACAGGAAGATCTGCGGGCCGCGCGGTTCGCGCCGCACGTCATAGACATAGGCGCGGATGCGGTCGCTGACCTTGAAGACTTCGCGCGGCAGCAGCTCGTCGCGGCGCAGCGAGGCTTCGCCCTTGCCGAGATCGACGACCACGTTGCCATATTCGACGCGCTTGACCGCGCCGTTGACGATCTCGCCGATGCGATCCTTGAACTCGTCATACTGCCGGTCGCGCTCGGCCTCGCGCACCTTCTGCACGATGACCTGCTTGGCGCTCTGCGCGGCGATACGGCCGAAATCGAAGGGCGGCAGCGTGTCGGCGATGGAATCGCCGACCTGCGCGGCCGGATTCAGCCGGTTGGCGCTGGCGAGGTCAATCTCGATGGCGGGGTTGTCGACCTGATCGACCACGAGAAGATGGCGCGCCAGGCGCAGCTCGCCGGTGCGCGGGTTGATCTCGGCGTGGATGTCGGTCTCCGCGCCGTAGCGCGAGCGGGCCGCCTTGGCGATCGCATCTTCCATGGCGGCGATGACGATGCCCCGGTCGATCGATTTCTCGCGCGCGACCGCATCGGCGATCTGCAGGAGTTCGAGCCGGTTTGCGCTGACCACTGCCATCAGTGGATCTCCTTCGCGAAAGATTTGCGTTTGGCGTTGGATTTCTTGCCGGGCTTGGCGGCGCCCTTCGGCTTGAAGGCGGGCTTCGCCTTCACCTTGCCGCGCACCGGCATCTTCTTCGGCGGGATGGCGCGCGTGGGGGAAGCCTCACCCGCCTCCTCGCTCGCGTCCTCGTCACCGTCGGTCTCGTCCTCGAGCGCGTCGCCGAGATCGGCCGTGTCGATGTCGTCCTCGTCGATGCCCGCGCCCTCGCGCAGCGCCTTGTCGCGCCGCAGCGCCTCGCGGATCAGCGCCTCGGTCATGACGAGGCGCGCCTCGCCAATGTCGGCGATCGGCAGGGCGAACAGGTCCGGCGTGCCGGCCGGGGCGTCGGGCAGGCGCACCAGCGCCTCGCCGTTCTGCGCGCCGGTCAGCATGCCGCGAAAGCGCTTGCGGCCCTCCAGCGGCACGGCCATCTCGACCTTCACCTCATGGCCGGCCCAGCGCTCGAAATCGCTGAGGCGCACCAGCGGGCGGTCGATGCCGGGCGAGGACATTTCCAGCGTGTAGGCGCCGGAGATCGGATCCTCGACATCGAGCACCGGCGAGATGGCGCGGCTCGCCGCCTCGCATTCCTCGATACCGAAACTGCCATCGGGCCGCTCGGCCATGATCTGCAGCGTTATGCCCTCGCGGCCCGACAGCCGGACCCGCACAAGGCGGAAGCCGAGGCCCTGGAGCACCGGGCCGACAATGCCGGCGACCCGCGCGGCCGGACCGGTCTCGGTCACGAGCCGCGGCTCGTCGAGGCGCGATTCCGGCGTGGTGGCCGCTTCGTTTGCCTGCTCGGCAGTGATGTTCTGTTCGCTCATCCGTCCCGTCCGAACCCATCAGGTCCGCAATGCAAAAAGAGCGGGTTCCGGCGGCGGAACCCACTCTCAACCGACCAGAAGTCGTTGTGAGATATTTGGATTGGCGGTCTTATACATCCAAACGCCCGCCGCTGGCAAGCACGGGCCGGAAGCGCCGCCTTGCGAGCCCCGGCCCGCCGTCGCATAAGCGGACCATGCTGCACCCGCCTGTATCCGCGCCATCCGCCGTGCTCACCGAACGCGCCCCCGCGAAGGTGAACCTGTCGCTGCGGGTGCTCGGACGGCGGGCGGACGGCTATCACGAACTGGCGAGCCTCGTCGCCTTTGCCGGCACCGCCGACCGGCTGTCGCTCCGGCCGGGAGACGAGCTGTCGCTGAGCCTCACCGGTCCGGGCGCGGCGGGGCTGGAGGCGGGGGCCGACAATCTGGTGCTGCGTGCCGCGCGCGACCTCGCCAGCCGCGTGCCCGGCCTTGGGCTCGGTTCTTTCACTCTCGACAAGCGTCTGCCCGTCGCCGCCGGCATTGGTGGCGGCTCGGCCGATGCGGCGGCGGCGCTGCGGCTGCTGGCCCGCGCCAATGGGCTGGCGCTGGGCGATCCGCGCCTCATGGCGGCGGCGCTCGTCACCGGTTCGGACGTGCCGGCCTGCCTTCTGGGGCGGGCCTGCCTCATGGGCGGGCGCGGCGAGAGCCTCACCCCCGTCGCCCTGCCGCGCTTCGGCGCCGTGCTGGTCAATCCGCGCGTGCCGGTCGCGACTTCCGGCGTGTTCCGCGCGCTGGCGCTGGAGCCGGGCACGGCACGGGCAAGCGCGACGCCGCTGCCCGCCTTCACCAGCCGCGCGGTGACGCTCAGCTGGCTCGCCGCCGAGCCGAACGACCTGGAGGCGCCCGCCCGCGCCCTCGCGCCGGTGCTGGATGAGGTGGAGGCGGCGTTGGCGGCGACACCGGCGGTCCGGCTGGCGCGCATGTCGGGTTCCGGCGCGACGATGTTCGCGCTCTATGACGACTGCCGCGCCGCCGCCCGCGCGGCTAAGCAGGTCGCCGCCGCCCGGCCCGGCTGGTGGGTGAAATCCACCGTGATCGGCTGAAGCGGGGGCCAACCCATGACCAGCGCGCTCGTCCCCACTGCCCTCCTCTTCGGCCTCGCCGCCTTTCTGGAAATTGCCGGCTGCTTCGCCTTCTGGGCGGTGTTGCGCAGCGGGGCGAACCCGCTCTGGCTGGTGCCGGGGGTGCTAAGCCTCATTGCCTTCGGCGCGGCGCTGACGCAGGTCGAGGCGAGCGCGGCCGGGCGCGCCTTCGCCGCCTATGGCGGGGTCTATGTCGCGGCCTCCCTCCTCTGGCTCTGGGCCGTCGAGGGCTTCCGGCCGGACCGCTGGGATCTGCTCGGCGGCGCCGTGTGCCTTTTTGGCGCGGCCATCGTGGTGTTCGGCCCACGCGGCTGACGCCTCAGCCCAGCACGGCCTCCAGCCGGCGCTTCACCTCGTCCTTGGCCGGCTCGGCGGCCTTGAGGATGGCCATTACGCGGAAGAAGTCGAGCACGCGGAAATCATGCACGTTCGGGCGGATGAGAATGTCCGGCGCGCCGGATTTCAGCTTCTCGCCGACAATCGAGCTCGCCATGATCTGCAGCGTGGCGAACATCGCCTCCAGCGATTGCGGGATGCCGCGCGTGTCCGCGCCATGGCCGCCGGTAATGTCCACCGCCAGCACGATGTCGGCCTTGGAGCGCAGGAGGTCGAAGGGCAGCGGGTTGACCGCGCCGCCATCGACCAGCGTGTGGCCGCCGAGTTCGACCGGGCGCATCAGGCCGGGAATGGCCAGCGAGGCGGCGATGGCCGGGCGGATCGGCCCGTGCTCGAACATCTTCTCGCAGCGGCCCCAATAATCCGTCGCCACCACCTGGAAGGGGATGGTGAGATCCTCGAAGCGCTCCGGCACCATATCGGGGAGGAAGCCGGCGACCACGCGCTCGGCATCGACCAGTACGGGATTGCCGAGGCCGCCGAACAGGTCGGCGATGCGCCCGACGCGGGCGGCGAGCAGGCGGCGCATCACCTCGCCGCGGTTGCGCAACGTGTGCGAGACGAGCTGCCGCAGATCCTTGGCCGGCATGCCGGCGGCGTAGATGCAGCCGAAGAAGCCGCCGATCGAGGCGCCGGCGATGGCGCAGGGGCGGATGCCGAGTTCGTCCAGCGCCTCCAGCACGACGATATGCGAGAGGCCGCGCGCCCCGCCTGAGCCCAGCGCCACGGCGATGCGCGGCCCGGCCGGTTCCGGCGTCGCCACGCTCTCGCCGGAGACGATGACGCCCTGATGGGGCGCCTCGCCGGGCGGATGGTGAAGGTCGGGGGCCGGGCGGGGATGGCGCCGACCGCGGGAAGAGGCGGGATGTTCGTCCATGGCCTCACCTCATGCCGCTGTCACGCGGCGATTCTGTGAACGGTGCCGCGCCGCGCCTATGTGGGGTCGCTGCCCAGCGCGCGCCAGGCAATGTCGCTGCGGCAGAAGCCGTCCGGCCAGTCGATGCGGGCGACCGCGTCATAGGCCCGTTCACGCGCCTCCGCCACATTGGCGCCGATGGCGGTGACATTGAGCACCCGCCCGCCATTGGCGACGAGCTCGCTGCCCGCCTGCTTCGTACCGGCATGGAACACCTTCACGCCGGGAATCTGCTCGGCAGCATTGATGCCGGCGATGCGCGTGCCCTTCTGGTAGCTGCCGGGATAGCCGCGCGCCGCCATGACGACGGTGATCGCCGCCTCGGGCTTCAGCGGCACCGGCTGGTCTTCCAGCCGGCCGGTGGCGACCGCGTGCAGGATCGGCAGCAGGTCGCCTTCCATGCGCAGCATCAGTACCTGGCATTCCGGGTCGCCGAAGCGGACATTGTATTCGATGAGCTTGGGCCCCTCGCGGGTGATCATCAGCCCGGCGAACAGCACGCCGCGATAGGCGCTCGCCGCATCGGCCAGCGCGCGGGCGGTCGGCTTGATGATGTCGTGCAGCGCGTGGCGCTCCATCTCGGCGGTGAAGACCGGGGCGGGCGAATAGGCGCCCATGCCGCCGGTGTTGGGGCCGCGATCGCCATCATAGGCGCGCTTGTGGTCCTGCGCCGAGCCGAAGGGCAGCACGGTCTCGCCATCCACGAGGCAGAAGAACGAGACTTCCTCGCCCTCCAGAAACTCCTCGATCAGGATCTCGGTGCCGGCCCCACCCATGGCGAACACCTCGTCGACGCCGTCCAGCGCCTCGTCGATGGTCATGGCGACGATCACACCCTTGCCCGCCATCAGCCCATCGGCCTTCAGCACGATGGGCGCGCCCTGGGCGCGGATGAAGGCGCGCGCGGCCTCGGCCTCAGTGAAGCGGCCGAAGGCGGCGGTCGGGATGTCGTGCGCCTTGCACAGTTCCTTGGTGAAGAGCTTGGAGCCTTCCAGCTGCGCGGCGACGCGGCGCGGGCCGAACACCGGCAATCCCTCAGTGATCAGCCGGTCGGCGATGCCGTCCACCAGCGGCGCTTCGGGGCCGACCACCACAAGGTCGATCTTCTCCGCGCCGCACAGGGTGACGATGGCGTCATGGTCGTCGAGCGGAATGTCGATGCAGGTCGCATGCCCGGCGATGCCCGGATTGCCCGGCACCGCAAAGAGCCGGCCGAGAAGCGGGCTCTGCGCCAGCTTCCAGGCGAGCGCGTGTTCGCGGCCACCCGAACCGAGCAGTAGAACATTCATGCGGCAAGCCTCCAGCACCCGGACATTGCGCTTCGCCTAAACGTTCAGGCGGCAGGGGGCAAGGGTTCGTGTCGCGGGCATCGGCCAAACGCCGTCATGGCCGGGCTTGGCCCGGCCATCCACGTCTCCTGGCCCCTCGCGCTAAAAGTCGTGGATGCCCAGGCCGAGCCCGGGATTAACGCGGCAGGTTCGCCGCTCACTCGTAGGCCAGCGCCACCACGGGGTCCATGCCGGCGGCCTTGCGGGCGGGGAGGTAGCCGAAGATCAGCCCGGTGAGGAAGGCGCAGCCAAAGGCCAGCACCGGCGGCAAGAGCGACAGCACGATGGTGACGCCGAGATATTCGAGCAGCAGCGCCACGCCGATGCCGAGCCCGACGCCCACCGCCCCGCCGACGCCGCACACCACCAGCGCCTCGGTGTTGAACTGCAGCATGATGTTGCTCATGCGCGCGCCGGTCGCCATGCGGATGCCGATCTCCCGGGTGCGCTCGGTGACGCTCACCAGCATGATGTTCATCACGCCGATGCCCGCCACCAGCAGCGAGATGGCGGCGACGCAGCCGAGCACGAGGGTGAGGGTGTTCTGCGTCTCCAGCGCCGTCTCGAGGAATTGCGCGGTGTTCCGCACCTGGAAATCCTCGACCTGATGGCGATCGGTGATGACGCGGGTGATGGCCTGCTCGACCTGCGGGATGTCCTCGGCCTTCTCCACCTTCACCGTGATGGAGTTGACGAAGCGCCGGCCGAACACCCGCACGAAGCCGGTGGAGATCGGCACCAGCGCCACGTCGTCCTGATCCTGGCCAAAGGCATTGGCGCCGCGCGGGGCGAGCACGCCGATCACCTCATAGGGCACGTTCTTCACCAGCACGTAGCGCCCAAGCGGATCATCCTCGCCGAACAGGTTGGTGACGACGGTCTGCCCGAGCACGATCACCGGCGCATAGGTGCGCACATCGGCGGCGGTGAACATCACGCCGCGCGCCAGCGCCCAGTCGCGGGCGTCGAGATAGTCGGCGCTGGTGGCGGTAACCGAGGTGTAATAGTCGGCCGAGCCGAAGCGCATCGTGTAGCGGCCGGCGCGCTCGGGCGCTACGGCGCTGATGCCCGGAATGACCCGTAACGCGTCGGCATCCTCCGGCAGAAGCGTCGCATTGTCGCCGCTGGTGCGGATGCCTGCCGCCCCCGGCCGCACGATCAGCAGATTGGTGCCGATCTGCGAAATGCGCTCCAGCACGCTCTGCTTGCCGCCATCGCCCACCGCCAGCATGGTGATGACCGAGGCGACGCCGATGACGATGCCGAGCAGCGTCAGCGCCGTGCGGAACACGTTGGCCGCCATGGAGGCGAAGGCCATGCGCACGGCTTCCGCCAGATCCGGCACGAAGCGGCCAAAGCCGCCCCCGCCGCCGGCGCGCGTTCCCGGCAGCGGCGCGCGGGCGGGTTCCGGCTCGCGCCGCTCGTCGGAGACGATGTGCCCGTCCTGAAAGCGCACCACGCGGCGGGCATGCGCGGCGACATCGGGGTCGTGGGTGATCAGGATGACCGTGTGGCCTTCCGCGTTCAGCTCGGTGAGCAGGGCCAGCACATCCTCGCCGCTGCGCGAATCGAGCGCGCCGGTCGGCTCGTCGGCGAGGATCACCGGCGCGGCGTTCATCAGCGCGCGGGCGATGGAGACGCGCTGCTGCTGGCCGCCGGAAAGCTGGTTCGGGCGGTGCTCGGCGCGATCGCCAAGGCCGAGCCGGGCGAGCAGCTGGTGCGAGCGGGTCTCTCGCCGCTCCTGCGGCGTGCCGGCATAAATGGCGGGAATTTCGACATTTTCCGCCGCCGTCAGCGTCGGCAGCAGATTGTAGCGCTGGAACACGAAGCCGAAGGTCGAGCAGCGCAGCGCCGCGAGCTGGTCGGGATCGAGATCCGCGACATCGACGCCGTCTACCCGGTAGGCGCCCGCCGAGGGGCGGTCGAGGCAGCCGACAATGTTCATCAGCGTCGACTTGCCCGAGCCGGACTGGCCCATGATGGCGACGAACTCGCCGGGATGGATGGCGAGCGACACGCGGTCGAGCGCGCGCACCACCGTCTCACCATTCGGGTAGATGCGGCTGACATCGGTAAGTTCGATGATCGGGCGCAGCGGCACCGCCTGCCCGGTTTCGGGGGCCGGCAATGCGTCGAGGCGCATCGCCACACCCTCGGTCCCATCCATCTCTCCCGGCATATCCTCGCTCATGCCGCCCTCCTCAGCCGAGGCGCGGCGGCATGGCGGGCGGGCGCTGGCCGCCCGGTCCACCCGGACGCGCGCCGGGGGCGCCGGTGCCGGTGACGACGGTGTCGCCGGGCGACAGCCCCTCGATCACCTGCGTCATGGTGCGGTTGGCGATGCCGATCTTGATGTTGCGCTCCTGCGGCCCCTGCGGGGTCATCACGCGCACGGTCGCGGTGCCGTCGCGGCGGGTGCGCACGGCGGCGGTCGGCACCAGCGGCACGCCCTTGGCCTCGCCGAGACGGAAGAAGACCTGCGCGGTCATGTTGGTCATCAGCGTCAGGTCGGGGTTGGGCACGTCGATCAGCACATTGTAGAGCACGACGTCGTTGACGATGGTCGGCGTCGGCTCGATCTGCCGCACCGCGCCCTCCCAGCGCCGGTCCGGCAGGCCGAGCGTGGAGAAATAGGCGGGGGTGCCGACGGTGATTTTCGGAATGTCGCCCTCGGCCACCTGCGCCGTCACCGTCATGGTCTGCAGGTCGGCGATGCGCAGCACGATAGGCGCGCTCTGGTTGGCGTTGAGCGTCGAGCCCTCGCGGGCGGTGATCGAGACCACCGTGCCGTCCATGGGCGCGTAAATCTTGGTGTAGCCGAGATTGGCGAGGTCGCCGTCGAGCGTCGCCTGCGTCTGGGCGATCTGGGCCTTCAGCGCGTCGATCTTGGCGATGGAGATGCGCATCGTGGCCTCGGCCGCCTCCGCCGCGTCACGGCTGCCGGCCTGCTTCGACCAGAGTTCCTGGGCGCGGTCGTTGCGCAGCCGGTCGAGCGTGAGCTGCGCCTCGGCCTGGGCGAGCTGGGCGCGCAGATTGTCGAGGCTGGCGCGGTCGCCATTCACGCGGGTCTGGTAGACGGTGGGGTCGATCTCGGCGAGCAGGTCGCCCTTCTTCACGATCGCCCCGACATCGGGATGGATCACCCGGAGCTGGCCGGAGACCTGCGTGCCGACATCGACATAGGTCTTGGGCTGCATATTGGCGATGGCGGTGACATTGGTCTGGATGTCGCCGATCTCGACCTTGGCGGTCTGGAACTCGGGCGCGGCCGGCGCCTGAGCGCGGGTGCCATAATAGTAGCCGCCCGCGCACGCCGCCACGAGAACGGCCAGGCCAACCCAGCGCCACCGCCTGCGTCGCCGCACCGTCGTTCCCGCCTTCCAGCCGCTCTCAGACCTTTGAAGCATCGCGTATCCACCCGCCTTTCCCACACTTTCGGGATAAGGCCGAAGCGGGGGCGGACCAAGTGAATTCGCGGTAATGATAGGCAGAGCCTATCGAATTGGAAAAGCTCCAAATTTCGGCATTTCCGGCCGACGGGCGGCGGCTTCAGGAATCGTGCGGGCGGTAGTCGCCGGTGGACGGGTCGCGGCGCAGCGTGCCGCGGCCGGCCTCGCGCGCCGCATCCGCCGCGCGCTGGGCATCCAGCTCGGCATTGACGCGCCGCGATTCACCGGCGAGCCGCTTCACCAGCGCGGCGGCGCCGAGGGCGCCGAGGGCGAGCACGAATAAGGGGGGCATGCGTTTGTCTCCCTCAGCCGGGTGTCACAGGCCGAAGCGGCCCCACAGGGCGCGCTCCTCGGCCTGGGCGGCCAGCGACTGGGCGAAGCCCGCCCCGGCGGCGCCGGCGGCATCCCCGCCAAGCGCGGAGAGGCCCGGCAGGCGGCGGCTGAAGAAGCCGGCGCGCTGTTCGATCACCGGGGTAAGCACCTTCTCGCCATAGCGCGCCCGCAGGAAGGAGCGCACCTCGCCGATGGAATCGACCAGCCCCAGCTCCTGCGCCTGCGGCGCCGCCCAGAACTCGCCGGAAAACAGCGTGTCGTCGTCGCCGGTGAGCACATCGCCCCGGCGCTGCTTCACCAGCCCGCTGAAGGCGGCGTGGATGTCCTGCTGGATCGCCTTGAGCCGCTCGATATCCTCGGCCTTTTCCGGCTGGAACGGGTCGAGCATCACCTTGCGCGTGCCGGCGGTGTAGACGCGCCGGTCGATGCCGAGCTTGTCGATCACCCGGTCGAAACCGAAGCCTGCGCTGACCACGCCGATCGAGCCGACGATCGAGAAGGGGTCGGCGACGATCTCATCCGCCGCGCAGGCCAACATGTAGCCGCCGGAAGCCGCGACATCCTCGACGAAGGCGATGACCGGGATCTTCTTTTCGTCCGCCAGCAGACGGATGCGCCGGTAGATGAGATGCGACTGCACCGGCGCGCCGCCCGGCGAGTTGATCACCAGCGCCACCGCCTTGGCGCCCTTCACCGCGAAGGCGCGGTCGAGCGTGCGGGAGATGCCGGCGAAGGTCAGGCCGGGATTGAACGGGCGCGCCATGCCGATGGCGCCGGAGAGCCGGACCACCGGGACGATGGCGGCACCCGCGCGCATACGCGCGGGCAGGATGGGATCGAGGCGGCGGCGGAGGTCGGCGAGAAATGAGCTGGCCATGGGTTCCCTGATGATCACCACCCGTCGTGATCTGCTTCTGACATAGGGTGCGAGGGGCCAAGGCTCAAGCGGGGGCCCTCAAGCGGTGCGCCTTGAACGCGCCGTCATAGCCCGCCCGCTTCCCGCAGCAGGCGCTCGGCGTTGAGGCTCGGGCGCCCGTCGTCACCGGCCAGCACGAGCGGCGGCAGAAAGGCCGGCGGGGTGCGCCGACCCTTGATCGCGCCGATCAGCAGGCGAATGGCCGGCGCGTCAGGGCGCGGATGCACCGCACGGATCGTCACGGCTCCGAAACGGCCTCTCAGCCCCGCCAGCAGCGCCTCGATGGCCTCCGGCCGGTGGATCAGCGCGAGACGCCCGGCCGGAGCGAGCAGCCGGTCGGCGGCCTTGATCCACATCTCCATCCCCACATCCGGCACGCTATGGGCGAGCGCTCGCCGCTCATGCGGGGAGGCGCGGTGGCGGGCGGGATCATTGAAGGGCGGGTTCATCAGCACGAGGTCAGCCGCCCCGGCCGCCGGTTCGGGCGGGCCGGCGGGCCGTCCCAGCGTCGCCACATCGGCCTCGACGACGCCCACGCGCCCGGCAAGATCCGGCGTCTGCCGGGCCGCGTTGCGGCGGGCGAGGGCAGCGGTGACGGGGTCGATCTCGACCAGCGTCACCACTACCTCGGGCACGCGGACCGCCAAGGCGAGCCCCGCCGTGCCGACGCCGGCGCCGAGATCGACCGCCATGCGGGCATCGGCCGGCGCGCTGGCGGCGAGCAGCAGCGCGTCATGACCGGCGCGGTGACCCCGCGCGGGCTGTAGCAGGTGCAGCCGCCCGCCGAGAAAGGCATCGTCGGTCAGCTCCGCGCGGATGTCAGCGGGCAAATTGGCAAAGGGCGCCGCGTCGGTTTCCATCACGCCGCCATCCCTCACTCGGCCCGCAGCTCGGCGCCGAGGCCGGCCTCGCGCAGCAGGGTGCGGGCGCGCGACATCTCGTCCTCCCCGACCAGAAGCCGGCGCGGCAGCAGGCCGATCGAGCCTTCCATCACGCTCATATGCTGGTCGAGCACGAGATGGACGATGCCCGCCCCGTCAAGCAGCGCCTCGACGGCGGAAAGCAGCACGATGTCGTTGGTCCGAAGCAGTTCACGCATGGCGCCATAGTGGCATGAAAGCGCGCGTCGCGCCTGACGCTGCGTCATTCGCGCCGGACGGAGTATTTCCGTCCGCCCGGCAATTGCGCTATGCCGGGACCGGCAGAGCGTGCGCGCCTTTCCCGATTGCCGGGTGGGCTTGCCGAACGTGCCGCCGGCGCCCACTTGTCGGCATCTACTTGCCGGTACTTGCCGGAACACCTGCCCGCCCTTCATATGGGCGTCCATAACCGACCAACCGGAAAGTCCGCCGTGGCCGTCGTCCTGCCTTTCAATCCCGCCGCCGAGGTCTCCGCCGCCCCGTCCATCGAGGGCATCGTCAACCTGGTGCGGGCCGATATGGACCGGGTGAACACCCTGATCCTCTCGCGTACCGGCTCGGACGTGACGATGATCCCGGAGGTCGCGCAGCATCTCATTTCCTCCGGCGGCAAGCGCCTGCGTCCCATGCTGACGCTCGCGACCGCCGATCTCTCCGGCTATCAGGGCGAGGGCGATGTGAAGCTCGCCGCCTCGGTCGAGTTCATGCACACGGCGACGCTGCTGCATGACGACGTGGTCGACGACAGCGAGATGCGGCGCGGCAAGCTCGCCGCCCGCATGCTCTGGGGCAATGAGGCGAGCGTGCTGGTGGGCGATTTCCTGCTCGGCCAGGCCTTCCGCATGATGATCGAGGTCGGCAACCTCTCCGCGCTCGACATCCTCTCCACCGCCGCCGTGGTGATCGCCGAGGGCGAGGTGGCCCAGCTCGCCGCCGCCAAGAACACCGCGACCAGCGAGGACGAATATCTCGCCGTCATTCGCGGCAAGACCGCCGAGCTGTTTGCCGCCGCCTGCGAAGTCGGCCCGGTGCTCGCCGGCCGTCCGAAGCTGGAACAGGCCGCCTGCCGCAGCTACGGCATGAATCTCGGCATCGCCTTCCAGCTCGTCGATGACGCGCTGGATTATGGCGGCTCGGGCGCCGCGCTCGGCAAGAATGTCGGCGACGATTTTCGTGAGGGCAAGATTACCCTGCCCATCGTGCTGGCCTTCCGGCGCGGCAGCGAGACCGAGCGCGACTTCTGGCGCCGCTGCCTGGAGCGCGGCGAGATCGCCGAGGGCGACCTCGATCAGGCCATCGAGCTGCTCGCCCGCCACCGCGCCATTGCCGACACGGTGGAACGCGCCCGCCATTACGGCGCCATGGCCAAGGATGCGCTCGGCATCTTCCCGGCCGGCCCCGCCCGCAGCGCGCTGGTCGATGTGGTGGATTTCTGCGTCTCGCGGGTGAACTGAACCGCCGGAATCAGCGCCGGCTGGCGAAGAAATCCTTCAGCAGCGCCGCCGCCTCGCTCTCGCCGAGCCCGCCATAGACATCCGGCCGGTGGTGGCAGCTCGGCTGGGCGAAGAAGCGCACGCCGCTCTCCACCGCCCCGCCCTTGGGGTCCGCCGCGCCGTAATAAACCCGGCGCAGCCGTGCCCAGGCGATGACGCCGGCGCACATGGTGCAGGGCTCCAGCGTCACATAGAGATCGCAATCGGTCAGCCGGTCCGAGCCCAGCGCCGCGGCTGCCGTGCGGATCGCCAGCATCTCGGCATGGGCGGAGGGATCGTTCAGCTCGCGCGTGCGGTTGCCGTCGGCGGCGATCACCACGCCCTCGCGCACCACCACCGCGCCGACCGGCACCTCGCCGCGCGCGGCCGCCGCCCGCGCCTCGTCCAGCGCGCGTGTCATGAAGCTCGAGCGTCCCGTCACCGCGCGCGTCCTCCCGTAAAAGCTCGCCTCGCGCCCCCGGACGTGCTAGCACCCGCGACCCATTACAGATATCGCTTGAGACGCCCGGCGCCTTTTCGCCCGGCGCGTAGCCCCGGACGGCCGCATCCCATGCCCAAGAATACCCCGCCCCGCAAGGAACAGAATCGCGTGCCGCGTGCCCCCCGCGCGCTGGCGCCGGCCGAACCGCGCGAGGCCGAGCGCATCGCCAAGGTCGTCGCCCGCGCCGGTCTCGGCTCGCGCCGCGAGATCGAGGAATGGATCCTCGCCGGTCGCGTCGCGGTCAATGGCGAGGTGCTGGAGAGCCCGGCCCGCACGGTGACGGCGGAAGACACCATCACGGTGGACGGCGTGAAGCTGCCGGAAAAGGAGCGCACGCGGCTCTATCTTTACCACAAGCCCAAGGGCGTGGTGACGACCAATTACGACCCCGAGGGGCGCCCGACCCTGTTCGAGATCCTGCCCGGCGGCCTGCCGCGCTTGGTCTCGGTCGGCCGGCTCGACCTCAACACCGAGGGTCTGATCCTGCTCACCAATGATGGCGGCCTCGCCCGCGTGCTGGAGCTGCCGGAGACCGGCTGGCTCCGCCGCTACCGGGTGCGCGCCAAGGGCGACATCACCCAGGACAAGCTCGACGCGCTGATCGCCGGCATCACGGTGGACGGTGTGCATTACGGGCCGATCGAAGCGGTGCTCGACCGCGTGCAGGGCGCCAATGTGTGGCTGACTCTGGCGCTCCGCGAGGGCAAGAACCGCGAGGTGCGTAACGTTCTCGGCAGCCTCGGCCTCGACGTGAACCGGCTCATCCGCCTGTCCTATGGCCCGTTCCAGCTTGGCGAGATCGTGCAGGGCTCGGTCGAGGAGGTGCGCACGCGCATTCTCATGGACCAGCTCGGCCCGGAGCTTGCCGCCGCCGCCGGCGCTGATTTCGAGGGCCCGGTGTTCGACCACGCGGTCGAGGACGAGGCGCCGCGCAAGCCCTCCAAGGCGCGCTACGCCAAGGTGGAAGGCGCCGAAGATCGCCCGCGCCGCCGGCCGATCGACACCGAGGCTGGCCCGGACAAGACCGTGAGCTCCGGCCTCGTCGCCGACCGCAAGGGCCGCAAGGTGCTGGTGCAGCGCGTGCGCTCCACCGAGCCGGCGCCGACCGAGGAGGAGCGCCCGTTCCGCGACGAGCGCCGCCCCGAGCGTCCCGGCCGTGGCCCGAGCCGCGACCGTAAGGCCGCCGGCCCGCGTCCCTCCCGCCCGCGTGACGCCGAGGACCGCGCCCCGCGCGCCGACCACGAGGAACGCGGCGGCGAGCGCACCTTCCGCGGCCGCAGCGAGCGCCCTGCCCGCAGCACGGAGGACCGCCCCGTCCGCAGTGAGGGCGACCGTCCGTTCCGCGAACGCGCCCCGCGTGCCGAGGGCGACCGTCCGTTCCGCGAACGCGCCCCGCGTGCCGAGGGCGACCGTCCGTTCCGCGAACGCGCCCCGCGTGCCGAGGGTGACCGTCCGTTCCGCGAGCGCGCCCCGCGTCCCGAGGGTGATCGTCCGTTCCGCGAGCGCGCCCCCCGTGCCGAGGGCGACCGTCCGTTCCGCGAGCGCGCGCCCCGCCCTGAGGGTGACCGCCCGTTCCGCGAGCGGGCTCCCCGTGCCGAGGGCGACCGTCCCTTCCGCGAGCGCGCGCCCCGTCCCGAGGGCGACCGTCCGTTCCGTGAGCGCGCCCCGCGCGCCGAGGGTGACCGTCCGTTCCGCGAGCGGGCTCCCCGTCCTGAGGGCGACCGTCCGTTCCGTGAGCGTGCGCCCCGTCCCGAGGGTGGTCGTCCCTACCGCGGGGCCGACAGCGACCGTCCGTTCAGCGGGCGGGTGAAGTCGGAAGAGAACCGCACCCGCCGTCCGCGCTTCGCCAAGCTGGCTGGCAGCGGTGATACCGAGCGCGCCCCGCGCGAGGAGCACCCGCGCCGCGAGGAGGGTGATCGTCCCGCGCGCAATTACGGCGCCAAGAACTTCGCCGACCGGCCCACTCGCTCCTTCGGCGACAAGCCGCGCGGCGAGCGCCCCGCCGTGGATCGTCCGCGTGGCGAGCGCCCGGCCGGCAAATCCTTCGGTGACCGGCCGTTCGGTGACAAGCCGCGTGGAAAGTCCTTCGGCGACAAGCCGGGCGGGCGTCCGGCGGGTGGTCGTCCGGGTGGCAAATCCTTCGGCGACAAGCCGTCGGGCGGCAAGTCCTTTGGCGGCAAGCCGTCCGGTGGCCGTCCCTCCGGCGGAAAGCCCTCGGGTGGCCGGCCTTCAGGTGGCAAGCCCTCGGGCGGCAAGCCGGGCGGGCGTCCCGGCCGTCCGCCGCGCGGCTGATCCGGCGAGGCTGAGCCGTGCGCATCGTCGGCGGGCGCTTCAAGGGCCGCACCCTGAGCGGCCCCTCTTCCAACGCCACGCGGCCGACCTCGGATCGGCTGCGCGAGGCGCTTTTCAACGTGCTCGCCCATGCCTATGGCGACCCGGCGGACGGCGCGCGCGTGCTCGACCTGTTCGCCGGCACGGGCGCGCTGGGGCTGGAAGCGATCTCGCGCGGGGCGAAATTCGCCGTCTTCGTCGATGAGGCGACCGAGCCGCGCGGGCTGATCCGGGCCAATGTCGAGGCACTCGGCCTCGGCGGCGTCACCCGCATCTTCCGGCGCGACGCCACCAAGCTCGGCACCGCCTTTGCCAATGACGCCTTCGATCTCGTCTTCTGCGACCCGCCCTATGGGCGCGGCCTCGCGCTGGCGGCGCTCACCAGCGCGCGCGACGGCGGCTGGCTGGCGCCCGAGGCGCTGATCGTCGTCGAGGAATCGGTCGAAGCCGCCTTCGCCGCGCCCGAGGGCTTCGAGGAACTGGAGCGCCGGCGCTACGACACCAGCGAACTCATCTTCCTGCGCGCCGCATCCTGAGGGGACGCAGGCCGCTACGCCACCGTCTCCACCGCCTCGATGATGCGGGCGATGTCCTCCTCGCGGGAGAGGCGGTGGTCGCCATCCTTCACCAGAGTGATCACCACATCGTCTTCGGCGAGGCAGGTGACGAGCTTCATCGCGTGCTGCCAGGGCACCACGTCATCGGCCACGCCCTGCAGGATGCGCACCGGGCACCCGACGGCGAAGGGGCTGCCCAGCACGAGATTGCGGCGCCCGTCCTCGATGAAGGCGCGGGTGATCGGGGTCGGCTCGCCATAGTCGGACTTGCGATACCACACGCCCGTCTGCTCGATCTCGGCACGGATCTCCGGCGTCATCGCGTTCCACATCAGTTCCTCGGAAAAGTCCGGCGCCGGGGCGATGAGGACGAGGCCGGCGAGGCGCTGGCTCTCCCCGCGCGCGGCAAGCGCCCGCGCGAGCAGCAGCGCGATCCAGCCGCCCATGGAGGAGCCGACGACGACCTGCGGGCCGGTGGTCGCGCGGTCGAACACGGCGAGCGCCTCCTCGGCCCAGCGCGAGATCGTGCCGTCGATGAAGGCGCCTTCCGATTCCCCATGGCCGGAATAGTCGAAGCGCACCACCGCGCGGCCGACACCTTCGCCCCATTGCGCGAGGCGCTCGGCCTTGGTGCCGCGCATGTCCGAGAGATAACCGCCGCACCATAGCACGCCGGGGCCGGCCTCCGGCGTGCTGGGCGTGTGGCGCAGGGCGATGCGGCGGGCATCCGCGCCCAAGGTGAGGAAGTCGGGCGGCGTGTCGGTGGCGGTCATCACGGTCCTCGTCCTTCGGACGGCACGCCGTCGCGGGGCTCTTGGCCGGTACAGCTTCTTGCGATTCGTGCCGGCGACGCCACATTCCCCTACAGGCGCCGGGCGGCGGCGCAAGAGCTTCGGCACGCGCGCGGCCCCGCCTTACCCGAACTTTGCCCTCACGGCGCAACTTTGGGTATTTTCCGTTTCGTCATGCCGTTGACTTCTGTCGGGTTTGTCACGATCTTCTGCGACCGTTTTACGCGCGCAGAAACGAGCCGGCCGGCAAGAATTCGCGGCGCGATGAGACGTACTTTCTGAAATGGCAGAGGAGAAGACGCCATTCGTCGCCCCATGAGACCCGTCGCGCCGGAAAAGGACGGTCCGCGCGTCAACGAAGACATCCGGATCCGCGAAGTGCAGCTCATCGACCAGGATGGGCAGAATCTCGGCGTCATCCAGACCCGGGACGCCATTCTGCGCGCGCAGGAAGCCGGCCTCGATCTGGTCGAGATCGCGCCGAATTCCGTGCCGCCGGTCTGCAAGATCCTCGATTACGGCCGCTTCAAGTACCAGAACCAGAAGAAGGCCAACGAGGCGCGCAAGAAGCAGCACATCGTCGAGATCAAGGAAATCAAGCTGCGTCCCGGCATCGACACCCACGACTATGAGGTGAAGATGAAGGCGATCCACCGCTTCTTCGACGAAGGCGACAAGGTGAAGATCACCCTGCGCTTCCGCGGCCGCGAGATGGCGCACCAGGAACTCGGCTACAAGCTGCTGAACCGCGTGAAGGAAGAACTCGCCACGATCGCCAAGGTCGAGGCGGAGCCCTCGCTCGAAGGTCGGCAGATGATCATGGTGCTGGCCCCGCGCTGAGCGGAGCCGGCCTGTCGACGGGCGCCGGCTCCCTGCGGGACCGGTGGCCCCTGGCGACTGCCTCTGGCGTCATCCCGGACGGTCCGCGGGGCCGGACCGGGATCGCCGCCCCTGCGCGCCTGCGATAAGCCTTCCAGAACGCCGCTGCGACATCAGTCCGGCAGGCTGCCATTCTCCGCGAGCACCGCCCCGGCGAGATAGAGCGAGCCGGCGATCAGCACGCGCGGCGCCGGGCCCGCGGACACTGTCCCCGACATATCCAGACTTTCCAGCGCCGCCGCGACGCTCACCGCCGTCGAGGCGCTGATGCCATGCGCGCTGGCCGCGGCCGCGACGGCTTCCGGCGGCTGGCCCTTGTGCTCGCCCGGCACCGGCACGGCGATGAGCTCGCGCGCCAGCCCGGCAAAGGGGGCGAGGAAGGTGCCGGAATCCTTCGAGCCGAGCATGCCGACGATCATCACCAGCGGGCGCGACACGCGGTCTTCCAGATCCGCCAGCGCGGCGGCCAGCGCCTGGCCGCCGGCGGCATTGTGCCCGCCATCGAGCCAGACATCGACACCCTCGGGCGCGCGCTGGGTGAGCGGGCCCGGCCCGAGCCGCTGCAACCGCGCGGGCCAGTTCGCCTGACGCATGCCATCCTCGAAGGCGGCGAAGGGCAGGCGCAGCGCCGGATCGCGCTGCCCGGCGATGCGCAGCGTCTCCACCGCCAGCCCGGCATTGCCGATCTGGTGCGGGCCGACGAGGCGCGGGCGCGGCAGGTCGATCAACCCGTCCTCATCCTGCACCACAAGACGGCCGCCTTCCTCATGGGCCTGGAAGCCTTCCCCCATGACGGTGAGCGGCACGCCGAGCCGCGCCGCCTGCCGTTCGATGACGGCCAGCGCCTCGCGCGGCTGCTGGGCGATCACCGCCGGCACGCCGCGCTTGAGGATGCCCGCCTTCTCGCCGGCAATGGCGGCAACCGTCTCGCCGAGGAAATCGACATGGTCGATGGAGACCGGCGTGATGACCGAGACCAGCGGGGCGTCGATCACATTGGTGGCGTCGAGCCGGCCACCGAGGCCGACCTCGAGCAGCAGCACATCCGCCGGCACCTCGGAAAACAGCAGGAAGGCCGCCGCCGTGGTGATCTCGAAGAAGGTGATGGGCGCGCCCTCATTGGCCACCTCGGCGCGGGCCAGCGCGTCGGTCAGCGTCGCGTCGTCGACAAGGTGGCCGGCGAGGCGGATGCGCTCGTTGAAGCGCACCAGATGGGGCGAGGTGTAGACATGCACGCGCTTGCCGGCGGCCTCCAGCACGGCGCGCATGAAGGCGACGGTCGAGCCCTTGCCATTGGTGCCGGCGACATGGATCACCGGCGGCAGGCGGCGCTGGGGATGGCCGAGCCGCTCCAGCACCCGCCACATGCGGTCGAGCGAGAGGTCGATCAGCTTGGGATGCAGCGCCAGCAGCCGCTCGAAAATGTCCTCGACCGGAGGCCGCTCCGAGGGGCCGGCAAGTGGCGCGGCGGACATGGCGGGCCTCAGGCGCTCGCGGGCGCGGGCAAAGCCGGGGCCTCGCCGGAACGGGCGGCGTCGGCGGGGGCTTCCACCGGGCGGGCGACCTCGACGGCGGGGGCGCGCATCAGGAGCCGGCAGAGCCGGCCGAGCGTCGCGCGCATCTCATGGCGGTGCACGACGAGGTCGATCATGCCGTGGTCGCGCAGATATTCGGCGCGCTGGAAGCCCTCGGGCAGCTTCTCGCGGATCGTCTGCTCGATGACGCGCGGTCCGGCGAAGCCGATCAGCGCACCCGGCTCGGCGATCTGGATGTCGCCCAGCATGGCGTAGGAGGCGGTGACGCCGCCGGTGGTCGGGTTGGTGAGCACCACGATATAGGGGAGCTTGGCTTCCCGCAGTTCCTGGATGGCGCAGGTGGTGCGCGGCATCTGCATCAGCGAGAGGATGCCTTCCTGCATGCGCGCCCCGCCGGAGGAGGCGAACATGATGAAGGGCGTGCCGCGCGAGGCGGCGGTCTCAAGCCCGGTCACGATGGCCTCACCGGCCGCCATGCCGAGCGAACCGCCCATGAAGCCGAAATCCTGCACGGCGATGGTGACCGGCAGGCCTTCCAGCTTGCCATAGCCGACCTTCACCGCGTCCTGCGCGCCGGTCTTGGCGCGGGCGTCCTTGAGGCGGTCGGCGTAGCGCTTCTCGTCGCGGAATTTCAGCGGGTCGGCGACCACCTGCGGCAGGGCGATGTCGTACCATTTGCCGCCGTCGAACATCGAGCTCAACCGCGCCTTCGGGTCCATCCGCATATGGTAGTTGGAGCCCGGGATGACGAAGAGGTTCGCCTCCAGATCCTTGTGGAACACCATCTGCCCGGTCTCGGGGCACTTCACCCAGAGATTCTCCGGCACCTCGCGGCGATTGAGGAAGCTGTTCAGCTTCGGGCGGACGACGTTCGAGATCCAGTTCAACGGCGTGGCTCCGGACGGGAAGGGATGGCGGCTGCCCGATGGACAGCCGCGCCCTCATCTAATCGCCGACAAGGGCGATGAAAAGGCAGGTAAGCGCGCGAAGGGGCCGGCGCGGCCGCAAAAAGGGGCGGTGGGGCCTATTCGGCCGCCGCGCGCCCTGTGCCGCGCACCGCATCGGCGAGGCGGCCGACGAGGGAGGTGACCGCCCCCACCGTGCCGGCGGTGGCGTGGCCGTCCGCGTCGAGCGTGCCGCGCAGCGCGTCGATCAGCGCCGAGCCGACCACCACGCCATCGGCACCCGCCGCGATCGCCGCCGCCTGCTCGGGCGTGCGCACGCCGAAGCCGACCGCGACCGGCAGCTCGGTGTGGCGCTTGATGCGCGCCACCGCCTGGCCGACCACAGTAGCGTCGGGCGTCGCCGCGCCGGTGATGCCGTTGATCGAGACGTAGTAGACGAAGCCCGCCGTATGGGCGAGCACGGCCGGCAGGCGCTTGTCGTCGGTGGTGGGCGTGGCCAAGCGGATGAAGGCAAGGCCCGCCTTCAGCGCCGGCAGGCACAGCTCATTGTCCTCTTCCGGCGGCAGGTCGACGACCACGAGCCCATCCACCCCGGCGGCCTTGGCGTCGGCGAGGAAGCGGTCGACGCCGTAAATATAGACCGGGTTATAATAGCCCATCAGCACCAGCGGGGTGGTGTCGTCGGTCTTGCGGAACTCGCGGACCATGGCGATGGTCTTGGCAAGCGTCTGCCCGGCCTTGAGCGCGCGCAGGCCCGCCGCCTGGATGGCGGGGCCGTCGGCCATCGGGTCGGTGAAGGGCACGCCGAGCTCGATGATGTCGGCGCCGGCGCCCGGCAGCGACTTCAGCAGGCTCAGCGAGGTGTCGTAATCCGGGTCGCCGGCGGTGACGAAGGTCACCAGCGCCGCGCGCCCCTCGGCGGCGCAGGCCTTGAAGCGATGGTCGAGCCGGGTGATCGGGCGCGTGGTCATAGGCGAGTCCCCAGAATTTCCGCCACCTGCGGAATGTCCTTGTCGCCGCGGCCGGACATGTTGACCACCATCAGGTGATCGTCGGCCAGGGTCGGCGCGAGTTCGATGACCTTGGCCAGCGCATGGGCCGGCTCCAGCGCGGGGATGATGCCCTCGAGCTTGGAGACCAGCTGGAAGGCGCTCAGCGCCTCGTCGTCGGTGGCCGAGATGTAGGTGGCGCGGCCGGTGTCGTGCAGCCAGCTGTGCTCTGGGCCGATGCCGGGATAGTCGAGACCGGCCGAGATGGAGTGCGCTTCGGTGATCTGCCCGTCATCATCCATCAGGAGATAGGTGCGGTTGCCGTGCAGCACGCCCGGACGCCCGCCGGTGAGCGAGGCGGCGTGCTGGCCGGACGGGATGCCATGGCCGGCCGCCTCGACGCCGAAGATCTGCACGGTCGGGTCGTCCAAGAAGGGATGGAACAGGCCCATCGCGTTGGAGCCGCCGCCGATGCAGGCGATCAGGCTGTCCGGCAGACGGCCTTCCTGCTCCAGCATCTGGGCGCGGGTCTCAACGCCGATGATCGACTGGAAGTCGCGCACCATACCTGGATAGGGGTGCGGGCCGGCAACGGTGCCGATGCAGTAGAAGGTGTCATGCACGTTGGTCACCCAGTCGCGCAGCGCCTCGTTCATGGCGTCCTTGAGCGTGCTGGAGCCGGAGGTCACCGGCACCACCTCGGCGCCGAGCATCTTCATGCGGAAGACGTTGGGTGCCTGTCGGGCGACGTCGACGGCGCCCATATAGACCACGCATTTCAGCCCGTAGCGGGCGCAGAGCGTGGCGGTGGCGACGCCGTGCTGGCCGGCGCCGGTCTCGGCGATGATCCGCTCCTTGCCCATGCGGCGGGCGAGCAGGATCTGGCCGAGCACGTTGTTCACCTTGTGCGAGCCGGTGTGGTTCAGCTCCTCACGCTTGAAATAGATCTTGGCGCCCTTGCCGGCCGGGGCGCCCTTGCGCAGGTGCTCGGTGAAGCGCTCGGCGTAATAGAGCGGGCTCGGGCGGCCGACATAATGCTTGAGCCCGGAATCCATCTCCGCCTTGTAGGCCGGGTCGGCCTTCGCCGCCTCATAGGCCTTTTCCAGGTCGAGGATGAGCGGCATGAGCGTTTCGGCCACGAAACGACCACCGAAAATGCCGAAATGCCCGTTCTCGTCGGGGCCGGTACGGAAGGAGTTCAGGACGTTCACGGCGGGCTCGTCTCTCTGGCGGGTGGGGTGGGCGTCGCGCCGGCCGGGCCCGGCAGGACGGCAGCCTCTCGCGCCGCGCGCACGAAAGCGGCGATGAGGGCGGGGTCCTTGATGCCGGGGGCCTGCTCGACACCGGAGGATACGTCCACGCCGCCCGGCTGGATGAGCCGCACGGCGGTGCCGACATTCGCCGGGTCCAGACCTCCTGACAGCATGAAGGAGCGGGCGCGGTCAAGATTGGCAAGGTCAAGATTGGCGAGGTCGAGGTCGGCGATCAGGTTCCAGTCGAAGGCGACGCCATTACCGCCGGGCAGCGCCGCGCCCTTGGGCGGCTTGGCGTCGAGCAGCAGACGGTCGGCGACGCCGGCATAGGCGGTGAGCGCGGGAAGATCCTCCGGCCCGCCAATGCCGAGTGCCTTCATCACCGGCCGGCCGAAGCGGGCGCGGATCGCGCTGACGCGCTCCGGCGTTTCATGGCCATGCAGCTGGAGAATGTCCGGGGCGGCGGCGTCGAGAATGGCGGCGAGCGCGGCGTCGTCGGCATCGACGGTGAGCGCGACGATCTGGGCGCGTCCGCGTGCCTGCGCCGCAAGGCGGGCGGCGCGCGCGACATCGACATGGCGCGGGCTGCGCGGGAAGAACACCAGGCCGACCATGTCGGCCCCGGCGGCAAGCGCTGCGTCCAGCGTCTCGGGCGTGCTCAACCCGCAGATTTTGATCTCAAGCGACACGGCCGCCTCCTCAAGCGCCAGCCAGTAGCACGGAACGCGCCGGGCTGGCGAGGGTCGCGGCGTTCTCACCGGCCGCGCCCCGGAACGTGCCCGCCATCGGCCTTGCATCTTTCCGACATCGGCGGCGAATTGCCCCTTCCGTGTCGGCAATTCACATGCTACTCAACATTATCTGTGAAATAGATAATTTCACGCATTAAATTTGCATTATCCGGCCTGCGGGCCGGCATTGGGAGAACCGCCATGCGCCTGTCGCGCCGCCTTGTCCTCGCCGCCGCCCTGGCGCCGCTCGCCCTCAGCGTTATCGCCCCGGGTGCCGCCCGCGCCCAGCAGGCGCCGACCTCCCTGCTCAACGCCTCCTACGACATCTCCCGCGAGCTGTTCGAGGCGGTGAACAAGGAGTTCGTGCCGGCCTACAAGGCGAAGACCGGCACCGAGGTGAAGGTCGACCAGAGCCATGCCGGCTCCTCCAAGCAGGCCCGCTCCATTGTCGAGGGGCTGGAGGCCGATGTCGTGACCTTCAACCAGGTCACCGACATCCAGTTCCTGGTCGACAAGGGCTTCGTCGCCAAGGACTGGCAGACCCGCCTGCCGAACGCCGCCTCGCCCTGGTACTCCTTCCCCGCCTTCCTGGTGCGCGCCGGAAACCCGAAGAACATCAAGAGCTGGGACGACCTCGTCCGCGACGATGTGAAGCTGGTCTTCCCGAACCCGAAGACCTCGGGCAATGGCCGCTACACCTATCTGGCCGCCTATGCCTTCGCGCTGGAGAAGTTCAACGGCGACGTCGCCAAGACCGACGCCTTCGTGAAGAAGTTCCTGTCGAATGTCGTGGTGTTCGACACCGGCGGGCGCGGCGCCACCACCTCCTTCGTCGAGCGCGAGCAGGGCGATGTGCTGCTCAGCTTCGAGGCCGAGGTGATCAGCGCCAAGGACGCCTACAAGGACAAGAACTTCGTCGTCGTCGTGCCGCCGGTCAGCCTGCTCGCCGAATTCCCGGTCGCCGTCGTCGACAAGGTCGTCGAGAAGCGCGGCTCGCGCCAGCTGGCCACCGACTACCTGACCTTCCTCTATTCGCCGGAGGGCCAGACGGTCGCCGCCAAGGCCAATAACCGCGTGGTCGATGCCAAGGTCGCCGAAAAGTTCAAGGACCGCTTTGCCCCGGTGCGTCTCGTCAAGGTCGAGGACGTGTTCGGCGGCTGGGCCAATGTGCAGAAGACGCAGTTCGCCTCGGGCGGCAAGCTGGACGAGCTGTTCGTCGGCCAGTGAGACGGCACGAGCGGGGCGCGAGCCGCCCCGCCACGCTGGACATCTCTCCCGTAATGCGGCAATGGCCGGGCTCGTCCCGGCCATAGACCGTTCGGAAGACCGCCGTTCAGGAGACCGCCGTTGAACCGCGTCATACCGGGCTTCCCGCTCGCGCTCGGCATCACCCTGTTCTATCTCAGCCTGATCGTGCTGCTGCCGCTCGGCGCGCTGATCTGGCAGGCGAGCGATGTCGGCCTCGCGCGCTATTTCACCATCATGAGCGGCGCGCGCACCTCGGCGGCCTTCCAGCTCACCCTCGTCACCGCCGCGCTCGCCACACTGTTCAACGCGATCTATGGGCTGGCGCTCGCCTGGGTGCTGGTGCGCTACGAATTTCCCGGCCGGCGCCTGCTCGACGCGCTGGTGGACGTGCCCTTCGCCCTGCCGACCGCCGTCGCGGGCCTCGCCCTCTCGGCGCTGTTCGTCAGCAATGGCTGGTTTGGCGCCCCGCTCGCCGCGCTCGGCATCAAGGTCGCCTACACCCCCATCGGCATCGCCGCCGCCATGGCCTTCACCTCCATCCCCTTCGTCGTGCGCACCGTGCAGCCGGTGCTGGAGGATCTCGCCGCCGATGTCGAGGAGGCCGCCGCGACGCTCGGCGCCTCGGACTGGCGCATCTTCGCCCGCATCATCTTCCCGGCGATCTTCCCCGCCTTCCTCACCGGCGCCTCGCTGGGCTTTGCCCGCTCGCTCGGCGAGTTCGGCGCCATCATCTTCATTGCCGGCAACCTGCCGATGAAGACCGAGGTGGTCTCGCTGCTGACCTTCATCCGCATCGAGGAATATGACTACCCGGCCGCCGCCGCCATCGCCGCCACGTTGCTGGCGCTCGCCTTCACCCTGCTGTTTCTCGTCAACATGATCCAGCTCTGGCAGCAGCGCCGCATCGGGACGGGAGACTGAGCATGAGCACCTCGCGCTCCAAGGCCTCTCCCGCCTCCGGCCGCATCCGCGTCGGCGACGGCCCGCTGACCCGCCGCCTGCTCATCGGCGCCGTGCTGGCGGTGACGGCGCTGGTTCTGGTCGCCCCGCTGCTCGCCATCTTCGCCGAGGCGTTCCGCCATGGCGTCGGGGCCTATGCCGCCTCCTTCGCCGATCCCTCGACGCGCTACGCCATCTGGCTCACCGTGCTCACCGCGCTGATCGTGGTGCCGATCAATGTGGCCTTCGGCATCGCCGCCGCCTGGGCCATCGCCAAGTTCCATTTCCCCGGCCGCAACCTCCTGGTGGCGCTGGTGGAACTGCCCTTCTCCATCTCGCCGATCATCGCCGGCGTCGCCTATCTCTTCGTCTATGGTGCGCAGGGCCTCTTGGGCCCGTGGCTGGAGGCGCATGATATCAAGATCATGTTCGCCATTCCCGCCATCATCCTGGCCAGCCTGTTCGTCACCGCGCCCTTCGTGGCGCGCGAGCTGATCCCGCTGATGATCGCGCAGGGCTCGGAAGAGGAGGAAGCGGCGGTGACGCTCGGCGCCGGCGGCTGGCGCATCCTGCGGCAGGTGACGCTGCCCAATGTGCGCTTCGCCCTGCTCTATGGCGCGGCGCTCTGCAATGCGCGGGTGATGGGCGAGTTCGGCGCGGTCTCGGTGGTCTCCGGCAATATTCGCGGCCAGACCAACACGCTGCCGCTGCAGATCGAGCTGCTCTATCAGGACAACAACGCCATCGCCGCCTTCGCCATCGCGACGATCCTCACCGCCGTGGCGCTGGTGACGCTGGTGGCCAAGGCGATCATCGAGCGACTCGACGCCCGCCGCGCCGCGCTCACCGGCGCCCCGACGCCCAAGGTCGCGGCGAAGGCAGGGCATTGAGGGCGGGGCATTAAGGGTGCGCGGGCGCCTGCCGTCCGTAACTGTCATCCCGGCCAAGCGTAGCGCAGAGCCGGGATCGTGGGCCGTTCTCGATCCGGGATGCGATCCCGGATCAGCCTTCGGCTGTCCGGGATGACAGAGGCGAACAGGGCGGGCTAAGTGCGCAGACCCCTCAACCTCAGCCCTTCAGCGCCTTCCAGACCAGCTCGGCGGCGGCGAGATCCTCGATGGCGGTGCCGACCGATTTGAACAGGGTGATCTCCTCCGCCCCACCACGACGCGGCGCCGTGCCGGCGGCGAGTTCGAACAGGTCGCCCTGAATGGCCTGCGGCGTCAGCACGCCGCTGGCCAGCGGGATGACGATGTCGCCGGCTTCCTTGCCCGCCCCGGCGCGGGTGTCGACATAGACCCGCGCCCGGCGGATGGCCTCGTCATCGGCCTCGCGCATGGTCGGCGTGAAGCCGCCGACGAGATCCACATGCTGGCCGGGCCGGAGATAGCGCCCCTCCACCAGCGGCGCGGCGGAGAGGGTGGCGGAACTCACAATGTCGGCGTCCGCGATGGCCGCGCCGCGATCGGCCTCGGCGCGGGCGTCGAACCCCTCGGTGCGCAGCGTGGCGGCCAGCGCGTCGGCGCGCTCCAGCGTGCGGTTCCAGATCGTCACCGTACGGATCGGCCGGACGCTCGCATGGGCGCGGGCGAGATAGGGCGCGAGCGCGCCGGCGCCGATGATGGTGAGCCGTGAGGCGTCCTCCCGCGCGAGATAACGCGCGGCGAGCGCCGAGGCGGCGGCGGTGCGCCAGACGGTGAGGGTGCGCCCGTCCATGACCGCGCGCGGCTCGCCGGTGGCGGCGGAGTTCAGCACATAGAGCCCGATCACGCTGTCGAGCCCGCGCGCATTATTGCCGGGAAAGACCGAGACGAGCTTGGTGCCCATCACGTCGTCTTCCGTGCCGTCGGCGCTCCAGGCCGGCATCAGCAGCAGCGTGCCGTCGCCGCCGGGGCGCTCGACATGGTGATGATGGCGCACCGGCGTGACGATGCGGCGCCGGAAGGCGTTGTCGAGCGCGTCGATCAGCGCGGGAAAGGTAAGGAGCCGGCCGATTTCCTCGGCCGAGACAAGGCGCAGCCCCTCCATCGCGGCGCGCTCAGGCGGCGCTGCGGCGGTCGGTCAGCGCCGGGCTGGCGGAACCGGAGGCGAGAGCGAGGCCTGCCGGACGCGCGGGCGCGGCGTTGCGGGCGGCAAGGCTGGCGCGCAGATCCTCCGCCTGCTGGGTGGCGCGGCGCGCCTCGCGCCCGTTGCGGCGGGCGGCGCGGCGGTAACGGCCCTGGTTGAGCCACACGCTGACCCCGCCGATCACCACGCCGAGGATCAGCGCGGCGAAGACGACGAGGAAGAGCGGGGCTTCCACCGTCCAGGCGCCACCGAAGGGATCCACCACCAGCCCGATCTTCTGCCGGTTGGCCACGGCGAGCATGACAAGCGCCACGGAGAGCGGCAGGAGGATGACGACCATCAGGATACGGCGCAGCACGGGGGCACTCCGGGAAGGTTGCGACAGGGCGTGTTACTCGAGATCGACGCCATCATTGAGGCGTTCGCGCATCTCCTTGCCCGTCTTGAAATAGGGCACCGCCTTGCCGTCGACAGCCACATGCGCGCCGGTGCGCGGGTTGCGGCCGGTGCGCGCCGGGCGCGCCTTGACGGAGAAGGCGCCGAAACCGCGCAGCTCGACCCGGTCGCCCCGCGCCAGTGCCGCAACGATCTCGTCGAGAATCGCGTTCACGATGTTCTCGACGTCACGCTGGTAGAGATGCGGATTGGCTTCAGCAATCCGCTGTACGAGTTCGGACTTAATCATCGACGCCCCGGCCCCTTGTTGTTTTCGGCTCGTCGGAAATCCAAAAACATCATATTTTGGAAAATCTTGGCCCCGTCTAGCCGCCGTGAGGGTGCCAGAGGGCCAACAGACCGTCAAGGCGGGCCTGCGCCGCTGCCTCACTTGCCGTGCGTAGCACCGTGGTCGCCAGTTCCTCAAGCCCGATCAGGGACATGGCGCCCACGACCATGCCCTTGAGCCAGCCGAACTCGTCGCCCGCGCGCTGGGTGCGCCAGGCGCGCACCGGCAGCTCCTTGGAGACGCCGCGCTCGCGGGCCAGCCAGTCGCGCGCGGTGCGCTCGTCGCCCACCTCGTCGATCAGCCGCAGCGGCAGCGCCTGATGGCCGGTGAACACCCGCCCGTCGGAAGCCTGCGCCAGCTTGTCACCCGTTATGAGCCGGCGCTCGGCCACCAACTCCTTGAACCAGCTGTACGAATCCTCGACCAGCGAACGCACGGCGGCGCGTGCATCCTCGCTCGGCGGGTCGAACATGTTCGGCGCGGCCTTGAGCGGGCTGGACTTGATCTCCTCATAGGAGATGCCGACCGTCTTCATCAGCTCGGCGAAATTCGGGAACTGGAAGATGACGCCGATCGAACCGACCAGCGAATTGCGCGGCGCGACGATGTGGTCGGCGCCCATGGCGGCGATATAGGCGCCGGAGGCCGCCATGCCGTCCACCACCGCGACCACCGGCTTCTTCGCGGCAAGCCGCCGCAGCCCGTCATAGAGCGCGGCCGAGCCGACCACCGTGCCGCCGGGGCTGTCGATGGAAAGGATCACCGCCCGCGCGCCGGAATTGCCGATCTCCTCCAGGAGTTCCAGCCGCTCGCGCTCATTGCGGATGATGCCGCCAATGGTCACCCGCGCCACATGCGGCTGGGAGCGCGGCAGGTAGTCACCATCGCTCCACCAGGCGAACAGGCCGACGCCGCCGCCGAGCAGCAGCAGGAAGGCGAAGATGCGCCAGGTCAGCAGTTTGCGGCGCAGCCGGCGCCGGGCGAGCAGCTCGTCCACCTCGATCGCGCCATAAGCCATCTTACCCGTCTCCGCCGGTCCATCCTCGGAAGCGACAGGGGTAAAGGCCGGCTCGCCCCCGCGCAAGGCGGCAAAAGTCGCGGGGGGTGACGCAGCGCCGGCGCGGCTCAGCCGGCGTGCTTGTCCAGAAACGCCTCGACGGGCAGCGCGCGGAAATCGTCCAGCGCCGCCCGCAGGCGGGCATGCTCCCAGTCCCACCAGCCGAGTGCCTGAAGACGTTCGCCGATGGCGGGGGCAAAGCGCGCCCGCACGGGCTTCGCGGGAACTCCGGCGACGATGGTGTAGGGCGCGACATCCTTGGTCACCACCGCGCCCGCCGCCACCACCGCGCCATCGCCAATGCTGCGGCCGGGCAGGATGATGGCGCCGTGGCCGATCCACACATCATGGCCGATGGTGACGCCATGGTCCCGGCGCCAGGCGAAGAACTCCGGCTCGTCGTCGGCATCCTCGAAATAGGCCGAGGCGCGGTAGGTGAAATGTGACTGGCTCGCCCGCTCCATCGGGTGGTTGCCCGGATTGATCCGGGTCATCGCGGCGATGGAGGTGAACTTGCCGATGCGCGCATAGGCGATGTCGGCATCGTTCACGACATAGGAATAGTCGCCGAGCGCCACTTCCAGCAGCTTGGTGCGCGGGCCCACCTCGGTGTAGCGCCCGAGCGTCGAGCGGATGACTTCCGCGGTGGGGTCGATGGATGGCGTGAGGCCGAGGCTTGCCATGGGTCAGTTCCCCAGCGGATAGCGGGCGATGAGGCGGAAGGCTCCGGTCTCCTGCCGGTAGAGGGCGATCTCGGAGACGATCAGCGGCCCGTCGCTGCCGGAGGCGGCGAACGCCTCCTCGAGTTCCGCCAGCGCCAGCGCCCGCTCGTCATCCTCCAGCGGGCCGGTCAGCGTCATGTGGAAGCGGAAATCGTCCAGCACATAGGGGTAGCCCCAACGGTCCAGATGGTCGCGCTGGCGCGGGGTGAGCGGGGCGCGCAGGCGCTTTTCCCGCTCGGCCTCGTTCATCGGCGCGCGGAAGTCGTCGAAGGCGGCGACCGCGCCGGCCGCCAGCCGGTCGAGCGCCGCGCAGTTCGAGGCGAGCTTCAGCGCGATGAAGCGGCTGATGGCGGAAACGCTGACCCCGGCGCAGGCAAAGCGCGTGCGCTCGGCGGCAAAGCGCGCGCAGGCCTCGCGCAGCTCGGCTTCCGTCCGGCCCTCGGCGAGGCGGAACGGCGCCTTCAGCGTGCCATGGAAGCCATAGCGGCGCGGCTCGCTGGTGATGTTGCGCCAGCGCGCCGCCTCAAAGCGGCGCAGCGGCGGGGGCGGCACATCCTGCCCGCTCTCCGCGTCATAACCGATGACGGCGGAGCCGAAGCGCCAGAGCGGCGAGGCCGCCGGAGGGGCGAAATAGACGGCGTAGCGGGCGGTGCTCATGCGCGTCAGAACACCCGCCGCCCGGCGCTGAACAATTCGCCCACCACCGGCGTGTCCTCGGCCATGCGAAAACGCACGAGATCGGCCCGCAGCCCCGGGGCCAGCCGGCCGCGATCCTCGAGCCGGGCGAGGCGGGCGGGCGCGGCGGTCACCAGCGCGAGCGCCGCCGGGATGGTGAGGCCGACCGTGCGGGTCAGCGCCATCGCCGCCTGCAACAGGCTCGCCGGCACATAATCGGAGGCGAGCGCGTCGAGCAGCCCTTCCGCCGCGAGGTCACGCATCGACACGCCGCCGGAATGCGAGCCGCCGCGCACCACATTGGGCGCCCCGCCAATGGTGGCCAGCCCCCCCGCATGCGCCGCGCGGGCGGCTTCCAGCGTGGTCGGGAATTCGGAAATGGTGCAGCCCGCCGCCAGCGCCTCGTCGACATGGGCCGGCGTGGTGTCGTCATGGCTCGACAGCACGATGCCGGAGGCGGCGAACAGCGCGACCATGCGGTCATAATTGCCGGCCACCGCGCCGCGCGCCCGCTCGATCCGGTCCGCCACCTCGCGGTCGAGATCGGCGCCGCCCTTGCCGATGCCGGAGAGATAGACCTTGAGATGCTCGACATTGCGCCATTGCCGCGTGCCGGGCGTGTGGTCCATCAGCGAGGCGAGCGCCAGCGTCGGGCGGCCGAGTGCGGCATCGACCAGTTCGGGCAGGCCGTGATCGGTCAGCTCGCAGCGCAGATGGATGCGGTGATCGACGCGGAACAGGCCGCGCGCGGTGCCCTCGTCCACGGCGTCCAGCATCACCTCATAGAGCGCGCGCCGGTCGGCCTTGGCCTGGTCGAAGCCACCGGCGCAGATCGCGTCGAACACGGTGGTGACGCCCGAGCCCGCCATCTGCGCGTCATGCGCCAGCGCGGCGGCGCGCTGATCCGGCCAGAAAACCTTGGGGCGCGGCACGAAATGGCCTTCGAGCGCGTCGGTATGCAGGTCAATGAGGCCGGGCGCGAGATAGTCGCCGCCGCAATCGACCGCGCCGGGAAGGCGTGAGGGGCCGTCGTCGATGGCGCGGATCACGCCGTCGGCGATCACCAGCGTGCCATCGACCAGCCGGTCTTCCAGCACGAGCCGGGCATGGGTCAGGACGGTCTCAGCCATGAACGGTCTCAACCATGACAGGTGCTCGCCGGTGCCGTGGGTGCGGGCCATCCCGGAGAGGGGGCCCGGCAAGGAGGGGATCGAAAGGCGCGTTCCATCGCCCGCCTCTCGCATGTTGGTGTGACGGTTCCATGAAGGGCGGGGCAGGGCAAGAGCGGTCGCGGTGGGTGGGCGCGCTCGGGGCGAGCCATCGCGCGGTGGCGTCATCCCGGAAGTCGTCGTCATCCCGGACGGCCGCAGGCCGAGCCGGGATCGCGTCCCGCCTCATTCTTCCGCCGATCCCGGCTCTGCGCTGCGCTTGGCCGGGATGACGGATTGTGGGGCGCGGGGGATTGACGTCGCCCCCGCACGCGCGCCCCCGTCAGCCGACGCTGAGCTCGACCGGGATGTTGCCGCGCGTGGCCTTGGAGTAGGGGCACATCTGGTGCGCGGCTTCCAGCACCTCGCGGGTCTCCTCCGGCGAGAGCGCGGGGGCCTTGAGCGAGAGCTTGGCGGCGAGGCTGTAGCCGTCATCGCCCTTCACCAGCGAGACCGCGACGGTGACGGCGGCGCCGGTCACGTCGAGCTTCTTCTGGTGGCCGACCGCCTCGACCGCCGAGCCGAAGCAGGCGGCGTAGCCGGTGGCGAAGAGGTGCTCGGGCGTCGTCTTGCCGGCTTCCAGCGTGCCGCCCTTGGGCATGCCGAGATCGACCGAGACGGAGCCGTCGCTGGTCTGCGAGTGGCCGTTGCGCCCGCCAATGGCGGTGGCGGTACCGGTGAACAGGACGGTGCCGGACATGGTGTTTCTCCTCGAATGCCGTTGCTGCGCCCAGCCTAGGACGCCCGTGTTGAAATGGTGCGACAGCGCCAAGGGGCAAGCCGTGGGCAAGCCGTGGGCAGGCGTGGCGGGCACGCGCTTTGCGCCGGCGCACGGCGTCGGGGCCGTTCGTCCTTTGTTCCTTTGCGCTTGCCCGCGGGCGGCGCAGGGCTTACCTGTCGAGGCGACCCCTCGCGTGAGCCGCCACCGGAACGCCCGCCATGCCGATCGCCATCTTGAAGGAGCGCGCCGTCGCCCGCATCGCCGGGGCGGACGCCGCGCATTTCCTCGACAATCTGCTGACCTCCCGCACGCCCGAGGCGCCGGGCGCGGCGCGCTATGCGGCGCTGTTGACGCCGCAGGGCAAGATCGTCGCTGACATGATCGTGCTGGCGACGGAGGGCGGCTTCCGGCTCGACGTGCCGCGGGC